>DDWS01000019.1 GCA_002347685.1 Syntrophaceae bacterium UBA2280
CTGCTTTTTTCAGCGGAATTTGCATTATACCCAAAAATAGTTCTTGCTTGTACTAAATAATGTGCGTTTATAGCGTGCAATTAATGGTGAAAGCAATTATCAATTCTTACAATCAGACATGGAAAACAGATATGGCCAATTGAAGATATTTTAGCATAACAAAATTAATACACCCGATCGCTACGCTCCGGGTGATTTCGCCGTTATGTGAGAAAGGTGAGAATCTAGAATGGATTATTCTTCAATTATAAATCAATTTGTAGGCGCAACAGGGTATTTTATACTGATCATGATTTTGATAATCATCATAAAATCTTCTTGGTTCAAAGGGATAACGGGCGAATTCATTGTGAACATCCTGGCAAGGATGTTTCTAGATAAGCATGTGTACCATCTCATCAAAAATGTGACATTACCAACCGAAAACGGAACGACTCAAATTGATCACATTATCGTTTCAATATACGGCGTATTCGTAGTTGAAACAAAAAATATGAAAGGGTGGATTTTTGGTGACCCCGACCAGAAGACATGGACTCAAAAAATATACAAGCATTCAATTAAATTCCAAAACCCTCTGCACCAAAACTACAAGCACGTAAAAACTATTGAATCCCTGCTTGGGCTGAATGATCAGCAGGTTCATTCATTGGTTGTTTTTGTTGGAGACAGCACTTTTAAAACAGAAATGCCAGAAAAGGTAACATATGGCCGTGGTTATGTTCGATTTGTCAAATCAAAAAGACAGCCTGTCCTCTCTGAAGCAGAGGTTGACGCAATCTTAAGTAAAATAAGTGCTGGCATGTTAACGCGCTCATTTAAAACCAACAGAGAGCATGTAAAACATGTTAACCAGATCGTAAGCGAAAAGAAGAAGGAAAATACGTGCCCAAAATGCGGTAGCCCCATGGTGTTGAGAGAAACGAAAAATGGTCAAAATGCTGGCAAGCAGTTTTGGGGATGTTCATGTTTTCCACAATGCAAAGGTGTTTTGAAAATCGTATAACCCTTCGCTAGAGCAGATTGCGTCCCGTGGGCTGCTTCGGCTTAGCTTTTGTTATGCAATTTAAAATATACCATTCATCTGTAAATGAGGTTAAGAGGCATCATGCAAGAAGAAAAAAATCACGCTGGAGAATCAGACAAAAAATTTGCCGCTGTCTGTGGCCTTTACTGTGAGGCATGCTCGTGGTTTATTGCCACCACTGAAGATCCGGAAAGACTCAAAAGGATGGCGGCACAATTTCATTTTTCGGAGGAAGAGAGCAAATGCTATGGATGCCGGTCGGACAAAAGGTTATCTTATTGTGAGAAATGCAAGATGTTCGCCTGCGCAACTGAACGAGGCATAGATTTTTGCAGTGAATGTGAAGAATATCCCTGCGAGGACTTGAAAAAATTTCAATCTGCAATGCCTCACCGGATTGAGCTTTGGGTTAATCTGGACCGAATCAAATCTGTCGGTTATAAGCAATGGATCAAAGAAATCAGGAAAAACTACACTTGCCCACGATGCAGAATTATGAATTCCACCTACGATCTGAAATGCCGAAAGTGCGGTGAAGAGCCTGGTTGCAGTTATGTATCAAAACACAAGCAGGAGATCGAACAGTTTTTAAATAACAGGTGATGAATAACAAAGTCAATGCACCCGATCGCTGGGCTCCGGCCGATCTTTTCCTGCGACACAAAGAGGAAACATGAAGAGAGCATACGTTCACGGTTACGATCATCGAGAGAATATACGTTTACAAGACCAGGCCTCTACCCTGGTCGAGTTGCTGCATTCCGACACTTTTTATCCGCCAGGAAGTCGTGTTCTGGAAGCCGGTTGTGGCGTTGGGGCACAGACTATCATCCTCGCGCGCAACAGCCCGAATGCCTTGTTTACTTCCGTGGACATATCCGAAGACTCTGTGGCTGAAGCCAGGAGAAAAGCAGCAACCGCAGGCTTGACCAACGTTCAATTTGAACAGGCAGATATCTTCAACTTGCCCTTTGGGTTGGACTCTTTCGATCATATTTTCGTCTGTTTCGTCCTGGAACATCTCTCGCAGCCTGTCAAGGCGCTTCAGGTATTGAAAAACCACTTAAGGAAGGGCGGCACAATCACGGTCATCGAGGGTGACCATGGCTCGGTCTATTTCTATCCGGACAGCGAACCGGCGCATAGAGCGATTCAATGCCAGGTCGAATTACAGCGGCGGGCTGGCGGCAATGCCATGATAGGGAGAGAACTGTATCCGCTGTTGCGGCAAGCAGGTTTTAACCCGGTTACTGTATCTCCTCGAATGATTTACGTTGATGGCAGCAAACCCGACCTGGTAGAAGGGTTCACCAGGAGGACATTCACGGCTATGACGGAGGGTATCCGCGAATCGGCAATCAAGGCAGGGATCATTGAACAACACCTTTTCGAACAGGGGATCGAGGACTTATATCGAACTGCGGAAACGGACGGTGTGTTCTGCTACACTTTTTTCAAGGGCACCGGATATAAATGATTGCCGAACGAGTCGTTGCACCGGATCGCTTACGCTCCCAGTGAACTCGGCGTTATATATCAGAAAGGAATCCACATGACCTACATTACGTTAACTCCTGACAGTATCGGATCTGAACATATCTGCTGCGCGTTTTCGGACAAAAAGTGCGCTGAGGGCTACGCCTTGAAAAAGGAGTGGCTATTGCATGAATTTGAAAATGGTTATATCTTCCGTCGCCTGAATGAACGTGCCAAGGTTTTCATCGAGCATGGCCCTGCCGAAAAGGCTTGGGTTCCCATTACCGCTCCTGAATACATGATGCTCGGCTGCTTCTGGGTCTCCGGACAATACAAGGGGCAGGGGCACGGCAAAGCGTTGCTGCAAGAGGTTGTTGATGATGCAAGAAAAAACAAGAAACAAGGGCTCGTCACCGTAGCGGGAGCGAAGAAATTCCCTTTCATGAGCGACACCAACTGGCTACTCAGGCAGGGTTTTGAGGTCGTTGACACTACTCCCGCCGGCTTCAGCCTTCTATCGATCTCATGGGGGAAATCCAAATGCCGACCGCAATTCAACGAATCTGCGCGTAGCGGTCAGTGCCCTCATAAACGAGGGCTGGTTGTTTACTACTCGAACCGTTGTCCTTATACTGAATACCATGTCGGCTCATCGCTTGTCGAAACAGCAAAGAAGCGAAAACTGCCTTTGAAAGTGATCAAGCTTGAGACCTTGGAACAGGCTAAATCTTCCCCCACACCAGCAACAATCTTCAGCCTCTTCATCCATGGTAGATTTGTCACTACCGATATTAGCGTGTGCATGGATAGTCGGTTTGACAAGATTGTCGGAAGCACTGATGCATATCACATCATTCGACCGGACGTTGCGCAATAATGCCGCGTACCGTCGGTGAACTCGGCGTTAGCCATTCCAGCATCACAGGAGATACAATGCGCGCTCACTACTTACAGCACGTTCCATTTGAAGGACTTGGCAGCATTGGACCCTGGCTTGAAACAGCCAGGTACGAGGTAACCCATAGTCGGCTCTTCGAAACAATCGACTTGCCGGATGCAAAAACAATCGATCTGCTGGTGATCATGGGCGGCCCGATGAGTGTGAATGATGAAGATGAGTTCCCCTGGCTTGTTTCAGAAAAGCAGTTCGTTCGTGAAGTCATCAAGTCCGGAAAGCCTGTCCTGGGCATTTGCCTTGGTGCTCAGTTGATCGCAAGCGCAATGGGGGCGAGAATCTTCCGTAACCCCGTGAAGGAAATCGGATGGTTTCCAATCCATGCGGTTGATTCCAACGACGGATCAGTCTTCCGTTTTCCACCGTCAGAAACGGTGTTCCATTGGCACGGAGAGACATTTGATTTGCCACGGGGTGCGATACGGCTTGCGAAGAGTGAAGGGTGTGAGAACCAGGCGTTTCAACTCGGCAATTCGGTGATTGGTTTGCAATTCCACCTTGAAACAACACCAGATTCAGCTCAAACTATTGTTGAAAATTGCCGTAATGAATTGGTTGAAGGTAAATATATCCAGACAGAACAAGAAATTTTGTCAGCGCCACAAGAGCGATATGGCTCAATTAATAGTTTAATGAGCGATATTTTTGAGTACTTGCACAATCATGGCTGACAACCGCATCAACCCGGAATGGCAATTCCGCTACGCTCCATTGCCCCGGTTATGGCAAACGTTAGGTCCTTTGATCCTAAAATAGAAAGGAGTAGCTTATGAAAAAATGTCTTATTATGATTGATTTACAGAATGATTATTTTGCAGGTGGTATGATGCAACTTGCGGGTATTGAGGATGCGGCAGAAAATGCCCGGATTCTCTTGACTGAATTCAGAAAAACAAAATCAACTATTATTCATGTACAGCACATTTCTATTCCTCCTAACGCCTTCTTCTTACCCGGAACAGATGGAGCCAGAATAAATGACAGGGTAGCTCCCCAAGCAGGTGAAGAAGTTGTCGTAAAAAATTATCCAAACAGTTTTCGTGATACTAACTTATTGGAATTCCTGAAGAATTTGCGCATTGATGATCTCGTAATCTGTGGCGCAATGAGTCACATGTGCATAGACGCAACTACCCGTGCAGCTTTCGACCTGGGTTTTAATTGTGTTGTTGCTGAGGATGCATGCGCAACAATGGACTTGTTTTTTAAAAATAAAATTATTAAAGCATCAGAGGTTCATGCATCCTTTATGGCTGCATTATCATTTCCTTATGCCAGAGTAATTTCAACAAGAGATATTTTGAAGGATATGGCATAAGAAAGTCAATACACCCGATTGCTAAGCTCCGCGCGGTTTCTTCGTTGGGCATCACGAAATGTGAGGAAATGTGAGGTTGTAATGAAAGTTAAAAATATTCATGAGCGCGAACTCGAAGCTGATGATGAACAAGCGGCGAAGCTCATTGATTCTCTTTCTTCAGAAGATGACCTTCTATGGCCAAAGCAATGCTGGCCTCCCATGAAATTCGATCGTCCGCTCGGTGTTGGTGCCAAGGGTGGACATGGCCCGATTGGTTATTGTGTTGAGGAATACAAACCCGGACAGTCAATCAAGTTCTGCTTCACAAAGCCAAAAGGATTTAATGGGTTTCATGAATTCGATGTTGTCAAGAGTACACATCGGTCTGTCCTGCTGCGACATACGATAGAGATGGAGTTGGAGGGTGCTGCAATATTAACCTGGTCTCTTGTCATTCGTCCTCTGCATGATGCATTACTCGAAGACGCTCTATCCACTGCTCAGGCATCCCTTGGAATGACACCTCAAATGAGACCATGGTCGCCGTGGGTTAAAGCAATCCGACGGATCATGTCTGGTGGCAAAGCACAAAAGCAAATTACGCCCGACAATGCTAATGCAACCGGCGCAAAAAGCCGCGCGGCTGATTAGCGGTGTTGGGCTCAGAATATCGCTGTGCTCATTGCTTTCACGAAATCCTGGTTGGCGAAGAAGGTGTTTGAGAAACGAGCACGAAGGGGCGAGAAAGAGCGATTTGGAGATTTCGAAGTTGAGTATATATAGCCGGCAATGGAACACAGTACGATTTTGGTGTTGACTATCTTCGGTGCGTAAATATTGAGTTCGTGAAGATGCACGGAGGCGAGGACCCCCGACGCTCGTTCCTCGCGTGGGTGACCTTCGGCGTTGGACGTGTATAAACTGTAGGCTCATAAAATAATAGGAGAAATAGGAAATCATGAAACTTTTTATTATCTTACTCACATCTTTGATGCTCGTCGGCTGCGCAGTGATGCCGCCTGGGCAGCAAATTCAAGCAGAACCGTACGTCGCTAAATTTGATTATACCCCGGACACTCAAGCCGCCCCTAACTCGTCAGGGGTGACCTTTACGGTCTCAAGCGGCAGTTATAAGACCAATAGCAAAGAGATGCTTTGGTTTACTTATCCACAATTTGTTGATCTGGGAAACGGCATAAAGAGCGATCTTAGCGATATCCTTGTTGCCAAGGGATTCAGCGTCCGCGGACCTTTTGGTTCATACGACTTGATACCGTATTCTGATAAGAAAAACATTGATATGCTTCTAGTCCCTCAGATAGAGATCAACATCAGAATTAAGGATCAGAAATCGCAGGTAGAGAACATCTGGGCGGCTCCTCCTGTTGATATTCTGACTGGTAATGTCGAAGTGAGCGGAAAGGTGACAGTTGAGTTAAGGGAGATCACTACTTTGGTTCTGATGTGGGCCAACAGTGTTCCCTTTGAGGAATTTGAATTTTCTTACAGGGTCCGCAATAGTCCCTTTTACAACAAGAAGCACGGCGTCGTTTTTGATCTGAAGCCGATTATCATAACCGACGTGGCTAAAGGCGTAGAGTCTCAATATCCTAAGATTATGGCTGCTATCGCAAACCTCATCGATACAGAAGAGATGAATATTATCAAGAAGCAATGTCCGGAGGTCAGAAAGGATAGAATGTCCAATCCAGGAATGCAGCCTACAAAATGACACACGGAAATGCGGGTCATTTTACAGCTGATTCCACCCGTTAAACAGGGCAATTGACCTTACCCCGGAATATGGGTCTAAGCGACAATAGGAATGGCAAAATCATCAAATAAAAACCCTCTCAGTGTGCTTTGCGATTGTCGAACCCATTCAAAAAAACCATCCTCCTCCGAGACTTCAATGGGGTTGTATGCCCCCAGCATATCCAGGTAAAATCTGGACAGGATATGGTGGGAGTGAAATTCTTCGAGGAGTCCGATCACGCCGAAGCGCCGGCTAATCTCGCTTTGCTTGATGATGGCATCAAACAGCGCCGTTTGAAGATTGTCCGGGATTTCGGCGGCAAGTAAACTGGCGGGAAACAAAGACGCCAGTGGAAAAGAAACATAAAAGGATTCGGCGGGGGAAAGACAAAAAAAGCTTCATCCCTGCCCCATAACTATGGAAGTTAAGTTGTGATTCGATGATCCGGGGAAGTGCGGCGGCAGGATGCCTGACGAATGAACGCGTCTGGCTGAAAGGGCATAAAAAAAGCGGGCTTACGGACCCGCTTTCTTCAACATCACCATTATGCTTATTTCTTTTTGGTTTTCGGTGTGACGGAAAACATTTTAGCCAGTTCCCACTTCTTCCGGGTCTTCCAGTTTCCCTTGTGGTAGGCGTAGCTTGCCAGAAGCGGCAGCGCCAGGGTGGCTTCGGCATAGACCATCTGCTCACAGGATGAATCGACCTTGCCCCAGGAGTTGGCTTCCTTGAGGGTAGAGCTCGAGCATGCGCCGTCGCGAACATCTGCCACGGTGATCTGTATGGCGTATTTATGCATCGGCACTTCTTTGCCGAGAATTTCGGCGCACACGACAGTGTCCTGTGCAAAATTCTTTGGCACACCGCCTCCGATCATCAGAAGCCCCGTGGTGCCCGCCTGGATTTTCACCTGTGTCAATTCCAGAAAATCCTTCACGGAATCAATGGACAGATGCCGCTCGGGCCGTTCGTACTGATGCAGGACCAAACCAAATCCGGCGGAGCTGTCGGAAAAGGCAGGGCAGAAAATCGGCACGTTGTGCTCATAGGCCGCCTGAACCAGGGAATCCTTCTTTTTGGCGTTTTTCATTAGATATTTCCCCATCTCGGCGATGAACTCGCGCGATGAGTAGGGGCGCGGTTCAAGCGAGTCGGCGATGATCTTGATGGTGCGGTCGCAGTGCTGAAGATCTTCTTCGCTGATGAAGGTGTCGTAGATGCGGTCAATATAGAGCTCGCGCAGCTTTTTGTCATCGACAAACGGCGTGCCCTGGTAATGCTTAAAGCCCAGGGCTTCGAAAAAATCCATATCCACAATCGAAGCACCGGTCGCGACAATCGCGTCCACCATGTTGTTTTTCACCAGATCCACATAGACCTGCATACAGCCGGCCGCGCTGGTGGAACCGGCCAAAGTCAGGATCACCGCGCATTTTTTCTCCCGGAGCATCCGGTCGTAAAGGTCGGCGGCACAGGCCAGATCCCGCGCTGAAAAAGACATCTTGCTCATGGCGTTGATCATTTCGACGGCGTTGATCTCCTTGATGTCGATGTGCTGCACGGTTTTCTTTAATAAATCCTTTTTCTTCATCGTAATGGTCTTTCCCCCCGAATTTGATAAATAGTAACTGTTGCGGTTATTAGATCATGGCCGGATAAAAGTCAATCTTTTGTGAACGTGTGCGGCGGCATCCTTAACCAGGCAGGGCGGCTTTTTTTATTAGCTTTTTGCCGTTTGGCGCTATATAGGATGTGAAACCACAAAGCATCAAGGAGAAAAATGGATACTTTCACGCTGGCCGCGACCAGCTTTACCATTGCCCTGTCGCTTCTTATTACAGGTAAAACCGATCAGTTACAGCGGTCGTTTGCGGCGTTTTGCGCCGCTGTGTTCGTTTCGCAGGCAGGGATTTTCCTGTCAGGCATCTTCTGGCCGGTGTTCTGGAAATATGTGGAGTTTATCGGCCTGCTGGCCGCCGCGCCTCTGGCGGTCTGGTTTTTTCTGCACCTGACGCGCAGTCGCTCCTATCTGACCCGCGGGTCCGTCGTCCTGACCGCCTTGATCAGCATGGCGGGTATTTTTGTGCTTTTTTCCCCGCTGACCGAATGGGAATATTTTTCCGCGGCGCTTTTGGCCTACACGTATAGTGTTTTAGTTGTGTGCTATGCCGCTTTGCTTCGCCATGTCCGCAGGCTTCCACCCAGCAGCGACAAAAGAAGACTGCGCTATCTCATCATCGCCTGTCCTGTGGCCTTTCTGATCTGCGGCCTGGATGTTCTGGGCTACCTGGGGTTCAGCTTTCCGCCGATATCCGGCCTGATTCTGGCGGCCCTGCTGTATCTGATCCTGCTGATCATCGCGTATCCGCAGCTCTCGGAGCTGCATGATTTTTTCGCCCGCGCATTTGTGATATTCATCAGCACAGTCACGGGTGTGTTTATTTTCTATGTCACGGCCTTTTTCTTCAGTGACAGCCTGCCTCCCCTGCCCAGTGTAATCATGGCGTCTTTTTTAATCGTGATTTCTGTCACGCCGGTCAAGATGATTTTGAAAAAGATATTCAGCTTTTTCTATCCCGAAAGCAAAGATGTTTTCACCTCGCTTTATGAATTCGACGAAAAGCTGGAACGCGAAAAGGCGGTGCTGCTGGCGGAAATGGCCCCGGTCTTTGCCCATGAAATCCGAAATCCGCTGGGGTCCATCAAGGGCGCCGCGCAGTATTTGAAGTCCGAGGCGGTCACGGAGGAGCACCACAAGCTGTTTGACGTGATCATTGAAGAGGTCAACCGGCTCAATTCGGTCGTGACCCAGTTTCTGGATTACGCGCGCCCCTTTCAGATGAAGCGTACCCGACAGAACATCAATGAGATTGCCCGAAAGGCGGTCTCCATCATTACAGCCAACAGCATGGCGAAAGACATTACCATGGTCAAGGAGTTCCATGAGAATCTGCCCGAGGTCGATGTGGACGGTCAACAGATGCTGCAGGTCCTCCTCAACATAGCGCTCAATGCCATCGAGGCCATGCCGGGCGGGGGGACGCTGACGGTTCGCACGTCCGCCATCCAAAACGATACCGGCACCACTGTCGGCATCACTATCCGCGATACCGGCGGAGGCATTCCCCCCGACACGTTAAAAAATGTCTTCAAGCCGTTTTTTACGACCAAGGAGAGGGGCGTAGGACTCGGGTTGGCCATCTGCCAGCGAATTGTCAGGGAGCACGCAGGTGTCATCCGTGTCAAATCGATTCCCGGACAGGGCAGTGTCTTTTTCATCCGGCTCAATGCGGCCGAAAAATAATACCAGGAATCCTGCTTGATTAAAACGGGAACTTCTAATAGTTGAGGGCCATGGATAAAGTATTGGTTGTGGACGATGAACTGAATATGCGCCTGGTGCTGTCGGCCATGCTGAAGAAGGAAGGATACGAAGTCGCCTCCGCGGCCGACGGATATGAAGCCCTGCAGATTTTAACGTCCGGCCGGATTGCGGCGGTGGTGACGGATCTGAAAATGCCGCGTATCGACGGAATGGAGCTTCTGCGCCGGATCAGAGAAGATTTTCCGGAAGTTCCTGTGGTCATGATCACCGCGCACGGGACGGTGGCCACGGCGGTAGAAGCCCTGAAAAAAGGCGCCCTGGATTATATTACCAAACCGTTTGAGCTCGAAGAGCTCAAAAACGTCATCTCGAAAGCCGTGAAAACCCGCAACCTGAAAGACAACGAGCTTTTTCTGCCACCGGAAGAAATCGAACGCGCGGGTATCATCGGGGCGAGCCAATCGACGCTGGAAGTATTTGACGCGATCAAGCGGGTTGCGCCAACGACCACTACGATTCTCATTACCGGGGAAACAGGTACGGGTAAGGAGCTGGTGGCTGAGGCCATTCACCGCAATTCACCGAGGACGAATAATCCGCTCATCAAAGTCAACTGCGCGGCGATTGCCGAAACCCTGATGGAAAGCGAACTGTTCGGTCATGAAAAAGGCGCCTTCACGGGTGCGGTGATTGCCAAGCCGGGAAGGTTTGAACTGGCTCATAAAGGCACATTGTTTCTCGATGAGGTGGGTGAAATTCCCCGGGATATGCAGGTGAAACTGCTGCGTGTTCTCCAGAAGCAGGAATTTGAAAGGGTCGGCGGCGTCAAGACCATCAAGGTGGATGTGCGGATCATTGCCGCCACCAATAAGAATCTGCAAAAAAGCGTTCAGGATGGAAGTTTCCGTGAAGACTTGTATTATCGGCTCAATGTCTTCCCCATCCCTGTGCCCCCCTTGCGTGAAAGGACCGATGATATTCTGCCTCTGGTGAAATTCTTTATTGAGAAATTCAACTTGAAACTGGATATGGGCATCAGTGGTGTTGACGATGGTGTCAGGGATATGCTTTTGCGCTATCCCTGGCCCGGCAATATCCGGGAACTGGAGAATCTGATCGAACGGATGATGCTTCTGGCGAAAAGCGATGTGCTTTCTTCATCAGAAATTCCCGCTGAATTCAATGAGGCTCCGGTCGTGGGGGTTACGCAGGTAGATGATACCCGAACCCTTAAAGACGCCATGCGGGCCCACATCGAGAATGTGGAGCGGCAGATGATCATGAAGTGCCTTGAAGAATCGGATTGGAATGTCACCAAAACGGCAAAAATACTGGGGCTGAGCCGCAAGGGTCTTCAGCTTAAAATGATCCGGTATGACCTTCGCAAATGAACTTCAGCATCCGGCAGGATTAACCCGCTTTTTTTGTCTTGTCTGTGAAAAGGTAGTTTTCCGTTTCAATATAGTGGAATACCGCGATGAACGCCTTGACGACGTCGGGATCGAAATGCGTGCCCGAGTTGGCCAGGATCTCCTGTTTGGCCTGAATGGAACTAAACGCCTTACGGTAAGGGCGGTCGGTTGTCAACGCGTCGTAAACATCCGCCACCGCGATGATCCTTGCGCCCAGGGGGATATTATCTTGTGCCGCTTTGTAGTAGCCGCTTCCGTCGAACTTTTCATGATGGTTCAGGATAATCGGCAGAATATCACCCACGGTTTCTCCCAGCGGCTCCAGCATGTTGACGGCCATCCAGGCATGCTGACGCATTTTGGCTTTTTCCTGCACGGTCAGCTCCGTCACTTTCTGCAGGACCGCTTCGCTCACGCCCACTTTTCCCAGGTCATGCAGAAGTGCCGCCACCCGGATATTTTCAATTTCAAAGGGGCTGAGTTTCATCTTCCTGGCGATCATTTCGGCGATCATCGATACCCGGTGCGAATGGCTTTGCGTGTAGTTGTCCGCCGATTCGATGACCAGGGACAGCATTTCGATGATGCCGCTGTACGTTCGCTGCAGTTCTTTGCGGGCTTCCTCCTTCTTGTCATAGAGAATTCCCATGCAGTATCCGGTGAAAATCAGAAACAGTCCCCAGGTCGTAATGTCGAGCCATTTATGCAGCTGTGTGTTGGATGCCGATTGCAGGGCAAAGCTCTGCGGGAAGGCGTAGGCCATGATGCCAATAATCACGACAGACAATGTCGCGGAAATGACCGCGTAGCGTTTGCCGAAAAAATAGGCGCCCAGAAGCACCGGTAGGTAGAAAACATTTAAAAAAGCCCGCTGATTGATGATGAACAGGTAGATGAAACTTGCCAGCGCCACCAGCAGAAGAAGGATGACCAGTTCCTTATCGATATTGATCTTGCTCTTTATCAGGCGACTTTTCATAGAAAATCCTTTTCCAGAAGCGACCGCATCGGTTCAGTAAACCTTATGATGGCTTATATGCGAGCCTGTGCCGGTGTGTCAATCGTTTGTTTTGAATCCTTCTGAATCCAACGGGCTTCAAATCGGTCAAAAACAAAGGTTTTGAAGCCCGTTGGAGGCGGTCCTGCCGGGTTTTTGACGCTTTGACGGTGTTCATCAGCATGTGTCCCTTGTGGTAAATTTGAATAAGTTCTGCTATGAATGGTTCAGATCATGACAACGACATTGCGTGAGTGTAAATATGCCGAAGGATGATATTCAGAAACTGACAATCGATAAGTCGGTTAAAAAAAGCGTCACGGCGGGACGCAGGAAAAAACCCTTTGTGATTGGATCGCTCGTTTTGCTGATCATTTTGGCTGCGGTGCTGTATCGCGCGGGCGTCATCGCGCCAGCCACCACAGTGGATGTGACAACCGTCTCTCTGGTCTATCCTGCCCAGTCTTTATCCGTATTGAATGCCAGCGGCTATGTCGTTGCCCAGCGCAAAGCGGCGGTGGCCTCCAAAATGACGGGAAGACTGATCGCTTTGACGGTCGAAGAGGGCAATGTGGTCAAAAAAGGGCAAATTCTTGCCCGGATGGAAAACGCGGATGTGGCGGCCCTGAAGGATCAGGCCGAGGCTAATCTGGCCAACGCACGGGCCATGCTTGCGCAGGCCGTGGCGGAACGTGATTTTCTTCAGCTAGACTATGACCGTTACCAGCGACTGATCGGCGGCGGGTATATTTCGCAGTCGGATTTCGATATGATTGCTACCCGTTACCTGCGTTCCCGGGAAGCCGTAAAAGCGGCGCAGGCGGCGGTGGAAGCCGCCACGGCGGGGCTTTCAGGGGCCGAGGCCAACATGGACTACGCGCTGATCCGCGCCCCGTTTGACGGCGTGGTGCTGACTAAAAATGCGGACGTCGGGGATATTGTGACGCCGCTGGGTGCTTCGGCCACCTCCAAAGCCGCCGTCGTCACACTGGCCGACATGGATTCCCTGCAGGTCGAGGTAGATGTCTCGGAAACAAGTATTATGCTGGTTCGCGCCGGACAGCCCTGCGACATTCAGTTTGACGCTCTTTCCGATCAGCGCTTTCGCGGCGTGGTTCACGCCATTGTTCCGACCGTGGATAGGGCCAAGGCAACCATTTTGGTCAAGGTCCGACTTCTGGATCGCGACGCACGGCTGCTGCCGGACATGAGTGCCAAGGTTTCTTTTCTCCTGCGCGAGCTCACAGAAGAAGAGCTCAAGCCCCGGGCCGCTGTCAGCCGGGCCGCACTGATTGCACAGGGAGAGGAAAGCATAGTCTATCGGGTGGAAAGCAACCGTGCACGCAAAACAGTGATTGAGCCCGGAAAAGAGCTAAACGACATGATCGAAGTTCGGGCCGGCGTGGAAACAGGAGACCGTGTCGTGCTCAACCCCGGAGGCATGAAAGACGGCGCCCGAATCAGGATCGCGGAAAGATAAGGGATTATGTTTCAAGTTTCACGTTTCAAGTTTCAAGTTTGAAGTTTCACGTTTCAAGTTTAAAAATCAGATGAAGGGCGCGGTTAGAATCGGCCCTGAAATACACGATGAAAAAGCGAATCATCATCATTCTTTTAGCGGTTGCGACCCTGCTTGCCGGGGCGCTGGCGGCCGGGTGGTTTTATGCGACCCATCAGCTTGCCCGCCTGGAAGCGTATCGAAACGAGATCACCTCCGCCCTGCAGGACGCTTTGGGCCGCAACGTTGCCTATGAAAAAGCCCACGCCTCGCTGACGCTGCGCGCTGGCCTGTCGTTGCAGCTTGATGGACTCGTCATCCGCGAGAAAGATAACTCTTCAGACTGGGTCAGCGTTGAGTCGGCTTTTTTCCGTGTCGGTATCCTGCCTTTGATGATCGGCCGCGTCACCCTTCGAGAAGTGATTCTTGATCATCCCCGCGTGGCGATCAGCCGCGACCGCGAGGGCGTCTTCAATATCGGCGATCTGCTGGCGTCGGATGCACAATCCAAAATAAGCCTGATGATACGAAAACTTGTTGTCGACCGGGGCGAAATCGTTTTCACCGACCGGGCGGCAGGGGGTGACGGGCGCGTCACATCGTTTTCGCAACTGTCGTGCCGGATTGAACCCCATCGTTGGGGTCGACCCTACCGAATCCGGCTTGACACCGTCATGGGTGAGGGCAAAAACGATGCACGGCTGTCGATTGCGGGATCTTTTACCCCCCCGTCCGCCGGGGATCCGTTTTCCGAAAGCGCATTCAACGTGACCGCGCGTTTGACGGGGACGGACGTTGATCATTGGAGCCCCTATCTCAAAATGATCACGCCTTTTTCGGAGTTGTCCGGACGCCTGGATATGGAGACAACCCTGTCCGGCAGGCCCGATCATTTCACTGCCAGGGGGGGCATTACCTGGATAAAACCGGTTCTGGGCTATCCGGGTGTGTTTGTCCGGCCGCTTCGCCCCGAGCGTCTGGAAATGCAGTACACCGCAAAGCGCGACGGCGGTAGCTTCCTTATGGATATTCCCCGTCTGACGGCGGATGGATTCAGCGTTGCGGCACGTGTGGACCTGCGAGAGCTGGCTTCGGATGATCCGTACCTGGTAATTGACGCCTCATCATCGGCGCTGTCAAGAGGGGATGTCGCATCGTACGTTCCCTGGGCGCTCATCGGTGAAGATATAACCGGTTTTGTCGATGAGCATGTTCCCGCGGGAACGTTCCGACTGCTTGAGTTGAAGCTGGCCGGATCCATCAGCCGGATCAACGACATGAGCAGTCCGGGCAACGAGGGTGTTTTGTATCTGCAGGTCCAGGCGGATCAAGGCGTTTTCACCGTCAATGACGACACGCCGTCTTTTCACGACATTCGCGGTACGCTGGAGTTAAAAGACCGGTCGTTCCACCTCAAGGGAATGTCGGCGCGTTTCGGCCAGTCGCCTTGCACGCTTGACGGTAGCATCTCCGATTTCGCCATGCCCGGTCCCTCGGTATATACGGCCCACGGCCGCTTCGAGCCCGCCCGTTCTGAGGTGCATTGGCTTTTGGGAAAAGAAAGAATCTCCGGGATTGATTTCGACGGTAAGACGACAATCCATCTGTCGGGCAAAGGGCCGGCGGATCGTTTTGAAATTGAGGCCGATTGGGATCTGACCGGCGCGGCCTTCGCGTATCCGGGCCTTGTGGAAAAACCCGCGTCCAGGTCCAGCCGCCTTACGGCCAGAATGGTTCTGGATGAGAAGTCTCTGAACGTTACCGACTTTGAATATGAATTGCTCCCGCTGACGATCAGCGGGAGCGTTTCGTTTGACTTCGACGGCAAAACGCCCGCCTTGCTCCGCGTTCGCGCCCGTTCGCTCGGACTTGCGGATCTTGCCACGATGATTCCCGGTATCCGTGGCGTTCATCCCGAGGGGATCCTCCATGCCGATTTCACCGGTAGGGGGAATCTTGCCGATCCCGGTTCGCTTCGCTGGAACGGCCATGCGTCTTTTTCCGGTGTTTCGCTAAAGCCCATCGAACAGGCCCGGGCCATCGAGGGGTTGACGGGGACCCTGACGTTCAAAGGCACACGCTTGGAAACGTCCAGGGTAAGCGGGCGTTTTGGTCAGGCTGACGTGTCGGGATCCTGCTTTGTGGGGCAGCTCCATCAACCGGAAATCACCTGCCGATTTGAATCGCCTCGTCTGTTCGCGGCGGATGCCGGATTGGAAGGTGAGGATGTTGTTTTTCAGAATGTCAAAGGGCAGATGGCTCTGGGTTTCGATCGACTGCGGTTAGACCGCGTTTCGCTGAAAACGGGGGGATCCGTATTGAACCTCAAAGGTGAATTTGTCTTCAAGGAAAAGCCTGAAATCAATATCTTCGTGCGGTCACCCCGGATTGACTTTGAGGATATCTCCCGCCTGGCCGGTCTGAAGCTGCCCGGGGGAAAAGACGATCCCGTAGACGGCATCCGGCTGACGGCTAAAGTGCGTGTAGGGAAGCTGGTTCTGGAGCGCATGGAAATGGCTGATCTGGTGTCTATGTTCACGTTTGAGGACAGCCGCCTGACCGTCGAAACGCTGGAAGCCGGCGTGATGGAAGGCAGGCTCAAAGCCAGTGGCGTGATCCATCTGCCGCCGGAAGGACCCGCGCGCTCTGAAACAGCTTTTTCACTCGAGGGCGCTTCACTCGAGCAAATTCAGCATTTTCTGGACATTGGCGACCGGGTGATCACAGGCCGGCTCTCGCTTTCCGGTGACCTCGTGGCTGAAGGCGCGGATATCGAAGCGTTGAAAAAATCAGCCACAGGCAGTATTGCGCTGAATGCGCAAAAGGGCGTCTTGAAAAAATTCTCCGTCCTGTCTAAAATTTTTTCCATTCTCAACGTATCGCAACTGCTGAAGTTTAAACTTCCTGATATGGTCAAAGACGGCATGCCCTATACGGCCATCACGGCCAATCTCAAATTGGATGAAGGCGTGCTGACCTCTCAGGATTCGTTGATCAACAGCAATGCGATGCAGATATCGGCCGTGGGCAAGGTGGATTTCGTCAAAGAGGAGATCGACGCCATTGTGGGTGTGCATCCGCTGCAGACGATTGACCGCATCGCTGCGCGGATACCCGTTGCGGGCTGGCTCCTTACCGACGAGAAGGGCCGATTGATCACGGTGCATTTCAAAGTGGACCAAACCTGGGACAACCCCCGGGTAAGCGCCATTCCGGCGCAATCATTGGCCACGGGAACTCTGAACATCTTCCGGCGGATTTTCTCATTGCCGGAAAAGCTTGTCACGGACACAGGAGATGTTCTTCTGGGTCGCTGATACAACCGAAGATTTGGCCCCGAGTCTGTTTTTTAGTAGATCTCCACCTTATACTTGTTCTTGAGCCGTTCGAGTTCGCTGTAAATGAACGTTTCGCGGTTCTGATTGTCGATTCTCGTGACCACGTCGTCGCGGACGTCCTGGAGTTGCATCTGCCTTTCGGGAATCAGATCGTTTACCAAAACGATATGAAACCCGAAAGGCGTTTTGAAGGGCTTGCTCAGTTCACCCTTTTTCATGCTGAAGACCGGTTGGGAGAATTCCGGCACCATCTGTTCGGCCTGGAACAGTCCCAAATCGCCACCGGTGGCTTTCGTTTCCGTGTCGTCCGAGTATTTTGCGGCAATTTTCTTGAAATTGCCTCCCGCGGCAAGTTCTTTATAGGCTTTTTGTGCCCTGGCTTCGGCCGCTTTCTGCGCGGCGGGTGTCGCGTCCGGTTTGCATTCAACGAGAATGTGCTGCGCCCGGATGAAAACCGGCGTGAGGTATTCGTTTTTGTGCGCTTCGAAAAAAATTTCAATATCCGTGTCTGTCGGCGGCGGGATGGATTCAATTGCCTTGTTCATATATGCCTGCAGCAGAATCGAGTTGGTCATGTCATCAATACGGATTGCGATTTCCGGATCCTTGTCCAGCTTCATTTCCCGGGCTTCCGCGCCGGTGATGAGGACCTGAAGCAGGCTTTCCACGTACTGTTTCTTCTGACCGGGATCCTTGAGCCTTTCTTGAATTTCCGGCGGGTAGGCTTTGATGCGGATATCCAGTTCACTTTTTGTGATCACCTCACTGCCCCAGCGGGCGACCACGTCCTTTTCCCCGGTGTCGGCCGCGTGTCCCGTGGCGGCGGGAACGGAAATGAAGGCGGTTGTCACAAGCAGTGCCACGATGAACTCAAGTCTGAAAAAGCATTTCCGTATATTGCTATTCCCTTTCATACCTTGTCTCCTTCATTGTTTTTTTAATGTGTTTGATGCTGCCTCGGGTGGATCATCTAATATTTTTTTCCGGACTGCTTCTTTCGCTTATTGACGAAGAAGGCTTCGCGGGTTTTGGCGCCGCCGGCGTAACGTTTGTTCGGATAGTCTCCGCGCCCGCCCCGCTGAGCGTAGTCAATTCTGACGCGCCTTTTGGAAAACTTTTCACTGGCGAACCGGGCGATCAGGACTTCGGCCAACCCTGAGTCCACTTCAAAGTAGGAATTACACAGCTGTACATCCAGATTAGCAATGTTGAGTTTGGCGATATTGGCCGTCTCCATCAAATAGGCCTGGAGTTTTTTGGGGGTGAATTTTTCCATCTTTCCGAGGTTGACCGACAGACGCGTCAGGCCGATCGATTTTACGCTGGTCCGTCCCGTCGCCGGTGCATTTTCTTTTTTTTGCGAAACATTGATATCGGCGGCATCGCGGTAGTAACTCAGGAAACGGTTGAATTCCGCCGAAACAAAACGTGCGATGATGTCTTCCTTGCTCAGCGATTCGAGTCGTGCAAGCGCGGCCGGCAGAAACCGGTCGATATCCGCGTGCTGAATTTCCGTGTTTTTGAGTTTTTCCACCAGATGCAGCAGTTGCTTTTCGCAGACTTCCATGCCAGTGGGAATTTTCGCCTGTAGAAATTTTTTGCCGATCTGCTTTTCCATCTGGCCGATGCGGAACGTTTCCCGAATGCCGACGATGACGATCGAAATGCCCGATTTGCCCGCGCGTCCCGTCCGTCCGCTGCGGTGGGTGTAATTTTCCACGTCGTCGGGCAGATTGTAGTTGATGATGTGCGTCAGATCGCTTACATCGATGCCGCGCGCTGCCACATCGGTGGCGACCAGCAGCTGAATATTCCGGTTCCGAAACCGATTCATGACCGAATCCCGCTGGGCCTGCGAAAGGTCTCCGTGCAGCGCGTCGGCGTTGTAGCCGTCCTTCATGAGCGAGTCTGCCACCTCCTGGGTTTCCGTCCGCGTTCGGCAGAAAACGATCGCGTAAATGTCGGGATTAAAGTCGGCAATGCGTTTGAGCGCAAGATAACGGTCTTTGGCGTGCACGACATAATACTGGTGAGAGACGTTTTCCGCGCCGGTGTTTCTGCTGCCGACGGTGATTTCCGCGGGCTTCTTCATGTAGCTATGCGCGATGGCTTCTATTCCGCGCGGCATGGTGGCGGAAAACAGCAGTACCCTTTTGTCTGCGGGCGTGGAAGCTAAAACCGCGTTGAGTTCTTCCTTGAATCCCATGTTGAGCATTTCGTCGGCTTCATCGAGCACCAGCCAGCGGATACCGGACACATTCACTTTTTTCCGGTTGAGCATGTCGAGCATTCTGCCCGGTGTAGCCACCACGATCTGCGCGCCTGCGGCCACCTGACGCATCTGGATGAGGATGTTAGCGCCGCCATAAATCGGCACGATGTTTAAGTTTTCGACATACTTGGCCATCTGGGTCAGATCATCGGTGATCTGAAGGCACAGCTCCCTGGTGGGGGCCAAAATGAGCGCCTGGGTCTGTTTGCTGGCCGTGTTGATCTGCTGGATGATCGGGATGCCGAAGGCAGCGGTCTTGCCGGTGCCTGTATGCGCCATGGCGACGAGGTCCCTGTTATGATCGAGCAAAAATGGAATCACTTCCTGCTGGATAGGCATCGGGGTTTCAAATCCCATCTCGACGAGTGCCTTTTGAATTTTCTTATCGATTCCCGATTCGCTAAAGGTGGTCATTTTGGTGCTCATGGTGCAACCTTGCTTTCTTCGTTTTATGGCTTTGTGTTAAAAAATTATTTTTTTTGTTTTTGTGATTATATCTTATCGCCGGATTCCACAAGCAGGATTTTTACAGGTCTTCTGGTGACAATCACATCATGGAACGCGTAAAGCAGCGTTTTGCGACGGTCCTTCACTTGTGCGCGGGAATAAATAGCAGGTTCGGAGCCGGGGGGGGCTGCGCGCAGACAGATGACTTCCGGGTGATGGCCGTCCGGAAGAGCCGCTGCCGTGTTTCGGATTATTTCAGCCGCTTTTCTCTGCGGGCGCGAATTTTGCGCCAGGCGGGATGGCGTCTTGCGGCCATGCGGACGATAAGGCTGCCCATCTGCCCGTAATTCACACCCGCCGCTTCGGCTGAACACGCCATGCTGGCGTCACTCGATATGTCTGCATTGGGGTTGACATCCAGCACATAAAACACACCATTGAGCAGACGGATGTCCATGCGCGCATAGTCGCGGCAGCCGATGGCGCGGTAAGCGTTTTCGCAAACCAGATTGAGCGACTTTACTTCCTCCTCCGTCAGGGGTGCGGGCAGCAGGGTTTCAATTTTTTCGTAATGCCTGGAACCGGGAAGAAACTTGGAGTCGTAAGTGCACAAACGGTCCTTGACGTCTGTGAAAAACGAAAAGTCCATTTCCGCGGGCGGCAGCACGGTCAAATTATCGTTGCCCCAGACCGAGACGTGAAATTCACGGCCGTCAATGAACTCTTCGACCAGCGCCGGTTGCTGATAGGTTCTTAAGATATAGGCAATGCGGTTTCGTAATTCCGTTTTATTGAGCACCACCGCTTCCGGGGTAATTCCCGCGGAGCTGTGCTCATTCATCGGTTTGACAATGGCCGGGAAGCTTTTCCAGTCCGCGGGGTCAGGGGTGTGGAAGATGTGCCATGCGGGTGTGGGGATGAGCGCCTGATCGAGCAGGACTTTGACGCGAAATTTATCCTGGGACAGCGCCAGGGTTTCGGAATCCGCGCCGGTGAATGTGTAGCCAAGCATTTCGAGACGCTTGGCCGCCAACCATTCACTGTGACCCAGTCCGGGAAGCGATTCACACCAGTTGAAAATAATACATTCGGCCGGGTCGAAGTCCTCGAGGCAACTGCCGAGATCGTCGTTGGCGACAGGGACAAGCACGGCGGGGTGTCCTGTGCAGGTCAAAGCGTCGCCGAGTTCGGAAGTCAACCTGCCCACTTCGTCTTTTTCTTCTTGCGTCCAGTCCGGATCGACGTTGTATAAAACCACCACCGGAATTTTCGCGGGCGCAATGTCCATCGGCACTGCCTCACCTCCGCCACTTATCTTGCTTCGATACCCTCCCGCACGCCTTTTTTGCGTGTCATGGCTATTCAATATACATTTTTTTAAAAATATTCCAAGAAATCATTTTCGTTTATTGCATTCAGACGGTGATCATCCCTTCCATGTACAAAACGGCGCGGCCGGAAATCCTGACGCGCTCGCCCATGTAGCGGCAATATAGCTCTCCGCCGCGCGCCGATACCTGTCGCGCGTGCAGTTCGTTTTTTCCCAGTTTCCGCGCCCAGTAGGGCGCAAGCACGGTGTGCGACGACCCTGTGACGGGATCTTCATCGATGCCGACCCGGGGCGCGAAAAACCGTGAGACGAAGTCGCATTGATCTCCCCGGGCCGTAACAATGATTCCCCGGCAGTCGATTTTGGCAAGTGCGGCCATATCGGGTACGATCTTGCGGACCGTTGTTTCCGAGTCGAGCACGACCAGCAGGTCCTCTTCGGAGTTCAGCACTTCCGGGTTCTTGATGCCCAGTGCAGCGGTGATGCCTGCGGCCGCGGGGTATGTCCGGGCGGGCCGGGCCGGGAAATCCATTTCAAAGAGATCGTTTTTCCGGCTCACCGGCAGCTCACCGCTGAAGCGCGTGACGAACCGGATGCTTTCCTGGAGCCACTGTTTGCATTCAAAAAGAACATAAGCGGCGGCAAGCGTCGCGTGGCCACAGAGTTTGACTTCTGTTCGCGGCGTGAACCAGCAAAGTTCGACGGCCGATCCCTGCCGCACCAGAAAGGCGGTTTCCGACAGATTGTTTTCGGCGGCGATGGCCTGGAGAATATTTTCCTCCGGCCATTTTTCCAGAAGACAAACGGCCGCCGGATTGCCTGAAAAGACTTTTGAGGTGAACGCGTCCACCTGATACAGAGGGATTTCCATAGGGCTGTCCGATCCTGTTATTTCAGTTTGTCAACCCGATAGCCGCGGTTGCGCAGAAGATCGACCACACTGTCTTTGCCTGCCAGATGCGCCACCCCGACAATCACCATCGTATTTTGATTTCCCCGGATATACTTTTCAATGCTGCTGATCCATTTCCGGTTGCGGTCAACGATCAGGGCAAAATACAGTTGCGGATAGTTTTTGAGTTCGCGAAGGCTGAACGCTTCGATACCTGCCTCGTCGCCCATGCGCCAGGCCTTGAGAATGCCTTCGACCTTCGCGTCGAGATCGCGAAGGTCGTCGAGTGTTTCGAGGACCTGTGCGTTGCCCATGCTGCTGTCCATCATCGCCAGAAATGCGATTTGATCGTCTGCTGTTTCCAGGCCGCCCGAAGATTTTCCGTCCCTCAGCGCTTTTTGATAAAAGTGCTGATCGACACCGTAGGCCGGATCCACGCCGATTCTTGCCATTTCCTGGAGGGTCAGCATCATTGACAGCATCCAGGGACGAAACAGCTGGTATTGTTCAAACGGATAGCCCCGCTCTTTGCAGAAAGCGGCCGCTTTCGCGTAAACCTCCGGCGTCAGGTGATTCTTCAGCGTCGTGCCGTCGGTCAGGGCGGCAACACGCATCAGCTTTTGCAGATATTCCGGCGTCTCCATATCGCCCGGCGGCGCTTCAAAGACGATGCTGCCGGAATTTTTGTAGGCCAGATCAAACTCGGCAGGCAGCGGGTGATCGGAAGCCCGCAGCACATGAGAGGATCCGGCCAGATACACGACGGCCTTCGGTCCTTTGACCACCCAGACGGAACTTTCCGGCCGCGCGACCGGGGCAAAGCCCGCGGCGATAAAAGCGATAAGGAAAAGCGCTGCGGATACCCGAACGACAAAACGATTCATGAAAGGGAACCTCCTTCATTGAAGTGCGAAGATAATCGAGCAAGCCAAAAATCACATGAGGGCTTCCACGATTTCCACCGCGTCACGCACGCAGGGCCGGCAAATATTATCGAAACATTCACTGTCCTTGAAATGATGTTGCCCTTGAGAGGCGGTTAGATCGCAGCCGGACAGCAGTTCCCGGCAAATACAGGATCCGTGGAGAGAGGAAAAGCGCGTCAGAAGCTCTCTTGTTTTGGCGTAAACCATTTCCGTAGCTTGACGATCTTCTTTTTCGCCGCGGCCGAACAGTGCGCCAAGCGCCAGAATGCCCCCGGTGACCGCCCCGCAAACTTCGCCTTTGCGTCCCATCCCCGCGCCGAATCCGCAGGCGAGTTTCAGGGCAAGATCGGGGGACAGGTTCGTCTTGTCGCAGAAAGAAAACAAAACGGACTGGGCACAATTGTACCCTTCAATAAATTTTGCATCTGCAATCCCGGATCGTGCGGACATAAACACTCCCATTATTGTTTAGTTCTTCTAACGGATGCACATTAGCATTTTTGTTAAGAAAATAAAACGCCTGTTATGTATCCTTTTTTATTGGAGAAGAAATCCGCTTTAAAGTGATCTTGAAACTTGAAACATGCAACTTTGAACTTTGAACAATCTCGGCTTGACAAACCGGCAGATAGTTGTATATTACAACCAATATGAGAAAAAACGGACAAACAGATCATAAAATGCTGGAATTGATGACCGGTCTGGTCAAGGCGACGCGATTTTGCCGCCAGGATGAGGCTTTTTGCGAAGGCGTCACCTTTCACCAGTTTCTAATCCTCGACGCCCTGGCCCCAAGAGAGTCTCTGCCTATGTCGGTTCTTCATGAGCATCTGGCGGTTGCCAAAAGCACCACCACGAGGCTTGTCGGACCGCTGGTGAAAAAGGGGCTGGTGAAGCGCTTGAAAGACCCGGGGGATGCAAGAGCTGTGCGTCTGTCGCTCACACGGGAGGGTTTACACGTTCATAAAGATGTTAAAATTTGCATTTCGGGGTTTCTAGGCCGTGTTTTCAACAACCTGCCCGCATGCAAAAGAGACGATACGCTCAAAGCGGTCGGCACATTTATTGGTGCAATGCAAAAAACCGTCCGTGACGAAAAATGCTGTGTATAGGGAGATGAAATGCCGATGAATAAAACAAATAATGCAATTCGTCCGCGTCCAATGATCGAATTGCCGGTCATTTCCCAATCCGGGGCTATGCAAAGACCGCAGGCCATTCCGCCCCGGCCGGATCAGCCATTTGTGTCGGGAACGCTTCGAACATCCGTCGGGATGGTTCCGCAAGTCGAGTCCGGACTGACCGGTTGCGATCGGTGGGGATCGGTCAAGGCCAGATGGGGTGTCTGGCGGATGAATTATAAAATCGATCCGGGTCTTTATGCTTTGGGAAGACCCCATGAGAGTTCCGAGGTTTTTATCAGCGCCAACTACAAATTGAGTTTTGATGCACTCCGTTCATCTTTGCCGGGAAGAAACGCCTGGATTCTTGTACTGGATACCAGGGGCATCAATGTATGGTGTGCGGCGGGGAAAGGGACATTTGGAACCGAGGAGCTCATTTACCGGATTCAAACCAGCGGAATCAAACAGGTTGCACAAAAAGGAAAACTGATTGTGCCCCAGCTGGGAGCCCCGGGTGTCTCGGCGCATGAAGTCAGGAGGCACACGGGTTTGAAGATTTATTACGGTCCGGTGCGCGCGTCGGACCTGCCCGCCTATCTGGATGCGGGATTCAAGGCGTCGCCGGGTATGAGAAAAGTGGCGTTTGGATTGAAAGACCGTGCCACTCTGATCCCTTTGGAACTTTCAATCGGTTTGAAACCTTTTGTGTTGATTGCGCTGGTCTTTTTGACACTCGCAACGGCTGCCGGTTACGCGGCGGGTGATCTTTCGGGTGTTGCAGGCTTTGTACAGTCCCTGCGAACAGAAGGCCTCTTTGCTGTCGCGGCGCTTGGCGCCGCCATACTGGCCGGCGCTGTTTTGCATCCGGTTTTGCTGCCGTATCTGCCCGCGCGCGCTTTCTCTCTGCAGGGAGCCATAGTGGGTCTGGTCGTCGCTTTAGCGGTTTTGTATTGGCGAGGCGGTAATATTCATGCCTGGCCCGGTTTGCTGGAGGCGCTGGCCTGGCTGCTCATCATCCCGTCGGTCGCGGCGTATCTGGCGATGAACTTTACCGGCAGTTCGACGTACACGTCGCTGTCCGGCGTGAAAAAGGAAATGCGCATCGCGCTGCCAGCGGAAATCGCGGGGATTGCCGCCGGAGGCGTATTATGGATGGGCTCGCTCATAGCGGCCTGGAGGAATTGGTTATGAAGAAGATGGTTTATCTCAAAAACGTGACCACGCTCGCGCTTGACCCTGGAAAATGCACCGGTTGCGGCATGTGCCTGGAGGTCTGTCCGCACGCGGTATTTGAAATGAACGGCAAAAGCGTGCGGATTACGGATCGTGATGCCTGCATGGAGTGCGGAGCGTGCACGAAAAATTGTCCGGTTTCAGCCGTGACCGTGCAGTCCGGCGTCGGCTGTGCCGCCGCCGTGATCAACCAGCTATTGGGACGTACCGGCGAATGCTGCTGCGGGCCGCAGGACGGTTCGGATGTACCGGGACGCGTCGGCTGCTGCTGACCGGGAATCCATGCGAACTTGTTCGGGGCATTGACCGGGTATGCCCGGGATGTGATGCGCCCGACGAGCGTTTTTGTCTTTCATTTCTTCCTTAAGTCTTTATCCGTGTAGTCCGCTCTTGACTTTAAGTCATCTTTCTAATAAGAATATGGCGGTCTTCCCAAAACGACCGCCATAAGCGTATGATTTTTGTAAGTTCACAATATTTATATCCAATTTTATTTCGTTTCATCACCCGGGGGATCGTATGCGCCCCATTCATCGTATTTATCATCCATCAATTCTGTCCCTTCGGGGCAAAGGAGGCAATAGATCATGGTCAATAGGAACACGCAGGAAAGCAGGGTGCCGGTTTTAGGCATCAACAGTCTGGGTCGGATCGGTAAGCTGACCCTCTGGCATCACATCGGCAGAAAGTATTTTGGCGAAATTGTGGTGAATCTGGGTCGGGAGGTGGGTACGGGCCTTGATTCCATCGCCCAGCTGATTGAAAAAGACGCGACCTACGGATTGATGCACCGGTTTCTTTACGGCATCAAGGCCGATCGCCTTATTCAGATCACGGATGAGAAAGCAGGCAAGATGATCATCGACGGCGTGCCGGTGACGATTCTGCGCGAGCAGCGCAATCCGCTCAATATTCCCTGGCGCCAGCACGGTGCGGATGTGGTGGTCGATTGCAGCGGAACCTTCAAGGATCCGACGGTGCCGGTGGACGACAAAAAAGGGTCCATCCGGGGTCATCTCAACGGCGGGGCCAGGGTAGTGGTGCATTCCGCGCCGTTTAAGATCAAAAGCAAGGCGCTCACAACGCCGGAGGACGTCGCCACGCTGATTTACGGCATCAATCACACGGCGTTTAATCCCAAGAAGCACACGCTGGTGTCCGCGGCGTCCTGCACAACGACGGGGCTTGCCCACATGGTCAAACCCCTGTTGGAGAACGAAGATACCGGGACGATTCTGACGGCCTCGATGTCGACCATCCATGCCGTGACCAACACCCAGAGCGTTCTCGATAAGATGCCCAAAGCCGGGGAGAAGGATCTCAGAAAAACACGCAGCATTCTGAACAACATCATTCTGACGTCCACCAACGCGGCGGAAGCGTTAGGGCAGGTCATTCCGGAGGTCAAAAACATTGGGTTCATGGCGGATTCGATCCGCGTTCCGACCACGACCCTGTCTTTGATCGTATTGAATGCCACGTTCCAGTCGCGGAAAAGCGCTTCGGGCGACGCGGCATCGATCGACGCGAAAAAAATCAATGAGGTTTACCGCAAAGCGGCCGAGAGCCAACCCGAAAAGCTGATCAAATTCAGCATGGAGCAGAATGTTTCTACGGATCTGATCGGTCTGGACGCAGCGGTCATTATCGAAGGGCAGTTCAACCATACCCGTACAGCTTTCATTCCCGTTGATCTGTCGCATATTCCGAATCTGCCCGCGGCGGTTCTGCAGGAAATCGGCGGTAAAACGTTGCAGGTGCCGGTGGTCCACGCGAAGCTGTTTGGCTGGTACGACAACGAATACGGAAGCTATACAAACCGGTTGGCGGATTTGACCGTCTATATCCACAAAAATATTCTCTAAGAGAATTTGATCCGGAAAACCCGGCTTTGCCCCTCGAGGCACGAGCCGGGTTTTTTTGCCGCCGCTTCGCTAAAAAATATGCTTTTGAGGATTGTGATTAAATCATGTATGATAGGTTGTAATCATAGCGTTGGCATGACTTTGAACCATGCCAGGTAAGTGGAGTCTTCTGATGACCATCGATTCAAAGCAGCGAAAAGAAAAAGGCGATACGTCGGCCAGTCCCTTGAGTAAAGCGGCCGACGAATACGAGAAGCTGCGCATCCAGTTTTCCTCCGCCTCCAAACAGATTCGTGAGCTAAACGAATTCATTCAGATTATGCTCAACCTGTCGCCGTTCGGCATCGGCATCTTCCAGCATCAAAAACTGATTTTTACCAACAAGGCCTTCTCGGAGATTCTGAGCTTATCCCCGCGGGAATTGCGCACGATGGATCCCTGGGAACTGGTTTTAAAAGAGGATGTGGAGCATGTCCGGAAAAGCCTGCGTGCCATGCTTGAAGGGCAGTCAGAAGCTTTTTGCATGTTCCGCGTGATGACGAAAGACGAAAAGGTGAAGTGGATACTCGGGTCTTTTGCCCTGATACACATGAACGAACAGCAGGCGGTTTTGGGGAACTTCGTTGACCTGACGGAGGGTAAGGTGATGCAGATCGCGTATTCCGACCCGCTGACGTCTTTGCCCAACCGAAAGCTGCTGATGGATCGTCTGGAGCAGGCCATTGTGTCGGCCAAAAGAAGGGAGTCCATGCTGGCGCTGCTGTTTATCGATCTGGATGGTTTCAAGGAGGTCAATGATACCTACGGGCATGACTTAGGCGATAAAGTGCTCGTCGCGATCGCTGAAAGGCTCAAAGAAGTTGTCCGGCGGGAAAATGACACGATCGCGCGGATCGGCGGAGATGAGTTTTTGATCCTCCTGACGGATGTGACCGAAAAAAAACACATCGATGTTGTGCTCGGCTATCTGTTTGAAAAATTTAAATCGCCTTTGTCCGTCGGCCTGCCGCCGGTCGGTATTCAGGTGCGTTTCAGTGTTGGCGTTTCGCTTTTTCCCGAGCACGGCACGGATTCCGATACCCTGATTCATGCTGCGGATCAGGCAATGTATGCCGTAAAAGGCACCGGCGCAAAGAACGATTTCCGTGTTTTCGATAAGTGACGATTGGCGATTGCACATCGATGGTCCGTATTTTATAACGTAATCGAATAATGCTTTTCCGCTTCGCTTTCATGTTTTCCTGTGTACAGAGAGCCGCTCCAGCCGTCGATACAGATGAAGTCCCCGCTGCGTATGGCGTGTTCTTCAATGGTCGCGTAACCGTCTGCTTCGTAAACCTTGAGCTTGCCCAATCCGACCACGCCGACTTTGTGAAGCTGCGGGATCGTGACAGCGGCGTGCGATGTTGCGCCGCCCTTGGCGGTTAGAAGGCCTTCCACCTGCAAAAGTACCCCGACGTCATCCGGGACGGTATCGGGACGCACGAGGATCAATGGCGTCTCGGGCTCCATTTCGCGATACCGTCGGATGTCATTTTCCGAATAGACCGCGCGTCCGCAAAGCGCGCCGCCGCTCACACCGATACCGGCTCCGATAAGCGAAGCCTTGAGCTCCGGAGTGTCTTTGAAACGCCGGAGCTTCTTGGTGGTGATCTGATCCATATCGCGGGTCTGCAAAAGATAAAGTTGCTGCTTGTGCGGGCCTTCGAAAGTGAATTCGATTTCCTGGTGATGAAAACCTTTTTCGTAGATCAGAATTTCGGATATCCGCGCAAGTTCGGCGTAAATTTCCGGAAACCGGGTTTGAAGCGAGATGTCCGTGCTGCGGTTTTCGGTCAGACGCTGTTTTTCGGAGATCGGGAAGGTTTCGACCAGGCCGGACACGATATCATCCCCCTGCACGCCGAAGATGAAATCACCGTAAAGGATGACATCCGATGAGGCGCTTTTCGGATCCCGTGTGAAAATGACGCCGGAGCCGGAACGTTCGTGCATGTTGCCGAAAACCATGGCCTGCACGATCACGGCCGTGCCCCATTCGTCGGACAGGTTCATCTGGTGGCGGTAAATTTTGGCCTGATCGGAATACCAGGAATCAAAAACCTGCAAAACGGCGTGCCGGAGCTGTCGCATCGGATCGTCCGTCAGCGGAATGCCGGCATCCAGAATGCCTTTCTTGTAGGCCAGCGCGATGTCCTTCATCTGCGTCGGCACGAAGCCGATTTTTCTTTCTACGGAGAATTTCTGTTTATAGCCATCGATGATGGCGTCGAAAAAGTCGCGGCTCAAACCCTGAAACATCCCCCAGGTCTGAAGGAATCGCCGGTAGGAATCCCAGGCCGCCCACTGGAAGTTTTTTTTGCGGCTCAGGGTTTCCGCGATGGATTCGTTGATGCCCACATTCAGAAAGGAGCGCATCATGCCCGGCAGAGACACGGTCGCGCCACTGCGTACCGACAAAAGCAGGGGGTTTTTGGGGTCCCCGAACTTGTGTCCGGCTTTCTTTTCCATCTGCGTCATTTCGCGGCCGATGCGTGCGGCCAGATCGCTGAAGATGTGTTTGTATCCATAGACCGCGTCATAGCAGCGGAAAACCTCCGTGGTGATGATGAACCCCGGGGGGACCTGGAAACCGTAGGCGTGCAGCTGCTTGAGGAAATACCCTTTGTTCCCCAGCAGAATCTGATTGTCCAGCTTCGGACTTCTGCTGCTGATGGACGAGACAGACTGTTCCGGATTATAGACCATCAACCGGTTGAGCGTTCTTTTGTTGTCCTTGAATTTATCGAGCTCGGCATTGAGTGTTTTGATGATGGCGTGAACAAAGTTGTCCAGCACCTGCAATCCGAATGCTGAAGAAATCAGGGAACGGAAAAAATTTTCCGACTGCTGATAGAGGATTCCATCATCATTGCGCCCTCCGGGTTTCCCATCCGCTGAATCTTCCTGGGCATCGATCTCGCGAATGATTCCGGGAAGGCTGGCACTGTGCGCGTCGATGTAATAATCCCGGATAATATCCTGGATGCCCTTGGAGATGAACCGGAAGATGTCGATATACTGCTCGATGGCAAACTGCTTGATCGACAGGGCGCTTGTGACATATTTCACTTTAGACACCAGGCTTTCGGTGGCAATGCCCTCCAGTTCCAGGGCGCTGACAAAGCCCCAGATGTAGGTGTGGATCTTCATGATCGTATACTTGGTGATGAACTTGAGATTCATCGACTGAATCAGTTCCTCAAACAGCATGGTGGCCAGGCTCTCGAGCCTCAGCGACAGGCCCAGTGCGTCGAACTTTTCTTCGTGATAGGTTCCGTACATCGACGGAATGCCGGCGGCGATATGCCGTTTGTAATAGATGTTTTCGAAAGACTGCGTTTTTTGCGAAGACAGGATTTTACCTTTGAGCAGATTGAGAAATTTCAAAAGAATGGTCAGGCTGCGGCGGTAGTTTTTGGTTTTGAGCGCCCGCTTGAGGGCGAGAATATCATTTTGCGCAAACGCATTTTGGGATTCCAGATCCGCGATCAGATCAAAATATTGCGGATGATATTTTTTATGGATCAGTTGATAGATGCGGATCATGAGCGAGGCGCGCTCGCGGTCCGTTTCGCTGATCCCGGTGAGCAATCCGAGTTCCTTTGCGGTTTTGTCGCCGTTCCACTGCAGAAAGTTTTGGGGATCGCCTTTGGCAACATTAAGCAGGCGATCAAACGCCAGATGCATGCCGTCGAAATATTCCCCGGAATTGGCGATCTCGCCATAGATTTCCTCCGGAATATGATTGCGGGTGAAGGTTTTATCGCCCGTGTGCCAGAAGCGGAAAATATCTTCGGCAAAACCGACCAGCAGGCTGTTGCTTTCCACGTGGGACTGCTTACGGAAGAAACCGATCAGGCGGTCCCTGCGGAACGACAGCTCATCGATGCGCGTGGTAATATCGCGCAGCTCGCCTTCCGCGCCGATCTCGCTGAAGTAAACGGGGAAAAGCCTTCCTAACTGCTTGATCAGGTTATACGCTGGCGCGATATCGGTGTTGAGCAGCCGGGAGATGTCTCTTTGGATCAGATCGGTGTCGCGCACAAAGATACCGCCGATTTTCAGGTGGATGATCAGTGCGGAGATCAGCCGCTTGGTCCAGCGCGGCTTCAGGCCGATGATCTCCAGCCAGGCACGGATGGTGCGGATATGCTCGGGATTGACGCGGACCTGCCAGTCGGTGGTCGCTCCCTGGATATGCGGGTACTGAAATCCATAGGCAATCAACTCATCGATAAAGATTTCAGCCAGCGGGTGGCTGTTCTGTGCGAACACTTCCCGGGCGGTGGTGACGATGCAATCGATGCTCGCATCGCTAAACTCGCTGTGCCGGGTGCTTTTTTTCAGAAAAATAAAAATCCGGCGTAGAATCGCGCCCAGGTCTTCCTTCTTTTCTTCCTGAAAAACCATTTTTAATGAATAGTTGATTTCCCGCATGGCCGAGGCATGGATGTCGGTCAGACCGGCGATCGCCATGACGCGGAACAGAAAGTTGAGCTTGGCTAAGTGGTTGTGCCCCAGAAACGCAGGTGATTTTTCCAGTTGATTGGACGCGAGCAGATAGGCGTTGACCATCTGGAAGTAGTCTGTCATTGCCGGATAGTCTTCGCGGCGGGGATGTCCTGCGGGGTCCTTTTTGAGGGATTCGAGCCGGGCCAGAAGCGCGCGGATGTGCTGATGGCTCAATGATTCGGTGAGTTCACGATATGCGCCGAGCGCCGTGAGCGTTTCGCCGTCTTCGGGGCTGATCCAGGCTGCCGGATCCGGCTGCGCAAGCCAGTACTCATAGGTGATCTTAAACATCCGGTATAAAAGGCGGTCGAGATCTTCTGAAGGAAAGTCGATCTTGTTTTGAGCAAGGGACCGGATCAGGCGCTTGAGATAGGCGGAACATTTCTTAAAGAGCGCCGGGTTTTGATCCGTCGTGTTCAGAAGGAAATCGGTGATGTCCGAAAGCAGGTGCAGATTGCGTTCAACATGCGCTCCGCTGCGCTCGATAATTGTGTCGGCATAATCAAACAGATAGCGGATGGCGCTGTCTTTCACATCCTCGGAGGCGGCTGACACGATCACATCGAAATAGATATTCAGCAGCAGGGACAACGCCAGCGGCCCTTCGGCATGGTTGTTGAAAATATAAAAATCGCCGATGGAGATCGATTTGTGCTCTTTGAGCACATCATCCCAGTTGACGAAGGGATGATGAAGTTCGGTGAGCAGTTCGGTCATCTTTTTGCGCACCCCGTAGTGCTGCTCAACGATTTGAAGCAGCGGCACGTATTGCGGGGGGATTTCCACCGTCGCCGCTGTTCGTTCCAGATTCACCTTCAGCGCCGAGGAGATCAGCGTGTTGTCTCGTTTTTCGGATGGATTTTTCACAGTCATGACAAAACTACCTAAATGCGACGGTTTCGCGGCTAAGGCGCCGGTTTCAGAAGTCCCTGTTCCAGAAAAATGTTCATAACCCTTTGTGAATCCTCAACGGTAAATCCGATAATGCGCCGTTTGCCCTTCAGAAAGGCGAAAAAAATCTTGTCGCGGCTTGCCCTGAGGGGATCCCTGGGAAACCAGATTTTTAAATCTCCCGTGCCGTGGATGCGATACCTGCCCGTCCACAGCGTCGTGTCCCTGGCGACAATTTTTTCGATATCCGATACCTGGATCCTGCGGGCTTTTCCGAAGATACCGTATCGCCGAAACAAAACGCGTGACGCGGTGATTTCGATTAAGGCATCGGAATAACAGACCGGTTCACTCATCGCGGCTTTCCCGGGACGTTCTCACGCGCACGGAATTCGCGTGTGCGTCTAGGCCTTCCATCCGGGCGAAGTGTTCCGTTTGCGCGGAAAGCCCGTCGAAAGCGTTTCGGGGAAATGACAGCACGCTCATGCGCTTGTAAAAATCGTACACGCCCAGCGGAGAGGAGAAGCGCGCCGTTCCCTCCGTCGGCAGGATGTGATTGGTGCCGGCGATATAGTCCCCCAGCGCCTCCGGCGTGTAGGAACCCAAAAATACCGAACCGGCGTTGATCACTCCCTCAAGGACGCTTTCGGGGTTTTCCACCATCAGTTCCAGATGCTCCGGCGCGAACAGATTGGACAATTCCACGGCCTGGCCGATGCCGGCTGTCACGATTATCGCGCCGTAGCGGGCCAGGGATTTTTCAACAATCTCTTTTTTGGGCAGATCCCGGATCTGCTTTTGAATTTCGAAGGCGACGCGCCTTGCCATGTCCGCCGACGGCGTCAGCAGAACCGCTGCCGCCATTTCGTCATGTTCGGCCTGCGCGAGCATGTCCGCTGCCGCGAACGCAGGCCGGGCCGTGTCGTCTGCGATGATCAGCACTTCGCTTGGACCCGCGATCATATCGATGGCGACCTGGCCGAAGACCAGTTTTTTGGCTGCGGCAACATACGCGTTGCCCGGCCCCACGATTTTATCGACGCGCGGCACGCAGGCCGTACCGTAGGCCAGTGCCGCCACGGCCTGCGCGCCGCCGATTTTGAAGATGCGGTCTACACCCGAAACACTCGCCGCCGCCGCGATCAGGGGGACAATTTTCCCGTCCCGGCAGGGTGTCACCAGGACCACTTCCTTCACGCCCGCGATCCGCGCCGGGATGGCCGCCATCAAGAGCGTGGAGGGATAAAACGCCTTGCCGCCCGGCGCGTAAATGCCCACGCGGGCGAGGGGCAGCAGACGCTGGCCGAGACGCGAACCGTCTTTGTCGGTCATCGACCAGCCTTCGGCTGTCTGGTGGCGATGGTATTTTTCAATGCGGGATGAGGCCAGCTGCAGCACGTCCATATCCTGTGGGGAAACGCGCGCGAGCGCCTCTTTTTTTTCTTCATCACCTGCTTCAATCGTGCCTGCGGTTAAAACGTGGCCGTCGAATTTCGCCGTATATTCGAAAACCGCTTCATCCCCCCGGAGCGTGACGTTGCGGATAATCTCCACGACCGTGGACAGCAGTTCCGGCTCGAAAGCGGAACCCCGCTGGCGCAGCTGGCGAAAAAAATCGACAAATTCCGGTGCGTCGGCTTGCAGAATTTTCATGCTATTGGGCCACCCTTTTTATTTGCGCGCCGAGGGCTGAAAATTTCTTTTCGATGCCTTCATACCCCCGGTCGATGTGATACACGCGTGAAATCTCCGTTGTTCCTTCGGCAACCAGTCCCGCCAGGATCAGCGACGCCGAAGCCCGCAGATCCGTCGCCATGGTTTGAGCCCCGTTGAGCGCGGGCACGCCGCGCACAACGGCGGAGCCACCCTGGATCGCGATATCCGCGCCCATGCGCATAAGTTCACTGACATGCATGAAGCGGTTTTCAAACACGGTTTCGGAGATGACGGAAAGACCGCTGCCGATCGTCATGCAGGCCATCATCTGCGCCTGCAGATCCGTGGGGAATCCGGGATACGGGAGCGTCTTGATATCCACGCTGTGGATTTTCGTGGAGGCCGCTACTTTGAGGCCGCCCTCAATCGGCGTGATTTTCATGCCCGTATCGCGCAGCTTTCCTGTGAGCGCTTCGAGGTGCTGCGGGTTGCAGTTCAGAACGTTCACTTCGCCCTGTGTCATGCCCGCGGCGATCATGAACGTGCCGGCTTCGATGCGGTCGGGAATAATGGCCGCCTGCGCTCCGGTAAGCGACGTTACGCCCGTGATGGTGATGACATCTGTTCCCGCGCCGGAGATCCGGGCCCCCATGCCCCTGAGCACTTCCGCGAGGTTGACGATTTCCGGTTCGCGCGCCGCGTTATGCAGCACTGTCGTTCCGCAGGCGAGTGTGGCCGCCATCATGATATTTTCCGTGCCGGTGACCGTGGGCAGGTCGAAATAAATTTCCGCGCCGCGGAGTCGATCCGCCGTTGCTTCAATGTAGCCTTCGCTCAACTCGACCTTTGCCCCCATGTCCTGGAGCGCCTTGATGTGCAGATTCACCGGACGCGCGCCGATGGCGCAGCCGCCGGGAAGCGACACGCGGGCCCGGCCCGTCCGCGCGACGAGCGGACCCAGAACAAGAATCGAGGCCCGCATCGTTTTAACCAGATCATAAGGCGCGACACTGGAGGTCAGATTTTCCGCGCTCACCTGAACTGTGGCGCCTCCGTCGAACTCTACGCCCATGCTGCCGAGCAGTTTCTTGATGGTTTTGATGTCCATCAGATCCGGAATGTTCGAAAACGTGCAGGTCTGAGGTGTCAGCAGTGCCGAGGCCAGAACCGGCAGGGCGGCGTTTTTCGCGCCGCTGATATAAACATCCCCGTAAAGCGGCTTGCCGCCGTTGATGACGATTTTATCCAACGATTTTTCTCCTTCCCTTCAAAACGCGGGGCAGTCCCGCGTAATCGGCACGGATGGCGATCCGATCGTAACCGCCGGCTTGCTCCATGATCTGCAAGACCTGCTGGCCCTGGGCCGCGCCGATTTCCAGTAAAAGCCAGCCTTCCGATTGAAGGCGGCTTTTTGCCTGATATACCAGTTTTTCATAAAATTCCAGACCTGTTTGTCCCGCGAGCAGCGCCGCTTCCGGCTCGAAGTTCCGGACGCCCGCGGGCAGGGTTTCGTATTCCTCCTGTCCGATATACGGCGGGTTGGAAACAATCAGATCGAACAGACCTTCCACCGGGTCGAAGAGATCCCCGGCCCTGAAGTCGATCCGGCCCTCAAGCCAGTAAATCCGGGCGTTTCTCTGCGCGACCAGCAGCGCGGCAGACGAGAGATCCGTCGCGGTCACATCTGCATCCGGCAGCTCCGCAGCCAGCGCCATCGCAATCGCGCCGCTGCCTGTGCCGATATCCACAATGCGAGGCGCATCAAGGCCAGCCTCGCGAAGGCAGGCCAGCGCCTCCTCGACCAACACTTCCGTATCCGGCCGCGGGATGAGCACATCGGGATTGACTTCCAGCGCAAACGTCCAGAAGGCCTTTTGCCCCGTGATGTAGGCCACCGGCTCAAAGGAAAGCCGTCTTGTGATGAGGGCTTGAAATTCGGCCTGCTTCCCTTCCGCAACAGTCATCTCAGGGTTTTTCATAAACTCCATGCGGTCGCATCCCAGGCAGCATGCCAGCAGCACCTCCGCGTCGAGCCTTGCGGAATCGATGGTCCCCGCTTCCAGTTTTTGTGTCGCCTCGCAAAGAATCTCCCGAATCGTCATGGTTTGCCCCCGTCCCCTAAAAGCCACAACTTTTATGGAAAAGCCAGAAATTCTTTCGCCGGAGGGTGGTGCATCCCTTGCGAGGTGTGGGATGAAAGGGGAACATGATAGGATGTCCCGAGTGGAGATTGGTGTGACTTTCAGTTCCACGGACTACAATAAACAATCGCGGTCTTGCAGGCTGAGGCAAACGCAGGTTATTGGTTTTGCCGCTGTAGCTCCCGGGCAAGTTTCAACGCCCGGAGCGCTTCTTCATAATCGGGTTTCAGTTCAACCGCACGGCTGAAATGATGAATAGCCTGACTGAAATCGCCTTTATTGCCTAAAGCCACGCCGAGGTTAAAGTGAAGACCGGGATTATTCGGCTCAAGGGGCATGGCCAGCCGGTAATAATGAATCGCCTCTTCATGCTGTTGCTGTTTTTCCAGCAGGACTCCCAGATTATTCAGCGCTTGGAAAGAAGAATCGTTGATGCGGGCCGCCTCACGGAAATGCTCGATAGCTTCTCCGATTTTACCCTGATTTGCCAGGATTCCGGCCAAATCATAACGGGCTGCAAAATAGTCGGGGTTGCTTTTTATTGCTTCCCGATAATGATGCTCCGCCTGCTTTTTCTCTCCTTGCTTCATAAGCAGACTGGCTAAATGATAGTGGCTACCGGCATTTGCGGGATTTATTTCCATGGCCTTGTGATAATAGGATTTTGCCTCCTCGTTTTTCCCTTGTTCCTCCAGAGAGATCCCCAGATTAAGTTGGGCATTGTCATTGTAAGGATTAACTTTTATAGCTTCAAGAAAATGAGCAATGGCTTTCTCTTTTTCCCCCTGTGCCACTTGAGCCACGCCCAGCATATTGTATGCGTTGTCCCAAAAAGGATTGATTTGTATTGCGGCCTGCAAATGCACAATGGCCTCATCATTTTTATTTTCTGCAAGAAAAAGGGCACCTAAAGTATTGTGAGCGAAATAATTGTCTTCTGTGACATTTGCGGCATGGCTCCATAGAGAAACACTGTTTTTCCAGTGGCCGCACTGTTGCCAGGTCAGGATGGTTAAAGCGATGGAAACAATAACTGCCGCCGGAAACAAAACGATTTTCCGTATTTTTTCTTTCGGTACGAGATAAAGTATACCCCAGATCAGCATGATGCCGATGCCGATAGAAGGCAAATAAGTGTAGCGGTCTGCCTTGGTTTGTATCCCCGTTTGCAGCAAGCCGATTACGGGAAAGAGGGTTCCCAGATACCAGAACCACCCTACAAAGATAAAAGGCGCCTTTTTCCAAAAAAACAAAACTGCTATGGTGATTCCTGTTAAAACAGAAGCCGCGCCGAATAACTGCCAAGAAGGGTATGTGGATTGATATGGATAAAACACGGCCAGGTCCATCGGCCAGAAAAATTTTCGAAGATAGACAGCATAGGAAACAACGGAATTGATGATACGATCTGACAAAAGCAGTTCTTCCAGGGTATGCAATGCTCCAGCAGATCTAAGACCGATGATAAGAAAAATACTCGAAATCATTGATAGTAAAAAAACGGCACCTTTTCCATTAAAAGTTTCTTAAATACTTGCTGCCCGCTTGTGGCAACAGCGGGTATCGTGATTTGTCCGGCAACAACTTTCTTGCCTCCTTTTTTTGATGGCTTTGAAGCATTAGATGTAGCGGCAATCGGAGTCATTGGAACATTTGGCCATCTTCTGAGCGGCCAGTAATCAAGCAGCAGAAGGACGCAGGGTAAAGTAACAACCATAGGTTTGGACATAAGGGCGAAAACAAACATCAGTATGCAAAGAAGGTATTTGGATATCTTCCTGTCTTGAACGTAAAAGGCATAGGCGTAGAGCGTAGCCATGCTGAAAAACAAGCTCAAGACATCTTTGCGCTCCGAGGCCCAGGCGACGGACTCCACGCGCAACGGGTGGAGCGCAAAAAGCGCTGCGGCAAATGCGGAGGGCCAAATCTGTTTAGTGGTTTTATTCAAAAAAAGGAACAACAAGAGCACGGCGCCAATATGCCAAAAGAGGCTGACCAAGTGATGACCGGAAGCATTTTCTCCAAACAACTGCCAATCCAGTATCAGGGAAAGCGACGTTAAAGGATGCCAATATTCTTCACTTGCATTGGTAAGTGCCCATTTAATGCTATCTGCGTTAAATCCTGACGTGACCATGCTGTGTGTGGTAATCAGCCTTGGGTCGTCATGATTAACAAAATCATTGCCCGCAATGCGTCCAAAGGCGATAAGCGAAAAAGCGACCAATAGAATCATGATCAGATATTTTTGTTTTTTTTCCATAAGAGGGGGAAAACCCATGCCTTTTCCAGGGGAATTGTTAGTTAAGTATTTGCCGTTGAATCCTGTCCTGTTCCACCGTGCGCTCCATAAGCTCAACCACAATAGGTTCGTCGTCAATCAGGCCGTTAACCTGATCCGCGGCAAGAACGCTTTTTGTGTCTCCGTCTTCGGCGGCAATTTTTATCGCCTTGAATCCGCTGGCCATGAGAGACAACTGCCGTGCGGTTTTCCAGCCGGATAAAAGGTTCTTATGACCGCTATGGGAGTCAAATCCTATTGCGGTCAGGCCTTGAAATATAAGCTTTCTGATCCCGCCAGACATCTGTTAATTTCCCGTTATCTTACAAATTTGAGATTACATTGCAAGGGGAAATGCGGCAGCGTCACGACCGGCTTTGCTTTCATCCTGTCACCTGCGGCTACGATCCTTTCGGGGTCGTATCAACAATATTCGCATCGTTTAATTTAGCCATTCAGTAATCCTGGGGGTTTAAAATAGATGCACAGCGGGGGTCCAGCTAGACCCCGCTGTGCGATCCGGTTCATTGACTTTCGGCGACGTATTTGTTAAAAAATTACGCCGAATTTTCCATAGGGGAAGAAGATCTTGCATGAAAAGATCAGGCAAAGGAAAGGTATAGCATCAGAAGAGACAACGTCTTGACGATACACAGGGCCTCTGAGAATGCGCATGTTGCCGTTTAGGCTGTTTTGAAGGATGTTTATCTGTCAATTTTAAGAAAGGAAATTGCCGATGAAAAAAATTTTGACCTGTCTGATGTTGTTGTGTTTTGTCGTGCCTTGCCTGGCAGACGATACGATCTATTGCCCTGCGAATGCCAGAGAGCGTGAAAAACAATGCAAACTGGCGAAAGAGGAAAATAAGCAAATTGATGAAACCATTCAGAACTGGGAGCCCATGCTCAATGACGGCAATATGGCGATGTATCAAATCACGCGTGACCGGGACGAAAGCCAGGCTCAGTATACCCATCGGGTAAAGTCCATGAAATCATTTTATTACCAGGGATTGGACTATCCCGTGCGCGGGAAATTCACAAGGAAAGGGGTAACCTTCATTCCCCTGACTTATCAGGAATCCGAAAGCGTCCTGAGCCGCGCATTTTCAAGCCGGCGGGAGGTTATAGAGCAAATGGGCCACGTGAGGAACAACACCCAGAAGGTGAGGCCTCTGATCAGAGATAAAATCGCCCGCCTGGAAAAAGATCGCCAGCGAAACACACTTTACCTTGCACAATGCTGCGGATATCGCTGGACGACGGAGGGGCCCCCGCAATCAACCGGGAAGCCCTACCAGAACAATAAACCGAAACCCGACGCGGGTACTCAAAGAGGACTGCTGGGCGAGGAGGCAGAGCAACAAAGGCATTAGGCGGGCGGACACTACCGAGGTTGGAAAAATTATGCCCGGCGCAAGCAAGAGGCGTGATCAGCGATTTGTGTGGGATGGCCGTCCGGCGTTCCACAGGAAGCCGGACGGGTTGTTATTTAATTTTTTTCTCCGCGCCAATCGAACGCAAATATTCGATCAGTTCCGGACTGCCGAAGTGTGAGGCGACATCCCAAACGGTTTTTCCGTCCTGGTTGACGGCGTGGATATCCGCACCTGCGGATACCAGGTATCGAATGCCTTCCAAATAGTTGCTGTAGGCAAACCAGATCACGGGGGTGTTGCCCTGATGGCTTCGCGCATTGACGTCTGCACCGTCCGCGACCAGAAGCCTGGTGATCGGTACTTCCTGAAAGAAAATCGGCGTCATTCCAAATTCTTTATCGGGCAGGTTGACATCCGCGCCCCGGGCAATCAGGTATTCGGCCAACGCGATATCTCCAACAAGATGAAGAGCGGATTCGCCTGCTTCATTTTGTGAGTTGATGTTCATCCCCTGCGATAGCGCAGCCTTCACGACCGCCAAAGATCCGTTTCGAACCGCATCAAGAAATTGATCCGGTGTGATCGAAACCTTATTGCCTTTTTCAATAAAACCGGAAGCACTACCCGAAATCGCCTTGTCGCCGGAAGGGTGATTGATGCCGGTGTCGGGATGGTCTGCGCAAAGCGAGGTTGAAGACAGAAAAACCATGCCGATCGCAATTAATATGAGCCTGAATAGCTTGGACAACCCCATGATGGTTTCCTCCCGTTTAGTGATACGGATTTGAGACCCGGTTATAGATGTCTCAAGGTTTTCCGGAAATCATAACCGGCATATTGGCTGACCCGCTCACAGAGATGAATCAATCCCTTTGGCTGATTCCATGGCAATGCTGATTGCCGTGAGGAGCGGGTTTGACTTTCCCCGTTGGCCGTCATTCGCGGATGATCCTGCGAAAGCGTGCGTACTGAACCATGCGGGCAAAGGCGAAAATCGCCCGTTCGGGTGTGGGGTAGCAGGGCACGCGAAGCTTTGCGAAACCCTCATGGATGTGGGCGATTTCTCTGGCCGTGCCTCCATAGTAGCTTGCAAAAACAGGTTTTTCCGGGTGACGGCTGAAGATTTCAGCAAAGGCTTCGTGAATGTCAAACATGCTTTCCGGCATGAGCACAAAGGTGATCAATAACGCATCCACGTCCTTTTGTTCCATCAGGCATCGGGCAATATGACTGGTGGCTTTTTTCGATCCGTGCTGTTCAATCGCGGACCAGGTGTCGATCGGATTGCGAACCGGTGCCCAGGACGGCATGACCTCGCCCAGTTGCCGAAGCGTTTCCGGCTGCAGGGAGGGCATCACAATGCCGTATTCCTCTGCGGCATCCGTCGCGGCCACACAGCCCATTCCCGTAATGGAAAGAACGCCGATGCGGTTCCCGCGCGGTAAAGGCAGCTTTTCAAAGGCCGACAACGTGTCGAAGAAAGCGTCGGAGTTCTGTACCCGCACCACGCCTGTTTTACGGCAGACCTCGTCAAACACGGCGTCCGATCCGGCAAGCGATCCCGTATGCGACGCCACAGCGGCCGCACCGGCCTCGCTGCGGCCGGCTTTGATCACGACCACGGGTTTTTGCCTGCAGGCTGCGTGGGCAGCCCGGATAAACCGCTTTCCTTCGACCACGCCTTCGAGGTACATGCCGATCGCGGTGGTTTCAGCATCGTCGATCAAATATTCCAGCAGATCGCTTTCGTTGATATCCCCCTTGTTGCCGATGCAGGCCACCTTGGCCACTCCGAAAGGTTTCGTGTCCGCAATCCACCGCGCCCAGCCTGATGAGAAAACGCCGGACTGGGCGATGATGGAAACGCCCCCGCTCATGATCGGATCAAGGCCGACAATCGAAGTGGCCATGCCGGCTCGCGGGTTGAGTGTGCCGATGCTGTTGGGCCCCATGATCCGGATGCCGGCAAGTCTGGCCTGGTCAATGACGGCCTTTTGTTCTTTTGCGCCGGCTTCGCCCATATCCGAATATCCGCCTGTGCTCAGGATGATATGGGTGACGCCGCGGTCAGTGCAATCGTCAATGGCCTCGGGTACGGCAGATTTGGGTATCACAATCATGGCCAGATCCACAGGTCCGGGCACATCGCGAACTGAGGCATAGGCGGGCAGGCCCAGGATTTCCCGGCAAGTCGGATTGATCGGATAAATGGCGCCTTTGAAGCCGGCCTTCAGCAGATTGCGCAAAATGATATTGCCGCCTTTCCCGGGGCTGCGGGAAGCACCGATCACGGCTATGGAGGAGGGATTGAAAAACCGCGCGGCACTCGCCGGATCCGGACGTTTTCCGGAGGGCCGTAAATGATTATTTTCCAGACGGACCAGTGCATCCACGGCCACAACCCCGTTCGGATAAGCCACTAAAGGATTGATATCAATTTCCAGAATATCCGGACGAGCGTCAAGCAGGCGGGAAAGTGAGCAAAGGGCTTCAGCAATCGCTTCAATGTCCAGGGACGGCTGGGAGCGATATCCGCTAAGCAGCGCGGCGCCTTTGAGACGGTTGAGCATGGCCAGCGCGGCCTTTTTATCGACGGGGGCCAGGCCGATGGCGGTGTCACGAAATATTTCTGTAAAGATTCCGCCGATCCCCACCAGGACGACAGGTCCGAAGACGGCATCGCGCCTGCCGCCCAGGATAAGCTCTGTTCCCGCCCCGGCCATCTTCTGCACCAGAAGCGCATGGGGAACATCGGAAAAAATTTTTTTCATCCCGGCGACGGCTTTGCGCAGGGCCGATGCATTCCGAATATTGAGCGTCACGCCGCCCCGGTCCGTCTTGTGAGGGACAGCCCCGGAACAAATCTTCAGCGCGACGGGGAAACCCAGCAGCCTGGCTGCCGCTGCGGCTTCGGTAAAATTGTTGGACAGGATGCCTTCCGTGACGGGGATGTCCCACTGCCTGAGCAGGGCTGCGCTTTCAAATTCGTTGAGTGTGACGATGTTTTCCAATGCGAGAAGACCTCCTGATTATAAAATAATTCATGATACGCTTGCGACTAAGATAATCTTTTCCCTTCCCGGCGCCGCAAGCACGCTATTCGATTTGAATAAATATTTCAATGCCCATGTTGAGGGATCAGTCCAAGCGAGAGAAAACGGGGGAGGGGCAACAGACCGCAAAGCTCTGGCCGCTTTCTCCTGTTCCCGCAGGGGCGGTTTTTCAGGGCTCATCGATGATTGTTCTTGTGGTTTAAAAGCAAATTTGCCATGATGATCATCATTTTGGAATTCGGTGAGGGCTTGCGCATACTTTCATTGCCGATCAACGAATTCATGATATTGTCTGATCTAAACCTTTATTGTGCAATGAAGCGATGCCTATAAAAATTCTTCTCATCACACCGCCTTTTACCCAGCTAAATACCCCGTATCCGGCAACCCCTTATTTAAAGGGTTTTTTGAAGTCGCAGGGTCTGGATGTGTTTCAGGCCGACCTCGGCATCGAACTGATCAATCGAATTTTTTCCCGGGATGGTTTTCAAACGCTCTTTGACACCGCCCGGCACGCCGATGGGAAGATCTCCCGCAATTCCCGCCGCATCATCAGGAAAGAAGAAAACTATCTGCAGACCATAGACCGGGTCATGAGTTTTTTGCAATACCGCGACAATACGCAAGCTCATATCCTGTGCAATGAATCCTTTCTGCCGAGAGCTTCCCGATTTGACCACCTGCCTGATCTGGAATGGTCGTTTGGAAATATCGGGATGAACGATCAAGCCCGTTTTCTGGCCACGCTGTATATTGAGGATATCGGCGATCTCATCAAAGATGCGGTAACGCCCTATTTTGGTTTCAGCCGGTATGCCGACAGGCTGGGCATGTCAGCGCACTCTTTTGCGCCGCTTGAACAGGCGCTAAAGCAGACGGAGAATATCATTGAGGTCTGGCTGCTGGAATTGCTGAAAACCCGCATCGAACAGTATCGTCCCGATGTGGTGGGGATCACGATTCCCTTTCCCGGGAATCTCTATGCGGGATTAAAGTGCGGTCAGTTTATCAAAAAGCACTTTCCACACATTAGAATCATCGCCGGCGGCGGTTTTGTGAATACGGAATTGCGTGATTTGTCGGATCTGGCGATCTTTAACTATGTGGATTTCCTGACACTGGACGATGGCGAACGTCCTTTCTTGAGCATCATCGAGTTTCTTCAGGGTCAAAAGAGTCTCCAGGAGCTCACCAGAACGTTTATCCGCATTGACAATGAAGTCCGGTATATTCATGATAACGGTCAACCGGATTTTCATCATGCCGAAGTCGGTTGCCCGGATTACTCCGATCTTGCCCTGGATCAGTACCTTTCCCTCATTGAAATGGCCAATCCCATGCACCGCCTGTGGAGTGACGGATGCTGGAACAAACTGACCCTGGCCCGCGGCTGCTACTGGCACCGATGCTCATTTTGCGATACGTCACTCGTTTATATCCACCGTTTTGAGAGGGCCCCTGCTTCTGTCCTGGTTGACCGGATCGAGCAGGTGATCGCTCAAACAGGGCGTCGAGGATTTCATTTTGTGGACGAGGCGGCTCCGCCTGCCGTCCTTGCGGAAGTGGCCACGGAACTGCTGCGAAGAAAAACGGGGATTTCCTGGTGGACCAATATCCGCTTTGAAAAAGCTTTCACACCGGACCTCTGTCGGCTTCTGGCTTCCTCCGGATGCATCGCGGCAACCGGCGGGCTGGAAGCGGCATCGGACAGACTTCTGAAGTTGATGAATAAGGGGGTAACTGTTCGCCAGGCGGCCCGGGTCTGTGACAATTTCAGCAGGGCGGGTATTATGGTGCACGCCTATCTCATGTATGGCTTTCCGACACAGACCGTGCAGGAAACCATCGATGCCCTGGAAATCGTCCGCCAGTTCTTTGACGAGGGACTGATACAATCCGCTTTCTGGCATGCCTTCACCGCCACGGTGCATAGCGATGTGGGAAAAAACCCGAAAAAATATCATTGTGCGATACCGAACGATCCTGCAGGTGGTTTTGCACGAAATGATCTCGTGCACGAAGACCTTCTTGGCTGCGCGCATCAGGTTTTTGCGCAGGGTTTGAACAAAGCAGTGTATAACTTTATGCAAGGCATCGGAACGGACATGGCGATCGGGGATTGGTTCGATTTTCCCGTGCCGGCCACATCTGTGAAAAGAGATTATGTTCAACAGGCTATCGGGGATAAACGCAGGTCTCCTCTCCCCTGAATGCGCCTTGACTTTTCTGCCTGTTTGGTGTTTTTTATCCCGGAATCAGGCGGAAACCATCTGCCTGATTTTGCGGTTGTTCAATGAGGCGACAGAATCCACATCCGGCATAAGGAATGACCCATACGTTGATGAAAGCCGCATTCGCAAAGATCATCCCCGAAGACAACCCGCAGCAGGCTCTGCGTCTGCGCCGCTATTTTATGGCGCTCACCATGTACATGCTTTGCGCTTTTCTCGCTTATCTCTCCTATTTGGCCAATATTATGGAGTGGCGCACGATTCTGGGGTTTCTTATCATCATCCCCGCGATCAACATTACCTTCTACATCGTCTTTCGCACCGGCCTTAATTTGAGGATGACGGACCCCAGTCTGACGTCCGCGCAGATTTATTGTGCTATTCTCGTGACCATGTTTGGAATGTACTATGCCAATGAAGCCCGCGGCTTTCTTCTGCTTGTGTATGTCCTGATCCTTCTGTTCGGCATCTTCCGCCTCAATACCCGGCAGTTTCTTTTTGTCAGCGCTTTTTCCCTGCTCACATACGGCGTCAATATCGTCTTGCTTTACAATTTTCGTCCGGAGCAGATCTCTTTTACCATTGAATATCTCCAGTTGGGTGTCCTGGCCATCGTCCTTCTCGCCTTTTCCGTTGTGGCGGGTCATATCAGCGCTTTGCGCCGGCAATTGAGCGTCAGCAAGGCGGAGTTGAAGAAATCCGTTTCGGCCATCCGGGAAATGGCGATCCGCGACGATCTGACGGATTGTTTCAATCGCCGCCATCTGATGGAGCTCGTTGAATACGAAAAGAACCGCTCCGAACGCACCGGAACCGTTTTTTCCTTGATCATGGCTGATATTGACCATTTTAAAAATGTCAACGACATTTACGGACACCAGATTGGAGACCAGGTGTTGCGCGGCTTTGCCGCAACGATCCGCAGTGCTTTGCGCAGCACGGACTTCTGCGGACGGTACGGCGGCGAGGAATTTTTAATCGTGCTCACGCTGACAAATCTGAGCGGCGCGAAGGTGTTCGCGGAGAGGCTCCGGTATCTGGTCGAAACAAGCTCGTTTGTAGATTCGGAAAACAAAATCTGGATTACGGTTTCCCTCGGGCTGGCGGAGCGGCAGGCTCTCGAAGACCCTGAAACAACGATTCAACGCGCAGACAGTGCCCTTTACAAGGCAAAAAGCAAAGGGCGCAACCGGGTGGAATACGAATAGCGCCCCGTTACCTCCCTGGCACTGATTATCTTGAATTTTTTCCGGATTCGCTTTGCGTGTTTTGTTCCCGCCTCCAAAGGCTGTTGTGGCTGCTGAGAATCTGGTGAAATTTTTTTCCCGGCTCCGGTGAAAGATCGTCGACTAAAACGGCTTGAAAGCGAAACGCAGGGTGAAGACGCTGAATGTTATTTTGAACCTCACGCCATATCGTTTCCGAATAAAGCGGGCCCGGAACGGCCTTCACGACGATTAAGTCGCGGGCTTCCTGAACGATCTGGAATGTCCTGATGTAATCGATCAGGTGCCAACCGGGTTCATCATGGGGAAAACCGGTGTTGACAACATCATACATGAGCCTTGGCGTGATTTCTTTTCCATCGGGCAGGATGATGAAATTTTCGTCGCGACCTTCCGTGAGACGCATAACCGGTCCGGTAAAACCGCATGAACAGACCTCCGCGTCCAGTAAAATGCCCCGGTCGCCCAGCGCGTAGCGGATGAAGGGCATCGTGTGATTGTAAAGGTTGGTCACGACCAGGTGCCCTTCCTGTCCGTTGGGAACGGGGTGGCCGTCGCGATCTACGGCTTCCATCCATGAGGTTGCCGTGTTGGGATGCATTCGATCGGAATGTTCAGGACATTCCCAGGCAAGATTGCCGACTTCCTCGCAGTTGTAATAGTCGGCCACGCGACAGCCGAAAACCCCTTCAAGAAGCCGGCGCACATGGGGGAACAGCATCTCGGCGCCGGTCAATACCAGCCTGGGGACGGGCGGCCTGACGGCTTTTTGCTGTAGGGCAAGCGCCAACTGCCATAGCGTGGAAGGACGTCCCTGGATCAAGGCAGGCTTGCTGTGGCGCAAAATTTCTATCTGATCTTCCAGAGGCATAGCACGGAAAAGCCGAATGATTTTTACCGGGCCGACTTGCTGGAAGACTTTTGTCGACTGGTCTTTTTGTTCCGGGCCCACATCGACCAGCTCGAAGGGCCAGGTGATCTTTGCGTTGCGTCTTAAGGAATCCAGAAGGGTAAGCTTGCGAAACGCTTGTTCCATGAAATTCATATGGATCATCACCGGTGTGCCGGTGGTTCCGGTGGTGTGCTTGACAGTCAATTTGAGCAGATCGACACCCAGTCGAAGGTAGAATGCGGGTCCGCCGGTCATGAGTTCAAGGCGGTCGGTTACGGGGAGTACCGGTAGATCGTCGATGCCGCGTATATCAGCCGTGAAGACCCCCGCCTTGTGAAAGGCATCGCGGTAAAAGGGAACGTTTTTTCCGGCATGCGAAACGACGCGACGAATGGCACGATTCACATCGTTGATCCCCTTCCGCGGCAGAAATCTGCTCCCTGAGCCGGTCATCATGGGTTGTCCATATCTTCCTTCGGGTTTTCATGAGAATAACTCTTGGTGACGGCGGTCAACTCGATTTCACACAACAGATCATCACGGCAGACGGGTGTGTCCGGCAGGAACAGGGTTTGCGCGCGCGGGAACCCGGCTTGCGACAGGATGCGCTGACACGCATTAAAATCCTCATGCTTCTTGAGAAAAACGGTCGCCTGAACCACATTGGCAAAACTGCCGTTCACTTCGCGTAAAATCGCGGACAAAACCTCCAGCGTGAAAACCAGCTGTTTGTCAAAATCACCTTTATAAACGCTGATACCCGCTTTGTCGATGGATGCCGTTCCGCTGATGAAGACGAATTGATGCCGGGGCAGTTCAACGACGACACAACGGCTGAATAATTTTCCGTAGCGGGTGGCTTCGTTTTGCAGAGGGGATGCCTGCTGCCTGATGCCCACACGCTTTCCCGAAAAGGCGCCAAATTGAATGGTCAGGGGGCGTCTAGCGGCCATGTGTCCCTCAATACCGGTGCTTGCCGGTATGAAATGCTTGCCGGGAGAATACCAGCGGGCAAAAAATAATTCCCTGGACTGGTTTAGAAGATCATAATCATTCAGAACATCATCCAGGTAAAGCCAGGTGCGGGCAATCGACGCTTCCTCCATCCCGCAGTGATGAAGAACGCTGCTGACTTTGTCGAATGCCAACGAAAAAGAATGGACGGTTTTTTCAGCGCCGCTGAAGATGGGGGCGCTGAATAAAAGATTCATTTCAGCGGCGGTGACTTTGATGGCGGCATCGTGTTTTTCCGCCCTTGATCTGCCCTGCTTCGGCCTCACGATGAGTGACGTATACTGGGCCGGCAGATCGGGGTGTCCGATCAGGATCAGAGGTGAATTACATTTCAAAGGGTCGATGGACTGCGCGGAATATTTTGCCGCCTGGTCTGCCAGGCGCGGCGGCAGAATGATTTTTTCCTGCAGAACGTAGCCATTCGGGTCGATGATGTCTTTCCGAAGAGTATCGCAGTCCACCGGGTCAAGATGTCCGACCGTCCGGAATTCGAGGGTAAAGTCGTCTTCAGCTACAATGATCGGAGGGTTCATGCCGTCATTCCTAAAGCGGGATGAGCCTGCGCAAGATGTCCAGTAAAGCAGGAACTCTCGGGATAGTCTTCGACTTTTTCAGTCAAAACGAATTGTCCTGTATCGATATCGGCCACCCGAAGCATGCCGCTTGTGCACAAAAGCAGGTGTCGTCCGTCCGCGGATGCGGCAATGCCGTAACTGTCTTCCCGGCAGAGGTGTGGTGAGACCGAGGTATCCACTTTGTCCTTGACTTCCATTTCGATGATGCCGTGAAGCGTCATGGTGGAGGCTTCGATTAAAAATATCTGGCCCGGATACCCGCTGACAGCAATGAGCGTTTTTCCCCGCCGGCTGAAAACAAGATGCGTGGTGATTCTGTAGAAATCCGGATGGGTGAAACCGGCAATGACCTGCGGACCGGTTGGTGTCAGCCGGACTTTGTTGATGATGGCAGAGCCGAATATGCCGACTTTGGGGCCAATCAGCCCGATATTGTGTCCGGAAAGATAGCATACGGAGGGATCTTCAGGGTCGAATTCCACATGGGCAGCCGAAGGCATCTCGAGACGCCATTCCCGGTTTGTCTGCAGATCAAGTACAAGCACCTCCGATGGTGCAATGCTTTGCTTCTCATCGGCGTGTTCAGCAGCTGCGGGTTTTCGGGGCCGCAGACCGAGTTCGGCCAGAACCAGAAACCTTTTATCCGGAGTAAGTGCCAGCTGATGTAAGGAGTCGCCCAGATTCCCCTGCCAGATTTGCTTCTTTTCCGAAGAGGCCAGCGAGAAATTCCAGATGGTGACGCGGACGTTGTCCAGGGGATTGAAATGGCGCATGAGCATGTCTTTTACCGGCCAGGATGCAAACCAGAGGCAGCCGTCTTCCGGATCAAACCAGTTGGTCGTGGATAAGAATTCGTCGCCGACGCCGGGATCAAACAGATGTGCCTGGGCGCGATGCGTGTCCAGGTGCAAGAAGCGGTTGGAATAATTAAGTCCGATCTGAAAGTTGCCGTTTCCCAGTGCCAGATAGCTGTGAGGCGACAGGGAATATTCCCACCACTGGGATTCGGTCAAGCCGTAGGGGAAATCGTCCGGTGCCATCGCCTGTTGCGCTCTGGCTTTATTGAAATCCGGTTTGCATAGGTCGGCCGTTTCTTTGAGTTCCAGCCTGAAAGACGATGCGTTGGAATGTCCTGCCGGGATGATATAATGCGTGTGGGCCAGTAAGCCCTTATGGACGCAAGGGCATAGGATATCGGCAAAAGGGAAATCGCCTGACGATGAGGAAAATTTTGTTTTGGTCACCGGCACATCTGCGCTTGCCATAAGAATCTCCCTGTTTCGCCGTCAGCTCTTCTCCATCGTTTTGTGAAATTGAATTTGCGGGAACTGTTCCATGATATGAGAGAGACGCCACTCGCTCATGGCCAGGTACACCATGTTCCCCTCCGCATCTGCGGCGAGATTGGCGTGGTTTTTTTTCTGAAAATCTTCCATTTTCCCGGCATCGTCACAGGTGACCCAGCGGGCGGCGGCGTAATCGGTTTTTTCATAGTCGGCGTAGACGCTGTATTCGTTTTTCAGGCGTGACATGGTTACGTCGAATTGCAGGATGCCTACCGCGCCCAGAATATTGTCCGAACCCCACAGGGGGCGGAAAACCTGAATCGCGCCTTCCTCCGCAAGCTGGATCAGTCCTTTCTGCAGGTGTTTGATCCGCAGCGGGTCTTTCAGGCGGACACGGCAGAAATGCTCCGGTGCGAAATGAGGAATGCCGGTGAATTTGAGGGGTTCCTTCTGGCTGAAGGTATCGCCGATTTTAATGGTGCCGTGATTGTGAAGGCCGATGATGTCGCCGGGATAGGCTTCTTCAACATGGGTCCGGTCCTGGGCCATGAAAATGGTCGCATTGGCCAGGGAGACTTCCTTGCCGATGCGGTGATGCATCACCTTCATGCCGCGCTCGAATTTGCCGGAGCAGATGCGCATAAAGGCGATGCGATCGCGGTGCGCCGGGTCCATGTTGGCCTGAATCTTAAAGACGAAGCCGGAAAAGTCGTCTTCGTCCGGGCTGACCTGCCTGGTGGTGGTGGGACGCGCGATCGGCGGCGGGGCAATCTCCACAAAAGCGTCGAGCAGTTCCTTGACGCCGAAGTTGTTAATGGCACTGCCGAAGAAAACCGGCGTCTGACCGGCCTTTAAAAATTCCTTGATGTCGAAAGGAGTGGCCGCGCCCTCCAGAAGCGCGATTTCTTCGCGCAGTTCGTCCGCCTGGCTTGCCAGCAGCTCATCGAGCAGGGGATCGGATAAATCTTCGACTACCACGCCATCATCTGATCGCCTGGCTTTTCCCGGCGTGAACAAGTGAAGCTTTTTGTCGTAGAGATTATAGACCCCCTTGAATCGTTTGCCCATGCCGATCGGCCAGGACAGCGGCGAGCATTCGATTTGCAATTTGTCTTCGATGTCCGCCAGAATATCCAGCGGTGGGAGGCAATCACGGTCCATTTTGTTGATGAAAGTGATAATCGGCGTATTTCGCAGGCGACAGACTTCCATGAGCTTGCGGGTTTGAGTCTCGACGCCTTTGGAGCCGTCAATGACCATGAGAGCGCTGTCAACGGCGGTGAGGACGCGATAGGTGTCTTCAGAAAAGTCCTGGTGACCGGGTGTGTCTAAAAGGTTGATTTCGCAGCCGGCATATTCAAAGTTCATCACGGACGAGGTGACGGAAATGCCCCTTTCCTTTTCGATGGACATCCAGTCGCTCAAGGCATGTTTGGAAGCCTTGCGGGCCTTGACCGCACCGGCCAGCTGGATGGCGCCGCCGAAGAGCAGCAGCTTCTCCGTCAGGGTCGTTTTCCCCGCGTCGGGATGGCTGATGATGCCGAAAGTCCGGCGCCGATCAATTTCTTTTTGTAACTGTTTACTCAAAATACCCTCATTAATTAAAGAAGTGAACAAGTCCGACCGTTCACAGCAGCGCAACCTGATTGCCTAAAGCCGGGCAGCCCATAGTCTTGTGCGGGAGTCGCCTATTAACCAATTATCCCTTCGCTGTCAATATCCAAGAAATCGGCGCCCCTCCGCAGATGATGTTTTTCTGCCGGTGTTTTCGAAAAATTCCTTGACAAAAAAGATGCTTTGAATAAAGGTCGCAAGGCGTGAGCGGGCGTAATTCAGTGGTAGAATGTCAGCTTCCCAAGCTGGACGTCGCCGGTTCGAGCCCGGTCGCCCGCTCCATTGTTTATTTTTTACGGCCGGCGGGTTCTCCCGGGGCGGTAAATAGTGCTTGCATTGCCCGCTGGCACGTGGTAGTTGCATTCCCGACGATCACTGAAAGTAGTATGCTGAAGTGGGCTTTTGCCCACTTTTTTATTTTCCAAAGCGATTGCAAGTGTATGTACGATGATTTGAAAGATAAAATATGGCAACTGGCCGAACCGGTTGCGGCATCCGAGGGGTTGGAGCTGATTCATGTGGAATGCGTCAAAATGCATTCCCGATGGGTATTTAGGCTTTTCCTCGACTGTGAGGATGGTGTCACGCTCAATGACTGCAGCGCGGTGAGTAATCAGTTGGGCGATATACTGGATGTTCATGATTTGTCTCACGGCCCCTATACGCTGGAAGTTTCGTCGCCGGGGATTGACCGGCCCATTTCGCGGGACACCGATTTTGAGCGCTTCAAAGGGGAAAAAATCAAACTGAAAACAAAGATCAAAATTGGCGGGATGAAGAATTTCCACGGTACGCTCGTGGACTATGTCGAAGAAGACGGACAAAAAGCAGTCCGAATCGATGTGGCGGGTAAAATTATCAGCGTTCCGAAGAACGAGATTTCCAAAGCCAATCTGGCAGATGATGTGGCCGTGATAACCGAATGAGAAATTGGCCTGCAGTCTGAAATTGCTTGCGGTTCAGAGAAGAAAAATGGAGGAAATGGTAAATGTTTCAGGAGCTTAAACGTCTGATTGAGCAGATGGGTAAGGACAGGGGTATCGATAAGCAGATTATCACGGAGGCGCTTGAGGCCGCCATGTTGACGGCGGCGCGCAAGAAACTGGGCTCTCATGTGGATATCGAAGCTCACTACAATGATGAAGCCGGAGAGATCGAGGTTTTCCAGTTTAAAACGGTAGTGGATAAAGTGCTCGATCCCGAAACACAAATTTCCAGAGAAAAAGCCCGGGCAACGCTCGATGAGGGCGCGGAACCGGGGGACTCGCTGGGGATGAAGATCGAAACAAGTTCTTTCGGACGCATTGCCGTACAGATGGCCAAACAGATCATCATTCAGCGGGTCAAGGACGCGGAGCACGACAACATCTTCGATGAATATAAAGATCGCAAAGGCGAACTGATCAACGGGTTCGTCCAGCGGTTTGAAGGTGGAAACATTATCGTGAATCTCGGACGGGCCGAAGGCGTGGTACCCATGTCGGAGCAGATTCACCGCGAAGCCTATAAACGCGGCGAACGCATCCGGACATATCTTTTTGAGGTAAAGAAGAATACCAAGGGGGTGCAGATCATTCTTTCGCGCACGCATCCCGCGTTTCTCAAGGCTCTTTTTGAGGTGGAGGTTCCGGAAATTTCCGAAGGTCTCATTGACATTGTCAGTGTGGCCCGTGAGCCGGGCAAGCGCGGTAAAATTGCCGTGAGGGCCAAGGATAGGGATATCGATCCGGTGGGTGCCTGTGTTGGAATGCGCGGTACCCGCGTGCAGAGTGTTGTTCAGGAACTGCGAGGCGAAAAAATCGACATCATTCCCTATACGGAAGACGAGGCCAAGTATGTTTCGAGCGCTCTGTCTCCGGCCAAGGTCAACCGCGTGTTTGTCGATGATGAAAGCCGTGCGATGATCGTGATCGTGCCGGATGATCAGCTTTCGCTGGCGATCGGCAAAAACGGACAAAACGTGCGCCTGGCGGTTAAGCTGACCGGCTGGAAAATCGATGTTAAAAGCGAGACGATGGCCGCAGATAAAGAAGACGACGGACATAAAGCACTGACGAAAATCCCCGGTATCGGACCGGCCATGGCCCAGAAGCTTTTTGACGCGGGCATCAAGAGCATCGCCATGCTGGCGGCTGTTGATCCGGATACGCTTTGCGCGATCCCGGGTGTCGGAGAAAAAACCGGCGGGGAGTGGATTGAAGAAGCCGGCAGACTTCTGGACGAAGAAACAAAAACGACAGCGAAGTAATCGTCATGTGTTTGGTGAACTAGACATTTAACTTTGGGAGTTTTGGGAATGGCTAAAAAGCGGGTTCATGAGTTGGCCAAGGAACTTGGTTTGGAGAATAAGGAGCTGATCACTCGTCTGGAAGGATTGGGCATCACGGTGAAATCCCATGCCAGTTCTTTGGAAGATCATGAAATCGAGCGTGTCAGAGAGGACTTGCAGGCCACTTCGCCTCGGCAGATTGTGGAGGAAAGAATTAAAACCACCGTCATCCGTCGGCGCGCGGTGCGCACACCGGTCGAGGCGACGGAGTCCGACGAGACCGAAGAAGCGAAAAGCATCCCCGCGTCTGAAAAGGCGGCCCCGGAGATTCCCGAAAGCCAGAAGCACAAAGAGGAGCCGTCAGCGAAGCCGTCTGACGCTGCCGCGGAAGCGAAGAAAGAGACCGCTCAACCGGAAATGGTGGCGGGGCAAACAGGCCATGGCGACGCCGTCACCGCCACCGATGTAGCGTCGGGCGAGGCTGCTGCCACCGATCCTGAAATCGTTTCGGTTAAACCGAAGCCGCCTCCCGTGATTCTTCCGGTGAAGCCTCCAATCATGTCCCGGCATAAAATCACCAAACCGGAGGTGAAAAAGGACATCCCGGTGAAGGGTTCCGTGAAGCCGGGCGAGGCATTGACTCCGCCGTCGGACGATAAAGCCATCAAGCGGGACTTCGACAAAACCAAGAAAAAAGGCAAAGGGCCGGTTGAAGTATTCATTGAAGAGGAAAAGGAAGTCCCCCGCCGCAAAGTCATCGAGAAAAAGATTGAAAAGAAAATAAGAAAGGTTGATGACGATCGGGAAGTCGTTTTCAGTAAATGGCGGGAAGACAAGAAATCCGCGCCCGTCAGAATGAAAAAAACAGAAATCACGGTACCCAAAGCCATCAAGCGGCGCATCCGGGTAGGTGAGACGATCTCCACGGGCGAGTTGGCCAAAAGAATGGGCGTCAAGGCCAGTGAGGTCATCAACAAGCTCATGGGGATGGGGGTGATGGCGGCAATCAATCAGGCCATCGATTATGATATTGCCGTGCTTGTTGCCTCCGAGTTCAGCTTTCAGGTAGAGAAGACGGAACTGGAATTTGAAGAGACCATGATTCGGGCCGAAGCTGCCGAGGAGAACCTCAAGCCTCGCGCGCCCATTGTCACGATCATGGGGCATGTCGATCACGGTAAGACCTCGCTTCTGGACGCGATCCGCCAGACCAATGTCATCGACGGCGAAGCGGGTGGTATCACACAGGCTATTGGCGCGTACCATGTGCATATCAAAGGCCGCGATATTGTTTTTCTGGATACGCCGGGCCATGAAGCCTTCACCGCCATGCGTGCGCGCGGTGCCCAGGTTACGGACATCGTGGTACTGGTGGTGGCGGCCGACGACGGCGTGATGGGGCAGACGATAGAAGCCATCAACCACTCCAAGGTAGCCGGGGTGCCGATCATGGTGGCGATCAATAAAATCGACAAACCGGGCGCAGATCCTGAAAAAATCAAGCAGTCGCTGACTGAATACGGCCTTGTGTCCGAACAGTGGGGCGGCGATACTATTTTCAGCGAAGTATCCGCAAAAATGAAAATCGGCATCGAAGAACTGCTGGAGCTGATCTTGCTTCAGGCTGATGTCATGGAACTCAAAGCCGATCCGGATGTGTCTGCACGCGGCATCATTGTTGAAGCCAAACTGGACCGCGGCCGGGGTCCGGTGGCGACGGTTCTCATCGGGCAGGGGACGCTGCGCGAAGGCGACGCTTTTGTGTCCAAAACCGAGTTCGGCCGCGTACGGGCCATGATCAACGATCAGGGAAGGCGCGTGAAGGAAGCCGGCCCCGCCATGCCTGTGGAGGTCATCGGTTTTTCCAGTGTGCCGCAGACAGGCGCGGAATTTGTCTGCGTCGAAGATGAAAAGAAGGCAAGAAGCATTGCTGATTACTGGATCCGAAAAACACGCGAAAAGGAGCTTTCTGCTTCGTCCAAGATCACTTTAGAACAGCTGTATCAGAAGATCAAGGAGGGCGTGAAGGATCTCAACGTCATTATCAAAGCCGACGTGCAGGGTTCCATCGAAGCGATTGCCGACGCGCTGCACAAGCTTTCCACAGAAGATGTTCAGCTCAAGGCCATTCACAGTTCCACCGGTGCGATCAGTGAAACAGACGTCATGCTGGCGTCGGCATCGAACGCGATCATTATCGGATTCAATGTCCGTCCGGATGCGCGGGTGAGTGAGCTTGCCGAGCAGGAAGGTGTGGAAATCAAGCTCTATGACATTATTTACAACGTGATTGCCGATGTGCGCGCGGCGATGGAAGGCCTTCTGGACCCGGAATACAAGGAAGTGGTGCAGGGACGTGCCGAGGTCCGGGAGCTCTTTAAGGTGCCCAAAGTCGGCATCATTGCAGGGTGTCATGTGATGGACGGTAAAATCACCCGTTCCGCCGGCATTAAGCTGGTGCGCGACAGCGTGGTGGTTTTAGACGGCAAACTCCTTTCCCTGAAACGCTTTAAGGATGACGCCAAAGAAGTGCTGGCCGGTTTCGACTGCGGCATCGGGATCGAAGGGTACAACGATATTCATGTGGGAGATGTGATTGAGTCCTACATCACGGAAACCATTGAAAGAAAACTTTAAGAGGGATTTTTAAGAATTTCAGGCTTATGGTCATCGGATACGGAATCATTCGCTTACGGATTGAAGAATCCGGTTCTTTGAAGGACAAAAGAAGCGTTTTAAACAAGATTTTAAAACGCGTGCAAAATGAATTTAACGTCTCCATTGCCCAGGTCGGCGATCTGGATGACCGGCATTTTGCGCAGATTGGATTTGCGCTGACCGGCAATGAATCCCGCTATATCAACGGTAAGGTTGATCATTTGCTCCGGTTTATCGGTGATTTGCATGTTGCCGACGTGTTGAGTTCAAAAATGGAATTGATGGTGGTTTCGGATTTTCTCGAAGATACGGATTGGGAAGCAGGAAAGTACAATGAAGTTTAAAAGGGCGGACAGGGTCGGCGAACTGATCATGGCGGAAATGTCCGATATTCTGCTCAAAGCGGTTAAAGATCCGCGCCTGCATATGGTGACGATTACGGCGGTCAAGGTGACAGACGATCTGCGCAACGCCAGAATTTATTTTGTCGAAATGGGCCAGGATGAGTTGAGAGATGAGATTCAGGAGGCATTGGGCAAGGCCAAGGGGTTTGTGCGCCGCGAACTGGGTCATCGTCTTCAGCTGCGTTTTGTGCCCCAGATTGTTTTTGTGCATGACACGTCCTTCGGTTACGGAAACCGCATTGAGAGGCTGTTGGCCGATATCGCCAGGCAAGAAGAGGATTATGAATAAAAAGATCATTGAGGCAATTTCTTCAGGGAAAAGATTTCTAATTACGGCGCATGTGCGCTTGGACGGAGACGCGCTGGGTTCAGAACTGGCTTTGTTTCAGATGTTGAAAGATTTGGGTAAGGATGCGGTCATTTACAATCAGGATGCCACCCCGCAGCATTACTTGTTTTTACCGGGTGCCGATCAAATTGTTCACGAACTGGAAAGCGTAGAAACGTACGACGTCGGATTTGTTCTCGATTGTTCCGAGCTGGATCGCGTCGGGGATATTGCGTCTGAGATTACTAAAATCAAAACGCTGATCAATGTCGATCATCACGTGTCCAACGGCGGGTTCAGTGAATTGAGACTCCTGGATTCTCAGGCAAGCTCGACAGGCGAACTCCTCTACCGTCTGATGCGCGAGATAGGCGTGAAGATGACAAAGGACATTTGCACGAACTTATACGCGGCGATTTTAACGGATACGGGTGGATTCCGCTATTCCAACACGCACCAGGATACGCTGTGGGCGGCAGGCGATCTGGTGGAGGGCGGGGCCGATCCCCAGTGGATTTCTGAAAACATTTACGAAAGCGATCCGCCGGCCAAGCTTCAGTTGCTTTCACGGGTCCTGGAGACATTGTCGCTGGATATGACAACCAAAACCGCTTCGATGGTGGTGACATTTGAACATCTTCGCCAAACGGGTGCGACGATGGAGCACACGGACGGGTTTATTGATATCCCCCGTACCGTGAAAAATATTGATATTGCCATGCTCTACACACAGATGGACGATAAATTGTTCAAGTTGAGCCTGCGCTCCAAAGGCAAGGTCAACGTCGAAAGAATCGCCCGTCAATTCGGCGGCGGCGGCCATGTCAATGCGGCGGCGTGCAGAATTGACGGTGACATTGAGGTCATCAAGGCGCGGGTGCTCGCAGCGGTCGAGGCTTTGTAGAGGCGGATGGATGGTATTGTGGTCATTGACAAACCGGCGGGTTTCACTTCCCACGATGTCGTAAGCAAGGTCAAAAGAATCCTGGGCGCAAAAAAGGCCGGACATACCGGAACCCTGGATCCGATGGCCACCGGTGTTTTGCCGGTTTGCATCAACGAAGCAACCAAACTGGCGCAGTTTCTGTCGGTCGAGAACAAGACTTACCTGGCGACAATGCTGCTGGGGGTCCGGACGGACACGCAGGATATTGAGGGAAAGGTCACGCATGAATCGGATCAGGTTGTCGCCGAAGAAGACATCCGCCGGGCAATGAGAAAAATGGTGGGGAAAATCAGTCAGACGCCACCGGCCTTTTCAGCCCTGAAACACAAAGGCAAACCTTTGTACAAATATGCGCGTAAGGGAGAGTTTCCGGAAGTTTCCCCGCGGGAAGTGGAAATTTTCAGCCTTGACATCAGGGAAATTGCATTGCCCCGTGTGACCTTTGAAATTTCCTGCTCCAAGGGGACGTACATACGGACCATCTGCGAGGATGTCGGCAACATGCTGGGCTGCGGAGCCTGTTTGTCCGGTTTGCGGCGACGGCAGAGCGGTTTTTTTACGGAAGCTCTGGCCCTGGCCCTGGAGGAGGACAACGCGGACGGGATGAAAACGAAGCTTTCAGACGGGATGCTGACGATGGCAAAATGTCTGCCGGCCTTTACCGCTGTGGAAGTCAGTGAATCACAGGCGGATAAACTGCGTGACGGATTTCAGCCGGATGCGGTATTGAGCCCGAATGATGTTCTTCCTTTTCTTGCAGTGGGAGATATGATAAAGTTTGTTTCCCCTGAAGGACATCTGGTGGCGGTAGGCCAAAGCAACGGGCCTGTTTCGGGGGTAAAGACGATCAGGGTTTTTAATAAAAACGATTGAGTAAACTAAAGACTGTCAACAAGGAATCAACTATCAGAGGGAGGAATGAAGCGTGTTAACTGTTGAAAAAAGGAAAACATTAATTGAGGATTACCGGCTGCACGAGAAGGACACCGGTTCGCCGGAAGTACAGATAGCCCTTTTGAGCGCCAGAATTGAATATCTGACGGAGCATTTCAAGGCGCACCAGAAGGATCATCATTCCCGACGTGGTTTGCTCAAACTCGTCGGCCAGAGAAGAAGATTGCTCAATTACATCAAATCGGACGATGTGGAGCGTTACAGAACCATTATCAAACGTCTGGGCCTCAGGAAGTAACTATCGAGTGATTCAAGGGCGGAAGGCAAAAGTTTGACCGATTGGCCAAGTATGTCGCTATACCTGTGTCAGTCGGCTTTTGCGTTTCGCCCTTGAATTTCCTGCTCCAGGCAACAACCCAATGATTTGGAGGAAAAACAATGAGTAACATATTTAGTACGGATTTTGCGGGGCGTAATTTTACGCTGAAGACCAATTACGTGGCTGCGCAGGCGGACGGGGCGATGCTGGTGTATTACGGCGACACCGTTGTGCTGGTCACCGCGGTATCTTTAAAGACCGTCAGAGAAGGCTTGGATTTTCTGCCGCTGACGGTGGATTACCAGGAAATGACCTATGCGGCCGGAAAGATACCCGGAGGATTTTTCAAAAGAGAAGGGCGTCCCAATGAGCGTGAAACATTAACGTCGCGCATCATTGACCGTTCGATTCGTCCCCTTTTTCCCAAGGGATACTATTCGGAGACGCAGATTGTGGCCACCGTGCTTTCCGTGGACCGTGAAAACGACGCGGATGTCGCAGCCCTGATCGGCGCGTCGGCCGCACTGGAAATGTCGGATGTCCCGTTTAAGGGGCCGATTGCGGGTGCGCGTGTCGGCCGCATCAATGGCGCATTGATCGCGAACGCTACCCCGGAGCAGATGAAGGAAAGCGAGATGAATCTCTTCCTGGTGGGGCGCAAAGTGATGCCGGGAACATCGGGTCGTCCTTATGATGTGGAACTGGTCATGATGGAAGGTGAAGCCAAGGAAGTACCGGAAGATATTATTGTGGATGCAATCAAATTCGGCCTCGAAGCGGTGCGGCCTGTAATCGATCTGCAAGATGAAATGCGCCAGGCGATCGGCAAGGCAAAAAGGACTGTGGAGGAGGTCGCGCCGGATGAGGATCTCATCGCAAAGGTTCGCGCCGCCGCGCTGCCCGGACTTAAGGAAGGTTACGGCATGCCGCGTAAGCTGGAGCGATACAGCAAACTTAGCGATGTCCGCACGGCCGCGATTAAAGAAATCAGCGAAGGAGACGCTGTGCTCGCCAAGAAAGTCGCCGCGATTATCGAGCATCTGGAATCCCGTATTTTGCGTGACATGATTCTTCGGGACAAGAAAAGAATCGACGGCCGGTCTTCCACCGACATCCGCCCGATCAGCTCTGAAGTCGGTGTGCTGCCGCGCGCGCATGGTTCCGCCCTGTTTTCCCGCGGGGAGACGCAGGCGCTCGCCGTGCTCACTTTGGGTACCTCCTCGGATGAACAGAGGATGGACTATGTGGGCGGCGAAGAGATGCGCTCTTTCATGCTGCATTACAATTTCCCTCCCTACAGCGTGGGCGAGGCGAAATTCCTGCGCAGTCCCGGCAGAAGAGAAATCGGTCACGGCGCCCTGGCCCGTAAGGCGCTGGTTCCCGTCCTGCCCTCTGCGGAAGAGTTTCCCTATACCATCCGGATTGTATCGGAAGTCCTTTCCTCTAATGGATCGTCCTCCATGGCGACGGTCTGCGGCGGCATTTTGTCTATGATGGACGGCGGTGTGCCGGTCAAGGACATCGTTGCGGGGATCGCTATGGGGCTTCTCAAGGAAGGAGAAGAAGTCGTTGTTTTATCCGACATCCTGGGCGATGAAGATCATGCCGGCGATATGGATTTCAAGGTTTGCGGCACGGAAAAAGGTGTGACCGCGCTGCAGATGGATATCAAGATCGACGGTTTGACCGAGGACATTCTGCGCAAGGCTTTAGACCAGGCCAGAGCAGGCCGCATTCACATCATCGGCAAGATTCGTGAAACGATGACCGCACCGCGCGGAGATATTTCCCTCTACGCGCCGCGGATTACCACCGTCAAGGTAAAGGCAGACCAGGTCCGAACCGTTATTGGCTCCGGCGGCAAGAATATCCGGCAGATCATCAGTGAAACCGGTGTGACCATTGATGTGGAAGATGACGGCACCGTGACGATTGCCTCTTCCGACGCGGAAGCGGCTGCCCGTGCGGTAGCGATGGTCAAATGGCTGACCGAGGAGGCGGAAATCGGGAAAATTTATCGCGGCACTGTGAAGAAAATTGTTGATTTTGGTGCGTTTGTCGAAATTCTGCCCGGGACGGAAGGTCTGTTGCATATCTCACAGATTTCCAAGGAGCGCGTTGCCAAGGTGACAGATGTTCTGCAGGAAGGCGACGAAGTCATGGTCAAGGTTCTCGAGGTGGACAAATCGGGCAAGATTCGCTTAAGCCGTAAAGAAGCGATGGACGCTGAAGCCAACTAGGCGGCCATTTTTCAAAAACACTGATCAGTGCGTCCGCAGGCGCAGGTATCATCGGCTCCTGCGGACATAAACCTTCTTAAGATGTCATGCAAACCATAAAAGTTCACATTCAAAAGATGGCGGGTAATGAGGACATCCCGCTTCCTGCATACATGACCGATCAGGCGGCGGGAATGGATATCTTCGCGGCTGTGGCGTCGGATGAAATGATTTTGCCCGGTGAGCGAAAGAAAATTCCCACGGGTATCGCCATCGCCCTGCCTGAAGGCTACGAGGCGCAAATCCGCCCGCGAAGCGGTCTGGCGATCCATCAGGGGATCACGCTTTTAAATTCGCCCGGTACCATTGACGCGGATTACCGCGGCGAGATTGCCCTGATTGTGATTAATCACGGACAGGAGCCTTTTGCGGTTCAAAGAGGGATGCGTCTTGCGCAGATGGTGATTCAGGCAGTCTGTCAGGCTCAATGGATCGAATCATCCGCACTGGATCACACCGAAAGAGGGCCGGGCGGTTTCGGACATACCTGAATCCTGACGAAAGGCTGCGGGGAATTTTCCATGTTTTGCATTTGCGGTGAAACAGTGATATGGGAAAAACAAAACGGCGCGCCGGCGGGAGTTCATGAAAAAAAATAAAGTCAAAAAAACATTCCAGGAAATCAACGAAAAGATCAAAAAGGGGTGTGCCGTTGTCGTTACCGCAGAAGAAATGATCGACGTGGTGGGCAGACATGGCCATGTCGAAGCAGCACGACGGATTGATGTGGTCACCACCGGAACATTCGGCCCGATGTGCTCTTCCGGCGCTTTTCTCAACTTTGGCCATACGGCACCGCGCATTCGGGCGTCCAAAGTCTGGTTCAACGACGTGCCGGCCTATGGCGGTATTGCGGCGGTTGATTGTTATCTGGGCGCAACGGAAGTTGTCGAAGGTGACCCGCTCAACAGTGTGTATCCCGGAGAATTTAATTACGGCGGCGGTCATGTCATTGAAGACCTGGTATCCGGCAATGCCTTGAAACTAAGGGCTGAAGGCTATGGCACCGACTGTTACCCGTCTCGCAAATTCGAGAAGAACATCACCATCAACGATCTGAGAGACGCTGTCTTATTCAATCCACGCAATGCTTACCAGAACTATAATTGCGCCGTAAACCTTTCGGATACCACGATCTATACCTACATGGGCATGCTGCGGCCGAGGATGGCCAACGCGGCGTACTCGACGTCCGGTCAACTGAGTCCCTTGTTTAATGATCCTTACTACCGCACCATCGGTATCGGTACACGGATATTTTTAGGCGGGACACAGGGTTTTGTGGCCTGGCCCGGCACACAGCATAATCCCAATGTCGTCAGGGGCGTAAACGGTGTGCCCAAAGAGGGGGCAGGCACCATTGCCGTCATTGGTAATTTGAAGGAAATGAGCCCCGAATGGCTGGCCGGCGCCAGTATTTTGGGTTACGGCACATCGCTCTTCGTCGGCATCGGTATTCCCATTCCTATTTTAGATGAAGATATGGCGATGTGTACCGCGGTGAAAGACGAAGATATTTATGCCCAGGTGTATGACTACAGCATGGATTATCCGAAGGGTACTCCCAGGCCGGTTGCGGAAGTCAGTTATCAGGCGCTGCGCAGTGGCGAGATTATGATCGACGGTAAAAAAGTCATCACCGCCCCTCTTTCCAGTTATTACAAAGCTGCACAGATCGCCAATCTTCTGAAAGACTGGATTGAAAGCGGCAAGTTTCTGCTCGGTGAACCTCAGCAGAATCTTCCGTCTGTTAATTTATAAGCACTTGATATAACAATATATTATTATTATCAGTCCTATTCGGATACCACGGTATGTGATCTGGGTCACAAATATCATGTTTTTTATTAATGTTTTCGAAGGAGAACGTCGATATAAAAAGCAGCGATGTGGTTTATGAATGATTAATTTTAAGCAATCTTAATGTATTTTGATAATGATTAAATTATTTCTTGACTTTTTATTTTTTTTATTGTTTTTTAGAGGAAAATAAGGTGTCACTTTAATTATGACAGATAATATTCGGAAAAACAGAGTGAAAAAGTTTCGGGAGGGAATTCCTTTGAGCGTATCAGAGCTGGCGCGCGAGGCGGGTCTCACGCCGCAGACTGTTGCGAAAATGGAAAAAGGAATGCCCACGCGAAAGAATTCAGAACTGAAAGTGGCAAAAGCGCTGCAGAAGTCGCACGAAGAAGTGTTTCCCATTTAGCATGGACTTTGTTGTCGCTTTTTTCCGAAAAATCTGGTGCTTTTATGGATGCATGCGCAAACCTGGCGTGTGAAGGGTTGTCATTCGATGAAGATAGGCAGGTATCTGGTTGTCTTTATGTTTTTTATGGCGCTTCTCATCGCGTTCGGTAACCGGGGAGTTATTGATAACTACATGATGGCGCAGCGGCTAAACCATTTGAACGCGGAGAACAATGCCATAGAGCTTGAAAACAGGGAACTGGAGAAGAAAATATTGTTGTTGCGCAATGATTTGTCCTATATTGAATTCATAGCCCGCAGCGAAATGGGAATGGTAAAAAAAGGGGACATAGTCTACAGACTGACCCAATGAAAAAAAGAAAGACCCAAACAGAAAGCATGACGGTGAGTGAATGTTTGATCTGAAGGAAGTTTTTACAGGAACGAAAAGGCTCGTGGGGTTGGATATCGGGTCGCATTCTATAAAGCTTGCAGAAATCGTGGGCTCGTCGCATGGACCTGTATTAAACCGTTTTTTACAGTTTCCCCTTACCAAAGGCGTTATCGTTGAAGGAAATCTGGAAGACTCCCGGGCGCTATCCGCTGCAATTAAAGAACTTTTTCGTAACTCCGGCTGTAAAGGACGAGGGCTTGTCACTTCGCTTTCCGGAAATTCCGTCATTATTAAAAAAGTAACTTTTCCCCAGATGGAAGAGGTGGAGCTGCGAGATTTGATTCGCGATGAGGCAGGTAAGTATCTGCCGTTCGACAATATGGATGACGTCAATTATGACTTTCAGATCCTCGGGGACAATGAATATAATCCCAACCAGATGGACGTTATTATTGTCGCCGCCAAAAAGGCGGATATCAATAATTATCTCGACGCGATTACTGCGGCGGGGCTAACGGTGAACATCATGGACGTGGATTCTTTTGCCCTTGAAACCATGTATGAGGCGAATTACGACTTCGAAGACGGCGAAATTGTCGTCATTGTGAACATCGGCGCGAGCATTACGAATATCAATATTGTCAAAGGTGGCATGTCCATTTTCACTCGAGATTTTACTCTGGGTGGAAATGCCGTGACAGAAGGATTGCAGGAAAAATACCGCATATCCTTTGACGAGGCGGAAGCCATTAAAATTGACGGTGTGGCAGGAAGCGACCAGGACAAGGAAGATTTGCAAACCGCCATTATGGATTGCGCAGAGCCGATTTGCCTGGAAATTGAAAGATCCATCGATTACTTCCGCTCGACGTTCGGCAGTGATTATATCAAACACGTCTACCTGGCAGGGGCGTCGTCCAGAATTGCGGGTTTGAGCGGTAGCTTGTCGCAGAGGCTCAACATCGAAACGGAACTGATCAATCCGCTGTTGAAAATCGGATACAATAAAAAGAATATTGATGCCGGGAAGATAGAATATATAAAGACCATCGGGGCGGTAGCCATTGGGCTGGGCTTAAGGAAAATAGGTGACAAATGATAAAAATTAATCTTTTACCTTACCGAGAAAAAGCAAAAAAAGAGAATCTTTCGCGCCAGATCACCATTATTATCGGCTCTTTTGTAATTTTTATCCTTTGTCTGGTCTGGGTGCAGATTTTTTTTACATCGCAGGTTAATGATTTAGATTCCAGTCTGACTCAGTCCAAGGCAACTCTGAAGGTTCTGGATGAAAAGGTGGGCGATCTGGAGCGGTTTAAAAAGGCCAAGGCCGAACTGGAACTCAAGCTTGGCGTGATCGGCACTTTAGAAGAAAATCGCCTGGCCCCGGTGAAGACGCTCGATGATTTAGCCCTGCTTGTGCCGCTCAAAACCATCTGGCTGACGAAAATCGGACAAAGCGGTGCAGCCATGACCATTGAAGGCATCGGGCGGGATAACATTGCGGTTGCGAATTTTATGAAGACGATCGAAAATTTTTCAGCGATCCGGTCGGTGGATCTGATTTCATCAAAGCGCACAGAGATTGCGGGTATCACACTGCAGCAGTTCAACTTTTCATGCCAATTAAAAAAGGGATTTTAAGTTATGGCCATTACAGTCAATGATATTAAAAAGATGTCTCCTCAGGCCAAGGCCCTGGTAATTATTCTGATCGTCTTTGCGATTGGTTACCTATACTACTTTTATTTTTTGGCGGACGTTCTGACCCGGAAGGCCCAAATTGAAAGTGAGCTGGAAACCATAAAGATGCAAATCGCTCAGAAAGAAAAGGTTGTCCTTCAGTTGGACCAGTATATCGCCGAAGTGGAAGCCCTGGAGGAGAATTACAAAGTCGCACTGCTTAAACTTCCCGACCAGCGGGAAATCCCCGGCCTTTTTCATTCTGTTGCTCTTGCCGGCAAAGATGCGGGTGTTGAGTTTGCGTTGTTTGAACCGAGGGCCGCTGTTCCTCGAACACTGGATAGACCGGAAGCGGCGAAAGCAGCCCCAAAGGCCAAGAAGGGTGAGCCTGAACCGGAGCCGGAACCGTTTTACGAGGAAATACCCGTGAAAGTCACAGTGACCGGTCATTTTCAGAGTATTGTTCATTTCTTTGAAAAAGTAGCCAAGCTGCCGCGCATTGTGAACGTTTCGGATATTTCCATAGGAGACCGGAAGGATGTCAAGGGCCGGGGAAATGTTCTTACAGCATCCTGTACGGTGAAAACCTACATGTTTGTTGATAAAAAAGAAAGCGTAAGTGAAAAGACAAAATGAAAAGAATAAAAACGATTATTTTTTGCAGTTTGCTTTTTGTGTTGGTCGGATCCGGATTCGCATTTTGCGAGGATCAGGCTCTGCCTTCAGTCGAGACGGAGGCAGCAGAGACCGAAAAATCCGTTGTGGATATGGTTATCCCAACTGTGACGGTATCGGAAGACGGCCTCTACAGCTATAATCCCTTAGGCAACCCCGACCCTTTTAAGCCGTTTGTCCAGGTCGAGCTTCCGGCGGCAAAGAAGGACGAAGAGAAGAAGGCAGCGGAGTCTATTTTCCCGCTTCAGCGAGTTTCTGTGGGCAATTTCAGGGTCGTCGGTATTGCAGGAGACCAGTCCAGGCGTGTCGCGGTTCTGGAGGATGCGGCAAGGAAGTTTTATCCAATTTTCGTGGGCACGCGCATTGGTCTGCGCAACGGGAAAGTCACAGAGATTCTGGCGGATCGTGTGGTGGTTGATGAGTATGAAGATAAAAAGGTGAAACGGGTCATCTTGAAACTGCGCAAAAATATATAATGAGGTAAAATCATGAAAAATCACTTATCCAAAACCATTTATGTTTTCATTTTTCTTTGGATCTTTGCATATACGCCCGGGGGCGCATTTGCCGCCGCTGAATCCGGGCAGGGGAATAAAGACGTCAAAGTCGGCTATCTGGAAAATGTCCTTTTTGAAAAGATGCCGGGCAAAGAGCGGGTCAGTCTGGTTGTTTCACAGCAATCTTCCGTGAATGTGTCCAGAAACGCGGACGGTTCACTGCTGGTTAAGCTGGATAATATGTTTGTACCCGAGAGCCTGCGCAGGAATCTGGGTGACGGGGAATTGCTCAATGTGCTATCCGTTTTGCCTCAGCAGCAGACACAAAACGGTAATCCGTGGGCGAACCTGATCATCACACTCAAAGAAAGTGTTCCCTATTCCGTCAGGCAGGAAGGTAGAACGGTTCTGATTGATTTCAACATTGCCGGTATTGATGCCCGGCCTGCGGTTCTGACTCTAAGACAACAGGACACCAGTACAGCGGATTTACGGGATGTACAGGCTCGTCCCGCGAGGCGAGAGCCGGTGAAGCGTTATACGGACCGGATCATCTCCCTTGATTTTCAGGATGCTGATATTAAAAGTGTTTTACGACTGATGGCAGAGTATGGAAACATGAGCATCATTTCAGGTGATGACGTCAAAGGAACGGTAACGCTGGCGATGAAGAATGTTCCCTGGGACCAGGCCCTGGAATCTATCCTGAAAGTTCACGGCCTGTCACAGCAGCCCATGGGAGATGTCATCACGGTCATGACGCTGGAAAGAAAGAAAAAGGACGAAGCCGATAAGATGCAGGCGGAAGCCGATCAGCGAAAAGCCGAAGACGAACGAAAAAAGCGGGAGATCGAATTGCTGGCCGAAAAAGGAGAGCTGCGTCAGATTCTCATTGAAGCCAAGATTGTTGAAGCGACGGAAGATTTTCTGCGCAATTTAGGGGTAAGCTGGGGTTTTGGAAACCTTCGCTCGATCGGATCTTATGGATTGGGGCTTTCCGGCGGGTCGAGTACTTTGCAGTCCAATACGGGAAGAATGGTTTATCCACCTGAAATTCCGTTCACCTCGGCAGGTACAACGAATCCTCTGTATCTGGCGGCGGTAAACCTGCCTGCCGCCCTCGCATCGCCTACGTTAGGGCTTGTTTTCGGCGGCGCCCGGGGTTTCATTGAAACACAGCTTGCGGCCCTGGAGACCAGTGAGTTAGGAAAGGTGATTTCGTCGCCTAAAGTTGTGACAATGGACAATGTCAAAGCCGTCATCAAGCAGGGTGACGAGGTTCCTTATGTGACCCCCGCATCCGGGACTTCTCCGGCGACGGTGACTTTTAAAGAAGCGGTGTTACGTCTGGAAGTGAAGCCGAAAATAACTCATGAGGGCCGGATTTCGATGGAAATCAAGGCGACTAATGATACGCCGGACTATGCCCGTGGAGAAAGGCTTCAGGGCAACCCGCCGATCCGCAAAAATGAAGTGGAGTCGAAAATTGTCGTATCCGACGGTGACACCGTTGTCATCGGTGGTGTATCGAGGGTGCAGGAAGACAATACCGTCCGGGGTATTCCGTGGTTTTATAAAATCCCCGCGTTGGGCTGGCTTTTCAAAACGGAAGGGATCACAAGACAAAAAAGGCAGCTTTTGATATTTATTACGCCGAAAATCCTGTCCGGTTCCGGTTATGTGGAACCCGTAGGCGATGAGAAACCATAGGTTCAGAAGGCTGATTTGAATCTGAATATCTGAATATGCAATTCGTGCGCCCCCAAAGACAAACTTCCTTTGAAGTCGGTTTTTGGGGGTGCCGTTGTAAAAATACAAATAATTTATCAATGGTGGTATGCAGTCTATGAAAAAAAATGCCCTGATGCTGATCGTTGTTGCTTTTCTCCTCCTAGGCGTTACGTCATGCACGAACACGCCCTGGCATAAAGACCAGGCGGATGCTTTTTTAAAAAAAGGCATGGCCTTAATTGAAGCGGGGCAATATAACAGCGCATTGAAAGAATTGCTTGAGGCGGAAAAATATTCGCCCCGTGATCCGAAAATCAAGTATTATTTAGGGGTTGCCTATCACGGTCGGGGAATTCAGGATTTCGCGGTGGAGTCGTTTAAGAAAGCCGTTGCTCTAAAGAGAGATTATTCCGAAGCCCATAATTATCTGGGAACCCTTTACATGGATATGGGGCAATGGGATCAGGCGATTGCGTCGTTTGACAGGGCGCTTGCCAATCATCTCTATGATACCCCTGCTCTGGCTTTGTACAACTCGGGTTGGGCTTATTATAATCTTAAGGACTACCCGAAGGCCCTTTCCCGGTATCAGCAAGCCCTCAGGCATGACGTTCTGGGCGTTTTGCGTCCCCAGATTGAGAAAAATATCGGTCTGATCTACATGGCCGAATCAAAGCTTGTTTTGGCCATCGAACATTTCAGGAATGCTGTAGACCTTGAGCCTGCTATGTATGACGCTCATTATTTTCTGGGAGAGTGTTATCTGAAAATCAAGGACAATGTCAACGCAAGGAAGGCTTTTCTGGAAGTCGTGGCCTTATCCCCTAAGTCCGCTTTCGGGCAAAAGGCCAGAGATTACCTTCAGTCTATCCGGTAGCTGAGAACAGCGGCAAAGAGCCATTTTCAAAAATGAAGATATTTTTGAAAATCCGAGCCGAGAAAGAAGACATCCACCCTTTTTGATGCCGTGGCATCGTCTGCGAGGGATTCAAAAAAACGCTATCCGGTGGCCGGAAAAAAGTTCACAGGTTAAAAAATCACATGTCTCAAAAAATCAGCAATCCTTATCCAATCAGGATCGCCCTGCTTCAGAAATGTTTTTGCCAGTGGAACGTCGACGGTATCGTGATCTGCAATATCAATAATATTCGTTATCTGACCGGCTTTACGGGAAGCGACGGAGCGCTGGTGATCGGCTGTGAAAAAAAGGTGCTGCTCGTGGACGGACGCTATACCGTTCAGGCTGCCATGGAATGTCCGGGGATTTTTGTGGTTCAATATCAGGACAAGCATGAAGGCCTGGTGAATGTCATCAGGGAGCTGGCAATCAGGCGTCTCGGTATTGAATCTGCCTTTATGAGCATTCAGATGTACCGTCGGCTGACACGCAGCCTTCGTCGCGGGAAAATGGTTTTATTGGATGATGAGTTAGGGGCGATCCGGTCCCGCAAGGACGCACGTGAAGTATCCATTATGAAAAAAGCGGCAGCAATTGCATTGGCGGCGATGATGCAATTGGTTCGCGAGGCCTCCGCCGGCTGGACGGAAAAGGAATTTGCGTTTGCCCTGGAGTATGCCGCAAGGGAGGCGGGTGCTGACGCTATGGCTTTTGATCCCATCGTAGCGTCTGGAAAGAATGCGGCATTGCCGCACGCAAAGCCGTCGAGACGGAAAATCAAAAAGGGTGATATTCTGGTGGTGGATTTCGGCATCCGTTATCGGGGGTATTGCTCCGATGAAACCTGTACATTCGCATTTGGGGAATTGACAGATCCTCAAAAGAATGCTTATCGTTTGGTCAAGCGGGCGCATGATGAGGCCATTCATATGATCCGAGACGGTGTCCCGGCTGCGGACGTTGATGCCTGCGTCCGGCGAGTCTTTGGGGATCCGTATGGACAGTACTTTGTTCACGGGACCGGTCATGGTGTCGGACTCGATGTTCATGAGGCCCCCAAACTGTCGCCCCGGTCCACTGACATTCTCCGTGCCGGCATGGTTGTTACCGTTGAGCCCGGCTTGTATTTTCCGGGACAGTGGGGAATCCGGATTGAAGACACGGTTGTCGTCAAAGAAAAGGGTTGCGAAGTCATTACAAAAATGAATAAAGAACTCACCATTATCGAATAAAAAAGAGGTTATGTTGCTATGAAGGTATTTCCGGAAGACCTGCTTTACAGTCGCGAACACATTTGGGTGAGGGTTGACGGAGATATGGCGACACTGGGAATTACAGATTATGCCCAGGAGAGTTTAGGAGAGATCCTTTCGATCGAGTTTCCTGATATTGATACCTACATGGAGCGTGACGAAGCTTTCGGGTCGATTGAATCCGCCAAGGCGGTTGTGGATCTGATCGCTTCGGTCAGCGGTACGATAGTCAGTGTCAATGAAGATATTAATGACGACATCGGCATTATCAACAGCGATCCTCACGACACCGGATGGCTGGTTGTCATCGAGATGGACGACATGGAACAACTCGACGATCTTCTGGATGCCGGTGGCTATTATGCGTTTATCATGCAGCAGGAGTCGGACTGACAGCCTGTGATGACCTGGCGGCTAATTCCGTATCGGCGAGACGAAGCCTTTGAAAACATGGCCATTGACGAGGCCGTTTTTCGGGAAACCATGACGCATCAAGAACTGCCGACGCTGCGTTTTTACGGATGGCGCAAGCCGTCGGTTTCCATCGGGTACTTCCAGCAAATCGAAGATGAAATCAACCTTCCTGCCTGCCGGTCGGCAGGGATTGATGTTGTGCGAAGACTCACAGGTGGAAAAGCAGTTCTTCACAGCGATGAAATCACCTACTGCATTACCGCCTGTGGTGCGGGAAATCTCTTTCCTTCCGATATCCAGGGTACTTATCGTATGGTCAGCGCCTGTCTGGCGCGGGCCCTGGATTTGATGGGAATTGAGGCTTCTATCGCCTTGGGCTCCGGCCAAATGGTCAGCTCTGATTTGCGGTCCAGCTGTTTTTCAGCGCCTTCGGACAACGAACTTCTGGTAGCGGGACGAAAAATCTGCGGCAGCGCGCAGGTGAGAAGGCGCGGAGGGTTTTTGCAGCACGGGTCGCTGCTTTTGACTTTTGATCCGGAGAGAACGGCAGCCTTAATCCTTCCCGTTTCCACCCTTCAAGGGGCGGATAGACTCAGAGCGTCTGTGACCGCCGTGAATGAAATCCTCCCCTCTCCGATCAACGAAGAAGCTGTCTGCGCGGCTCTGGCAAAAGGATTCATTGACGAGTTGGGTATCTCTGTAAAGGAGGCTCCACTGACTCAGGCAGAAGGGTTGCTAAGCAGGCGTCTGGTCCATAAATACGCGGATGACTGCTGGAATTGGAAGCTCAAAGAAGAAGAGCCCGGCCGGTCAGGCTGATGATCAGATTTATCTGAACGATTCGTGCGTTTTTGATGGTCAGGACGCAAAGACAAACAAGAACACTATGCCGGTTTTCAAGCGATTGTCGCCATTCGTGCGTTTCCATCAAAGGCGAATGTTATTTATTTTAGTTGCAATTTTAATTCGGATCGCATATATGCAAATCTCGCCGCTGAGGGGATGATGATGAGGGATGTCAATGTTCCGGCGCGGACGACAAATTGTATACGGGTAACCGTGGGAAACCGTGAAGAAAACAGGGCCTTCTTCAAGGCTTTGCAAAGAGTGGTTTCTTAAGTAGGGAGCGTGATTTAAAGCGTATTGAAAATGTCAGGGTAGTTTACGGCACAAGATTCTCTTGGTTTCGCCGTACTGCCCTTTTTTTGCGTCTATAGTGAAAAGTATTTGAAATAAGTTCATTCAATCCAGCAAGGAGGATGTCAATTTGGAAGTAAAAGTCATTGATAACGATGTCGAGAAAGCGCTTAAAATTTTAAAAAACAAGCTGTCGAAAAGCGGCCTGTTTAAAGAATTAAAAGTCCGGCGCGCCTATGAGAAACCCTCAGTCAAGAAGAAGAGAAAGACCATCGAAGCGCGACGCAGGCTGGCTAAGGTTCAACGACGCCGCAGCAATTAATTTTTTTTAAATTAGAAGACCAATAACCTTTCTATCTCGTCGTTTACCCGGCGCAGGGGAATGAGTCCTATGGAAAAGCAATATCTTGTTGATTCATTATCCACTGAAGAATCCTGGCGGATTTTCCGCATAATGGCGGAGTTTGTCGAATCCATCGAAGTGCTGTCGAAAGTTCGAAACGCGGTCACGATCTTCGGTTCCGCGCGGGTCAAGCCTGAGGATAAGTATTACCAAATGGCGGAGGATTTAGGAAGGCTGCTTGCGAAAAGCGGTTTTGCCGTGATTACCGGAGGCGGCCCCGGCATCATGGAGGCTGCCAACAAAGGTGCTGCCGAGGCGGGTGGTCAGTCGCTTGGCATGAATATTCGTTTGCCTTTTGAGCAGAAACCCAATCCCTACGCCAATATTCAAATTGATTATAAATATTTCTTTATCCGTAAAGTCATGTTCGTCAAATACGCGATGGCGTACGTCATTTTGCCCGGCGGTTACGGAACCATGGATGAACTGTTTGAAGCCCTCACGTTGATTCAGACCAAGAGGGTGAAGAGCTTTCCTGTGATCCTCATGGGCCGGGACTACTGGCAGGGGCTTTTGGACTGGCTGAAAAACAGCATGCTCGAAAACGACATGATCCTCCCATTTGACCTCGAGATGATTCATATTATTGACGACCCGGAAGAAGTTGTCAAACACATCAATAAATACGTCATTATGTAAGTTTTCACAATTCAATCGCCTGCTTTATGGGTGTCTTTCATGACTCTGGAAAAAATAATCGCCGACCTGAAAAAGGGGAAGGTTGCCTCCTGCTATCTTTTGTATGGTGAAGAAGATTATCTGATCGGAGATGCCCTGGAGCAGATCGTGAACGAACTGGTGCCGGAATCCGATCGGGATTTCGGCCTCTTCCTTCTCGACGGAGACCAGGCGGACTTCGATTGGCTGAAAGATCATCTTCTTTCGCCGTCTCTGCTTGGCGGCAGAAAAGTTGTGGTGGTGAAGAATACAACGATTTTTCAGTCCCGTGAAAACCTGGTCGAACTGATCCGCAAAATCCGTGACCACCTGACCGAACGGCCCGAAAAAGCGGCCGGATATTTTCTGAGCTTTCTGAAAATATCCGGATTTGCCTGGGAGGACATGCTAGGCGAAGGCTGGCAGAAAATTACCGATGAACAGTGGCGCAAAGCCGTGGAAAACGATGCAGGAGATGACCGGCATCAGTGGCTGCCGCGCGTCATTGAAGTCTGCGAGCACATGGGGTTGACGGCGGATGGCGGCGCGGATTCCGCCGGGAGATTCAGCGAGCTTCTCGCGCAGGGGCTGCCCGCCGGAAATTGCCTGATTCTGACTGCCGAAGCGGTGGATAAACGAAAGAAGATTTTTAAAGTCATCGAGAAATCCGGTGTCGTTTTGCATTTTGGAGAGCTGAAAAACGAGGCAGCCACAAAAGAAAAGCTAAAGGGAGAAGCGCAGAAACTGCTGGGCCGCTATGGCAAAAGCCTGACGCCCGCTGCCTGGATGGCGCTTGGGAAAAAGACAGGTTTTCAACTGCGTCCCTCGTTGAATGAATTGCTCAAGCTCGTGTCCTATTCCGGCGAGCGCGCCGTAATTGAGGAGTCGGATGTTGAAATCGTCGTGGGTAAAACCAAAGAGGATTCGATTTTTGATTTGACGACGGCGCTGGCCGAGAAAAATGCGCCCGCCGCGCTGACCGCTTTGAGGGCGTTCATGGATCAGGGAACTCACCATTTAATGATCCTGACCATGGTCGGACGTGAAATCCGCCTGTTGCTGCAGGCATCGATCCTGCTGCGTTCCGGGAAAATCGCTAAAATAAACAACAATATGGATTACGGTTGGTTCCAGAAAAATATTCATCCGGTCCTCGCGGGGCTGGCGCCCCAGGGTGCTAAAAAGGAAGATCTGCTGGTCAATAAGCACCCCTTTGTGATCTACAACGCACTGCGTCATTGCGGGCGTTTTTCTTATCCGGATTTGGTGAGGTTTTTAGATGACCTGGTGGATATCGACCGCGCGATGAAATCCTCGTCCACCGATCCGCAACTCCTTTTGGAGCGTTTTTTGATCAATGCATGCGCTAAAGCTTCCTGACGCAGGCCTGTGTGCGCCTTTGCGCGCGGGAGAGTTTATGGGCCGCGCCTTTTTTTCGCACTGACCTGTCTGTCTCTTCGTCGTCTTCGTCTTTTTCCATCAGGTTTTCAGCAGGCGATGAGGCGTTTTCGGCAATGGCTTCAAATTCGGCGGACGAAAGAACCGCCCTGTCCTTGCGGGCGGCATACGAGGCGATTTCACGGTCGGATGTCACCACGAGCATTTCCTCCTCCGCATGGGCGGCCATCCGTTTGATCACCTCATCGGCTTTTTCGCCTCGCCGCGAGTAAATCAGGTGAATACCTGCCGAGAGATCCCTCTCTTCCAGCGGCGGGCCGGAGACCCATCCGTCGAAGACGACCGTAATCTTATGGCCTTTGCGTTTCTGATAGCCGGATAGGAACGCAATCAGGGCATGGCGTCCCGCCTCGAGACTTTGCCGCTCGAAATGTCTCAGATGGGCGGATTGGCGGATCAAATTATAGCCGTCGATAAGAATATGCATGTCGTATTCTGACACAGGTACGGCCGTGCTTCAACAGAAAAATCCGATTGTAAGGAGCAAATGATTTGTCC
>DDWS01000060.1 GCA_002347685.1 Syntrophaceae bacterium UBA2280
AGCTCGATGCGGAAGGACGAATCAAATATGCCAATCCCGCGTGGGAAGAGGTTTTGGGGCACAGCATCGAACGGGATCTGCAAAACAGGAAGCTCGCCGATTTCCTGCTCAACGAAGACCGGCCGGCATTCAATGCCACCCTGCAGAGTATCCTGTCGGAAAGGCTGACGATCCGGGATAGGAACTTTACCCTGTCAAACAAAAAGCAGCTGCCGCGCTATATCACCTTTACCGGAACGCCGGATTGCGATGCGGAAGGGAATGTCATCGGCATCGTAGGCACCCTCAAGGACATCACCAAATTGCGCAGCATGGAAGCGCAATTGCTGCAGGCATCCAAAATGGAGGCCGTGGGCACCCTGACCGGCGGCATCGCCCACGACTTCAATAATATCATCCAGGCAATCATGGGTTATAACCAATTGATGATTTCCGGCAGACTGGGCAATGAAGCAGACATGCCCTATTTAAACAGTATCGGTGAGCTCATCACGCGATCGCGTGAGCTCGTCCGTCAGCTTCTGCTTTTCAGCAAAAAGGTCGAACCCCTTCCCAGAGTCGTCAATATTAATCAGGAAATAAAAAGCATCAATAATCTGCTGGTCACATCCATTCCCAAAATGATTGAAATCAAATTGGAGCTTTGTGACGACATTTTCCCGATCAAAGCGGATGCGACCCAGATCGCTCAGATCATTATGAATCTGGTCATCAATGCGCGCGACGCCATGGGCGACAGCGGCGTCATTACGATCAGGACCGCCAATCTGATCCTGCCTGAAAAAACCAGGATCCATCTTATGCATATCGGTCCCGGCGCTTACGTTCGATTTTCCGTCGCGGACACAGGCTGCGGTATGGATCCGGATCTGACCAAAAGAATCTTTGAACCTTTTTTCACAACCAAGGAACCCGGCAAAGGCACAGGCCTGGGGCTGGCGGTCGTTCAGGGGATAATCAATAATCACGGAGGGCATATCTACTGTGAAAGCGAGCCGGATAAAGGAACGACCTTTCACATCATCCTTCCGGCATCCGCCTCAACAATAACGATGCATATGGCGCAGGAGCAGCCGAAGAAATTGGCCGGGGGAACGGAAAGAATCCTTCTGGTTGATGATGAAAAAGGCATCCTGGAGACGGTTCAAGACACCCTGAGTACCTATGGATACCGGATTGTAACGGCTCAAAGCGGCGAGCAGGCGCTAGAGCTATACCAGCAGCAGAAAGATGAAATCGATCTGGTCATTCTCGATCTGATCATGCCGGGCTGTGGCGGGAAAAAATGTCTGCAGAGTTTACTGGAAATCAACCAAAATATAAAAGTGCTGATGACCAGCGGCCACTCCGGCACTGAACAGACAGATAATTTAATTCTTTCCGGGGCGGCGGGATTTATCCATAAACCCTATCGCCCTGAAGACTTGCTTTTCACAATCCGGGAAATCCTCGACAGGGGGTGTCATTCTGACAGCGGACGGGTTCCCTTGCATAACAGTAGCGGCGTATAGGTAAATCGTCTCGGATCCAAAAGGTATTCTTCAAGATCACCGAAAAACCGCCGCTGACCACCCGGGTACTGATCAATCAGCGTTTTTGATTTTTTTGCCGCAATCTCCAGTTTTTTAGTCAGGTTATATCTGTCCTTTTCTCTGATTTCGCCAAAGATCAGGTTATGCGCCATCAGCTCCACATCAATATTTTGAAATCCGGCGTCATAGAGAAAGGAATAAAGCTTGCGTCCGACAAAAGAATCAAAGTCATGCTGCTCATCGAGGGCACTCATAATCCCGGCAAGAACACTCGCAAGAGGCGCGGGCATCTCGTAGTGGATCAGGCAACTGAAATCCAGGTCGATCAGGCATAAAGTACCGCCCGGCTTAAGAGACTTTTTGAGATTGCTGACAATCACAGGCGCATGCTGCCGGAAATATTCCAGAACAAACCTCACCCAGATGAGATCGAATTCGCCGAGTGCATCCATCGGCTCACATAAGTCTTGAAGACTAAATTCGATCCCCCGTTTGCCGCCATAGTGCTCATTGGCATAAGCGATGCGCTGCGGGGAAAAATCAATCCCCACAATGCTGCCTTGCGGTTGAATCATATCATACAGCAGGGATGTCGTTTTACCCGGTCCGCAGCAGCAATCCAGAATCCTCATGCCTGGCTTTACGCCGCCCCAGATGGCCTGTCTTCGCAGTGCATCAGGATCCGTTTTAAGATCCAGACGAATGGCCTCATCCTCGCTTTCCATAAGATAATCTCCAGAAGATAAGTGACTTCCTGTCGCTTTTTTCTTTTTCATGAAACCCTCTCCCTGATGATTATTCAAATCTACAGATACCCTGATGATCTCTTCCTATGCCGGGGGGTTTGAACCCGCATATTCATAAACCGGAAGGATTCGTTCCTTTTTATGAATAATTCGCAGATATTTTCCCAAACCCACCGAGTTGAATTGCTCTACTATCATATGCTCCAAAGAGTGGCTCTGGTCGTACCCTTCCGGCAGGGGAAGCGCTTCAATCACCAGACGACCATGGTATTTCTGAAAGCTAACCGCAACCATATTGACCGCCAGCTGCGTGAGGCTGGCTAATGTAAAGTAATTCGCTTCGATGACAATTCCGTCATGGAAAATCATGCCTTTCAGATAATCCGGCAGCGCAAATCTTTCGATGAGTCTTTCCGTTAAGTAAGTGTGATATTTTTCCACAAACGGCAAATCGATGCGCTCATCATCGGGAGCCCAACGCTTTTTGTACACCTCCATGATCATCCGGCCCGTTTCAGAAAAAAGCCCTCCCAGCTCCACTTTCTTGGCCGATTCCTCACGCATTCCAAACTGCCCGGCCATGATCTTCCCCAGCGTAGCGGCAGAAAAACAGCGCGCGAATATCTCTTCTATCTCCGGATCTTCATGGGCCAGCATTTTGAGGGATAAAATGAGGATCATCGCTTTTGTGTGTGCCATACCCAGACGGCTCACCACTTCGTAAAAAGTCTGAATACTGCCTTTTTTCAGACTACCCCAATAGGCAGAACTGGCATAATCAAATATCCGCATGAGGACATCACGACCAATACGGAACTTCAGGCTTTCGATCTCGTTGTTGCTGGCGTCCATATCATCGAGTACCGCCAGTACCGCAGGCGAAAAGCCCAACACGCCTTCATGCATCATTTGATCCTCAATGGCATCAAGGATCAAAAGGACCTCTGCATTTTCCATCCGGCCTCCTGTCTTTTTGCATGCAAAACCCATTCATCCGCTAACACTCCTCAATCAGAAGGGTCCGGTCAGCGTGTATCCCGCCCAGTCGAAAGGCGCAAACCCGATCTGGTTCATTTCCGCCTGCGCCTGTCTTAACGCATCGGCCATGGAAAGATCCTTGTCAAGGTTTTTATAAAGCAATTCCATAAAAATCACTCTTGCCCTGCTTTCGACCCGCCACAGGGATTTGATCAGCCCCGGACTGCCGGCATAAAGGAAAGCCCGGTTAAACAAAGCGATTTCGGAACCGTTTGATACCACACCCGCCTCCGACTGACTGGCACTCACCACAACGCCATGGCCGGATAACTGCCACCCGAAGACGTCCTCCAGATTGAGAAACGCCGGGTTTGCCCCGGCCGGTGATCCGGAAAAGCCGGACATCATCGGCTCATCTTGCCTGATCATCGCGCGTGCTGCAAAATGAATGAAGTCATAATCTCCGGCCGACTGATTGATGATCCCCTTTGCCGCATCCCCGGCAGGAAGAATATCCGTACGGGGAAATGATCGTCGAACCGCCTGTATTTCATCTTGAACAAAGGCCAGATTGGCCTTTGTATCCGCCCACACAAGGATTCTTATACCCTGTGACGGTTGTTTCTTCAATGCATATTTCAAAGCGCCTGCCTGCGGTAAATCAAAAACGGAAAAACCTTCTATGAGAAACTCTCTTTTATTACTCATTGCCGCAAACGGCAGGTAATGCAGCGCGTCATGGAGAACGAGGCCGATCCGGTCGCCGGACACCAGACCGATGAACGGTTTGAGAAACCAGGTATAGGCCTTCTCGGATAACAATTCTGTTTGCTTTTTATCCCTTTGCCGGATCGCTTTACGCAGCGCCAAAACCAGAGCGGCAACCTCCTCTCTGTTTTTATCAACCCTCATCATACGGAAATGATTCCGGTTGATCACCCAAATATAGAAAGATCGATTGGCAACGTAATAGCAAAACAGTGTTGTATTGGGGTCCAGCAAATGATGAATTTCCTGCAGGTCGGGAGATTCAGCCCGGAAAAGAGCATACAATTCCTCATTATGCGTTTTCATGCTGTCGAGGATTTCGCTGTACGAGTCTTGCGCACTTCTGATCTCCTTTAAAGACTCTGAAAGGGCGCCTTTATCCAGGGCAATGACCGAGGCTTTTGTGTAACCGGCTGTCGTTTTTGCGGAAGCCTCATAAACATTCCGGATCCAGATGGATTCCTCAGGTGTTTTACCGATGTCTGCATCACCAATCAGATCAATCAGCGTTCTTGCCTTTGCGCGTTCCGCTGTTTGAAGCGCCTCCCCGGCATTGCCCTGCCGCGCATGCAGAACAATGAGATCATCGTATAAAACGCGGCTGTCAATATAGGAGATTTTACGCCAGGCCTCTATTGTCTCTCCGGCGGCATGGGACTCCAGAAGATGGATGGCAAAGCCGAGCAGCCCAACCGCCGCCTTCAAGTCGCCCCGGCTCAGCTCATAACGCGATAACAGAAATCTGCCCCATATCCGGTAAGCCTGTAAGTGGTATTGATCGGCCAGATCAATTAACCGGCGCGCAGCTTGAATTCCCGCTTCTTTGTCCTTCACCGGCAGATGTGCCACTGTGGACAAAAAGAGGGTTTCGATCTCTCCTGCGGTGAGCAACCTGTCTTTCGCCGTCCGCAGCGCCGCATCAAAACCGGCGGCGGCATCCACGTATTTCCCCTCCAGAGCATCACATAGGGCCAGATGGTTTCCTGCCTGAACGTCTATGACGTCAAAGGCCTCCTCAGGAAGACAATGTCCCAGATTTGACTTCCGTATAAGAGCGTTGAGCGCCACCGCCTGCTGAAAACAGTCACGGCTTGAGGCGGCAAACGTTCTGTCGGTCTGGGTTTCCTGCAGATTCTCCACTTGGACATTTTTCATCAGAGAGGCGAAATGCTCTTGGGCCAGAAGGGATATCCCTAAAGCCAGCAGCGCGTCGCGCTTCAGCATCAGCAAATGATCATTGACCGAAGCCCCTTCCAGGGATTTCAGGGATTGGCGAAATAAACCGGAGGCTTTATGCGGCTCGCCCCGGAGCAAATGGTATGTTGCTTCCTGGTAGGACGCAAAAGCTCTCAGCGATTCGCTAGACAAATTCAGCCGGACGTTTTCCACCTCGCTTAGCGCCTCAGGAAATCTGCCGAACCGGCACAACAAAACGATCTTGCGGGTCACGGCCGTCGCCTCGCCTGTCCGGTCTTCACGCTTCTGGAATTTGTCAATCGCCCGGTCATAGAAATGGAGAGATCGCAATTCATCGCCTCTGAGTTCGAAATACAGACCTACACCGACCCAAAGATCAGGCAGAGCTGAATCTGCGAGAAACGAGGCTGCTTTGATTCTTTTCACAAATGCAGGGGGAATATCGGCGTCATAGGGTCCGTCAAAAGAAACATTGACTATCGACTCCGGAGGGACCGGAATCTTCTGGAGTGCACCTGCACAGCCGCAGGCCATCGCGAAACTCACAATCGGAAACACCCAAGTCCATTGGCGGCGCAGGGAGATTTTCATTGATCTACACAATCGCATAAAGATTAGAGGGTGGCCTATTTGAGAAATCCCTGAATGATGCGGTTAACAGCCTGGTCATAATCCAGTCCCAGGCTCATGAGCTTCGTGAGTTGATCATTCGCGATCTTGCCGATGGAGGCTTCATGGGTCAGTTCCGCATCCGGATGACCGGCCTTGAGCGACGGCATGGTCTCATTGGTTCCGTTATCCATAATAATCGCGTCGCATTCGATGTGACCGAAACAGCGGTTTTGCGCGTCCATCATGGCATAAAAAATCTGTTTGGATCTGCCCTTCATGACCGAACGCGAAATCATGTTGGCCCGGCTACCGGCGCCTTTCAGGACAATATTGTTCCTGGACACGGCGGTTTGATCACCGTCCGTCAAGACTCTCTCCGTAATCAGCAAAAGACTCCCGGGGCCCAATTCGGCTTCATTGAGGCGGTTGGCTTCATCGACACCGCCAATCTGGGTCAATTCCATCTCGGCACGCGCCCCTTCGGCCAGAAAGACCCTGGTTGTCGGGTTAAGACTCCTCCGGCCCTTGCCGTCACCCGATGCGTAATGCTTTTCCACATAGGTCACCGTCGCCCGCTTGCCGACCTGAAAATCATGGATACCCGCGTGTCCTTCCGGTTCGGATGAACCGCAGTGGATGCCGCAACCGGCTACAATCGTCACCTCCGCGTCGTCACCGATGATGAAGGAGTTATAAACGACATCGTAAAGACCTGCCTGACTCAAAATCACCGGAATGTGCACCGATTCGTTTTTCGTCCCGGGTTTGATGGTTACGACAATGCCTGTACCCTCGGCATTACTCTCAATATTGATATTTGCGGATACCTGACGGCTCAGGAGCTTCCCGTTTTTACGGATGTTGTAGGCCCCTTTGGGCAAACCCTCCAGATCGGCGACGGTTTTCAGCAGGTTTTTATCTATAGCATCCAGCATCGCGCTCTCCTTCACAACTCTCCCGATACGTACACACACTCAAATCATCCAGAAGCGGCATCGCACCTTCCAGGTTTCCTTGATAGACGATCTTGCCCGAATGAATGATGATCACCACATCTGCCGCCTCTAAAAAGGCCCGATTATGGCTAACGACAATTGTGGTGGTGCGGTTATCCGCCAGCTCCTTTTTCAAAAGGCTTACCATCGGACCAATCGTCCACAAATCGATCCCCGTGTCCGGTTCATCATAAATGGCAAGTTTGGGGTTGGAAGCGATCGTTGTGGCCAGTTCGATTTTTTTGATTTCACCGCCGGAAAGTTTCGCATCTACCTCTTTATCCAGAAAGGACAAAGGGCAAATTCCCACCCGGGAAAGAATTTCGAGAAGCTTGTTTTCATCCTCGATACCCGTGGCAATGGTCAGAAGATCCCGGAAGGTAATGCCTTTGAAACGGGCCGGCTGCTGAAAACTGTAAGCGATTCCGGCTTTGGCTCTCTGATTGATCGAAAGAGAGGTTACATCCTCTCCGTTGAAAAGGATCGCGCCTTCGGATACCGGGTTGACCCCCATGATCAATTTCGCCAACGTCGTCTTGCCGCTTCCGTTGGGACCGGTAATCGCGTAAAATTTTCCCTTTTCGAACGTGAAACTGATTCCATCGACGATGTTTCGCTTCACCCGGCTGCCGTTTTCGTCATCTTGAACCGTAAAATACAAATCCTTTAATTCCAGCATGGGTTGCATCTGCCTCATTCATTGTGATGTTCAGGCTATATGCCTGTTTATTTCTTCTGTCAATAGGAAGGATAGGTTTACAGTTCTGCCTCTGGGCTCTTTCTTTTCGCCTCATGCTTCACCCGGCCTCTTGGGATAACCTGTGATGGCCCGGATTTCCTCGTAGAGGGGTTTGAGTTTCTTATACATTTGCTTATAAACTCGGTTATAGAGCTGATCATAGATTTTGTGCGTGTTGAGATCCGGCTCAAAAATACGTCCGACATGCGTCATTTCCGCGACTGCTGTTTTGAAATTCCGATGCAGCTTCAAGCCGACAGCTGCGTCAATGGCCGCACCGAGCCCGGATGTCTCATAGATGTGTGACCGCGCGGTGGCCATCCCGAAAATATCTGCTGTCATCTGCATAGCCGCGTCGCTTTGCGACCCACCGCCGGATACACGCAACTCTGTAATGGAAACACCGCTTCGCTTTTCCTGCCTTTCCTTGCCTTCTTTGAGGGCATAAGCCAAACCTTCGATGATTGCACGATACAGATGCGCCCGGTTGTGTACATCCCCAAACCCGATGACTGCGCCTTTGGCCTCCGGACCCGGCACTTTGATGCCCGGCGACCAGTAAGGCTGCAAGATGAGCCCCATTGAACCCGGCGGCACTTCATGCAGCAATTCTTCGATGAGTGTTTCAACTTCAACACCACGCTCCTCGGCAATCTGCTGCTCGAGTTGGGCAAACTGTTCTTTAAACCAGCTCACCATCCAGTAACCGCGATAAATTTGAATTTCCAGACTGTAGGCGCCCGGGACGGCAGACGGATAAGGCGGAATCAGCGGAATCGCTTCAATGTATTTATAATGCGTTGTATTAATGGTGGCCGTCGTGCCGTAACTGAGACATCCGATGTGCGGTTCCAGACAGCCCGCGCCGATCACTTCACAGGCCTTATCCGCGGCCGCGGCAATCAAAGGCAGTCCTTCCGGAATGCCTGTCTCTTCCGCTGCGGCTCTTGTCACCTGCCCCAGGATATCCGCGGGCTCGATCAAATCCGGCAGCATCCGCGGATCTACCTGCGTAACCTGCCATTTCCAGTTCCAGGATGACGCCCAAGCCTTCTTTTTATAATCGAAGGGAACATAGCCGACCTGACAACCGACGGAATCTACAAACCTGCCCGTCATGCAATAGGTCAGATAACCCGACAGAAATAGAAATTTGTGCGTCTTTTGCCAGATATCAGGCTGATGCCGCTTGATCCAGTTGCTTTCCGCTTCCGCCTGCAAATACGCCACCGTTTCGCTCATCCCCGACAGCTTGAAAGCGAGCCCCCACAAACCGCCAAGCGGCTTAAGACCGCTGGTGCGCCTCTGATCAAGCCAGACCATTGCCGGACGCAGCGGCTTTCCTGCACTATCCAGATTGATGAGCGTTGCGCGTTGTGTGGTCAGAGTCACCCCCGCAATCGCTTCTTTCGGCACGGATGTTTCCTGCCAGAGCATCTGACAGGCCTGGCACAGAGACTTCCAGTAATATTGAGCATCCTGTTCCGCCCAGCCCGGCTGCCTGGATATGTAAGGCTTAAGCGCAACACGTTTTTTGTAAAGCAAAGCGCCTTTCAAGTCAAAAATCAAGGCGCGGACGGATTGCGTTCCATTGTCTATACTGAGAATTAAGTCGCGGGTCATGATTCACCTCTGGGCATAAAACGCGGACGACAGGTTCACTGAAACGAATTGGAAAGCTGCAGAAATTTAAAGAGCAGGCGACTTTCGTCTGCCTGCTCTTTAAATCCTTACATCTGGTGCGGCTTTACTTTTTGACTGCGGCCTTCTTGGCAACCTTCTTGACGGCCTTCTTGACAACCTTCTTCGCGGCGGGTTTCTTTGCTGCTTTCTTGGCGACTTTCTTCACCGCTGGTTTCTTTGCTGCCTTCTTGGCGACTTTCTTCACCGCTGGTTTCTTTGCTGCTTTCTTGACGACCTTCTTTGCTGTTGCTGCCATTGTGTATAGCCTCCTTTAATTGAGTGTGGTGCCTTTTCAAATCAGCAATCCTTTTCACTGGTTGTAATTTTACTGCATTTTTTTATTTCGGTCAACAAAAACTATAGTTTATTTTAAAATATTTTTTATTTTTTTTTAGGGCGTATCCATCTTTTTTTAATCGAAAACACATTCCGAAAACATATTCCAAGAGAAATGCAGTAAGATCGGACTGACGACTTGTTTCTTGTAATCCTTTACCCAAGCGGGTTTGCCGGCACAGCAACCGTATACACGAGTTGTTGCACTTTCAACCTGCAGGCAATTTATCATGCAAATATTCTTTACATGAAACACCTGGAGACATCCTGCCTGAAAATATTTATAAAATTTTTCACAGATATTTTTTAGCGCCGACATAATTTTTGCCATAATAGGCGTCGGAGAGATCATCAACGCGTATTCGTCCTCCGCGTGACGGTGCGTGAATAAACCGTCCGCCTCCGATGTAAATGCCGACGTGCGAAATTTTTCCGCGCCCGCTCAAAGCAAAAAAGACCAGGTCGCCTTTCTTCAGATTGGAACGGCTCACGCTTTCCCCCGCATCATACTGGGTTGCGGAATGCCGCGGAAGGTCCAATCCGTTTAACTGATATATAGTCATCGTCAAACCGCTGCAGTCAAATCCTCTCTCAGCGGATGTCCCTCCCCACAGATAGGGAACCCCTATGAAATCACGCGCGCTCTTCACGAGAGACTCCCTTAAATAATCCGTGCCATACTGTTTTTGTTTCGCCACCGCGTAGTCTTCCGGCGCGACAATATAATATTCTTCGATGACACGTGCGCGCTGAAGCGACTGGGCGCGAAGGCGAGCGAGATCTTTAGAGGGAAAGTTACCAAACCTCACTTTGAAAAGGCCGTCTGCGGCTTTGAAATAAGTCGCATCCAATCCCTGCTCTTGAAGGCTGATCGTCAAACGAACCGCGTTTTGCACGTTGGAAAAGGCGCCGGCCTGAATCGTGTGCCCCATGCCCGCCAGCGGTTTGGTCTGTGATGAGGGGGCAGCGGTTTGAACCACCGGAGAGCGAGACGCGCAGGAGACCAGGATCATGCACAAAAGCATCCCTGCCACAGCGACCCAACCGTATCTTTCCATCAGACATCCCTCCGTCTCTTTTCAAAAGGCTACGGCGCTAAATCTTCCAGTGCTCCCGGACAAACCGTATTGCCTCATCGCGAGAATCGAGTCTTCCTTCGAGCTGCTCTTCTTCCAGCGCCCGCAATATCTGTCCGATCATCTTTCCCTGGACATAGCCCATCGCCACGAGATCATCACCTGTCAAAAGACTTGGCGGATTGAGCTCCCCGATCTCCATATTTTGAAGCTGATCAACGCAAAATGTATAGTGATCCAGCATTCCATGACTGGCCAGGCAATCCAGACGATGTAATTTCAGATGCAGATCAAAATCCGGCATCCGCAAAAATCGTTTCAGTCGCGCCGGCCGCATTTTTTGAACATTCATAAACACCATGTGCTGATGAATTAAATTCAGGATGGTTTCTCTTTGTGCGCGGGAAAATCGCAGGCGGTTCAGAATGTCTAAGGCAATGGACTCGCCGATCTGAGTATGGCCATAAAAATGAACCCCTTTGTCGTCTTGGGTCCGGGTGAGGGGTTTACCCACGTCATGCAGAAGCGCCGCCCAGGCCAGCATCGGATTTGTTTGAGGCGCGGTTTCTTTCGACAGAATATCCAGCATGATCAGTGAATGCTGCCAGACATCGCCTTCGGGATGAAAACGCGGCGGCTGCTCGACACCCCGCATCTTGTCCACTTCGGGCAGGATCATTTTCAGGAGTCCCGTCTCCGAAAGCAGCTCCAATCCCCGGCGGGCGCCTCCACGTGTAAGAATTTTGCCAAGCTCCTCGAGGATCCTCTCCGCGCTGATGACGGTAATTCGGGATGCGTTTGCCGCAATGGCCGCCTTCGCCGCCTCATCCAGGGCAAAATCCAGATTGGCAGCGAAGCGAACCGCTCGCAGCATCCTCAAATAGTCCTCATTGAATCGCAAGACGGGATCGCCGATGGTACGAAGGATTCTATTATGAATATCATCGCGCCCTCCGACATAGTCGATGATATCGCCTGTCACCGGGTCCATGAGCAGGCCGTTGACGGTAAAATCGCGTCTCAGGACGTCTTCTTTGGCCGATGCGAAGTGAACACGTAAAGGACGCCGGCCGTCTTCGTACACATCGTCGCTGCGGAAGGTCGCAACTTCAAAGGGATGGCCATCTGCAATCACCATCACCACACCGAACTTCGCACCGACAGGCACCGTCTTTTCAAACAGCGCCATGACTTCATCAGTCTTTGCAGATGTGACGATGTCATAATCACCGGGAACCACGCCGCGGATAAAATCGCGCACGCAGCCGCCGACAAAATAGGCTTCAAAACCGCTTTGCCTCAATCGGCCGATGATGCCTTCCGCTATAAAACGTTTTAAGATGCTTTGATCGTCCGCTTTCCGGGTCAATGGATTTTCCTTAACAGATTATCGTTTGCCCAGCTTAATGGCACAGAATTCACCGCACATCGTGCAACCCTCGTCATTTGCGCTTTTGCTTTTTTCCAGGAGGGCAACGGTTTTTTCCGGATCGATGGACAGATCGACCTGTCCCTGCCAGTCGAATATTTTCCGGCATTCTGACATTTTCCTGTCCCTTTCACGCGCGCCCCTGACGCCTTTGGCGATATCCGCGATGTGAGCAGCAATACGCGCGGCCATTACGCCGTCACGAACATCCGCCAGAGTCGGCAGTCGTAAATGTTCCGCAGGCGTCACATAGCAGAGGAAATCAGCCCCTGCGGCGCCGGCAATCGCCCCGCCAATGGCGGAAGTAATGTGATCATAGCCCGGCGCAATGTCCGTCGGCAGCGGCCCTAGAACGTAAAAGGGCGCTCCCTGGCAGAGTTTCTTTTGCAGTTTGATATTGGCTTCGATATCTGTGATCGGCACATGGCCCGGTCCTTCAATCATCACCTGAACACCGGCGTCCCGCGCCCGGGCTGCCAGGTCGCCTAAAATGATCAGTTCTTGCAACTGGCCACGATCGGTCGCATCGGCAATTGAACCGGGACGCAGGCCGTCTCCCAGGCTCAGCACCATATCGTAGCGGTGCGCAATCTCCAGCAGGCGGTCATATTCCTCATAGAGCGGATTTTCGCGATCGTTGCAGTGCATCCAGTTGGCCGTCATCGATCCGCCCCGGCTGACAATGCCCAGCACCCTGCCCTGCTTCTCCACGGCGGCCACACTTTCACGATTGACACCGCAATGAACCGTGATAAAATCGACCCCGTCACGACCATTCTCCTCAATGACGTCAAACATATCCTCCGATGTCATCTCTACGATTGCTTTTTTCTCGGCCAGAATCTTGACCGCCGCCTGGTAAATCGGCACCGTCCCTATCGCCACGGTGGTCTTTTCCATCACCGCCTTGCGTATAGCGGCCAGATCGCCGCCGGTGGACAGATCCATGACGGCATCCGCGCCCGCTTTGCAGGCGACAAGCAACTTTTCCAGCTCGAGATTTAAATCATTGTTGTCTTTGGACGTTCCGATATTGGCGTTGACCTTCGTGCGCAGTCCGCGGCCGACGGCCAGCGGCTTGATGTTCTTATGATTGATATTGCGACAGATCACAATCGTTCCATCGGCTAACCCTTGGCGAACAAACTCCGAATCAACACCCTCCTGGGCCGCGCAGATTTTCATTTCTTCCGTAATGAGCCCCTGGCGGGCTTTTTCCAATTGTGTCATACTTTTCCTCCAATAATTTTGATCCACGGCCGATCCGATCACGATGAAGCGAGAATCAGATCGGCGACTTTTCTTCCCGATAAGAGCATACCGCCGAAAATCGGCCCCATCCGCGGCCCTCCAAAAGCCGCGTTGGCCGACATGCCGGCAACATACACGCCCGTGCAAATCTCACCGGTATTTTCGAGCGTCAGGCGCTCCGCCTTGTCCGCCCACATGGAACGCTCACCCATTATTTTCCCCGACGGCGTGCGCAGTTGCACGTCCGCCTTGCGTTCGATCACTTTCAGCACTTCCGTTGCATGACCGGTCGTATCGACCACGCATCCAGCCGCAATGGTCATCGGATCGACGTGCAGCCCCGCCATTTCGACAGGCGACCAGTTAATCACCAGTCCGGTGACCCTGCCGTCCCGAATCATTACATCCTCAACGCTCATGCAGTTGAAGATAGTTGCGCCCGCACGCGCGGCCTTTGAGCAGATGGTCGAAATAGCTTCGACGGCATCGGCCGTGTAATAACCGTCGCCGTAGGGCCGTGTGCGGACGTCAAACTGATCCAGAATATCTTTGGCCTCAGACTGGATCACAATTTCATTAAACATCATGCCGCCGCCCCACATCCCACCGCCGAGACTCAGCTTGCGCTCAAAAAGAGCAACTTGCTTTCCCGCAGAGGCCAGATAATAAGCTGCCACCAGCCCCGAAGGGCCGCCGCCCACCACGGCCACATCCACGCTGGTGGATTTCAGAAACTTTTCAGAAAACCGCTCGATAATTGCCTTTGATATGACTATTTCATCCAATTCCATTTCCCATTTTTCTCCCTGTTTGATTATATACTCTGTAGAAGTCTCAGAACTTTTCCGACTACATCCGCAGGATTTCTGCCTAAAACGCGAATCATCGGCTCCTTCCCCCAGCCGCCCGTATCATAAATGATGTCCGGAACATTGGCGGATCGTGCGAGCACCTGATGCACACCCCACTCCAGCGTACAGCCATCCAGATCCTGCCGCTCAACCGGTTCATCGGCCCGGTTGAAGCAAGACACCGTATAACCGATTTGCCGACAGGCATCGATCACGTTTTCGCCATATCGAATATTCATCGCACACCGGTAATCGGGATGCTTCTTCATCACGGTCAAAACGACATGCGCCATGTGCTGCGAGGCGCCAAACGCCGGCGGCGATACAACACAGGCCGCATCATGCAGCCGAATGATCCGGCCGGGAAATCCGGCCACATCGTTTTCATCTTTCGCACCCTGTTTTGCATGAACCAGATTGCAGGAGACTTCGGGAATCAGTAGGCCGCAATTGACGGACATCAACGTGCAAATCGCGTTTTGCAGTTCATCCAGACATGTCTTTGCGACGCCTGCCGGTACCGGCGTTGCCCCCGCGTGCACGGGACCATGCCCTTTACCGACCCAAAGCCCGCCCACAATCGCTTTCGTAACAACCCGTTTGGCCTGACTGACCGCATCGGCCACCGAAAAACCCCGCGCCAGATGGGCCGCCAGAACCGAGGCAAAGGTGCAGCCGGTGCCGTGCGTGTTTTTTGTGTCGATCCAGTCGGCGCGAAAATCGTAATACTGTTTTCCATCATACAGAATGTCCACACTGCCTTTTTTCCGGCTTTCCGGCAAGTGTCCTCCTTTAATGACGACATTCTTCACGCCGCTTTCGGCAATAACGGTCGCGGCCTTCTTCATATCCTCCACCGATCTAATCTTCAGTCCGGTCAGAGCTTCCGCCTCCGGAATATTCGGTGTCACGAAAAAAGCCTGCGGTAGCAGTTTTTGAATCACGGCCTTGCGGGCCGCATCCTGCATCATCATGTGGCCTCCCTTGGCGATCATCACCGGATCGACCACCACTTTCTTCAGGCGATACTCATGAACCTTTTCCGCCACGACCTCCACGGCGCTTTTATTCAAGAGCATGCCTGTTTTAACCGCATCCGCACCGATATCGGACAAAACCGCATCCATCTGCGCGGCAATAAACTTTCCCGGCACGGGAAAAATATCCTGAACGCCGCGCGTATTCTGCGCCGTAAGCGCCGTAATCACCGTTGTGGCGTAGCAGCCGCAAACGGTCACCGCTTTTACATCGGCCTGAATGCCCGCACCGCCACCGGAATCCGATCCGCCGGCACATAAAACTATAAACGGCTTTGTCATTGCTCAAACCTCGGGGAAAACATCTTGTTGCCAATACCGGATCACCATCAGGTTGCCCGCACCCACGCGGATGAACGCCGGGGATGAGGTCATCACATTACTGATGCCGCGCGATTCCCCCATCGTCAGGCATTCATGGGTCAGTGCATATTCAAATCCCTCAAGCGTAACATCTTCGACAACGGGAGAAAGAGCGATAAGCGACACAAGACATCCGACGGCATCAACGAACCGAATTTCATCGACTGCGATCCTCACTTCCGCGTATTCATCGACAAGTCTCACGGGAATTCCGGCCTCTTTTCCCCTGATCAGCAAATGAATGTTCGCCAGCGTATGATCCAGGCGCCCGCCCTGTGCTCCCCAGATATCAATTTTCTTAGGTTTTAAGCCAAGCGCGTAATCCAACGCGAGCGCTGTATCGGTAAAATCCTTGCTGGTCGGATGTTGGATCATTTTTACGCCCTGACCTTCAAAATCGGCAAGTTGTCCGGGATGCAGAGAGTCCATGTCGCCGATCACGACATCCGGCGTCATTTCAGCGGCTGTCAGATGACGCGCACCGCCGTCACAGGCGATCAGCAGGCGTCCGCCTGCCTGCGCCGTTTTTTTCCGGAAAAAATCCAAATCACCCAGGCGCCCGCCACTCACGATGACAATGTTTTGATCCCTGCCTTGCAAAATGCCTCCACCATCAAAAAAGCCATACCCTTTCACCCGGAGAGGATATGGCCTGAACTGGTTATAAAGTGATCGCCACTCCCTACGCCGGCATTACCCGGGTCAGGTTCAAAGGGTATAATCTCAGCCGCAGTCCATTCCGCATGTTCCAATTGAACCCGGAAATTCCGGCACCCCTGACGGGAAACTTATTATAATCATGATGAAAAAGCAAATTGTTTCATGGAGGCTGATTGGCGCCCGGCCCTGCCTTCGTAAAACGCCTCGATGATCCGGCGGTTTCATTCACAAGGAACCGGTTGACGGATTTTCAAGGGTGTGCAAGATTACTGCAATCTTCGCCGGAAGGACATGAAACTTCAGGAGGGAACAAATGGATCAACTTCGCACACATCGTTCTTTTATAAGCTACATCGACCGCAGCAGGGAATACTATGCCGCCCAGGGCTATACGAAACCTTATGAGTGGCCGCACTATGATAACGTTCCTTTTACGCCTCTGAAAAAGCCGCTTGCCCAATGCCGCGTGGGCTTGATCACGACGGCGGGAAAACCGAAACCTGCCGATCAGCTCGCAGCGATGTTTTCTCCGAGGGCATTGTATGCCCAACCGGTAAACCCGGCCCCGGAGCATCTTTTTACAGACGACCTGTTCTGGGATAAAAAAGCAACACACACAAAAGACGTGGACAGCTTTATGCCCGTCAACCGTATGGGTGAGTATGCTGCCTCAGGGCGCATCGGTTCGATCTCTCCTAGCTTTTACGGCGTGCCCACGGATTACAGCCAGAGCAGAACGCTTGAGCGCTATGCCCCTCAGATTCTCGAATGGTGCCGTGAGGACGGACTTGATGCCATCGTGCTGTCGGCGCTCTGACCGATATGCCATCAGACCGTGAGTCTGGTCGCCCGGCATCTGGAAGCAAACGGCCTGTCAACGGTAGTCATCGGCAGTGCGAGGGATATTGTTGAAGAATGCGGCGTCGCAAGGTTCCTTTTCACCGACTTTCCACTGGGCAATCCCTGCGGCAAACCATGGGACGCCGCAATGCAGCGGTCCATCGCGGGCATGGGTCTGGATCTGCTTGAGCGAGCCTGGATGCCCCGTACGACAACACAAGCACCGTTTCACTGGGACGACGACGCGTGGCGCGATAACTTCATGCGGGTTGACGAAAGCAATCGTGAAGCACTCGCCCGCGAAGGGGAACTGCGACGTCAATTGCAGGAGGAAATGAAAAAGGAACGCTAGTTTCCCGGGCAGCGCAAGGATGACTGCGATCATCCCCTTATTTTTACTCTTCTCCTTTGTAAATGCAGCCGGACTCCGGACTTTCCTGAACGACAATCTTACACAGCTGCGGCAGAGCGGGTTCAAGGTTCCGCCAGATCCAGCGGCAGAGATTTTCCGAAGTGGGATTTTCCAGGCCTTCAACAGCGTTTAAATTCTTATGATCCAGTCGCTCCAGGATCGGATCGAACGCGGCTTTGATGTCGGAAAAATCCATCACCCAGCCGGTTTTCGGATCGGCCGCGCCTTTGACATGAATCTCCACACGAAAAGAGTGCCCGTGCAGTTTGGCGCATTTGTGGCCGGCGGAAACACAGGGCAGATGATGTGCCGCGTCGAATTTAAACACTTTAAATATTTCCATTTTTTTATTCCTTATTGAACATGCAGGATTTTATGCAATTGCAAACCGATGCGCCAGCGCGGGTGCATCAAAACGTACGCCAGGGCTTGTGCCGCGGCGTCATCGCAGTTCGGACCGTCCATCGGCTGTAAAAAGAAGTGCCGGAAGTCCAACAACTCATACTTGTCCGGTTCGGCGCCGGTTTGCGGATAAACCAGTTTCAGCTCATCGCCGGATGTCAGAAGCAAATCAGCCTCCGCTTTGGGACTGACACAAATCCAATCAATGCCTCCGGGAGCTTTCAAAGTCCCGTTGGTCTCCACGGCGATTTCAAATTCCTCATCGTGCAATGCGGCGATCAACGCGTCATCGAGCTGCAAAAGCGGCTCGCCGCCGGTACAGACCACAAATGGCTTTGCCTTTGCTTCGGGTTCCGGCCACAAGGCTCGGATCTGCCCCGCCAGAATCCGGGCCGTCTCATAGCTGCCGCCGTATGTCCCGTCGGTACCCACGAAATCCGTATCGCAGAATGGACAAAGCGCCTCGGTGCGATCTTCCTCATGACCCGACCAGAGGTTGCATCCGGCAAAACGGCAGAATACGGCCGGCCGGCCGCTGTAATACCCCTCCCCCTGAATTGAATAAAAAATTTCCTTGACCCGGTACATCCTTTATCCTTTATCCTTTATCCTTATACTTTATCGGATCCTTAACTCCCGCCTCGTGAAATCCTTTCAGCCGAAGCAGGCAGGAATCGCACTGGCCGCAGGCCAGCCCTTCAGGCCCCGGATCGTAGCAGCTATGCGTCAGAGAATAATCAACACCAAGCCCGATCCCCTTGAGGATAATCTGCGCTTTGCTCATATCGATGAGAGGCGTGTGAATCTTTATTTTATGCCCGCCCCCGACAGAGGCTTTCGTCGCCAGATTGGCCATGCGTTCGTAAGCCTCGATATATTCCGGGCGGCAATCGGGATAACCACTGTAATCCAGGGCGTTCACACCGATAAAAATATCAAACGCGCCGACGACCTCCGCCCATGCCAGCGCGTAGGACAGAAATATCGTATTGCGAGCCGGGACATAAGTCACCGGAATATCCGTCCCCATCTCGTCTGTGCTGTGATGCTTGGGAACAGCCAAATCCGCCGTCAGAGCCGAACCTCCGATTGGACGTAAATCAATATCCATCACCAGGTGATGAATCCCCGGATAGTTCCGGACAACGCCCGCAGCTGCGGAAAGCTCAATATCGTGGCGTTGACCATAGCGAAAGCTCAAGGCACAGAGGTCAAATCCCATGCGTCCGGCCATGGCCAGCACGGTGGCGGAATCAACACCGCCGGAAAGCAGGACAACCGCTTTCTTCTTTGTTTTTTCGACTTTTTGTATCATTGTCATACTTATATAAGGTTAAATTTACCGCGCGGACTGTTTTGCGGCGGCGCTTGCAATGCCAAACAGCTTTCGGGTATTGCAAGATGTGACGTGCGCCACCTCTTCCCAGGGGATCCCTTTGATTTCGGCCACTTTCCCGGCCGTATGGATAATATAAGAAGGTTCGTTTCTCTTCCCGCGGTGGGGTTCAGGCGTCAGATAAGGACAGTCTGTTTCCAAAAGCATTGAATCCAGCGGCGCCTGCCGGACAACATCCTGCAAGGTTTTTGACTTATCATAAGTGACCACACCGGGCACGGAAATATAAAAGCCCAGATCGATGCATTGCCTGGCCATGGCCCAGTCGCCGGAAAAGCAATGGAACACACCGCAGCGGACACCGGAGGCCTTCACCATGGCGAGTGTATCTTCATGCGCATCGCGGTCGTGAATGATCACCGGCAGTTTCAGTTCGGCGGCCAGCGCCAATTGTTTGCCGAACATTTCCTTCTGGGTTTCCCTGGGCGAGAGATTGCGGAAATAATCCAGGCCGATTTCGCCATAGGCGACCACTTTCGGATCACGGGCTAAATCTTTGAGATCATCAAATGTTTTGTCTCCCGCCCGGGCCACATCATGGGGATGAACCCCGACGGTCGCATAAATATTCTCATATTGTCGGGCGATGGAAAGAGCCTTGCGGCTCAAGGCAAGATTGGTTCCCACTGTCACAATATGATCAACACCCGCCTTACCGGCACGTTCGATCACCGCCCGGCGATCGGATTCGAATTCCTTCATCTCCAAATGGGCGTGAGAATCGATGAGCATACAGGACTATTTCTCGTTGATTTGAACAGTTACTTCTTCAGCATTTTCCGAAACGTCGGGAAGCTTTTTCAACATCCCGTACAAATCCTTCTCATTTAATTCCCCTGCCAGCAGCTTGCGGTTGATAATGCGCCGATCGCCATTGACAATATCCGTGTTCGTTTTTCTGGACATCAAAAGCCTCCTGTTGATAAAAAATAATGGGGTTATCGCCAAACCGTAGCGGCGTCGTATTATATTTTAATAACTTAATCAAGCCCCAACAATGCCCCCTGCGTACCCTGCTGCATCCGGGAGACCTGCGCGCCTTCGAGTCCCTGAGCGGATAAGCAAACAATATCAAGAACTTGCTTATTCTGGGGCGCTCTCTTCGTCTCAGAATTTAAGTTGACCTGGCTTTGATCCGTATATATATAAGGATGACCGATTCCATAAAAAAGCTTTACGGTGGACTCACAACGATGGAAATCGAAGTTGCAAAAAAAGGCGGCGCCGTTGAGACGATGCGCAAGCTCGATCAAAGCAGAAAACACTTAAGGGATGGCAATCTGTTTTCCGCCCTCGTCGCGCTGCGGGAAACACTCGAACTCTTTATCGGACTGCGGGATATTCTCCCGAACGACACCAACCGGCTTACAAACGCCATCAACGACTTTCAGCAAAAAATCGCCCTATCCCGTGAATTTCAAGATTTATACGGCCGTGTTCATTTCCGCGATAATGATTTTTCAACATCCCTCGACTTTCTGGGCCAGCTCATCAGCATCAAAGAGGATGAAATCGCCGATATGCTTCAAAATGACGACTTTCATACCACCCTCATCCTGAATAAACTGGATTCAGAAGATCAGAAAACCGCACGGCTGATGGTCTCGCTGGTGGAGCGGGGTGAACAGGCGGCAATCAAAACGCTGGTGCAGGAAAACGACGATCTGGCTTCGCTGGTCATGGCCTATTATAATGATACTGGCATTGGACTGAGGGCTTCGGGCAACTTCGAAAAAGCCTCGACGGAATACAAGAAGGCTTTGACCATCTCGCCTATGGACGAACACCTCTATTACAATCTGGCACGCGCTTATATTGAAGCCGGTTTAAAAAAGGATGCCGAAACAGCGGTGGGACAGGCGTTGTTTCTCAACCCTGATTTTCATGAAGGACGCAAACTCCAACGCTATATCGCCAACTGGACAAAAGACTGACGCCACAACAAAAAAGGCTACTTCTTCAGACGCGGATCAGAGGCGTCGCGAATGCCCTCGCCCAAAAGATTATAACCCACCACGGTAATCAATATCGCCAAACCCGGATATAACGACAGCCACCAGGCGATGTCGATGTTATCCTTACCCGCCGTCAGAATGTTTCCCCAACTCGGCGTCGGCGGCTGCACACCGATCCCGAGAAAGCTCAGCGCGGATTCCGTCAGGATCGCGCCCGCGATGCCGAGTGTCGCCGCAACCAGAATGGATGCCATCGCATTGGGCAGGATATGCAGGAATATAATCCGACCGTCACCCGCGCCGATCGCCCTGGCCGCCCGGACGAAATCCCGTTCACGAAGCGATATGAAATCGGCTCGCACCAGGCGCGTCACCCCCATCCAGCCGGTCAACCCGATGACAATCATAATGTTCCAGATCGACGGCTCCAGAAAGGCGATCACCGCCAGAATCAGAAAGAAGGTTGGGAAACAGAGCATGACATCGACAAAGCGCATGATTCCCGCATCGATCCAGCCGCCGTAATAGCCGGCGACGGCACCCAGAATGGTCCCGATCAGAATCGCCAGGCCCGTGGCGACAAAACCGACTTTCAGCGAAATACGAGCGCCCCAGATCATCCTCGACAGCACGTCGCGGCCCAGCTGATCTGTACCAAACCAGTGTTCCCACGACGGCGATGCCAGAACATTTTTCAGATCAATCGCACCGGGATCGTAAGGCGCGATGAGCGGCGCAAGAAGCGACACGGCAAACAGCAGGATTACAATCCCGCTGCCCGCGAGCGCCAGCTTGTTTTTATAAAACATTTCCCAAAATCCCATACAATCCCCGTCACGATACGCGAATGCGCGGGTCGGCCACCGCGTAGGACACATCCGCAATCAGATTGCCCGCCAGCGTCAGAATTGCGCCGATGAGCAAAATCCCCATCACCGTCGGATAATCCCGCGCCATCACCGACATATAGAATAACTGCCCCATACCGGGAATCGCGAAGATCGTCTCAAAAATGACGCTGCCCCCGATCAGCCCGGGAATGGAGAGGCCCAGAATGGTGATCGCAGGCAGCAGCGCGTTTCTGAGCGCGTGCTTGTAAATCACCTGTCTTTCGCTCAATCCCTTGGCGCGCGCCGTCAAGATATAGTCCTGCCGGATCACCTCCAGCATGTTGGCCCGCATGTAGCGGGACAGTCCCGCCAGACCGCCAAACGCGGAAATGAACACCGGCAAAATGAGATGGGAGGCCAGATCGAGAAGCTGTCTGCCTGCGCTCAGATACTCATAGTTGAGAGACCGCAAGCCGGAAATCGGCAGCCAGCCCAGATGAATGCCGAAAAAAATCATCAAAAGCAGCGCCAGCCAGAAGGTCGGCACGGCAAACCCGATAAAAACCAGCACCGCCGTCGCTTTATCAAACCAGGAATCCTGATACACGGCGGACAGCACGCCTATCGGCACGGCCACAACGATAATGATCAAAAGAGAAAGAAAATTGATGGTAATGGTGATGGGGAGGCGTTCCATGATTTTGTCGGCAACCGGCCGGTGATCGGACGAGAAGGAAGTTCCCAAATCGCCCCGGCTGATTTTCTTGAGCCATGACCAGTACTGAATATGAATCGGCTGGTCCAGTTCATAGAGACTCATCATCCGTTCTTTCATTTCCGCCGACGCTTTCGGATTCATCTGTGTTTGAAGATCCGTCGGAGATCCGGGCGCCAGGCGCATCACGAAAAAACAGATCAGTGTGATGCCGAGCAAAAGCGGAATCATAAATATAATTCGTTTGAAAATATAATGCAGCATCCGATTCTCCGCAAAAACGGGCTATACAATGCCATCCAGCAACGACAATTTTTGAATCCGGTCAATCGATTCCCACAAGTGTTCCGGGCGATGCGCCTCCAGCGTAACCGTCGGCTTGACGGAAATCGCCCTCAGAGATGCAAATAACCTCTCGAAGGGAAATGTGGCCGCGCCGACCGGCAGATGCTCGTCAAACCTGCCGAAATTATCGTGCAGGTGCAAATGTCCGATATAGGATCCCATCTCGTTTAACCATGTTTCCAGCGGCGCGCGCGAAAACACATTGAAATGTCCCGTATCAAAGCAAAAGCAGACATGGTCCGATGAAAGTCTTTCAAAAAGACGGCGCAGAATGGCCGGTTCCTTTTCATAGACATTTTCCAGTGCGATGACCGTATCGGTGTTTTTGACGAAATCAATCAACGCCGAGAAGGTTTTCACACTTTGCGTAAGCCACAAATCATCGCAGTTCACATAATAACGGTCGTCGTAACAGGGATGACAAACGATTTTAAGCGGCCTGAACAGGGGGATCAGATCAAACACCTGCCGAATGCGGTCCTGGCTGACCTGACGGATTGAGCCGTCGAGCGCGCCGGGACGCAGATCCATAAACGGCGCGTGAAATGTAATTTTTAACCCCGCATCCGACAGCCTCCGGGAAATCTCAACACATCTGTTTTTATCCAACGTGTCTAAAACAACATGGTTGAAATAAATCTCCGGGTTAATTTTTTTCTCAATCAACAGATCCATATATTGCGAAAGCAGATGGTAGGGCATGTGCGCATGAATGGTTCTTAAAATATCGTGCATGTCAATGTCCTTGCTCAAGTGGAATAAGATTCGTTGATTTACCATAGCCGTTTTTTTTTCACAACACCAATGAAGATGGCGGAATCATGGATACACCTTTAAAAAATGCCGTATTGTCAACTTCCCTCATTTGTGACATATAAGATAGGCAATAGGCAATAGGCAATAGGCAATAGGCTATAGGCTGTAGGCTGTAGGCTGTAGGCTGTAGGCTGTTAGGCTGTTAGGCCTATGAACTTTTTTAAGGAGAACATTTTGGCAGTTAAGAAGAATGAGTCCGCGCAGCGTCTGCTCTCATGCATCAACGCCGTGCTGCAGAAGAAAGCGACAGACATCGTTGTTTTGAATGTGAAAGAAGTATCCTCCTTCACGGATTACCTGCTGATCTGTTCCGGCGCAACGGACCGCCAGGTACAGGCCGTCGCGGCGGCGATTCAGGAGTATTTGAAGAAAGAAGGCATCCGCCCGCTGGGCGTGGAGGGGGAAGCGAACGCCGAATGGATCCTGCTGGATTATGATGATGTCGTGATCTCCGTCTTCCAGGAACCCATCCGCTCATTTTATGGACTGGAAAACCTCTGGGACGCGCCCCGGATGAACGTGGATGAAAACGCGGCCCAGGTAAAGAAATTGACCAAGGATATGGCTTGAGCCTGCGCGATCTTTTTTTAAACATCACATACGCGCTCTTCCCGCCGGCGTGTCTATTGTGCAACAGCATGATTCAATCACGGACCAAAGAAGTGTTTTGCCCGGGCTGCCGCGAACGACTCGTGTTCATCGGAGGCCATATTTGCCCGAGTTGCGGCAGGAATTTTCCGGATTCACCATCCACCGGCCATGTATGTGGGCACTGCATTGAAAAACCACCCTGTTTTTCGATGGCCCGCGCCGCGCTCAGCTATGAATCATTGATCCTGGAAGCCATTCACCGGTTCAAGTACGGCCGAAATCCCGTCTTTGGCGCCGCACTCGCCTCTTTTTTGTCTACCGTGGAATTTCCCGATGTGGACTGGAAGACCTACGACCTGATCATCCCCGTGCCTTTGCATATCCGGAAACTGCGGCAAAGAGGCTTTAATCAATCACTGATCCTGGCGCGGGGCCTGTCCAAAACACACCGGATCCCTGTTAATTTTTCCTTGCTAAAAAGGCGTAAATTGACTTTAACGCAAACAGGGCTCGATAAAAAGCAAAGAGAAAAAAACGTTAAAAACGCTTTTATTGTCCGGCAGCAAGACAGGATCGAGGGTAAAAATATTATCCTGGTAGACGATGTTTACACCACAGGCGCCACAACCAATGAATGCGCCAGAATGCTGATCCGGGCCGGCGCCGGACGTGTGGCCGTCATTGTGCTCGCCTCAGTTCCCGTCGTCCACTGATACCTGCCGGAACATCAAGACAAGAAATGGTTTGAGGAAATGATGATGAATAAAATGATGGATCTAGAAACCCTGAAAAAAAACATAGACATGCTGCGTGAAAACGGGAAAATCATCGCCTTTACCAACGGCTGTTTTGATATTCTGCATGTCGGACATGTCCGGTATCTAAAGGAAGCGCGCAACACGGCAGATGTCCTGGTCCTTGCGCTCAACAGTGACGCCTCCGTCCGGGAGATTAAGGGCGAAAAAAGGCCGCTGGTCGGCGAAGATGAACGGGCAGAAGTGCTCGCGGCGCTGGAGTGCGTTGATTTTATAACGATATTTTCCGAACCGACGCCTCTTGCGCTGATCAATTTGATCAAACCTGATATTTTAATCAAAGGCGGCGATTGGCCGGAGGAGAAAATCGTGGGCCGCGATGAAGTTCGGAAATGGGGCGGCCGGGTCGTCGTCATTGCTGAAGTAAAAGGAAAATCAACAACGAATATCGTTGATAAAATCATTGAAGTCTACGGCTTCGCCGGCGGATGATGAAAAATGAAGGGTGGATCGGCACTCCACCGGTGTTTTTTTCCTTTACAAACCCTTTGCCATTAGGTATGTAGGCCGACGATCTCAACAATACATCGATAAGGAGTGGCGGCATTGGAAAAACAAATGACTTTGAAGCCGGAAAAGCTGCAGGCATTCCGCAAACTGCTCACACAGAAGATCAATGAACTTCTGGGTGAAGCGGGGAAAACCGTGTCGGAAATGACCAACGGCAAGGAAAACTTTCCCGATCCCAACGACCGGGCGTCTTTGGAGTCCGACCGGAATTTCGAGCTCAGGATTCGCGACCGGGAACGAAAGCTTATCATGAAAATGCAAGAGGCCCTCAAACGGATTGATGACGGAACCTACGGAATATGTGAAGATTGCGGCGGACCGATCTCTGAAAAAAGACTAATGGCCCGGCCGGTCACTACGGAATGTATTGAGTGCAAAACCCGGCAGGAGAAACTCGAAAAACTCAAGGGGGAATAGCCTCCCGGACATGGAAATATAAGCGCCCCGTCGGGGCGTTTTTTTATTTCCATGTTTCATCCGCTCAACAATTTCTTTTTTTGCTCAAAGATGATAGCTAACCCAAATGTATGTAAAGGTCGCCCTTAATATTCCGGCTGATAAACTCTTCACGTATCAGGTACCGGAGCATCTCAAATCCAAAGCCCAAATCGGCAAACGCGCTTTTGTCCCCTTCGGCCCCAGAAAACGTACCGGCTTTATTGTCGCCATGGAATCGTCCTGCGATCTTACAGAAGTCAGACCCATCCATGAAATCCTTGATGAAGAGGCCCTCTTCGATGAAAATGATCTGAATTTTTATTCATGGATCGCCGAATATTTCATCTATCCGCTGGGAAAAACACTGGCGGAACTGATTCCATCGGGTTCTGAAAAAAAAGATTACCTCTGGGTCGTGCCTTCCTTCGTGCCCGCCGGTCTGGCCCTGTCCAAAGCGCAAGAAAAGCTCCTGGATTTTTTACGCAGATACCCCGAGGGAATCGCTCTGTCCCAGTTGATCAAAACCTCCGATCTGAAAAATGCGGCGGCGGTTGTACGCGGTCTGCATCTGGCGGGATTGGTGCAGATTGTCGAGCGGCAGAAAAAAACTCTGCCCGTCCGCACCCGTAAAATCATCGGTCTGGCGCCTTCTTTCCCGGACGCCGTAAAACTTACCCCCAGGCAGGAAGCGCTTGTCCTTTTTCTAAAAAAATCAGGCCCGATGGACTTCCATGATCTGATTGCCGCGGCGGGCACCTCCAGTGCCGTCATTTCCAGGCTGCTGGAAAAAGGCATCCTTGGGTTGGGCACCGCGGAAATCATCCGTAAAGCAAAGCTTTCGTCTTCCATCGGCTGTTCGCATGACAAAATCACACTCAGCAGTGAACAGCAAAACGCGCTTTCCGACATCTGCCGGCGGATCAAAGCCGGCGCCTTTTGTCCGATTCTGCTGCATGGCGTCACCGGCAGCGGAAAAACGGAAGTGTACCTCCATGCGATCGAACAGGTTTTAAAAGACGGCGGCACAGCCATGTACCTGGTGCCGGAAATCGCGCTCACGCCGCAGTTGATTTCCCGAATCGCCGGGCGGTTCGATGAAAACAAAATCGCCGTCATTCACAGTGGCATCGCACAGACCGTCCGTTACGATCAATGGCGGCAGATCAAACGCGGCCGGATAAATCTGGTCATCGGCGCGCGTTCCGCGCTTTTCGCTCCCCTGCCGGATCTGAAGCTGATCATTGTCGATGAGGAGCATGACGCATCCTATAAACAGGACGACCGCCTGTGCTATCACGCCCGTGATCTGGCCGTGGTCAAAGCCAAATTCAACCGGGCGGTGGTCCTTCTCGGATCGGCCACACCGGGAATCCGCTCCTTCTATAATGCCCAAACCAGGAAATACGTTTATCTGGAACTCACAAAACGGGTGAACAATCAACCCCTGCCCCGCATCGACATCATCGACATGAAACAGCAAAAGGAAATCCACGGCAGGGCACCCATTCTGTCCGACACGCTGATTGCCGCCATCGGGGAAACTCTTTTGCGCAAAGAACAGGTACTTCTTTTTCTCAACAAACGCGGGTTTGACACGTTTCTGGTATGCGCCGACTGCGGTTATCATTTTCAGTGCCCCCACTGCGCCGTCGCGCTCAAGAGTCACCTGGCGGAAAACATCATCAAATGCCATTACTGCGATTACACGCAAAAGGCGATGCCTTTATGCCCGACATGCCGGGGCGGACGAATCCTCAACTACGGCACAGGAACGCAAAAACTGGAAAAGGAGATTGAAGGGCTGTTTCCCGGCGCGCGCGTCTGCCGGATGGATTCTGACACCACCATCCATCGGGGCTCACAGGAAAGCATTCTGTACGCTTTGGAACAAAAACAAATTGACATTCTGGTGGGCACACAAATGATCACCAAAGGACATGACTTTCCGTTTATCACCCTGGTGGGCGTCATTTCGGCGGACACCTCGTTGAACATGCCGGATTTTCGCGCGGCGGAAAAAACATTTCAGACGATGACGCAGGTCGCCGGTCGCGGCGGACGCGGGGATGCCGCGGGCCGGGTCATCATTCAGACTTTCAATCCGCAGCATTACGCCCTGCAGCACACGCAGCACTATGACTACAAGGCGTTTTATTCAGACGAAATCGATTTTCGCAAGACACTGCAGTATCCGCCCTTCGGTCATATCATCCAGTTGCGTCTGTCTTCTGTAAAACAAGACGCGCTGACGCAGATTGCAGAGGAAATCGGACGGATGGCCCGTGCGCTTTGCACACGCTTCGACAACACCGTTCAAATCATCGGCCCGGCGCCCTCTCCGCTGGAAAAAATCCGCGGACAATACCGCTGGCAGATGCTGATCAAGGGCCGGGACATTAAAAGTTTGCACCGGATCGCAGCCGGTCTGCTCGAAAAGCACGACACCAGCGCCGTGAAAATCACCGCGGATGTTGATCCGGAAAATTTCATGTGATGGAGAAACATTCTGTCTTCAACCCCTGATGAAAGTCTTCTTGTGACGAATGGTATTCAACATGAATTCTCAAGATGAAATCGTCCGGACACGCTCAAATAAAAAACCCGGCAAAGGGGATAACCTGCTGCCGGGTTTGTATTCAGAACGCCTTTTTGCTAATTCCTGCGCGTCTCCTGCTAAATCCGATCCTGATAATACTGGGTAATTTCATAAACCGCGTAATCGATCATCAGCATGATGCGCATGACGCTGTCGATAGCCTGATTATGTTCCAGGGCATTGATGAAGATCGCCTGGAAATCAGCATACAGCCACATGTGCCGACGCATCAGATTCAAAGCGTAAATGGTTTCCTGCAGGGGGATGCCGCTTTCGTGACAGGTTTTTGAATACTGCAAGAAAAATTCCTGCGCCTTTTCATAGCGATTGGGCGCGATGAGCATATTTCTGAGCTGGCTGTAAAACTTCACAGCGAGCAGCACCAGTTTATCATCGGGTATATTCCAGCAATGCATGGTCCTTTTGTTTTTTTTGACGTCTGCCGCCCAGTGTCGTGCTATTTCATCAATATTTCCCTCTAAAACATCCAGCAGCTTGATCGACTCCACCATAGCCTGTACTCCTTTCTCCAATGTTAAAACGAACCGGGAAATGGATTGTTTATTTTTTTCCTTTTTTCATGAGTTCCTGGTATTCCTTCGTCACCTCAAACACCGCGTAATCGAAAAGCAGGATCGTACGGCTCAAAGTGTCCAGGGCCTGTCGCTGATCAATGCCGGCACTGAAGATGGTCTGGAATTCGGCATACAGCCAGATGTGCCGTCTCAGGAGAATCAGCGCATAAACCGCTTCATCCATAGGGATACCCATGGAAAAACTTTCCTGGGCGTAGGTCCGGAAGTATTTTAAGGCGTCTTCGCCGATCTTCTCATCGGCATACATTTTGCTGAAATTCCTGTAGAACTTCACGCCCTGAAATATAATTCTTTCTTCCTCCAGTTCCTTGTATTTTTTTGTCCGGGCATTATTTTGAACATCCATTGCCCATCGTTTGGCCATTTTCTCCGCGTGCTGCTCGGCCAACTCCACATATTTAATGGCGTATGTCTTCATGCTATCTCCTTTCCGTTTGAAAGCAACTGCGATTGATCATGTCATCCGGGCTAAACTTTTCGCTTTATCGGTTTGCGTGTTTGGTTCTATATAAAACAGCTAAACGGAAATGACAACAGAAATTATTTGCAAATCCACAAAGCAGGGTAATTCTTGACACAACCCGGTTAATTCCATATAGATGACAAAATTTGTGAAGGACTGCACACAATGACCAAGCCGAGCCTTATCTTCATGGGAACGCCGGACTTCGCCCTGCCAGCCCTGCGCATGCTGCATTCCGAACATTATTCGATTCTGTCCGTCGTCACGCAACCGGATCGCAAGGCCGGCCGTGGGCAAAAAGAAGCGGTGCCACCCGTCAAGCTTCTGGCGGAAAAATTCGGGCTGCCGGTACTCCAGCCGCAAAAAGTGAAAGATCAGGTTTTTCTCGACAGGCTTTATCAACTCAAACCGGACATGGTGGTGGTCGCGGCATTCGGGCAGATTCTACCCAAAGCAATCATCGGCTTTCCCCGCTTTGGCTGCCTGAATATCCATCCGTCGCTTTTGCCCAAATACCGCGGCGCGGCGCCTCTCAACTGGAGCATCATCCGCGGCGAAACCAAAACCGGCGTCACGATCATGCTCATGGACGAAGGCATGGACTCCGGAGACATCCTGGCACAGGAAGAAACCCCCATCGGCAGAGATGAAACCTTTGGCGAGCTGCATGACCGCCTTTCGATACTGGGTGCGACACTGCTGATTCAAACCATCGATCGGGTGATTGCCGGAACCATCCGAAGGCAACCGCAGGAACCTCTGGGTGTGACATTCGCCCCCCGTCTGACCAGAGAAACCGGAAAAATCAACTGGCATGCAGGCGTCGGCGACATTGTCAATCTCATCCGGGGAATGAGCCCCACGCCCGCGGCCTATACCATGCTGGAAGGACAGACGCTGAAAATTTTTTCCGCCTTCGGCCGGACGGGCCCTGTTGGCCCGCCCCCCGGCACCGTCGGCACTCCGTACGCGCAAGGCCTGCCTGTCGCAGCCCAGGACGGCTACGTCACCTTAAAGGATATTCAACTGGCCGGCAGGAAAAGGATGTCTACGGAAGATTTTCTGCGCGGGTACCGGATTCGGACCGGAAGCGTATTAGGCTGAAGGATGAGGAAGAAAAACCCCGGCGCAAAAAATAGTCAAAAAGAGATATCCGCAGAAGGGTCATTGTGAAAAAAACAATACGCCACCAGGCAGTGGACATTTTAAACACGGTTTCGCAAACCCGGATGTTTGCAGGCGACCTTCTGGATGCCGGCCTTGACGAGCAGAATCTTTCAGGCACGGCGGACGGCCGCCTGCTCACGCATCTGGTGTATGGCGTTTTACGTATGCAGGGGCATCTGGACTGGATTCTTGCCTGCCTTTATCGCGGTGATTACGCCAAAATGGAAGACACTGTTAAGAACGTCCTGCGAACCGGCCTGTATCAGCTCAAATTCAGCGACCGGCTGCCCGAATTTGCGGTGGTCGACGAAGCGGTCAAAATCGCCAAGCGTATCAACCAGGGTGCCGGCGGACTGGTCAACGCCGTTTTGAGAAGTTACCTGCGAAATACTGAAAAAATCGCCTTCCCGTCACTGGAAGAAAATCCGGCACAGCATATCGCGACGTTTCATTCCCATCCCCTCTGGCTGATCCATATCTGGCTTGATATTTTCGGCAGGGAAGAAACCCTTGCGCTTTGTCAGGCCAACAACGACCTGCCTCCCCTGACCGTGCGCGTCAACACCCTGAAAGCCACCCGGGAGGCTTTGGCAGAAAGACTCACGGCTGAAGGGTTCGCCTGCGAGGTGACAAAATTTTCACCCGATGGAATTCGCCTGACCGATCCGCCCCGCCCCATTCAGAAAACTCTTTTCTTTAAAGAAGGATTCGTGCGCCTCCAGGATGAAGCCGCGCAGATGATCGCCTGGCTGGTGAGTCCCCAAAGCGGGGACAGCATTCTGGATGTCTGCGCCGGCAGCGGCGGTAAAACCAGCCACCTGGCGGCGCAGATGCAGAACAAAGGCCGCATTGTGGCCATGGACCGCGACATGGACAAAATCACGCAACTGAAAAAGGACGCATCCAGGATGGCGGTTTCGATCATCGACACCCGGCAGGCCGACCTGAGCCAACCCCTGTCTGCTGAATTTACTAACTGCTTTGATCAGGTTCTGGTCGACGCGCCCTGTTCCGGTACCGGCACGCTCAGACGCAATCCGGAAATCAAATGGCGCCTGAAAGACGCCGATCTGAACATTTTTTCAAAGGCGCAAAAGGTGATTCTTCAGAACGCTTCGCATGCGGTCAAAAAAGACGGACGCCTGATTTACTGCACGTGTTCCCTGGTGCCGGCCGAGAATGACGACGTGATCAGACAATTCCTCGCCGCCAATCCGCAATTCACCGTCGAGAAAAAACCTGCGGCCATTCCGGACGCACTGGGAGACCGCCGTGGTTTTTTCAGAACCTATCCGCAGCGGCACAATACGGACGGATTCTTCGGCGCCATTCTACGCCGCCGGATTTGAATTGACGAACGAAACAAAATCATGCTAGCGTACCCACTCATTTTTTGCTCAAGGAGCGTTTATGTTCGTCAAACAAATGCAGGTAGGACATATGGCGGTTTTCGCCTATCTGATCGGCGACACGGTCACCGGCGACGCTTTGGTCATTGATCCGGCCGACAACGCGCATGATATTCTTTCGATCGCCGCGCAAAACGGCCTGCGCATCAATTACATCGTCAACACGCACGGCCACGTCGACCATATCGGCGGCAACGCCGAAATGAAAAAATTGACAGACGCGAAAATCGTGGTCCACGAAGCGGACGCGATCATGCTCACCTCCACGCCGCCGATGATGCTCAAGATGTTCGGTGCAAAGCAGTCTCCGCCGCCGGACATTCTCGTTTCAGAAGGGCAGACCCTTTCCGTAGGCAATGTAGAACTCAAAGTCATCCATACCCCCGGCCATTCTCCCGGCGGCATGTGCCTGTACACACCCGGCCATGTGTTTACCGGCGATACGCTTTTTGTGGAAGCGGTGGGTCGCACCGATCTTCCGGGTGGTTCCTGGCAGACCATGTATCATGCCATCAAAACAAAACTTTTCACCCTGCCGGATGACACCCGGGTCATGCCCGGCCACAACTACGGCCGGACGCCGACCTCCACCATCGGCCACGAAAAACAGCATAACCCTTCCGTTCGATAAAGGAGCCAGTGATTCATGACGACAAGCATTGCCCAGACAAACTTCCCGAAGTTAAAATTCCTCAACCGCGGTAAAGTGCGCGACCTTTACGCCATCGGGGATCACCTTCTTTTGGTGTCCACCGACCGCATTTCCGCGTTTGACGTCGTCATGCCCGATCCGATACCGGGCAAGGGTTTGATTTTAAACAGGATGTCTGCCTTCTGGTTTGGGCAGATGGAAGATATTATCGGCAATCACATCCTTTCGACGAACGCGGCGGATTTTCCACCAGAATGCGCGCCCTATTTCAAAAGCCTTGAGGGCCGCAGCATGCTGGTGAAAAAAGCGAAACCGCTTCCGGTGGAATGCATTGTGCGCGGTTATCTTTCCGGCTCCGGCTGGAAGGACTATCGCCTCACCCAGGCTATTTCCGGCATTAAACTTCCGGAGGGACTACGCGAATCCTCACGTCTGCCCGAAACCATTTTCACGCCAACCACCAAAGCGCCGGAAGGGGAGCATGATTCCCCGATCACCCGGGATGAAATGGAAGACGTCATCGGCACCGCGCTCACCGAAAAGATCATCAGGATCTCTCTGGCGATTTATGAAAGAGCGTCTGCAATTGCCCTGGAAGCCGGCATGATCATTGCCGACACAAAAATGGAATTCGGTCTCATCGATGATGAACTGATCCTGATTGATGAATTGCTGACGCCGGATTCCTCCCGTTTCTGGCCTGCCGACGATTACGAAGAAGGTCGCGCACAGAAGAGTTACGATAAGCAGTTCCTGCGCGATTATCTGCTTTCCATCCACTGGAACCAGAAACCGCCCGCACCCGCCCTTCCTCCGGATATCATTGACAAAACCAGGGCTAAATATGAAGAAGCGTATTCACGTCTGGTAAAATAAATTTTTTACCATTGACAGAGGCTAAAGCGTTGTTAATTTACGCCGTGTTTATCCGCACGGCGTCATTTTTTTTCAGGAGGCGCTCTTTTGAGTACAAGAAAGTTACCGGATTACCGCTTACGACAGAAAATTTTATATATCGATCAAACATCCGCTGAAAACCTGATCCGATACGGGGACTTGTACCTTGAATCCGGTGCCGTCTCAGACGCACTCGATTTCTATGCCAAGGCCGCGCACACGGAGGGGCTGGAAAAAATCAGGCAGATCACATTTGAAAATGGCGACGTTTTTCTCTTTCAGCGCGTGGCCAAAGCGCTGGACGTAGAACCTGACCCTTCGGACTGGAAAGCCATCGCCGGGCGGGCTATCGAACATCAATACTTCTCCTTTGCCCGACATGCACTGGAAATTATTAACGATACGGAAGGTATCAAGGCACTGGCCGGGATGATGAAAGCGGAGGAAGCTGAAAAAGGCGCATGACGAAAAGAGATTACTATGAAATTCTCGGGGTATCCAAAACCGCTCCGGCAGATGAAATAAAAAAATGTTACCGTAAAATCGCCATGCAATGTCATCCCGATAAAAACCCGGGAAACAAAGTGGCGGAAGATCGTTTTAAGGAAGCGGCGGAAGCTTATGAAGTCTTGTGTGACCCGCAAAAAAGAGAAATCTACGACCACTACGGCCACGCCGGCCTGAGCAACACCGGGTTTCAGGGTTTCAGCGGCTTTGATGATATTTTTTCCAATTTCGGAGACATTTTTGAAGACGTCTTCGGTTTCGGCCAGGGCCGTGGCAGGGGAAGATCCCGCAGTGGCGCGAGAGCGGGTGCCGACCTGCGCTATGACCTTAGGATTTCTTTTCTGGACGCGGCCTTTGGAACGACCACCTCCGTCGATCTGGAGAAGCTAAACAACTGTTCCGTGTGCAAGGGAACGGGCGCGTCCCCCGGCACCATGCCCTCAACCTGTCCCACATGTCACGGCAGAGGCCAGGTGATTCAGTCAAGCGGTTTATTCACCATCAGCTCCACCTGTCCACACTGTCACGGTCATGGGAAATTTATCGACACCCCCTGTGCTGCCTGCCGGGGCGCCGGCAAGGAACGAACCGTCAAAACCGTCGAATTGAAAATCCCCGCTGGCGTCGAAACCGGTTCCCGGCTGCGGTTGCGCGGCGAGGGCGAAACAGGCGACCACGGCGGCCCTTCTGGCGACCTTTACGTATTCCTTCAGGTCGCAGAGCACGAGTTTTTCACCCGCGACGGCGATGATATCTTCTGCCGGGTACCCGTTTCATTTGTTCAGGCCGCGCTCGGCGCGGCCATCGAAGTGCCGACGCTCAGCGACACGGAAAAAATCAAGATCCCCCGCGGCACACAGACCGGGCGAGTGTTCCGCCTCAAAGGCAAGGGCATCCCCCACGTTCGGGGCTACGGCCGCGGCGATCAGATTGTCGAAGTCGTCGTTAAAGTCCCCACAGACCTGACACGCAAACAAGAAGAGCTGCTCAGGGAATTCGAAAAACTCCGTTCCTGAAGGCTGCCGGGCGCATAATCGTGTTGCAATACCGACGTCAATATGTTTTAAAAAAAGGACGAATCTGAAAACACGGGAGGGATCAGCAATGAAAATCCATCATCCATGCCGCTTCTTGATCGGCCTGTTTTGTATTGTTCTTTTTTCCGGTTGCGCGACCGCTCTTGTGGCAGGCGGGGCGGCGGGGGGTGCGGCGGTCGGAACCTATATCTACGTCAACGGCGAATTGAAAACCGACTATCCCGCTTCTTTCGACCAGGCCTGGAAGGCGGCAGAAAAAACCATCGCGGATCTTCGCGGCACGGAAGTTCAGCCCGAAAGAGAAATTGCCAGAGGAAAGATATCCACGCGCATCAACGACGAAAAAGTAACTTTCAACATCACCTATAAATCCAAAAGTCTGACCTCCGTGGGCATCCGTGTCGGATGGGTCGGCAACAAACGCTCCTCTCAGCTTCTGCACGATAAAATCATGCAGAACCTTGGCGATCTTTGATCCGCGGCATCTCATCATTCGGCCCGGACTGACAACGCAATGAAAAAAAAACTTATCATTGGTGTTTTACTGAGCGTCGTTCTGATCTACCTGTCTGTTAGGGGGATTGATTTCCGCGAAACGTCGGACAGCCTCAAAAGGGTCGATTGGAGTTATGCCCTCTTCGCGCTATTGGTTATTCTGATCATGCAGGTGCTGAGATCCTTTCGCTGGGGAGTCATCCTTCAGCCCCTTGAAAAAATCGACCAGTTCACGCTTTTCTCGGTCACCTGTGTTGGATTTCTCGCCATCGCCGCCATTCCCGCGCGCCTGGGGGAACTGGCCCGCCCCTACCTGATCGCCCGCAAAAGCTCCATTAAAATGTCATCCGCCCTGGGCACCGTCGTGGTCGAGCGCGTCCTCGACAGTCTTTCAGTCCTCATCATCACCATTGTGGTCGTGATCTGGCAGGACCTGCCGCCCTGGCTGATCAAATCCGCCATTTTGTTTTTCGTTCTGACTCTGATGATGCTATCATTCACCATTGTTCTGATCTGGAGACGGGACATAGCCGTTTCCATGATTGGCTGGGTATTGCGGCATCTCCCGCAAAAAATCGCAGTCCGACTGGATGCACTGGTCCATCATTTCATTGACGGTTTTGAGGTCATCAAGAATGTTAAGATGCTTCTTTACCTGCTTTTTCTATCCGCGGTCGTCTGGCTGGTGGATGTCGTCGCGATTTACATTCTTCTGAAGGCTTTCGGTTTTGATTTGCCGCTATTGGCACCGTTTGTCCTGATGATCGTGCTCATCGCGGGAATCGCCATTCCCACGGCGCCCGGTTTTATCGGCAATTGGCATTACGCCTGTGTTCTGGGGCTCAGTCTTTTTGGCATCCCCAAAGCGGAAGCGTTTTCGTTCGCGCTGGTGTACCATTTCCTTTCCATCGCACTGGTCGTTGTCCTGGGCGTGATTTTTCTGCCCTTCAACAAATTTTCCATGACCGACATGAAAAAACATATGGATAAGGGATAAGGTTCAAGGTTCAAGGTTTAAGCTCATCACACCTTACACCTTGAACCTAACGCCTCATCCGGCATGCGCCGGACTTACGCGCCTTCAGTCTTTTTCTTCCTTCATGACCACTTTGAAACTTTTGAGCTTCTTGTGCAGGTGGCTGCGCTCCATACCAATGGCTTCTGCCGTTTTGGAAATATTGCCGTCATGCTCTTCGAGTTTCTTTAAAATGAACTGCTTTTCGAAATCCATACGGGCATCTCTGAGAGAATCGGCGACCGCAAGCGAGGGAGCGGGTATAAAAGCCGGCTCGCCTTTCATGTACAAAGGCGGAATATCGCTGGCCTCAATAACATTGGAGGGTGTCAGAATAATCAGGCGCTCTATGATATTTTTCAGCTCCCGGACATTCCCCGGCCAGTCATGCGCCATCAGAACGGACAGGGCCTCACCGGTCAGTGTCTTTACCGTTTGACCCTCCTTGGCCGCAAAATCCTCAAGAAAGCGTTCCGTCAGCATGCGAATATCCTCCTTCCGTTCGCGCAGTGGAGGCACATGCAGAGGAATGACATGTAGACGATAATACAAATCCTGCCGGAACCGCCCGGCTTCCATTTCCTTTTCCAGGTCTTTGTTCGTCGCGGCCAGAACGCGCACATCCATATCGATCACTTTATTGCCGCCGACGCGTTCAAATTTCTTTTCCTGCAGTATCCGCAGTATTTTTGCCTGCGCCTTCAGGCTCATGTCCGCGACTTCATCGAGAAAGATCGTGCCTTCATGGGCCAGGTCAAACTTGCCCCGCTTCTTTTCCGTAGCGCCGGTAAAAGCCCCCTTCTCATGACCGAACAATTCGCTTTCAATCAGTTCTTCCGGAATGGCCGCGCAATTCACTTCCACAATGGGCTTGTGCGACCGGCGACTCAAGTGATGGAGGGATCGAGCCACCAGTTCCTTTCCCGTCCCGTTTTCACCCATAACCAGAATCCAGGCATTCGTCGGCGCGACCAGAGAAATCATTTCCTTGAGCTCACAGATAACCGGAGAGGTTCCCGTCAATTCATACTGATGAGACACTTTCTGCTTTAAAAGAACATTTTCCTCTTCCAGTCGGACCATGTTGAGCGCATTGTTGATCATAATGATGACCTTATCGAGTGAAAGCGGCTTTTCAATAAAGTCAAACGCACCGAGCTTTGTGGCCTTCACCGCAGTTTCAATGGTTCCGTGACCGGACATCATGATGACCAGAACATTGGGATGTGCAGCTTTGATAGCCTGCAGCGTTTCGAGCCCATCGATGCCGGGAAGCCAGATGTCGAGCAACACCAGCTGCGGCATCTCCTCGGAGACCGCCTTAATTCCCTCTTCTCCGCTGCCCGCTACCAGAACCTGATAACCCTCATCAACCAGAATAGCCTTGAGGGACTGGCAGATACTGACTTCATCATCAACAATCAAAATCGTTTCATTCATCAAAATCACTCAACTTTACTTTTTATTCTTTTACCACTTAAACGTCCGCCACCGGCAACTGAAAAGAAACAATGGTACCTGTTGGAACATTGTCATTTACACTGACCTGCCCCTTATGATCCGAGATGATGGAACTGACAATGGCCAACCCCAGACCCGTTCCGGCCTTTTTGGTTGAAAAGTACGGTTCGAACACCTTACGCTTGTAACTGGCCGGAACACCCGCCCCGTCATCGGCGACCGCGACGGTCACCTTCCTGTGAGGTTCATCATATCGGACGATCACCGCGATATGACCGGTTTCCTTGCTAATAGACGCTATTGCGTTATCCAGCAGGTTGATCATCACCCGGTTGATCTGCTCGGCGTCCAGGTTAAATTTCGGCAATCCTTCGGCGGGACTGAATTCGAAAACAATTTCCTTGTGCGCGTCCTCAAACAACGCCACCGCATCGGCCACCACGGCGTTGAGATCATTGATCGCCAGTGTCGTTACCGGCATGCGGGCGTAACGGGAAAACTCATTGACAAGATTTTTGAGGACTTCCACCTGATCAATGATCGTCTGTGTGCATTCCCGAAATACACCATCGTCCCCTCCCAGCTTATCGCCGTATTTTCGCTGAAGACGCTGCGCGGAGAGCTGTACCGGGGTGAGCGGGTTTTTAATTTCATGGGCCATGCGCCGGGCAACTTCGCGCCACGCGGCGGCGCGTTCTGCTTTCTGCAGCTGCGTGAGATCTTCGAATACCACTACGATACCGGAATCATTGCCCTCTTCATCCTCGATAACCGTCATCGCCAGAAGCACGGTGAGTGCCTTACCCTGCAGCATAAGCTCCAGTTGCTTTTCTAAAACCCGCTCATTTTTCTCTTTCATTTCCGAGAGAAACTCATCGACCAGCGCCACATGCTCGGCAACCAGCAAATCGCGATAATTACGGTTGAGCAGCTGATCCGCCTCAACGTTGAACATTTCTTCAGCGGCGGAATTGACCGTCGTGACCATGCCGTTCCTGTCGACGGAAATGACGCCTGCAGATACATTGCGCAAAACGGTTTCCATATACTTGCGTCGTTCCTCAAGCGAGAGGTTCGCCGCTTCCAGACTCGTTTTGCTTTTTTTCAAGTCATTCGTCATCTCGTTGAAGGACTTCACCAAAAGCCCTATTTCATCATCGGCTTCAATGTCGATCCGGCTGTCAAGATCTCCCCTGGTAATCCGGTTCGTCGCGGAGACGAGATCCTGAATAGGATTGGTAATCGTCTTGGCCAGAGAAAGACCGAACCATGTCGCCAGAAAGATAATCACCAAAGTGACAATGGACAGCGTGATAAAATAGTTAAACTTGATCGGATTTTTTAAAAGCTCGATCTGAACGTACTGCTCGGAAGCGTCGGCGATGCTGCGCAGCTTATCGACAAATCCCTGCGGAACGCTGTAACTGACGGACACGCGCCCGATCACTTCCGTAGGCACGGCATAAGAAAACACAGGCGCAATACCGATGATCGCCTCGCCGGCATCCGTGGCTGTCACCGTTGATATTTCCTGGCCGGAATAAATATCCTCCATCATTTTCGGAGACAGTGTCACGGCCGGCCGCGCAGGGTTCTCCGCATCCGCGAATATAATGCTTTCTTTCTGATAATCAAAATAGACCTCGACCGCACCCACCTTGTAGTTCTTCTGCCGCTGAAGAATAAAACTATTCAGATAATCCATCCGGTCTAAGTCATACAGACGGTTTTTGGTAATGTCCGCGCTGATCTGGCGTGCGTTGAATTTGGCCATTTCGACCGTTTGGCCATAGTAGATCTGTGCCACTTCCAGCGACCGGTTGAGCGCTTCACCAATTTTGATATTGAACCAAAACTCGATACTGTAGGACAGAAAATTGATCGCGAAGAAAAACAGCAAGATGGTCGGAACCAGCGAAAGGCCGACAAAGGCTGCCACCAGCTTGGTGCGCAGCCTGGAACCGATAACCCCTTTGCGCCGCTCGGAGAACAATTTAAACACATTGCGGACAATGAGAAAAAGCAAAATCAAAATCAGAATGATATTGATACTGGTCAGACCGTAAACCAGAATGTTGGTGCCGATCGACAATTCATCACGGGAGGACAATTGACTGGCCAGCAGCGTAAAGACGATCGCGAAGATGCCGGTCACCAGCATCGCAATCCGCTCACGCCTGCGCTTCCTTAATTCCCGCTCGTCAAGATATGATTTCTTCGATATTTTTTTCATTCCTTCACAAACGATGGGACAATCAGTTATTTACTGTCACGGATGAATCATCAGTAGGAAAATCTTTGCTTATACAAGGGCGTTTCAATATCCCAGTAAGAAACAAAGAAGAAGACATACTCCATGTAAAACGGGAGCTGAACCTTATCGATTTTCACTTTCACTTCCGCATAATAGTTTTCTCCCTTGATCAGAGAGGCAATCGGCGCCACGCGAATCCCGCTGAAGTCGGCCATCGCTTTTTTCGCGCTTTCGAAATCCGACAGGGTCACCACATCGGCATCCCCGTTGGTTTTAATGGTGAAGGTCTTTTTTAAGTTGTCATATTTGATCGACCGGCGTATTTCCCGATGGATTACGCTCTTATCCCATATCACGGAGCGTTCCCGATAAACATCCAGATGAAGCGTAAAAACAGCGGGCACTCCGGCGAGAATCGCCGATACCGTCTCCGCTCGAAATCCGTTGACCAGCCTGGCGTATAAAAGAACATTTTCCGAATCATTCGTGATCAGCAGATCCGCTAACCTCGGATCGGCTGGTACCTTGGCTATTGCCCGCGAGGCCATCCACGGCAAAGCCAGCAAGAGGCTGACCATCATCGCGACAAAACCATATTTTAGATACTTCATAAACCCTGTCTTTCCCGTTGAATACCCATCGTCAACACATCAGATTCTCCTGCGAGGTGCAGCACACCTTGATTGGTGCGAGGAAGCGGCGCTTTTCAGCCCGCAGGCAAGCCATACTAGGTAACCTGCCGATAAAAATCAAGGTTAATTTGGTAGGATTAAAATGACGACCGGGGATATTTCAAATATGCACCGCGTCGAGGATTCTGAAAGGCGGAATCTTGAGCGACCCCAGCAGATGATCCTTCTGCGTACCGCCACCTCCGATCAGATCCCAGCAGTCTTCATGGTGCATCAACTCGCGCAAAAGGAGGTTGTTGAGGCGGTGGCCTGACTTGTAAGCGACAAGATGTCCGATAATCGGCATGCCCAGCAGAAATAAATCGCCGATCGCATCGAGAATTTTATGCTTGACGAATTCATCCGCCATGCGCAGGCCCTCTTTATTGACAACCCTGGAATCATCCAGAATAATCACATTATCCAGCGATCCACCCAGACCCAGACCCTTGGCCTGGAGGTATTCCACTTCTTTCAGGAAACCGAATGTTCTCGCCGAGCAGATCTCATTTTCGTAATATTCATCGCTAAACGTCATAGAGCTTGTCTGCCTGCCGATCGCCTTGTGGGGAAAATCAATTTCGTAGCTGATCTTAAACTCATCCGCCGGAAGAAACATCGCGCTGGTATCCCCTTCCTTTACGGAAACGGGTTTGTTGATTACCAGCATTTTTTTGGATTTTTCCTGCGGACGCGTTCCCACTTTTTTGAGCAGATCGACAAAAGGACGAGCGGAACCGTCCATGATCGGCACCTCGAAGGAATCGAGCTCGATCCTCGCGTTATCCAGGCCCATACCGCCGAAGGCGGACAAGATATGCTCAACGGTCGACACCGTCACACCGTTTGTTCCCAGGGATGTAGCCAAGGTGGTATCACACACCTGCCGGTAATCGGCCGGAATCATCCTGGCACCGGGTAAATCCTTCCGGACAAAAATCACGCCCGTGTCCACCGGTGCGGGCAATATTTTCATATTGACTTTGCGTCCCGTATGTAAACCGATACCGGAGCAATGTATTTCTTTCTTTAATGTCCGCTGAAAATGCATAAACCCAACCTGAACCTCAAAATTTAAAATTCCAACCGCAATAAACATACCAGAAAGGGGGTCGCTGAAGATTTATTTTTTTATTCTATAATCACAGGCACTTGAAATAAAGGAACCTTTCTAATACCGATATCACATCCGGCAGTGTGTCATATACAACACACATTTGTAATCTTCGGAAAACACAGGCATAATCGAAACCCTACCGGTAATAGCGTTCCTTTTCACTGTAGATGCATCCACAATAGGGCTGCCGGTACATTCCCAACTCTCTGGAGATCTTAACACCCTCCTCCCAGCCCTGCCTGAAATCATGGTAATAAAAATCAATACCCAACCGGTGGCCAAGTTCTTCTCCAACCTCTTTGATCAAATCATGTTTCTGGTATTTGCTGTACAAAAGCGTCGTCGTAAAGGCCCCGTACTTCTCGCGAATTGCCATTTCAGCCGTGAATTGCAGGCGACTACGCACACAGTACAGACAGCGTTCCTCCTCACGGGGTGCGACCTGGCGCAGAAATTCCTCCATTGGATAGCCGGGTGGCCAGATCATGCTCAAAAATGCTTTTTCGGCATATTCCAGAAGCGTCTGTTTACGCCGCTTGAATTCCATATAGGGGTGTATATTGGGGTTGTAGTACAGACCGGTCACGTCACAGCCGTGCGTCCTGAGTTCCTTGAGCGGATAAATGGTGCAGGGTCCGCAACATATGTGCATCAGGATTTTCAAAATTCTAAAACAGTTCCTTTTGATCCGCCCGTGCCTTGAGGCCGAAATGTTCATACGCCCGTAAACAGGCAATCCGGCCGCGGGCGGTTCGCTGCATGAACCCTTCCTGGATCAGATAGGGCTCATAGACGTCTTCGATGGTTCCCTTTTCTTCACCGATGGCCGCTGCGAGACTCTCCACACCCACCGGTCCGCCGTTGAATTTTTCAATCAGAGACAAAAGCAGCTTGCGATCCATCTGATCAAATCCTTTTTGATCCACTTCAAAAGCATCCAGCGCTTCACGGGCGATTTTACCGTCAATGGTTCCGTCGCCTTTGACTTCCGCATAGTCGCGGACTCTTTTGAGCAGGCGGTTCGCGATGCGCGGCGTGCCGCGCGCACGCGAGGCCAGCTCTTGAGCGCCGTCACCCGTCAGAGTAACCCCCAGAATCGAGGCGGACCGCTGAATAATCACGGATAGTTCCTGCGGTGTATAGAATTCAAGACGGAAATGCATCCCGAATCTGTCACGCAAAGGCGACGTCAGCGACCCTGCCCGCGTGGTCGCGCCCACCAGGGTGAATTTGGGAATATCCAGTTTCATGGAACGCGCCGACGGACCCTGGCCGATGAGAATATCAATATGAAAATCCTCCATGGCCGGATACAGAATTTCCTCGACCACATGGGAAAGTCTGTGGATTTCGTCAATGAAAAGAATTTCATGTTCCTGCATATTGGTCAGGATGGCGGCCAGATCGCCCGGCCGCTCGATGACCGGACCGGAGGTGACCTTAATCTCCACCCCCATCTCCCTGGCCACGATATAGGCAAGCGTCGTTTTTCCGAGCCCGGGCGGGCCATACAGCAGAACATGGTCCAGCGATTCACGGCGTTTTCTGGCCGCCTCGATAAAAATCGCCAGATTGCTTTTAACCTTTTCCTGACCGATATAGTCGATCAGTCTTGATGGACGCAGCGACGTCTCCAGCGTGTTCTCCTCTTCGGCACAGGCCGGATCGATCAACGGATTTTTGATGTGAACGTCCATAGAATTGGTTACCTTCCCGACAAGAAACAATTAACCTGCCAGAATCCTCAATGATTTCTTGAGCAGATCATCCATGGCCGGCTCCCCGTCGCACTGACCGGCAACCTTGTCAATGGCCGATCTGGCCGTGTTGGGTTTATATCCCAGATTCACCAGGGCGGACAGCACATCGTCGAGGACCATTTCCCGAAGGTTTCGACCCGGATCCACGGCAGACACCTGATGCTGCGCCATTTTTTTGATCACTTTTTCCCGAAGCTCCAAAATGATACGCTCGGCCATTTTCCTGCCGACACCGGGAATACACACCAGCTTGGCCACATCGCCGCCGGAAATGGCACGCAGCAGATCGTTGACGGCAATACCCGACAAAATGCTCAGGGCTATTTTCGGCCCGATACCGCTAACCGATATCATCATTTGAAAAAGGTCTCTTTCCTCCTGCGTGTAAAAACCGAACAAATGGATCGCGTCTTCCTTCACATGGGTGTGAATATGCAGAATCACCGTCTGCCCTTCTTCGGGCAGCGCATAAAATGTGGTGACCGGGATGAAAACACGGTAACCCACCCCCTGCGTGTCAACAACGATATGAGAGATTCCTTTATGGGCGATGCGGCCGGATAGCAAGGCAATCATCAGAGAAGTTGCTCCTTTTGAAAATTGGCATGGCAAATGGCTGCGGCCAGCGCGTCGGCCGCATCCGCGGTCGGCAGCGAATCAAGCTTCAAAATCACCTTGACCATCGTCTGCACCTGTGTTTTTTCAGCGCGGCCGTAACCGACGACGGCCTTCTTCACTTCCAGCGGGGAGTATTCAATCACGGGAATCTGATGGTGCGCGCAGGTAAAAATAACCAGGCCTCGCACCTGCGCCTGCCGGATCAGCGAACGCACATTCTTCCCGTAAAAAATATTTTCCAAAGCGACCGCCTGCGGACTTGCCTGGCCGATCACCGAGGAAAGCTCCTGATGGATGAATGTTAAAACCTCCGACAGCGCGGCGGCTTTGCGGGGCCTTATTTCTCCGTGATCCACGTGCCGCAGAGTATTGCCGGTTTTATCAATCACCCCCCAGCCCGTGATGATACTTCCGGGATCGATACCTATAATTCGCAAAATTCAGCCTTCATTGAAAATGCCGCGCGCCCTAACTGAGTTTTTCCATCACATCATCGTCGATATCAAAGTTGGCGTAAACGTTTTGCACATCATCATTGTCTTCGAGCTTTTCCATCATCTTAATCATGGACTCGGCCTTGCCCGATTCCAGCTTCACCGTGTTGGAAGGGATCATGCTGATGCTCGCGGCCAGCCGCTTGATGCCTTTTTCGTCAATTGCCTTCTTCACCGCTTCAAAAGCCGCGGGCTCCGTAATCACCTCATACTCACTGTCTTCCGCCTTGACATCTTCCGCACCGGCATCCAGGGCCAGTTCCATCAGATCATCTTCGCCAATCACTTTCTTGTCGATCACGATACTGCCCTTTTTCGCGAACATCCAGGCCACACAGCCGTTTTCACCCAGGTTGCCTCCGTGCTTGGAGAAGATGTGACGGATCTCCGCCACCGTTCGATTCTTATTGTCCGTCATCACCTCGACGATGACGGCCGCGCCGCCGGGGCCGTAACCCTCATAGGTAATTTCTTCAAAGTTGGCCGCGCCATCGCCGGTGCCAATGCCTTTTTTAATCGCCCGTTCAATATTATCCTTGGGCATATTTTCATCCTTGGCCGCCATCACCGCCTGTCTCAGGCGGGAATTGCCCTCGACATCTCCGCCGCCCAGGCGCGCCGCCAGGGTGATTTCCTTAATAATCTTCGTAAATATTTTACCGCGTTTGGCGTCAATCGCCCCTTTTTTTCTCTTGATGGTGCTCCATTTAGAATGGCCGGACATATGATTTTTCTCCTGAAAATCGATATTGGTGCTTACTTTGTCGGTCATAGCATAAGGCAATAAGCTTGTAAAGTTAATTACATCGTCATCAGTTCATGCGGCATGCCGTGGCCGGGAGGGGAAAAAATTTTGACAACCACGTCGGGCTTGCGTATGTTTGTCGCATGGCGGCGCGGGCCAACCCAAGTAAAGGAGAACCCTATGAAATCGTACCGTGAAGAGATCTGGTTTGACATTCCCGGCCGAAGGGCCTTTCTCAACATTACCGGCCGGATACAGGAAGCCTTAAAGAAAAGCGGCATTCAGGAGGGTCTCGCGCTGGTCAACGCCATGCACATTACCGCCTCCGTGTTTATCAACGATGACGAAGTCGGCCTGCACCAGGACTACGAAGACTGGCTCGAAAAACTCGCGCCGCACGCACCGATATCCTTCTATCGTCATAACCGCACCGGGGAGGACAACGGCGATGCCCACCTGAAACGTCAGATTATGGGACGCGAAGTTGTAGTCGCCGTCACGAAAGGCAAACTGGATTTCGGCCCCTAGGAGCAGATCTTTTATGGGGAATTCGACGGCGGCAGAAAGAAACGTGTTTTGGTGAAAATCATCGGGGAGTGAAGATAGAGAACAGGCGTGGAAGTGATGCCAAGCAGGAAGGATTGGGTGCGATTCCATCTGGCAAGTTCAAAAACAGCGATGCGTTCTTTCAGATTGCCATGTTGGCGTATAATCATTGGCGGTCTTTTAAACTCCTGGCGAATCTCCGCTATGGAAAGATCAGGACATTGGCCCGCATCGCAGACAACAAAATCAGGATTACACGTCTTAAACTGCCGATGATCAGCGCGAAGGTGGTCAAGTCCGGCAATCGTGACATGGTGAGATATTCGATCCACGATAAACGGACGCCCGCGTTGCTGCTGTTTTATGAATTTCCGGATCACCTTCGATTCAAAAAAACATCAGGGGTGCAAGGCATGAATACTCTAACTGATTTGATGCATGAACTTTCTTGCACGGAGTCGGTTCTAAATAGCGGCGGGGGATAGTTCATGAAAATTTTTCTAACGGATTACGAAAATACTAAATGCATGCAGGATTCAGGTAACAATTTAAGGGCGCACGCTATAACCTAGCTGACCAATAGCTAATCCAACTTGAATTTTTCTTTCCAATCATCTGTCTCGGATATCTGAGGCTGTGCCTTCTTGTCAAAAATGAAATCACCCATTATAAGATAATCCATTTCCGTGCGCATGAAGCATCTATAGGCGTCTTCTGGTGTGCAAACAATCGGTTCACCCCTTACATTGAAACTTGTGTTGACAACAAGGCCGTATCCCGTTTTTTGCTTAAAAGCATTGATTAAGTTCCAAAAGCGTTCATTTGTTCTTTTGTTTACGCTTTGTATCCGTGCCGAAAAGTCTATATGCGTTATTGAAGGTACGTCAGAACGCAAATGATATAAACGCTCATACATTTTCAATTGATGATAATCAACCGGCAATGGCTTGATGCGCTTTTCGTGAACCTGCGCAACCAGCAACATATATGGTGATGGATGGTCAAGGGCAAAGTATTCGGCAATATCTTCCTCCAGAACAGCCGGTGCAAAAGGCCTGAATCCTTCTCTATATTTGATTTTCAAGTTCAGTTTCTTTTGTGTGTCCGGCATGCAGGGATTCCCTAAAATACTGCGATTTCCGAGAGCACGGGGGCCATATTCCATCCTTCCTTGAAACCAGCCAACCACCAGGCCATGTTCAAGAAGATCCGCGGTTACTTTACACAGTTCGCCGTTATCTTCATAGTGAGTGTTCGGCGCGTTGAACTTTCTAGCCGTCCGCTTGATGTCATCTGTGCCATACTCCGGACCAAGGTATGCCCCTTCCATCGCGTCGTTTCCTTGTGAAACATGCCTTGGCCGATTCTGTCCTATATGCCAGGCTGCGTAAGCCGCCCCAAGCGCGCCGCCGGCATCACCTGCCGCCGGTTGAATCCAGATGTTTTCAAAAATGTTCTTTTTGAGTAGTTTGCCGTTTGCTACACAATTGAGCGCAACACCGCCGGCCATAACTAGATTCTTGCTCCCCGTTAGCTTTTTAGCCGTTTTAGCTAGCAGATATAGTATTTCTTCAGTAACCTGTTGAATAGCCAGCGCCATGTCCATATATGGCTGGTCAAGTTCGCTCTCCTGTTTTCTTCTAGGAATGCCAAATAACTCCATCCATTTCTCATTCCTGCACATGGTTAGACCGGTTGCATAATTGAAATATTCCATATTTAAAAGAATAGAGCCGTCTTCCCGTACATCTACTAAATGGTTTAATATTATTTGTTTGAAAAGTTTAGTCTGCTTTGATTCTGTGTGTCCGTACGGCGCAAGGCCCATGAGTTTGTATTCGCCGCTATTTACTTTAAAGCCGCAATAATAGGTAAAGGCGGAATAAAGCAGGCCCACTGAATGGGGAAAATCAAGCTCTCTTAATATTTTAATAGAGTTGTCTTGGCCTGAGCCGATAGTAGTGGTTGCCCATTCACCGACACCGTCAACTGTAAGAATTGCCGCCTCTTCAAACGGTGAAGGATAAAAGGCGCTCGCGGCATGAGAAAGATGATGTTCCGGAAAGACAAAAGTTACTTTCCCATTTCCAAGCTTGGCTATGCTGTCTTTGAGCATTTTTCTCATGAAAAGCTTCTCTTTTATCCAAACAGGGATTGCTGAAATGAAGCTGGTTAGTCCCTGTGGTGTAAAAGCGTGATATGTCTCCAGAAGCCTTTCAAATTTAAGGTAGGGCTTGTCATAAAAAGCTACGCAATCGAGATCATTGATCTTTACGCCGCCTTCCTCCAGGCAATACCGGATTGCGTAATGTGGAAATTCGCTGGTATGTTTTTCACGGGTAAAGCGTTCTTCATGCGCTGCGGCAACGATTTTGCCGTCTACCAGGAGAGCGGCGGCACTGTCATGGTAGTATGCCGATATGCCCAGAATCTTCCCCGTCAATTTAATTACCATTTTCTTAAAATAGCGTATAAATAAAAGGTGCGATAGCCGATCCGCTGGTCATGACAATCAGCGCACCAAATAACAATAATGTCAAAATAAGCGGCAATAGCCAAAATTTTTTTCTAACCCTTAAGAACCCCAATAAATCATTGATAAAATCCATAAATTACTCCTTGCTCTTCAATATGGATGTTGAATGTCATCCGCGGTAAATTCATGCTCTCTCACTTTAAAAACCGATTTGTGATCATTTTTCCATCGTTTTAATTGCAGCGAATCTTTACCGATCAATTGTCTAAGCAGGCCAATGGGAAAAACCAGCAGAAAGAATATTATGCTTAAAATAATCTTCGACATTATGGAGCCCAAGATATGAGAAAAGCCTAGCCAAATTTTTGCTACCGGTTTGAATAAACTGGGCCAGATCATATCTACCAAAAGAAGCACAATGGCAACGCTGTATAGAACATGAACACCGCCGAAAAAAGCAACTAACAGGCAGATAAGCACCATAGCCATGCCGGTATCTTTTGCCTGGCTGGCGGTTATTTGCTTAGGGATGAGCCTTTTTATCTTTTCAATTTTTGAATCGGTCATAGATTATTTCGTAAACTTATAAGTTACTGCTCTATCTACTGTTAATACGCTGCCTATATTCAGCTCCAGTGGATCACTGAAAAATATCCCAATATTCGAAAACTTACCAACAAAAATTTTTATTTCTGTGAGCTTCTATCACGTTAAGACCATTATTGCTACACTTTCGCAACCGAGAAAATCGGGTTTTTCTAAAAGCATGACTGGACTACATCATAAATTCTCTGCTTTCAATGCATACTGCCCAAAAAGATGAAACTATTTCATTGACAGTGAAACAAGAATTTTGCATAAGATCAAAACCTTAATATTCCTCTATCGCTCAGGAGTCACAGTATGAAAAAAAGATGGTTTGTCAATTTTCTTATCTCATTTTTCGTTATACTGATAACAATCGGTGTATTTGAAATTGCTTTAAGACTTTTTGCGCCTTTGCATTTTACCGGATTTACAGATGCGTTTCATTATGATCCTGACTTGGGGTATAAAGCCATGCCTGGCCATCATCTTTCATTAACTGATTATCAGCAGGAGATGTATGTTAATGCTATTGGCACCATAAATTTCCAGCGTGATTTTCAAGGGTACAAGAACTTAGTCTTTGCCGTCGGCGATTCCTACACTCAAGGCACAGGGCTGCCTGCGGATGCATCGTATCCGTTTCAGCTGGATTTGATGTTAAATCTGTACAACCATAAAGGGAGATATCGATATTCAAAAGATTATGGCATTGTCAATCTTGGGCTGGCAGCCTATGGAGGTGAACAATCATATATTGTTTTGAAAAGATATATCAATCTTATCGGTAAACCGAAACTCATTTTGTACATGGGGTGCGATAACGATCCGGTAGATGATCAGCTCTTTAGGAGCGGTATAAGACATAAAAACATCGTAAAAGATAATCCAAGATACGGTGTTCTGTATCATCCAATCCGTTTGGTATTTTACAAATCAGAAATTGGTAAGAGATTCCGATATGTCATACAGGAAAAAGTGATAAGAAAATCAGCGGCAAACTCGGCATCCGTTGATTCAGGTCACCAAACAGCGGCTCACACTCAAATTCCGATTATAGAAAAGGTTATCGCACTCGCAAAAGAAAACGGATCAACTGTTATATTATCCTGGTCTGGCATGAATGCATCCTATGACTACCTGAAGGAATGGGCTATTATAAATAATATTCAATTTGCAGATTGGCAACCCTTGGTAAACGACATATCAGAAAATATTGTCGATCTCCCCTTAGATAATCCTCATAGCGGGCTGCATTACAGGACATGGGTGAATTCTATGATTGCTCAATCTTTCAATAATGAGATACAAAAGGCAGCGAAATAGTTTCAGTCACCGCTGTTCTAACGCTAGACGAATAAACCTTGGTCGTCGATTTCAGGATTTTCTTGTGCACCCTCTGATCAGGCGGAGAGACATCCAATAGGGTAGCGTCAAGAACCTTTCGTATTTTTTGTAGTAGTAATCCATCGATCCGGTTGTTCACAAGCCACACAATCAGAGAGTCGCCAAAACTCCCGGATCGTGTGGCTTGTGAAAAGGAAGTCAAGCGGGAATTTCCAAATGCGACCCGAGAAAATCATCAAAGGATTCCGGGTCAAGTCTGCACAGGCCGGCCAGAGGATAAAATGTCATTTCTCCAAAGTAGATCCGTTCATTTACGTAAAGCAAATCCACCCGGACAAAGAGAAACCCTCTGGACAGGTTCGTGGCATAGTCAAGCATCTTCTCATACTGCGGTGTTCGGGTAACCTTTTTTTGCAGAGGGGCAGAGCCATATTTGTTTTCCAGAAGATTCAAATCAACATCGAACATATTGACACAGTGTGATTCTGGAAGGTATTCATTGACTTCTACCTGGCGGGGCACGCCGTGATAGCAGTAGAAACCATACTCGTTTAGCGGCCCGCCATGCGCGGCCAGATACTCTTCACAAATGATGCGGGGGATGATATTTTTGTATGCCCATTCCCTGTATACTGGAAATAAATCTTCCTTCAAATATCTCTTTAGCAGACGAAGGGTCTCGGCCCAATCCATATCCGATTTACTTTTGCAAAATATATTTTGTTTACAACCGCTGCTTACTTTCAAGACGAACGCATCCGGCAGTTTGCTGATGTCGATTTCTTCCGGTTTATCATAGACACCATACAACGCTTTGAGAATCTCCGGTCCGATTCGGTCTTCCACAAATTTTCGCACTTCGTATTTATCCGCACATTGGGTGAGGAGGTCATCGCGCCAATTCATTTTCAGCCACTGGATTTTCTCAGTGAAGGATCGGGGATTTTTCAAATCCGGTCTGCGCCCCATTCTTTTGCGATATAACAGGGAAAGATATATTCTATCGGGGATGCTGCGGCCTGCAATGCTTCTGGCGAAGACAAAAAATGATTCTTTCTTATGCATCTGAATGCCTGGTGGGGATTTTAATATATTTTGTGAAGCCCGCTGCCGATAAATTCCCAGGTTTTTAAATAATCCAGGCGGTCTTTCTCGATCATCATCTGATCGATATCAGCTTTTGTTTTCAAGTCATAATTCGTGTAGAATTGCTTAAACACATCACCTTGATTGATTCTTTGTATAAACAGCTCCTGAAAACCTTTTATGGATACGGGATTTTTTATTGTGGTTTCGTGTACAAATTTTCTTTCAACAAATATGCTTCGGCAGGAACTCAATGCCACTTTTTTGCCCGGCTCATTTTCATCCTCGCGGGCGGTTTTCAACTGCGGCGCGAAGTAAGAGACGATCAGATCGTGCGAGTTGAAATCAAAATGTTTCAGAAGCGACGGATGAACCACTAATTCGGAACCGTTTTTATTGCAGGACCACAGGCGGTGACTGCGTCGGAGATCCTGCAACAGCTTGATCAGTTTCCCGATCTTTGCCGGCGTATCCTGAATCGCCAGCCTTCTGATAAATCCTGATTCCGTAGGCACTTCATTTCGTTCCATAATAAAAGAAAGGAATCTTTCCCGATAGGCTTTCTGCTGAAATCGATGCTTATAGATGGAACAACAGTAATTAATGGGCAGACCGATATTTTTTTCCACGGCGTATTGAATAACCCGCAGCGCGGTCATTTCCGATTCAAGAACCGGGATCGTGGGCTGATGCAAAAAGGTGTAGCCCCGGTCAATAAAGCGCTTATAGCAATGCTCAGTGGGGAATAACTGATGCAGGTTCAGATGCGCCACGCCGATTGCTTTCAAGCGTGGCAGGCACTTTATCAGCACAAGATAATCTTCCGGTACGGCGGGAATCTCGACTGTCACCGTGTCGATGATGCCCACGGCTGTCTTGACCGCTTTTAAGTCGTACTTTCTGGCCGCGATATCAAAACGTATCTCATTGAGCCCTGCGTCTTTGAGGGCCTTCAGTTTCACTTTGTTAACCAGATCGCCGTTTGTATACAACCAGATATAGATCTCATTGCCCAATCTTTCTCTGATCTTTCTGATATATGTCAGGACTTTTTCATACGCCAAAAGAGGCTCGCCACCGGAAAAACTGACACCTTTAAATTTAAATTTTTCCAGATAATTGACATAATCTTCCGCGTTATCGAAGGTCAACCCTGATTCTGTTGGCGGTCGCTCCTCTGTGTTTTTACGGTCCTGAGGGCAGTAGAAGCAATTGGCCGTACACAGGCAATCAATGAAAATACAAGACCATGTTCCCTGTCCGCAACTCATGCATCCGGGAGATAATTTTCCGGGACCGATTTTACTGTCCAGACAATGACGATTGACTTTGCCGGATATGGATTGCAACAGATCATTTCTCTTTTGCGTGTATTCTTCGGCTTCGGCTTCCGTAAGCCATTTCATGTCGCTATAAGCCCAGCCGGTGATTTCACGCGTATCCTGAATGTCGATGGTCTTATTGATCAGCACGGTTTTGTCTGCTCCGAATCGGATGATGTCCTTGATGTTTCATCGAGCATTCTTCTTGCCAGGAGGATTCCCACAAACTCGATGACGTCTTTTTCAATGATATCGGCAGGGGCGTTAAACGCCAGGGCAAGATCCTTCACGATAGCCATCAGATTTTTATGTCCATCCAGCCGCTGCCAGATAAGCTTCCCTGTGGAGTTGAGAAAATAGGGTTCGTGTTCCGAATCGTCGTTGCCGGATGCAGGGGGGATGAGGATCATCTCTTTTTTCACGCGGCGCACCACGACATCACCGGACGCCGCATATACGGCATTCAGGTTTATGACAGGTTTCATATGATTGTCCATGAAAGCATTACATGATGACAGCGGATGGAAGTTTATTGTCCACTGGCGCCGGGTTGTACATAGCATTCAGACCCATCCCCCGTCATTTGGTGACGGGGGATGGGTGCAAACGATAAACCTACTGTTTTATGCGGGGGTAGGCATAGGAGGCGTAGGACCAATGCCCGTGCCATAGCGCACCGCCCCTTTGCGGGATGATCCGATGACTTTTTTGGCGTTTCTTTCTTTCATTGCACTGAGATCCGGTTTCTGCCATTTCTGATCCTTTTTCATTATGAACCTCCCTTGAATACTTGATGAAAGTTTCTATTGCTCAAAATTCAGTGAGCGAAGTATAGGAAACTTGCCCGTGCAAGTCAATTAATATTTTCATGTGAAGGCTTCAAAAGCAACGACCCGGGAATGACGGATTATCCGGACACTGTCGCAATCATTGAGTCATCCTCTCCGGGTAATCCGATGATTACGGGTGGCTATCCTCTCGCCGCCAAAATATGACTTGCAATGCCTCATTGAATATAATATCCAGCTTACCCGGGGTTTCCAAAGAATCCGCGACGATGGACGCGGCCTCATGATGATCATTCGCCGCAAAGGCTGCAGCCGCGAGCAACTTCGTGATAACGGGAAACACCCGGGACATTTGTAATGCGAGGGCGGGATACTGAACCTTTTTTCCGGCGGTCGGGTTTTGATAAGCGTGTGAACTGAGCAAGACATGGAAGATGCCGAAAAGATAAAAAGGCTGGCCGCAGACTATGAGCGCGCTCAGCGCTCACTCGAAGCATTGAATCGTTCCTACATCTCCGAAGAATATATCCTGGGACGGAAGATATGGACAACCTGGTGGCTGCGCTTCATCGGCATCGCCTATGATCTGAGCCGATCGATAAAATCGAAGACGCCTTTTGGATCACGCCGGGCGAAGATCGGTCCGGTCTTCAAAAGTAATATCGACTATACGGAAACGCTCGCGCTTTATGATCACAAAATTGCGGTTTACACATGTATCCTCGGCAATTACGATCGGCCCCAGGAACCCCAATTCATACCGGGCAACGTGGATTACATTCTGGTTACCGACGGCGATTTTCCCGTAAACAGCGCCTGGAAGGGAATAGACGTTCGCAGCATCCGGGACGTGCCGGATCATGACAGATCACGCGTTTCGCGATATGTGAAGTGTCATCCGCATCTCTTCCTGGACGAATACGACTATTCCATTTATATCGATGGCAACATTAAAACAATCGGAGACATGCGCTATCTGATTCATCTTCTCAATCCCTGCGGTTTTATTGCCAGTCTTCACCGTCACCGGGACTGTATTTATGATGAATTGGAACAATGTGTCCGACTCCGCAAGGACGATCCGCAGGCTATGCGCAGGCAGATTGAAGTCTACCAAAGCTCGGGAATGCCGAAACACTATGGTCTGATCGAGGCGAATCTGATGGTCCGGGATCATCACAATCCCGTTTGCAGGGAAATCATGGAAAGATGGTGGCGGGAAATCACAAAACACAGCCGCCGCGATCAACTGGCTCTGCCCTTTGTCCTTTGGCAAATGGGGATTCCCGTCGGCCGGATCGGACGTATCAGCAACGATGTGTACCAGATTCCATCGCTGCGCATTCAACTGCATCCGAAAGGTTAGGTTTGGCAAAAAGGGACTCTCTGTGACTGCTTCTTCAAGAGACGAACCGAATGCCTAAAATGCAGCGACCCCGTGCACATTCCAACCGCAAATGGTGAAGCTTTCTTCGCCGGTCGCCTGCGGCCCCAGAGACATTGCGCTTCAGGGTTGATCCGCCTTGATCACATTCGGGACATCTTTGACACCGGTATAGAAGACGATCAACTTCACCGGCGTGTCTCCTTTGTTGATGCCGTTGTGGAATGTATCCACCACTTCGATGATCGCGTCGCCTGCCGTAAACTCGAAAGTTTTTCCATCTTTCAGACTCACACTCAGCGTTCCGGCCATTACATAAGCGTAAACCGGAACAGAATGCTTATGCCATCCGGTCTCGGCCCCTGGCGCTATGGTCACTTCCATCACCGTGATTTTCCCCTGATCGCTTTTCGGATACCTCACGGGCTGCCCATCAGTAGTCGTTTCCGTCGCGATGATCACCCTGCCGTGCACGCCTGTGTCGTACTGCGCTGCAACGACACAAGCCGGCAGGATCAACAAAAAAGCGACCCATCCGCAAAACCACGAATACCTCTTCCCCAACGCCTTACCGCTGTCTTTCACCCGTTTCCCCCTGAAACATTAGACTATCGCCCATCGCCTGCAAGCTCCTCGCGCCCTATTCACTATCCACCAGTCACCACTCCTCCCCCGGCGCTTCGCGCCACCCCCTCCAAAGGGGGACAGGGCACAGGTGCGCTTCGCGTTTCACCATCCACTATCCACTTCTGA
>DDWS01000040.1 GCA_002347685.1 Syntrophaceae bacterium UBA2280
TGTCCGTTAAACTGGGGTAGGTTCAATCTGACCCTTCCTTACCTTCCCATGCGAAGACCATGCATGGGTATATAACCCGCCGAAGCGGGGTTACTTCTGGAATTTTCTCCTCACCCCTGCCAATCCCACGAGGCCAACCCCAAGCAGAAGCATCGTGGCGGGTTCGGGAATCGCAGTTGTACCGCAGTTTGCATCGGTATAAATAAAAACATCTACCCCATATTCATAACCACCGGTTAAACTATGAGCAATGATTAATGTGGGCGTGGATGTCCATGTTCCATTCCAATCGTCAGTTCCCGGGGAGCCATAATGAAGGAATTTATCGCGACTTTCAGTTATTTTTTCGCTAATGCCAGTTTCAGGATTTACACGATACAGCCCCATTGCAAATTCATTGTATCCGCCGACTCTCTCAAAAGAAGGGTCATAAGAGAAAAACTGCTCGATATTAAAGTCAACAGATGCGTTTAAAGTCGCTTCTTCTTCAACCCAAAAATAGCCAATGCGATATACGTAAGCTGTCGCACGGGCATATGTACTGATGATGCCATCAGCAAGTGCTTCACCTGTTGCTTCCAATGAAGACATGGTAGCAGAACCATACCCTGCTGCGTTCGATACAACGACTTGGGAGGCTAGCTCACCCCAGCCGGATGCCCAATGAGGGTCGCTCGCGACTCCCGAGTCAGCATACCCTGCAGTTGCATTAGTAGAAGTGGAACCGATGCCACTGGAATAGGTAGGTGAAGAACCGCCAACAGTCATCGAAAACGAAGACCAGTCAACCCAAATGGAAACTTCTGCCGTGGATACTGCATGAACAGCGCCAACGATTAAGAAGGTAGTCAGGAATACTGCAAGTACGCCTGTGATGATTTTTCCCTTTTTCATTTTAATACCTCCTAAAAGCGATCGACTAAGAACCACGTTTGAGAAATCCAATACTCCGGGTTTAGTTCTTGAATCGTCTCAATCCTGCCAATCCCAACAGACCAAGACCAAGAAGAATCATGGTGGCGGGTTCGGGAACGGGCGTTTTGCCGATAAGTGCCAATGCATAAGGATTATCTCCCTGACCTCCGATCAGAGAGATGTCGAATAGATTGGAATCAAATGAATCAATTTGAATCCATCCCGTTGCCGTATAAACGGTGAAAGGTGTCAGGTCAACGGGGAAGCGTTGGCCGGGCTGGTCCGAATCTGGCGAGAAAGGACCGAGAGCGAGAGTTTGGACACCACTGTGGTTAAGAAGGTTGATGATCGCAAGCACATCAAGTGGTGAAATCACGCCGTCGTTGTTTATGTCGTATGCCTTAATAAATTCGGCAGGGATACTGTTGAGATAATTAATGATCAGCATAGCATCGTATGGTGTAACCGATCCGTTTAAGTTGGCATCCCCGATGAGATTTCCAAAGTATCTTACCAGATTTTCCGGATTGTATTTCACCTCGAGCCAGCCGTCCGTCATAGGGTTATCCAAAGAAATGGTGGCCGTATTGCCGGAAATTATCGCTGTGTACCCCGAGAATATTCCCCACTGAATCATGTTCTCAGAATTTCCCGTCCGGATGCTGAAGTTGCTTGAAATGTCGCCGTCGAAAACAATGATCACTTCGCTGATCCCGTCGACGATATTATTGAAGCTATCTGATGACGCAGTTTCACCAGGCGGCAAACCTGTCTTTTTTGGGGCAGAAAAGTAACTATCTGTAATCGTTAAAGCCACCGATTGAGACGGGAACAATAAAAAGAAAATAAAGACCGCTATCAAACATGCCAATCTTGAAAAAACTTTCCTCATAATTGAATCCTCATTGAAATAATCAGGAGGCGCGCTTTAGTCTTTCCCCAGGTTAGGCATTTGCCCTCCCGATGGTTTGTTATCTTTCTACATGAAAATAGCAAAAAATATACCTAGTGCGGTGCCATATGCGTTTCCATCCACAGGACACTCATCTCAAATCCTTGTCGGACAAAGGTTTATGAATGACAGTAATTTTTTTTCTTAATGAAATGAAGTTTTACTCGATATCTCGAAATCGCAGTTTGTAAAATTATCCGACAGTAAAAGAAGGTATCTTCAATGGCAATTTGATGCCACATTTAACTTATCTATATGTATCTATTAGATATTTATATCGTTATTAACTACGCTAAATCTGTAAATAAATCTGACACCTGAGATATTATACGTTATCTTTCCATTTGTAATTTCGAATATTTATACAGTTTGGCGGCTTGCGGCTTTCAGGAAGCTATACGTAAGAAAAGAAAATACTTTTTTTTCAATATCGAAAAGTCGGCTGAATCACTGCACCTGGTGAAGTCTATATGAATTGGTATTAATTGAAACGTCCATCCCAAAGTCCCTGAAAAAAGTTCCGCGCATTTTTGCCAATGGCTGTATTTTTATATCCGCCTTCCTGTATAATAAGGGTTGGCAGCTTAATCCTACTAATTATTTTTGCGTTTTCATAAAAATCATGGGCAGCAAGATTCCATGTGCCAGTGGGATCACCTTTACCAATATCAAAACCAACAGAAACTATTAAATATCTCGGTTTGAATATAAGAATCTTTTTGACTGCTTTCGCTAATACCGCTCTGTATGAAATGGGTTCAATACTTTCCGGCAATGGATAGTTTATGTTAAAGCCGAGCCCAGCGCCTTCACCTTTTTCATTTTTAAACCCTGAGAAATAGGGATATGCAAAAGAAGGATGACCATGGATAGATATAGTCAGGACATCGTTGCGTCGGTAAAAGATTTCCTGCGTGCCATTCCCATGATGGTAATCAATATCAAGAATTGCCACTTTCCCAAATTCGCTAAGAAATTGGGCCGCGACAGCTGCGTTATTAAAATAGCAGAAACCGCCAAAAACATTTGTTTCCGCATGATGACCAGGCGGCCTGATCAGGGCATAGGCAATGGGGTGGTCTTCCAATATCTTCTGACTTGCAGTTAATGCACAACCTACCGCTCTTTTGGCCGCAAGAAAAGCGTTTTTATTAATAGGAGTAAACGTATCGATGCAATAATAACCAGCAGCGACAGAACGATTTTTTGGCGGTTTTGTAGCATTGCGGATGGGAAAAACATAGGGATAGATAGATTGTCCTTCTTTTAAATCTTCACATACTTTTTTAAAATAATTAATGAGCCCGGATGCATGAACTTTTCGGATATACTTTTCAGAAAAATCAGATGGTTTAATCTCGGTAAACAAACCAGAATTAATGATTTCCTTTTTAATGTGCTCAATTCTTACAGGTGATTCAACATAGCCTCTCTCCTTTATATGATGAATATTATGCCTGTCGGTAATCACAAGAATTATTTTTTGACGATGGGGAACATCTTGTTTTAAGAAACGATCATTTTCTTTTTTTCTGTAAATGAATGGTCTTAATTGCACCTTCCCATCATGGATGGAGTTAATCACGTTTTGCCTGTAGGAGGGAGGACATAAATCGGCATATTTCCTTTCCAAAATGGCAGTTACAATCTTTCTTAAGTCTTTGCCTTTCAATGGTTCTTCCCTGTCCAGAGAGTCAAAAACCAGCAGGGGAGAACAAGTATCGTTTTCTTTTACAGGTGTTTCATATAAGGTACCTATAATAGGACGCGCTCCAAATCTTTCGTAAAATTTCAGTCTTCTTTTATTGTCAATAATAGTTTTCGGTTCATTGCATAATTGAAGAGAATCCGGCAAACATTCAAAAAACAGACCGATTGCCTGTAGCTCTTTTGCCACTTCCCTTGCCTTTTGGTAAAGTGCTCCTCCAATTCCTCCGGAAACGATTCCTTTTCGGGTTGCAATATATTCCAGGAAGCAAAAGTTAACATCCGGCGCAAAATTCAATATGGCAAAGCCCTGCACCAAACCATTAAAATTCTCTAAAACAAAAAGCCTTATGGAAAATTTATATTTGAGAGGATTCTTTAGTTGTTCATGAATTTTATCAAATTCTTTTTGAGGAACGGCAGAAAAACGGGATATCAATATTTTTTTTACCTGATCTACTGCATTCTTATTTCGGGGATATAAATCACTGGTAATTGTCCTGATACGAAACATAGGCTAATCTCAAAATACTGTATTGTGTGTAGTTTCTTTTTAAATTGTTCCGTCAATGCCGGGGACACCCTATTAGTTGATTTGTCAATATCAATATCACAGGCAAAGTTATTACTGAGTATGATGTGAAATCTACGCTATCTATAACTGATAACTGATAATAATTTCCTTTTTGATGTTTGGAGTATAGGGGGGACATATTCTCATGTCAATGGATATTATGGATCGAAAAACAGGGGATAACGATGCGATTCTGACAAGGAAGGTGGAGCGGCGGCCACTCTTTTGAGAATCAGCTCATCTTTTTAACGAGTCATCCGGCAAGATGGCATTTTTGAGCACCATTCAGGCCGACCTCGCCTGTAAGTCTTTTTTCACGGTGCGTTATGATTTGATTTATTCATTCAAGAAGTAATCGGGATCTCAATAGCGGTGATCATTGCTAAGAGAAAGCATGAATAATCTTCATCGCCTCTAATTTGTTTAGTTCAGGAAGCTATACGCACATCCCTATTTTAAGAAAACCCGGATGGGCACTTGAAAATCCCCAACCCCAAGGTCGGCAGAACGGGCGTAATCTATCAAGGCGGAAGGAACAGAGGGATAGCCGCCATCGGCAAAAAAGCGTTTCCGGTTTTATTCTGAATTACTATGGCATGGCCTACATGAAGATCAGTAACATCCTTCTTTTTCTCTTTCCCTATATCGCCATAAGAATGGTAATGAGGAAAAGGCAGGGGACTGAATAATTATAAACCGCAGGCCTGTCAACAACAACCATAATAAATATCGCTAAAAAATATCCTAAAAAATATCCCTTGACAAGCAAGGATAGTTTCCCTATCTTTTCGTTAGTCTATAGCAATGCTTTGCCTGCAAAAGGCGGTTACACAACCAGAGATACAGCCAAGCATAAGTTATTGGATGGAGGTCTCCATTATCATAGCGGGCTTGGATAACATCAATGGCATGAAGCTCCCGAAGGTCAGTCAGCTCGGCATCGTGGTGCCGGACATCTGCAACGCGGTACGCTATTATTCAAAAATCCTCAACATTCAACCATGGTTCCGATCAAAGATAGCATCAAATAATTCCGTTTTTAAGGGAGAATCCTTTTCTCTGGAGCTGGACATTGCCCTGGCCTTCAGCGGCGGCCTCGAAATCGAGCTCATCCGGATGCTGACCGACAGGGAATGCATTTATTCCGATATTATGAATAATCAGGGTGGTGGTCTGCACCATATAGGCACCATGGTCACGGGGTTCGATAAAAAGCTCGAGCAACTGCAGAAGATGGGGGTCGGGGTGATACAATCCGGTATCATCAAAACTGTCGGTGGTGCCGTGACGAAGTACGCTTACCTGGATACGATAGCTACCTGCGGGATTATCTCCGAGATCATCGAGAGCAAACTTGCCGGCATTCCCGTCTTTCATAACAATTTCATGATGCATGTCGGCAGGCTAACCGGCGATATTGATCTCATACCTTCATAGGAGTCGGCATGGACGCACTGGTTACGGGAGCGACCGGTTTCATCGGTTCGCACCTCGTGAGGCAACTTATCAGGGAAAAGCACAAGGTCAGAGCGCTTGTTCTGCCGGGCGAAGACGCAGCGGCGCTGGAAGAGCAGGGAGTGGTGGTATGGCGCGGTGACCTCTCAAAGCGTGAAAGCCTGCGCGGCTGCTGCGACGGCATGGAAGTGGTGTTTCATCTGGCAGGGCGGGTCACCGACTGGGGCACGAAAAAACAGTTCTATGACGCCATTTACACCGCGACTGATAACCTGCTGGAAGAGGCAGCGGGCAAGGCGGCTCGTTTTGTTTATATCAGCTCGATCGCGGCGCTGGGATGCCACCGCAATCTGAAGGGGGTAAAGGAAACCGACCAGCCGCAAAAATCGGGCATACCTTACAACGATGCGAAGCTCGATGCGGAAAAATTAGTGAAAAGTTACCACGACTCAGGCAGGATTGCGTGTACAATCGTGCGACCGGCCAATGTGACAGGTCCGGGGAGCGTTTGGGTGAGGGATATACTCGACAAAATGAAGGGCTTTCTGCCTGTCGTCGGCGGCGGCGGGCAGAGCAGCAGTTTCGTTTATATCGACAACCTCGTGGACGGCATTATCCTTGCCGGCACAAAAGACATCGCCAAGGGGAACATCTATCACTTTTGTGATGACTGGAATATAAGTTGGAAACAGTATCTCAATGATCTGGGATCGTTTATCGGGAAAAAGCCATCGGGCAGCATTCCCTTCCGGCTGGTGTTCGCCATTGCCTGGGTGTGCGATATGGTTTTTACTCCGTTGCATCTGCGTCCGCCGCTATCACGCTTCGGCGTGTATATTCTGGGGCGGGACTATGATGTGGATACAGCCATTACACAAAAGCAATTGGGCTGGAAGACAAGAGTATCGTATAAGGAGGCGATGGAAAAGATAGGTGTGTGGGTAAAGGAAGTGTACTCGAAGCAATAAACAGCGCCGCAGCATCGGGCGCTCAATAAACGCCGGGAGGGTGCAATGAAATTTAATCTGCTTCTATTTATTCTTGCCAAAAAGTTAAAAGCTGCCGCGAAAAAAAATACCGACTACAAGAAACATCTGGGCGTCATGCAGATCCGAGTGCTGATTAAAACTGCCGACGGTAAAAAGGGACGTCTCTTTATCTTCGACAAGGGTACTTTTGCCTCCGTAAGCGGTGCCGATCATCAAGCCGACGTTGCGCTGATCTGGGCCGACGGGGGAACGGCGTTCCGGGTGATGACGTCGAAAACCGGTGATGCCGATACCTTCCAGGCGGCAGCGGAAGGGAAGGTGCGAGTTGAAGGCATGGTCCCCTATCTGCAATGGTTTACCGACGGCGTGAAGATGGTGATGAAATAATTGTCCCCTTAACCGGGACTGCTGGAACTATAGACAAAAGTATAATCTCTTAAAGGAGGAGTCTCATGGTTATTAAAGGCGGTCATCTTGTGGCACGGTATCTGAAGGAGGTTGAAGGCATTGAAACGATTTTCGCCCTCTCCGGCGGACACATTGAGGCGATACTGGACGGGTTCACGCAGTATAACATCCGTGCTATCGATGTCCGTCACGAGCAGGTGGCGGCGATGGCGGCACACGCCTGGTCGGTCTATGCGGGGCAGACGGGTGTGTGCCTGGTAACCGCCGGTCCCGGCTTCACCAATGCGCTCACCGGAATTGCCAACGCTTATCTCGACAACGCCCCGCTGGTGGTGCTGTGCGGAAAACATCCGCTCAAGGAAGACCTCAAGGGCGCCCTCCAGGAGATGAACCAGATAGACATGGTCAAACCCATCACGAAATGGGCTGCCACCTGTTACGAGACGAAACGCATACCCGAATATCTTTCCATGGCCTTCCGCTACGCCACTATGGGCAGGCCGGGACCGGTGTTCCTCGAGCTTCCGCCCGATATTCTGAACATCAGCATACCCGAGGAGGATGCGCCGCTGCCGAAGCGTCCCACACGGAAATATACGGTACACCCGGACGATGCCGACCTGAAAGAGGCGGCGGATATCATCAACAACGCCAAACAGCCGCTGTTTCTCGGAGGAAGCGGCGTGGGCTTCAGCTGCTGCAGCGATGCGTTGAGTCAGTTTGTAGAGAAGACAGGCATCCCCTTCATTCTGATGAATTATGGCCGGGGAGAGCTTCCCGACGCTCACCCGCAGTCTCTCTGGGATATAGGCAACATCGGGCTGATGGTGACGCTGGCGCAAGCCGATGTGATTGTCATCGCCGGTCTGCGCCTCAACTGGCTTATGCAGTCCGGCGGGGCGATCCCGGCGACAGCAAAGATTGTCAGGATCGACATCGACCCGCACGAGATAGACCGCAACCGGCAGGCTGACGCGGGACTGGTCGGCGACATCAGCTCAGTGCTCAACCAGCTGATTCCCCAGGTGAAGAAAAAAGATCACAGCGCCTGGCTGAAAACGCTGCGCGCCGCTTCGGAGGCGTTTATCGATTCCGAGCTGAAGGCGCGGGAGACGCCATCCGATCCCATCAATCCCATACGTCTTGTCGCCCAGATACAGAAAGTCGTGGGTGATGACGCGTACTATGTAACGGACGGCGGTGATACTGTTTACTTCGGACTGGTCCATTTTACATCAAAACTGAAGGCCGGTGTGGTAGGTACTGCTTCCGGCCTGCTGGGCTGCCTGGGTACCGGCATTCCCTTTGCCATGGCTGCGAAAGTTGCTCATCCGGAAAAGCCGGTAATCCTCTTCAATGGCGACGGTTCCTTCGGGTTCAACGCCATGGAGTTCGACACCATGATTCGCCACAACATCCCCGTAGTCTGCGTTATCAACAACGACTGTGCCTGGGGTATGGTCAAGCACGGGCAGGAGCTGTCGATCGGCAAGGACAGGCTCCAGTGCACGGAGCTGGCACTGCGGCGTTACGATAAAATGGTGGAGGGGCTAGGTGGTCATGGTGAATTCGTTACCAAAGACGAGGAGATCATTCCGGCTTTAAAACGGGCGCTGGAATCCGGAAAGCCGGCCTGCATCAACGTAATGACCGATCCGACCGCAATGAGCCCGGCCTCGGTAATATTCTATCAGGCGCTGAAGATGGAGTAAGCTCTGGAGGTTACATGAAAGCACTGCAATTTTCTGCATCGGCTGCGAAGTTTGTTGTTCTCAAACCACTGGGTGCGCTGTTTCCGTCTCTGTTCTATAAAGGACCGCTGTCCACGGTTAAATATGTCGATATCCCGGAACCAACCCTGCCGGGACCGGATTGGGTGAAGCTGCGGACGCTGATGTGCGGCTTCTGCGGCTCCGATCAGAGTCTGATTTTCCTCAAGGATTCACCTACCGCCTCGCCTTTTACATCCTTTCCCTGCGTGCTCGGGCATGAATTATGCGCGGAGATCGTCGAGGTGGGCAAAGAGGTGATTGGTTTCGGTGTTGGTGATCGTGTCACAATGTCGCCCGGTCTGACTTGCGCTGCCCGGGGGATCGATCCGGCCTGTCCGGAATGTCAGGCAGGCCGTCCGGGCAGTTGCGAAAACACGGCTAATGGCCGTCTGGCGCCGGGAATGTTCACAGGAATCTGCAAGGATGTGGGCGGCGGTTTTGCCCCGTATCTTGTGGCACACAACAGCCAGTTATACAAAGTGCCGACCGGGATGTCTCTGGAGACCGCCTCCATGATGGAGCCTCTTGGAGTTACTCTTCAGGCTGTCATGGATAACCGTCCCACAGCCGTTGATAAGGTGCTTGTCATCGGAGGAGGGGTTATCGGCAACCTGATTGTGCAATCCATCCGGGCCTTCGAAATCCCCTGTTCAATAACAATGGCTGAACCTTCGCAGTTTCATGCAGAATTGGCGTTAAAGGCCGGTGCCAACGAGATCGTGACGAACGGCGATATTCCCGGCGCCGCCCGTCAGATCACGGGCGCCGAATCCTACAAACCGCTTCTGGGGAAAAGCATTCTCATGGGAGGATTCACGAAGATCTTCGACTGTGTCGGGCAAGCGGACACTTTGCGGGCGGCAATGCGGGCCATGGCCGGAGGCGGGACGCTGAGCATCGTGGGCATCGGGGACGAGGTCAAACTGGATCTGACGCCACTATGGCTGAAGCTACAGACTATCAAAGGGGTCTATGCGCATGGTGTTAATCTTGTGGATGGGCGGCGCGAACATGTCTTCGATACAGCTATCCGGTTTGCCGCCGAGGGTAAAGTGCACCTCCACGAAATGGTAACCCACAAATTTCCGCTGGCGCGTTATCGGGACATGATCGAAGTCAACATGCACAAATCAGCGAACCGGGCCGTCAAGACGGCAGTAACCTTTGTCTAAAAGACGGAGCACTGGCTAACAGAATAAAAAAAGCATAAAGGGGACAATCGTCTCCTTTATCTTTATTCGTAATGTCCTGCTGCTGGCGGGGGCCGGGGGGTGGATGTTTTTCAAGCATCGAGAGAATAAAATGAACCCCTTTATTCAATACGCCGTCAGCATGGGGGCAAAGACCGTTGTTCTTCCGGCTTACGGCCCGTGAAAAACCGAGTCCGATACCCGCTCACTGCTGGGAAACGTCACGCCGGAAATTCCCATATCGTATTGTCAGCAATATGCAAACCAGGGAGGCGAGTTGATTTATTTGATAAGAACTTCCTTTTTGTGGGATTTTGGATGCTTCTCGACGCCAAGAAATAGTCTGGGTGCTTATTCATGGCGTAGCGCTTCGATAGGGTCAAGGCGCGCGGCTTTGAGCGCTGGAAAATAACCAAAAATGACACCCACTGCTGCGGAAAATAAGAATGCGACCAGCACAATGCCCGCATTGAAAACGAAGGGAACCCCCAAGATACCGGCAAGCCATACCGACGTGACCAGCGCAATCACAATGCCGATCAACCCGCCAAAAGAAGAAAGCACTACCGCTTCCACTAGAAACTGCAACAATACTTCATGTTCGAAAGCGCCGATAGCGAGCCGGATGCCTATCTCTCGCGTGCGCTCAGTCACCGAAACTAACATGATGTTCATAATGCCGATCCCGCCGACGAGTAGACTCACTGCCGCTACAGCGGAAAGCAGGGCTGTCATCATTTGTGTGGTACCGGTGAGCATGGAGGCAATCTCTTTCATGTCCATTACATTGAAGTTGTCATCGTCGCTGGGCGAGATGTGGCGGCGCACGCGCAGAAGCTGTTCAATGTCCTTCTGGACTTTTTCCGTTGACACGCCATCCTGTACCGAGATCTGGATCATGCTGACATCCTGATTTCCTGCAAAGCGGCGCTGAAAGGTGGAAAGCGGGATAACCACAATATCATCCTGATCCGTCCCCATGCTGCTCTGTCCCTTTCCCATAAGGATGGCGATGATCTCGCAAGAAATATTTTCCAGGCGAATTTTTTCTCCCAGGGCGTCCTGTCCTCCGAAGAGTTTCTTGACCACCGTCTCGCCCACAATGCAGACCGCCGCACCACTACGCGCCTCACTGTCCGTAAATTGCCGACCTGACTTGATTGACCGATTGGTCGCCATTATGTATGAATTATCGGTCCCCGTGACCTGGGTTGACCAGTTCTGGTTGCCGAAGATGGCTTTGACGGACTTGGATGAAACCGGTGATACGGATTGCAGCGAACCTACTTCCCGGGCAATCGCCTCTGCATCGGATTGTTTAAAGGGGATGTTGCCACTGGATTGACCCGGCCCCATCCGCTTTCCCGGCGTGACCATGAGAAGGTTGCTGCCCATACTGGCAATCTGTTGTTTCACCTGGACGGTGGCTCCGCCGCCGATGGTCACCATGATAATCACGGCGGCAACACCAATGACAATGCCCAGAATGGTCAGGATCGAACGCATGACATTGCGCCGGATTTCACGCAAAGCCAGAAGAAGAGTATTCCCAATCATAAAGTATCCTTCCCGTTTGCTTTATCGGATGCCACAAGGCCATCCAGAAAGTGGACAATACGATTGGCATAGGCTGCCATGTCGGGCTCATGGGTAACCATGACAACGGTCACTCCACGGTCGCGGTTCAATCCTGTCAGCAAGTCCATGATTTCATGGCTGCGGGCTGAATCGAGATTGCCCGTCGGCTCATCGGCAAACAATATTTCCGGCTCGGTGACAACGGCACGAGCAATGGCGACCCGCTGCTGTTGCCCCCCGGAAAGCTCTGCGGGCGTGTGGGATTCCCATCCTTTGAGCCCCACGGTTTCCAGTGCCCGGAGGGCCTGGGTGTGGCGTTTGCGGGCCGGTGTTCCGCGATAAATCAAGGGCAGCTCCACGTTTTCCAGTGCCGTAGTACGGCTCAATAAATTAAAGCCCTGAAAGACAAATCCCAGATAAAACCGGCGCAGCCTCGTCCGTTGATTGCGGCTAAGCCTGTTCACTTCGATGTTCTTGAACTTATACGATCCGGCAGATGACGTATCGAGGCAGCCCAGGATGTTCATACAGGTCGATTTCCCTGAACCGCTGGGTCCCATCACAGCTATGAACTCGCCCTCGTTGATGCATAAATCTACGCCGCACAGGGCATGCATCGCCGCTTGCCCTGTGCCGTAAACTTTTGTGATGCCCTGAAGCTCAATCAGCGGTTGAGCGCCGGTTTGATTTGATGCGGTCATCTCACTTCACCACGCTGACAGTATCCACTACCACCGCTGCGCCGGGCTGGATGTCGCCTGCCAACACTTCAGTCTTGCCGCCGTTAGCCGATCCAACAGTGATGGAGACAGCGGCAAGCTGCCCATTTTTCAACATCCAGACACGCTGCTGCTTTTTGTCGGCGGCATCCTCGCGCTGTTGAGTCTTGGAGCTGGGCGGGCGCGGGAGTATCGCACCAACCAGGCCGGTGGAAGACTTCTTTTCTTCCTGGATCGGGGGTGTGAATCGGAGCGCTGCACTGGGTATCAGGATGGCATTTTCGATTTTTTTGACGATGATATCCGCGGTTGCCGTCATGCCCGGTCGAAGTGACAAATCCGGGTTGTCCACTTTCAGCACGGTTTCATACGTCACAACCCCTGAGGTCGTTGACGAACCGTAACGGGCCTGAATTATACGGGCCTCGAAGGCCCGGTTCGGGTAAGCGGCAACACTGAATGTAGCCTTTTGGCCTTCTTGTATATGACCCACATCGGCTTCGTCCACATTCACGTGAAGTTCCATTTTTGTCAAATCCTCGGCCAGGGTGAAAAGCACAGGGGCGGTAAAAGACGCAGCCACAGTTTGACCGGGCTCCGCGCTGCGAGTAAGGACAATGCCGTTAATAGGCGATCTGATGACCGCTTTGGACAGGTCGGTTTCGATAGCCTGGAGAGTTGCCTGGGCCTGGGAGACGGACGACCTGGCGCCGGCGTCATCAGCCAATGCTCGCTGATGTGCCGCTTCCGCCGTATCCATCTCCGACTGTGAGGGGACCTTTTTATTGCTCAGCTCCCATACCCTTCGGAACTGTTCGAGTTTACTTCGGGTTTCACTAACCGTTGCCTGTGTCTGCAAGACCTTCGATTTGGCTGATTCCAAGGCAGCTTTCGATTGCGTTACCTGCGCCTCCAGTTTCGAGGTATCCAGTCTCGCCAGGATTTGGCCGGCTTTCACTTTGCTGTTATAATCAGCTTCAACCGTTTTGATGATGCCGGAAAGCTCACTGCCCACATCAACCTTGTTGGTTGGCTGCAGCGTTCCCGTGGCCGTAACGATGACCGTCAGATTGCCACGCGTTACTTCCTCGGTCTTGTATTGCACGGCGGTAGACGGATTTGACCATCTCCAGAAGACAAGAGCAATTACGACAACGACCGCCACCATAATCGCCGCAATAATCCATCGCTTGGGAACCCTTCTGTTGCCCGGTGAGTCGTCAATTTCCAGTGCCTTGACAATATCAGTTTGTTCATCTTGTTTTGCTTTCATTGATGACGTCCTACTAAAAATATTCTGGTGTTAATTTTCGTTCGCAGCCAATGTCCATCCGCCACCCAAGGCCTTGTACAGACGTATCAGGTTTGCGGTAACTTTCCCCTCGCTTTGAACCAACTCATCTTCAAAGGACAAAAGCGAACGTTCGGCATCCAGCACACTGCTAAAATCCGTCAGACCTGCCTGGTATTTGGTCTTCGCCAGTTCATCTGCTTGTTTAGCCGCCGTGGTCGCATCGAGCAGCGACTGCCTTCGGGATTGCTCCTCAGCAAAGGCGACAAGAGAATTTTCCACTTCCTCCAGTGCGTTGAGTATGGCGGTTTCATAAGCGATCAGATACTGTTCCTGCAAGGCTGACTGCACTTCTATGTTTTGACGGGTAGCTCCTCCAGCAAAAATCGGCAGACTGATGCTGGGGCCGAAACCGTAGGTCCCGCTCCCTGATAAAAAAAGATTACCAATCGAAAGAGCGTCAAATCCAATTTTACCGCTCAACTTAAACTTGGGATAGAGATCAGCCGTAGCCACGCCAACCTTTGCCGCCTGCGAAGCCAGATCACGTTCCGCCTTTCGCACATCGGGCCTGCGCCGCATAACATCGGCCGGTACACCTACTGCAACATTCAGGAGCCCAACCGGTATGGGTTCTTGATTCTTCAGCTCCCCATGAAGCTTGCCCGGTTGTTCTCCTAGAAGCACCGCGATGCGGTTAATAGCCCCCTCAAGTCCGGTACGCAGCGTCGGTATCTTTGAACGAGTGTTCTCAAGGTTAAAGCGGGCCTGTTGTACTGCTAATTCATCACTCAACCCCGCTTGATAACGCCATACGGTCAGCTGGTGCGTTTCTTCCTGGGATTTCAGATTCGCCTCCGCGACAGCAAGCCGGGCCTGATAGGTTCGCACATCAACGTAGTTCAGGGCCACTTCGGCTAAAAGTGAAACAAGAACATCGCGCCGGTCTTCCTCGCTTGCCTCAAGATTTGCCTGTACCGCCTCTACGGAGCGGCGAACACCGCCAAAGATATCCAGTTCCCATGCAGCATCAAAGCCCACAGCATAAAGATCGCTGGTCGAACCGCTTCCGGTGTTCTCGCTGCTTTTGCTTTGGCTGGCACTGCCCGTAGCGTCAAGGATCGGGAAGAAAGCAGCCTTGGCCACACCCCGGCGGGCCCGCGCTTCGCGAACTCGTGCTTGTGCCTTCTTTAAATCAAGGTTATCCTTAGCCGCGCGTTCAATTAATCCGGACAGCTTTGGATCACCTAGCACACTCCACCATGCTGCCAAAGTCTGCGCATCCAGTTCTTTGCTGTTCTGATCACTTTTGTGCTGGGTATTCCAGTTATTATAGACGGTTATATCGGGACGAACATAGTCAGGACCCACTGTGACGCACCCAGAAATGATTGTGATCAGAAGCATCACGAGAAGCCATGACGCCCATTGAATATGAGTTAGCCTATGTGGATGCTTCATTTATTTACCTGTCTTTTTATTTTTTGCTCTTTATTGTGCTTCGCATGACTAGTGCTTGACTCTGCGCTCTTGCGAATGGCCTGGATTCCGGCCAGGGAGAATTTCACAACATGGTCCGCATAAGCATTAATGTCTTTGATTTCCGGAGGACTTCCTTTTCCTGTATCTTTGCCCCGTGATTTCCTTCCCACAACCATTGGATTGATGCACTGACTGATGATCCCCACCTCACAAAACCGCACTTCCTTCTCCAAGGCCCGCGGACCCAGGAGCTCGCGAACCAGTTTTTCTGTCCGTTGCTGCAGGGGTCGAATCTCATCACGCATCACCTCTTCCAACAAGCCAGTGGGGTTGGTAAACTCCCTCTGCATGAACCAGAATTCCCGGTTGCTCTCGTCGGCGATACGGTTGAGTAGCGCCTTAACCTGCCCTTGCAGGCGCTCTTCCGGGGGGGCATCCACGGCTACGCCCCCGTCTGGTGGATGAGCCTCTACAGAGAGGACAAAGGCGTGCCGCCATGCCTCACGATACAGGGCTTCCTTGCTGCCGAAATGGTAGTTGACGGCAGCGACATTGGTCCCGGCCTTAAGGCAGATTTCCGCAATCGTTGCATCGCGGAAGCCCTTCTCCGCAAAGATCTCACCTGCGGCCGCCAGCAGCTTCCCTCGCGTCTTTGTCGTATCCTCTCTTAGAATCTTCATATCCAGATCTCCTTGATTATTTCTAATCATCATTTTAAATATATATTTGATATTGTCAATAGGTATTTTTGAACGGCGGAAACGTGCCTCTCCCAAGGGGAAAGAATTTGATACGATTACAGCAAAGGTCAAGGTAAGGAGATAACCCTTATGATTTTATCGATAATTCAGGGGCTATGCATAATAAATTATTTGCGAAACATAGAGATCCACAGGAAACCTGTTTCTCGCATCAGTGATGTTTAACAGAACTTTCGCCAATAGAAGTTGGAGAAACCGGTCAGGTGAAGGCCAATGGTCCTACCCCTCTTTGGCCAAAGCTCTTTTCATGAGTACCTCAGAAGTTCATGCCGGTATCAAACGTGCCGTTTCAGTCCTGCTCATGGATTCTCAGCGGTGCAGTCGTTAGAATTGAGGATTTGTGCCTGTTATGTTTGATTTTGTTTTGGTGGGATGAGAAGTATCCCGTCTACCCCGGCAGATTTTCGACTATGGCCTGATAGAACAGATCAATGGTTTTCAGGGCATGCGCCGGCACACCTCCGCAAAGGGTAAGTTCGCCCTGATACATGCTCATGCCTCCTCCGAAAAGGGGCGGAAAGATAAAGGGTGTAAGCAGATACGCGCGGGTGGGCTCGATCCCAAATGTGACGCTTTCCTTTTTGATCTCTCCCATGTTGGTAAGCGCGTTGGGAAAGGCTTTCTTTTTGGTCAAATAGGCTACGCCCTTGATTCCCAATTTAACATAGCTCTCCAATGACAATAGTGTCAATAACGGCAGCAGACAAATATCGGTGAGGCCTGGCCAGCTATTTTTCCGCGACATGGTACTCCTGCTCACCATGTCCACGGTCTCTCCTATGTCCTTGCCCAGGGTGCGGCCCAGGTTGGGATATTCATAAACGCTGAGATTGCAGATGCCCCCGGCTTTTTCGTTCGGAAGATACCAACGCCGCAGGTCAATTGTGGTCTGCAGGCGGAGCATTGATTTATTGTCCCATCCGGCTAATTTGACTAGTGCCCGGTAATACGCCGCGACCATGACATCGTTGATCGTGGCATCATAAGCTTTTCCAAACTGCCTGATCTTTTCCACGCGCTGTGTGTGGATGTGCACGAGGCTATAAGTCAGAGGCTCATTCGGCCCCTGCGGCATTTGCAAATGGAGAGTTGAAGCCGGAACAGTGTTTGACCAGCTCTGGCGCATGAAATTAACAAAGATTAAGGGATATGCCCAAAGCGGGATATGTCGCATTATCTGGCCGAAGTCGCGGCGGCCCCCGAGGTTCGGTTCCGGTTTATAACCCGGCTCCTTTCCCAAACGGTTATAAATCGCACTGAGCTTTGCGGCAATGTCCTTGAATCCACCCGCGTCAGAGACCTGGTGCGCCACTTTTAATAAAAGCCTGTCACCCTGCGCCTCCCTGAATAGGCACGCTTGAAGCAGGGGGCCCTTGCTGCAGTCCAATCCCCGGTTTCGAAAAGCAAGGTAATCGCTCTCGTTCGTCGTAAATAAGTAATTTTTACGCTCCCCGCCGGAGAGTCTTTGCCAATAAGGAAACTTGGAATCAGCGACCATCCGGCAGCCGAGTATCGGCTCAGCGTCAAGCATGAGGCCGAGGGCTGTTATAAGCCTTTCCGCATCGAGAAAATCGGGAAAGACCATTTCCATTTGGATCACAAATCTGCCTGCGCCTGAAGCCTCCATAACCAACAGCACGCGGTCAAAAT
>DDWS01000018.1 GCA_002347685.1 Syntrophaceae bacterium UBA2280
CATTCATCACCACGAAAAGATTCCTCTTCCGGACCCCTTTTCCCTCTTCTGAAAGTTCACCGAGATCAATGTCGGGCGGATAAACAAAAACCTGCGACATGGCGCCGCCGTCAACATGCATTTCCGAATGGATTTTTCCATCAACTTCCACATCGATCATCACCGGCGGGAAAGCGGCGGGAACAGCCGCCGAAGCAATCATGACATCACGAAAAAGCTCTAATGCCTTCGGGTTTTTGATTGCCGCGATCTTCGTCATGTTCCAGATCACTGTTTTTCTTGAATCCAGGTTGGTTGTGGAAATCCAGAGCTCCCTTCCCTTAAGATACTCGGCCGCCACCTCATTTATAAAATTTTCATCAATGGCTTTTTCTATAAGCTGCCGCAACGGTTTGGTGTCCGCCATGGCATCTGTGTTGAAAATCGCAAGCAGGTTTCTTTCTTTGACAATGTCGGATCTTTTCGTGTTCGTGTAGAAGTTTTTCATGACCTTGTCATATTTCTGACCTAGAAAAGCAAAAGGCGCAATGAGTCCTCCGGTGCTGATTCCGGTAACAAGCAGAAATTCCGGCCTGCTTCCGTGTTCGCTCCATCCGTTCAGGAGACCGGCCCCGAAGGCCCCTTTGTCGCCTCCGCCGGAAAGCGCAAGAATGTTGCTGAGGGGAAGAACCCTGGCCGATTTTCCCTGTTGGTTGAGCCATTTCCTTTCTCTTGTCCAGGTATCGGCAACATCTGCTGCAAGCCGCTCCATGTCTTGCTTGTTTCCGACAACATAGCGGATTTCGCGGAGTCCCGGCACGCCGGCTCTATGCTCTGCTTCAAAAGGAACGGCCTTTCCCCTTGGAAGCGACGCACACGCTGAAACAAACAATAAAATCATGACAACCTGAACAAAAAAAACAAGCCGGAAAGTGAACCACGTTTTTTCAGACAGATAGCGTGCTGTTTTATTCATCTTGTTTTCCGACCTCGATCATAAATATTTCAAATGGCACTTTATGCTGATCGCTTGCATAGCCACGCATCCCGAAAAAGCGCCTATTTTTCTTTCACCTTCTTGAGCATTTTGCCGGCGCCCTGTTGAAAGGCCTCCAAGTAGGCCTGCTGCGTGGAGGACTCAAACAAAAGCCCCACATCGGCGGGGTAATTCACACCAATGTTGATTGCCCGTTTGCACCCGATCACGGGGGCACCATTATTCGCTATTTCCTGCGCCATCTTTCTGGCCTCTTCCATCAGCCGGGCCTTGGGGTAAACATGTTCCACCAATCCGATCCGCAGCGCTTCAGGGGCATCAATTCTGCGTCCGGTGTAGATCAGCTCTTTGGCCTTGCCAACCCCTACGATTTTCGGAAGCCGCTGCGTGCCGCCTCCATCAGGAATAATCCCGAGCTGAACTTCGGGAATGGAAAACTGGGCCGTTTCATCCGCCAGCCGAATATCACAACCGAGAATCAGCTCCAGACCCGCGCCGAAACAATACCCGTTAATGGCCGCAATAACGGGAACGGGAAGCTTTTCGTAAGCCGTAAAGCAATCCCGATAGATCTGAATATGGCCGAACCGGTCATGCCGTTTGATTCCGCCGGTCATATCTTCCCCTGAAGAAATCATTTTCAGGTCCGTACCGGCACAAAAGGCCCGGTCGCCCGCACCGGTGAGAATCACCACACTGATGGACGGTTCGGCCAGAATATGGTTTGCGGCCTCGTAGAGCCCCTGAAGGATTCCCCCGTTAAAGGCATTTCTTGCCTCGGGACGGTTGAGCGTTACGACAGCAATATTCTCGTCTTGCTCCAACAAAACATCGTGATACGTAAACATAGATACCTCCGGTTCATCAATTTGGATAATTTGCATAACACGAAATCTTTCAGGGGAAAAGGGGCGAGCGGCGCCGGGTTGATCTGTTTTCGTTTAAGGACGGCGAGGAAGTGCAAGGAAAGAGCCCCTTAGTGATTTTGCTCCTGTGACGATCGACGCAGGAGCATACGACCGCCTTAATCGTTTCGGGGAGTCCCGCTCATCGCCATTATCCACCTTTAATGCAGTCGCTGTTTCGCCTCGTCAAACACCGGCTGATATTGATCATAGCCCTCGGGCAAGGAGATGTCGTCGTCAAAGCGCAGGGCATTTTGAAAACAGGCCAATCCTTTTAAGTGGAGATATCTGGCCTCATTGATATTGGCCGGATTGACACGTGCCAGATGGCTGACTCCCAGATAAATATAAGCTGATGCGATATACTGGAATCCCCGTATTTTTGTCGCTTTTTCCAGGAGGATTGCCGCCTCCTCGAATTGTCCGTTATCAAACAAAGCCAGAGCTTGCCTGTAATCGTCATCCCCCGGCTCAATCCCTTCCGGGGTATCTTCCGGAAAATCGGCAAGGGTATCTTCTACTTTTTTTTCTTTTACAGGGGGTGACGGTTTCATCTTTTCCTGGAGACTGGCGATGACATGGCTTCCTTTCCGGGCGAGCGCCAGCAAGGAAGCGTCTGAGGGATTATCACGCAGTCCCTGATCCACAGTGGCTCTGAAGGCAATGATGAGTCCGGGAATCTGCTGCCTGTTCTTCCTGCGGTATGCCGCGGATCGCTCAGCGGCTTGAATCGGTCGCAGCTGTTCTTGCGCGATTTTTTCTTTGGCACGGGTTTTCTCTTCGATCAACCGCCAGGCAGATGCGATTAAACGCCGCAACTGTGATTCGTCAAAATCAGAGGTCATCAACGGGGAAAGAAGCTCGTGGAATCTCTCCCAATCCTTCTTGGCAAGCGCGGATTCGGCTTCCTGAACCCGGGGGTTCATTTTTCCGCTGATCCGTTTGCTAAGCGCCTCGCAGGTATTAGAAACATCCCGATAGGCCGGATCAAATTCGGAAATGCGCTGACAGGACCGCAAGGCCATTGCGGGATTTCTCCTTTTTTCCGAATGTAAAATGGCATGCTGCATGTCGATATAGGAACGAAGGGAGGAATCGGTATTTTGGGCAATCTTTTGTGACCATGTTTGGGCTTCTTGGGCATTTTCCGGTATACCGCCTGCACCTTTGTAAAGATCATAGAGTTTTACCTGGGCCCTGATTTCTCTTTTCGCACTTTTGAGGTACCAGGCCAGTGCTTCGCCGGGATTTGCCGGTGCCACTTTTCCTTCTAGATAGATATTGCCCAGCGCGAACTGCGCCTTCCCGTTTCCCTGCCGGGCTGCTTTACGGTACCAATCCAGGGATTCCCGGGGATTGACAGGCACGCCGACACCCTCCCGGTATACCCAGCCAAGGTTATACTGCGCGATCGCGTTTCCTTTCTTTGCGCTTTGGCTGTACCTTCTGATTCTTTTGTTGAATTCCTGTCTGAGGTTCTTGTCCTTCAGATAGACTGCGGCAAGATAAATCTGAGCTTTTTCATGGCCCCGTTCAGCAGACTTAAAGAGCCAATTGAGGGATTCGGAAGATTGCCGGCTGAGCACGCCACCTTGCTCATACATGACTCCCAGATAAAACTGCGCTTCCGGATGATTGAGCTTAGCCGCCAGATGATACCATTGGGAGGCGATCAACGGATTCGCGGGACCGTCCACTCCAAACTCATACCGTTCTCCGAGAAGAAGCCTCGATTTTACATTCCCCTTCTGCGCGGAAATTCGAAGGTGCTCAATATCCTCTTTCGCCAATCTGGAAGGGGCACAGGCGCCAAGGCACAGTGCCAACACCAAGGAAAATAAGATCAGCAGGATGATTTTAACCGTTCCTGTAAACCGCATGGATGGAGATTACCTGTCTTGCATCGAAAATGCAAGCAACAGCCGATGTTCATGATCATCATTAAAAAACAAGATTGAATAATTTCACGGGATATGCTTAATTTTTTTATATGAATCAAGATATTAGGTCTACGGGGCTCATGCATGTCCGATCATGACAGAACCATTCAGAGTATCGCGCAAATCCATGGATTTGAGATCATCGGTCTGATCTCAAATCAGGGAGGAATGGCCGATGTCTACGAGGCATACCAATTATCCGTCGGCCGACGGGTTGCCGCAAAAAAGCTCAAGTCCCGTTTCATCCATGATGAGAACATTAAAAACAGATTTGAGAAAGAGGCAAAGCTTCTCGGGCAGCTAAACCATGCCAACATCGTCCAGGTGATTGATTTCAGCAATAAACATCTGACGCTTTTTATGGAATTCATCGAGGGGAAATCTCTCGACGAACTTCTCGCTCAGAAAGAAATATTATCCCTCGAGGAATCATTGCGGATCATATCGGAGGTCCTGGCCGGCCTGCATTATGCGCATCAACACAACATCATCCATCGCGACATCAAGCCGGGAAATATTATTTTAACCGATGACAGCCGGGTAAAGATCACCGACTTCGGTATTGCCGGCATCGTGGGCGGAAGTGAACAGGATTCTAAGACAAGACAGGAGAACCTGGTCGGCACACCTTCCTACATTTCACCGGAACAGATTACGGCAGAAGAAATAGGTCCCTGGTCGGATATCTACTCGACGGGCATTACCCTATATCGGCTGACGACCGGAAAGCTTCCTTTTATCGGCGACAATGTCATTCAGACCGCCGCGATGCATTTACAGGAAACCCCTGTCCCACCGCAGGACATTTCTCCACTGATCTCATTGGAATTAAGCCGCATCATTCTCAAGGCCATTGCCAAAAATCCGGAGGATCGCTTTTCCACGGCGCTGGCTTTCAAAGAGGCCGTCGACAGGCTCCTGCACCCCCGGAAAGACAAAGCCTATTTGCGGGAAGCTAAAGCGGAATGGGAAAAATCCAGACAGGAACGCACGATACAAAGAAAGCGCCGTTTGTTGAATTCCATCAATCTTTCTCAAATGGCCCTCGCGGAAAACTCTGATTTACCGGGAGCCCGGCAAGTCCTTGATGACGCTCAAAAAGATTTGAAAAAAATCAGGTGGAAAGAATACAGCGTCCTTGGCGGGGCCGCCATGATTGTGGCAGGCGTTATTATTTTTTTGATTGTTCAATTGTCCAGCGGTGTCGGCAAACTGGACCTTTTCACCAACGAAGCAGCTGATGTTTACTTAAATGGCGTTAAAATCGGAACGGCGCCTTTCGTCTTTCAGAACATACCCGCCGGCCACCATAAAATCGCGGTTGAACAACCCGGTTTTTATCGATCTCCTGAAAAGGACATCGTGATCAAAAAAGGTCAGCTGCTGAGCCTCAACGAAATTATCCCCAGCGGAGGTATGGTGATGATCACGTCTTCCAGGCCCGGGATGACCGTCAAAATCGACGGTGTGGATAGCGGCCAAACGCCCCTGTCGAGAAAGCTCGTCATCGGCCGTCACAGCATTGAAGTAAATGGAATAACCCGGGAGGTGCTGATTCAGGAGAATGATCATCTTACCATCGCTTTTTAACGCATCTTGCGGTATGCGTCTGTCGTGTGATACAAAGGGCTTCATACGGAGACAGCTTCAAAGGCCCATGGTCTCGTTTCACGCTGACACCAGGAGGAATCATTGATATTCACTGCGGGAGGGAAAACCGATCAGGGCCTGGTGCGCGCCAAAAATGAAGACCATATTTATCTCAATGAGAGGCAACGCCTTGCTGTCGTGGCCGACGGCATGGGCGGACACACGGCCGGAGAAACCGCAAGTAAACTGGCGGTAGAAGTGCTGTGCGATTATTTTCTGAAGGACACCCATGCGATCCCGCATTATGATTCTTCCTACTCCAAAACAACAAACAGGCTGAACGCCGCCATCGAGCTTGCCAACCGGGCCGTCTATGAAGCCGCGGAAAACTCGCCCGGATTAAGCGGGATGGGAACCACCATTGCGGCTGCCATGCTTTCGGGCAATCAATTGAGTTTCGCCCACATCGGCGACAGCCGCATTTACCTGGTGAGATCCGGCAGCATTGAGCAGTTGACCGATGATCATTCCTTTGTCCGCGAGCAGGTCAAACGAGACCGGATCAGCAATGAAGAAGCGGCGCGATCCGTGATGAAAAGCATTCTGACCCGGGCTGTGGGGATCAGCCTGGACGTCTGCGCGGACTTAGGCGAGTTGACCGTCCTTTCGGGCGACATCCTGCTTTTGTGCAGCGACGGCCTGTATAACATGGTTTCAGACGAGGAGATACTGGAGATTATCTCCCACGCGGACAACGTGCACGCCGCAAGTGAAATTCTGGTCGATACCGCCAACGATCATGGGGGCAAAGATAATATATCTGCGATTGTCGGTTATGCTCATAAAGAAAAATGGTATTCATCCTGGTCGGGATTTATTGAAGCTTTTCGGAGGTGATGGATGGCAAAGATCATACTGAAATACAAAGACGCGATTATCCAGGAGACGGTTCTGGATAAAGGAATCGTGGCAATCGGAAGAAGACCTGATAATAACATCATCATAGATAATCAGGCCGTCTCGGGACATCATGCCATCGTCGAGGCACAATGGGATCAGTTATTCGTTGAAGATTTAAAAAGCCTCAACGGAACTTATTTAAACGGCCAGAGAATTAACAGGGCGGAACTGTTTAACAAGGATGTCCTTCTCATCGGCGTACACGCGCTGGAAATTGTTTTTGATAAAGACCGCTTAGGCGACCCGATGGCCACTGCCGCTCGGGGACGTTCCATGTCTGAAACAGTCGTTTTTACTCCCGATGAGCAAAAGAAAATTCTTCTGGCCGCCAACAAAGCAATCCCTGATGTGCTGGGCGGCTTTCTGGTTATTCAAGGATCGAGCGCTCATCAAAACTATGTCTTCAAGGAAAAGGTTTCCTCCATCGGTAAAGAAAAAGGCTCTGTCATCAGGCTGAGCGGATTTTTCGCTCCCAAACAGGCTGCGCTGGTCAACCGCCGGAAGGAAGGTTATTTCATCACACCCACGGGAAATAAAACCATCAAAGTCAACGGGGAAGCCATTCATCATCGTTATGACCTGAAAGACGGCGATATTGTGGATATCGGCAGGCTGAAATTGCAGTTTTATATCAAAGAGACTCACATGAAATAAATCGGGTGTACACGACACCCTTCAAGGTTCATCTCGCAGGGGCGGGCGGGCCATCAGCACCAGAATGCAGCAGGCAAAAAGAAGTGCCGTGGCAATGGTAAAAGGCACGAAGTAGCTGCCCGTCATGTCAAAAAGAAAACCGGCGAACATCGGGCTTACGGCGCTCGCCATTGTCACCACCGGGGTTGTCCAGCCGACAATCCTCGAAAAATGGGTCCGGCCGAAATAAGCGCCCATCACATGGGGCAAAAGCACAATCATCCCGCCAAATCCGATGCCGGTGAGACTGGAATACAGATACACAAAAAAGATTTCCCGGGCATTCATCAGCGACACGATGCCCAATCCCATACAGGCCAGAAAGACAGCCGCCAGGTAACGGCCCTCGAAGTGCATGCCTAAAATCCCGCTCAGCAGCCGCCCCAGAATGCTCATTCCCAGCATCAAGCCCAGCGCCGTAGCCGACAGAACCGGCGAATACTGCAAATCCCGAAGATAAGCAACCTGATGGGTGGTTAACATATTGTGGGTAAAAAGCAGCACGGAAAACAGAATCAGCAGAATCCATAAAGCCGGTGTTCGCAGAGCGTCTCGCACGCTCCAATCCTCACGTGTGTGATAGACGCGGTCTTTTAATATACTTTGCGGCTCATCTAGAGGATCATGAGATGCCTGACCATCCGGAACCTGGCCCTCGGCTTCCGGCGTATCCCGGATGAAGAAACCGGCCAGCATCACCCCCAGCAGCAAATGCAGGCCGGCCAGGCAAGCCCAGGTCCAGCGCCATCCCAGTCCTGTCATCATCAAACTGATGAGCGTCGGCATCAGAAACCCGCCCATGCCGCCCGAGGCAAAAAGAAGACCCAGCGCCAATGACCTGCGCCGGATAAACCAGTGGTTGATGATGGTGGTTACGGGTAGAAACTCGGAAAAAGCCAGCCCCAATCCACCCATCATGCCGAAAAACAGGTAAACCTGCCAGAGCTCCCGAACCTGAGACATGCCCAGCAACCCCAGCGCTGCAATGATATTCCCGGCAAAAATATTCTTCCTTGCGCCGAACCGGGCGATGGTGAATCCGGCGAGCGGTCCGAGCAGACCGCCAATGACGAGAAACAGCGTGAACGGGCCGGACAGCGCAGAGCGGCTCCAGCCGAACGTTTCACTCATCGACGGCAGGAATACACCAAACGCATAGGTGATGTTTCCGCAAATGCTCCCATACGCCAACATCGCGCCGGCAAGAACAAGCCAGCCGGAAAAATGATTTTGTCGGGATTCGGATCGATGCGTCACAAAGTTCAGTAAGCACTCGCTTTCGGTGGATATCGGCGTGTGAAAATCTCTGTCACAGGCGACAGCCCGCCACCCGTAACCTCGTATGCGACCTTCGAATTGTCAAGAACAAAGATTGGATGCCGATCAGCCCGACACCGTTTTTCTTTCTGGCCGGAATCGAAGACGGTCCTTGCGCGGTCAAAATAGGCAGTCCCTTCTTGGATTTTTACGCCTTTTGCAAACCCCTCTGCCGGAGTGCCGAATTCGGATTATTATCCTTCGGCCCAAAACTCAAGAACGATGTTTCCCCAGCCGCCGCAATGAACACCAACATCATAACAGCCGACACGGTTGAGCCGCATATCGTTGGGATTGACTCCCGCATAAATCAGCTCCTGGGCCGTAAAAATCAGCTGTGACGCAGCGGAAATGGAAAATGCGCAAATCCTTTTGGGGCTGAGTTCCGGTATCAACTGCCCGGAACCATCAAAATAAATCCTGTCCCCTTTTTTGTGCCTGCAACCGCATCCGTGTGACTGCACAACTTCGAAAACAAATTTCATCTTCATCAACTCTGGCAGCTTCGATATGATTCCTTCAGTTTTCGGATTATTTTGAAATAATGCCATTTCCTCATCGTTGTAACCCAAATGGACCTGCATTAATTTCCATGTATGGGCACTGATTTTCTTCTCCATCATCTCTTCTTCCTCCTCATGTTTTTTTCTTGACTGACATTCTATCGCTTGCGCCGGAGAAACAGAAGTGGCATAATCGACAAAAAAGAGGGGGAATCCGCCATTTTTTCCGGGAGGCAGACATGAAGAAAATCACCATTCTCGCATTGAGCCATGCTCAAGCGTCCAGCATTACCGGTCCGATGGATGTTTTTTTGTTTGCAGGCGTGCTGTGGAATATGGCCTGCGGCAAACAGATTTCTCCATGCTTTGAAGTCACCATTGCCTCCCCGGACGGCAAACCGGTCAAATGCCTCAATCGGCTTTATGTTGAACCCCATTGCGGCATACACGATGTAAAAAAAACCGACCTAATTATGATCTGCGCCGCGGCGGACCACATGGAAAGGTGGGTTGAACAAAACGGGGACGTTATCAACTGGCTGAAGCAGCAATACCGATCCGGAACACAGATCGCCAGCAGTTGCACGGGGGCATTTATGCTTGCCGCGACCGGACTTTTGAATGGCAAAACAGCCACGACTCACTGGGGTTATACCGATCTATTCAGGAAAATGTACCCGCTTGTCCATCTCCGGCCTGATGCGATGATCACGGATGAAGGGGATCTGTACTGTTCCGGCGGATCAAACTCGTACAATGACCTTTCGCTTTATCTGGTGGCAAAGTTGATCAACCGGGAGATTGCCGTCCAGTGCGCCAAGGCGATGGTTCAGGATTTCGGTCGCATCACCCAGGCTCCGTACGCGGCGCCGAACCTCCCGAAAAGCCACAACGAGCATGACATTTTAGACGTCCAGAAGTGGATCGAGGAGCATTATGCTGAAGGAATCACCGTCTCCACCCTTGCCGCAAAATTTGGAATGAGCCAGCGGACATTTGAACGCCGCTTTAAACAGGCAACGGGCGATTCTCCCCTGGTCTACGTGCAGAAGATACGGATCAATGAGGCAAAGGCTTTGCTGGAAAAACCCCGTTCTACATTTGAAGAAGTCACCTATCGCGTGGGATACGAGGACATCAGTTCCTTCCGGAAGATTTTCCAGCGGCATACGGGCCTCCGCCCGAAGGAATACCAGAGGCTCTTCCAGGAACAGGCGGGAAGAAATGCAATATCCCAGGGGTGAAGAATGATGTTTTGGATCGGAATATTGCTTGTCGGTTTTTTCCTGCTGGTCATCATCACGATCGTTGGCTATACGCTAAAAACGGGTATCTCGCCTATGCCAGGTTCGGCTGCGGCCCGCAGAGAAATCCTGCGACAGTTGAAAATCATTCCCGATCACCATCAGAAAAAAACGATCGTTGATCTCGGTTCCGGATGGGGACACCTGGTCATCTCCGTGGCCAGGCAGTTTCCACAGCACCGGGTTGTCGGATATGAGCTGTCGCTCTTCCCTTGGCTGACAAGCATCGCGTTGAAGCATCTGCTGCGGCTCGACAACCTGATTTTGTACCGCAAAGATTTTTTTAACGCAGACCTGTCAGGGGCAGACATCCTCCTTTGCTATCTCTTCCCGCAGGCCATGAACGCGCTCCATGAGAAGATTCAACAAGAAGACCTGCGCATAGAAATATTGATCAGCAACTGCTTTGCCCTTCCTTCGCGTCAGGCGGATCAGACCGTCCGGCTGAAAGACGCGTACAACACACCGATTTACCTTTACAGATTTTAGCCGGCGCGGCGAAGCATCACGGATAATGGTTGTGTTCATCCGGACAGAAAATGAAAATCACGCGAAAGCTCCTCCGGTCATTCTCAACGACCTGCTGCTTTTGCCCTGCTCGACGAAATACCCTAACTAAAACCGGTCCTTCTTCGTCTTCGCCTCATACAAAGCAGTATCCACCTGCCGCAAAATATCATCCAGGTTGTTTTTCCCCTCCGGCGCCATGCCCAGACCGAAACTGAAGCCAACCGGAAATCCATTTTCCTTTGCCCAGTCCCAAAACTCCCGCTGAAGCTGCTGTAACAGCGATTCCGCACTGCCGGGAGAAGTGTTTGTGAGAATCATGGCAAACTCATCGCCCCCATATCTCGCTATGATGTCGGACTTCCTCAATCTCGCTTTTGCCATGCCGGAAAAATGCACTAGAACCCTGTCACCCATTTCGTGTCCGAACCGATCGTTGACCGCTTTAAAATTATCAAGATCGGCGAATACAAACACAAGGGGGATGGGTGACCGCTCGTTGACGGACAGCAGATATTCCGCAACCCTCAAAAACGGCCGCCTGTTGGGTATTCCTGTGAGCGGGTCCTGTTCGCCAATTCTGACCGCCTGCCTCTTCATCCTTTCAAGGCGCAGGACAAGAAGATATGAATAGTACAGGCCGACAGCAATAAGAAGAACATAAAAGTAAAAATTATATGGCGGCCAATCTCCGAGAAGCCTGAAATGAATGGCAAGCGCGGCTCCGCCAAGGATAGGCGCCCCGATCATCGATTCAACCGCGACATTGAGCCCATGCTGGATTCCGTTACCGAGCGCGGCAATCAGCAGCAGTAACAGCATGGGAGGTATGGTAAAGGGATCACAGAGAATCGCCGTGACTGCCCCCATGATGTCTATCCACGAACCCAGGCGAATCATGCCATTTTTCGCACCATACCTCTTGTAATACCACCATCCGCAGGAATGAAACACAATATAGGAAATGATAATGAGATTGATCTGCAATGTGCTTAAAATAAGCAGCGGGATTGGAATATAGTTGAAGTATACCGCAGCCATAATTCCCAGCATGATGCGGATGAACAGCTGCAGGCGCGGCATGTATATTTCGGGAACGAATTCCTCAAAAGGCAGGGAAATCTGATTGCCATTTTGCTTTTGCATGGTGGCATCCTCCACATCCATCGACTGGATGAGCGCTGTTCATGCGATAGGTCGCTTTTTGAGGCCTTGTGTCAAAAACCATTTCATGATGGCCAAATGAAATCCCTCAAGATTCAACATCGTTCAGGCGTTATCATAACCGGATAAAATATGAATACAGCCCGCTTCCCATAAAATGAGACGGCGATGGAAGAATCATTCCTCCATCGCCGCGATATGACGAAACTTAAACAGGAAGGATCGCTTCAGCATCCGATTTGTTTCAGATGGATATGCCGCATCAAATCGTAAAACGTGTAATTTCTCGAATACAAGCCCGTTACACGCCCAGTCGTGATCGAAACGCCTTCATATTCGCCCGGTACTTCTCCACCTCATCGGCCGTCATTTCGTCGGGCCATTCCAACTCCACCTGAGTCAGGGAATCCACCAGTGCGTTTGAATGGGGTGCAATGCCCAGAACACCCACCTTGCTGCCGTGATCCAGCTTGATCTTCCCCAGCATGAAATCCGTCACAAACTTTGACTTCTTCGTGAGAATACTCTTCCATTCCGCGGGAGTTGCCGACAGGATGAAGGTGGCTGCATTCTTTGCATTCGCTGCGCTGATGAACTCAGCCCTTACAAGCCTGCCCGCTTCAAATGCAGCCCCGAAGATAATCGCTTTGTCGATCCCCCATGCCGGTTCGGCAAGGACATTGAAATAGACGCTTGAGGTAAGTTTTTTAAGGTCTTTCTCATACTTCGGGTTGGCCCTGTATGCCTCTGCAAAGGCCTCGAGCCATTCCGGTGTGCAGTACGGTATTTTTGCCATGTATCCCCCCCCTTTCGGTTGTTTTGAGCATCAATGGATTGTTATCACTTCTTGCCAAGAATCTCAACAAACTCATCGCGGAGCTCCTTCTTCCACAGCTTCCCCGTCACGGTGATGGGAAGGTCATCCTTGAAGATTACCATTTTAGGAACTTCGTAGTAGGCAAGTTTCTCCTTGCAAAGATTCAGGATCTCCTCTTCAGTTACCTTTCCGGAAAACTCCTTCTTTGTCCTTACAATAGCCACCACGCGCTCACTGCCTTCGCGTTCGGGGTCCGGAACCCCTATGGTAACCGCCATCTCAACCCCGGGGTGCCGGAAGATCACCTCATCCACCTTGGTGGAATAAACCTTCAGCCCGGACACATTAATCATGTCCTTGATCCTGTCGGTAATGTAGAAAAAACCCTCATCGTCCATGTAGCCCAAGTCTCCGGTATGAAACCACCCGTCAATGAGCCCCGATGCGTCAGGCCAGTATCCCTTCATCACCTGCGGTCCCCTGATGATGATCTCGCCGATTTCCCCGAAAGGCGCATCCCCTCCCGTGGCGGGATCCACCACCCTGAAATCCGTATCAGGAACAGGAATACCCAGTCCCCGCTTCTCTTTCGTCATGAACCCGGTAATCTTGGAAAATGCCGATGGGTTGAGGGTAGCAATGGGGGCAGTCTCCGTGAGCCCGTAGCCTTCACCGATGGGGTTGCCCATGTCCTTCATGATGGTCTCGCGGACCGATTCAGGCAGGGGCGCCGAACCGGAAAAGAAAAGACAGTTCACCCGGCCTATTTTGTGTTTCCCTATTCTCATCAGCTGCGTCGGAATGGTGGGAATGAGGAACGGACGGTGCTCCCTGATGGTGTTCACAATATCCTCAATATCGCGCGGGTCCGGGGCAATGATGACCCGCAGGCTCCAGAAAGCCGCCATGTGAACCAGCGCATGTCCGTACGAATGGAACAGCGGTATGGTGATATAAACGGATGCTTTGCCGAGAATCCCCCGGGAAAGGGGTTCCATCATCCATGCCAGCCCGTGGATGATGTTTGCGTACCGGTTGTAGTGGGTAATCATAACGCCTTTTGGCAGCCCGGTAGCGCCACCTGTAAAGGAGAGCTCGCACAGATCATTCATCGGGTCAATCTCCACTTCCACCGATTTCCCCGTGTTCTCCGAAATGAGTGCTTCGAGCCCCGATACCCCGGCAGGGAGGCTTACGATTTGAAGCCCTTCAGTCCCTAAATCCGGAACGAGGATGATATTCTCAATGGCGGTTTTAGACTTCAGCGCCAGTACGCGCTGCAGATCAGCTTCACAGCAGATGATCGCCCTGGCACCGGACTGCACCAACTCATGAAGGAATCCTTCGTCGGTCCTCGCAGTGCTCGTGGGCACCGTGACCGCTCCCGCCTTAATGATGCCCCAGTCACCAATGACAAATTCCATGCAGTTGGGCAGGAAGAGGCATACCCGGTCGCCACGCCGGATGCCCATGCCGGCCAGTGAGAAAGCAAGGGCATCCGCCTGTTTCCGCAGTTCTTTGTATGAAAGAACCCTGTCGCCGAGCTGCACGGCCGTCTTTTGGCCTCCGGTTTCCGCGGCCCTGTCCAGAATTTTGGAAAGCGCCTCTTTCGGATAGGGTTCGCATGTGGTTTTGAGTTTGTAGGGCCCCAGTTTGTAGCTTTTCAGCCAGGGTTTGTCGGAATAGTTCATATTATTTATCCTTCCATGTTTGAATATCTTCTATGAGATCCTCAAGACCGAGCTCGCTTAACTTCGCCGTCGATGGCATCCCGTCATCTAAATTCCAGCTGCGGTAGGTATAATAGGCATCCTTGAGCATCTCCAGGGTGTTCCTATCGATCACCATCCCCTCTGCAGGACCTTCCGGCAGCGGCGTTGACATGAGCCTTTCCGGAAGTGTGTCATCCTTCCTCCTTATCCCTTCCCGATTACAGTACACCCTTGCAAGATTGTAGATCCTTTCGCCGCCCTTCCGGAATTCATCAACGGTGAAGTCCCATCCCGTGGCGGACCCGATAAGCTCCACGAGGTCTTCCGCCTTCAGGAGGGCTCCCATGAACTTGCAGCCCCCGAGGGCGTCGAGTGATGTCAGGGCATCCTCCATATCCATGAGGATCTTGGCTTCCTCGGGCTTGACGTTAAACGGGTCATCGATCTTGCTCTCCTCAACCAAAAGGATCGGGGCATCAATAAAAGTGGGGGCCTGGATGAAACCTGTGATATGGTCGCCACCGCGGTTTGCCGTTACATACCCCAGACCGCAGATCTTGGCTGCGCGGGGGTCATAGGCCGGAAGCTCCAGCCCCTTAACATTCATGGCAAAAACGGAAGAATCCCGCCCGAGCCTTTCAGCCATGACCTTTGTTCCTTCCGCCAGAAGGTCGCCTACTCCCTCCCTCTTTGCAATCATTTCCACCAGCTCCACAATGATATCGTTGTCCCCGAACTGGATATCCTTTCCGCCGGTCATCTCCCGTGTAAGGATCCCCTTCTCAAAGCATTCCATGGCAAAAGCGATGGTTGACCCCGCCGATATGGTGTCGATGCCGTATTCATTGCAAAGGTAGTTGGCCATGGTGACCGCGTTCATGTCCGATATGCCGCAACAGGACCCGAACATGTTGGTCGTCTCGTATTCCGGCCCCTCGCCGCTTCTCCCGGCCCACTTTCCTTCCTTGATTGCAGTCCCGCGTCCGCACGCGATAGGGCAGGCAAAGCATGCCGTCTCCTTCACCAGCACCTTTTCGGTCATGGCGGGACCGTTCATCTCTTCAATCTGATCAAAGACGCCCCCCTGCCAGTTCCGGGTGGGATACCCTCCCCGTGCGTTGACCATGTCCGACACCAGATTGGTCCCGAAAGCCTCGAACCCCACCTTGAGCATGGACTCATTAATATAACCGATCTGCTTTTTCGAAACATCTTTGAACATCTGCGGGTCATGGATGTCGACCCTCTCCTTCCCCGCACAGACAACCGCCTTGAGCTTCTTGGAACCCATGACAGCCCCCAGACCGCAACGCCCCACACAGCGATGCAGGTTGTTCATGATCGCCGCGTATCTGACGAGGTTCTCCCCTCCCTGGCCGATGTATGCCATGCTGAATTTCCTGTCTGATTCTTTCTGGATGATGGCCTCCGTATCATTGACGCCTTTCCCCCAGAGATGCGCCGCGTCCTTGAGAACGGCTTTCCCGTCAATGATCTCCAGATACACCGGTTTCGGCGAGACTCCCTCAAATATGATTCCGTCATAACCGCTCCTCTTGAGCGTGGGGCCAAAATTCCCGCCGGAATTCCCATGACCCCATATCCCCGTCTGTGGCGATGTGGCCACAACGGAGTACCTCGCAGCGCTCGCCGATGCTGTTCCGGTGAGCAGCCCTGTCATGAAGATGAGCTTGTTGTCAGCGCCCAGGGGATCCACACCCGCAGGAACCTCATCATAAAGGTATCTTGTGGCAATGCCCACGCCACCGAGATATTTCCGCACTCTATCCTCCGGGATGACTTCTTCCGATATGGATCCCGCTGTCAAATTGACCCTTAATATCCTGCCCATAAAACCTTTTGCCATATTCCTACCTCCATCGGGATTTTGCTCTTTATCTTCAGCAATCCTTACAATGATTACTTCGAATGTGAATCGTTAAAACATTACGCTGCACCCGGAATTCCCGACTATGCAATTTTTTGATGCCGGGATTCCTTCAGCAGGTATTCCTTCACACCCCACTGCTCTTCAGCCTTCAGATACCGGATCTTCCCGCTCTTCGGCTGAATATAGGACATGGCCCGTTCAGAAAAGGCCAGAATGGACAGCGCGGGATTGACGCCCAGATTTTCAGACATCTGGGATGCATCACACACCAGCATGTTATGATAACCCTTGATCCGGTTTTCCTCATCAATCACCCCACTTTCGGGCTGCTGTCCTATCGTGCAGCCGCCCATAATATGAGCGGTAATCGGTGCGTCCATCAAATTCTCGGTCGTAATGTTGCAAGGAATGCCATCCATTCTTTTTGCCAAACGTCGTCCAAAATCATAGCCGACGGGTATCCAGGTCGGATTCTTTTTTTCCGTTCCGTATGACGAAGTCAATGTCCGGGTAAAAGGCCACAAAATCCTCCTTTTCCTTTTGATGATAATGTAATTATCAAGCGTCTGCATCACCAGAAGAATAATGGAGCGATGCGCAAAACCGACAGGGTTAAATGTTCTCAAAAAAGTGACCGGATGGAAGATCGCATTAAAAAACGCCTTAATCTGTCGCGGGATCACCCCGCCGCCTTCCGTCATAATTCCCGTCAACAGTCCCATAAAATCGTGGCCTCTCCCGTAACGAACCGGCTCAATATGGGTATTCTCGTCCGGGTGAACGCTTGAGGTAATGGCAACACCCTTGCTGTAATCAACGTCCCAGGATTTTGCTTTTACCCCTATGATGGACTCACTGTTCGTGCGGGAAAACTCCCCGAGATGATCGGAAAGCAGCGGCAGACGCTTGTTGTGCTTGAGCTTCATCAGCAAAGACAGCGTGCCGATGACGCCTGCACAAAATATTATGCCTTTTGTTTTGAATGTCTTTCCATTTACACGACCCAATATGCCTGTCGTCTTCTTGGATTTTACGATATAACCTTTGTCACCGTTGGGGGTGACAGGGATAATATCATACACCTTCTGTTCGGCAAAGATTTGCGTCCCGAACTTTTCGGCAAAATAAAGATAATTCTTGTCGAGCGTATTCTTTGCGTTCTTCTTGCACCCTGTCATGCATTCACCGCACAGCTCGCATCCGATCCGGTCCGGCCCCTCCCCGTAGAAATAGGGGTCCTCTGAAAGCATCTTCTCCTCACCAAAATAAACAGCGACATCTGATGGCGTAAAGGTATGCTCCCTTCCTATCTCCGCGGCCGTATCCTTCAAAAGTTGATCCTGAACGCCCAGCTTCGGATTGGTAACCACACCCATCATCTTCTTCGCAATATCAAAGTAAGGCAACAGCTCCTTTTTACCCCCCAGGCGCCTGATGCTCTCCCGTTCAAAAAATACATCGGGGGGCGTGTACATGGTATTGGCGTAATTAAGGCTGCCTCCACCCACACCGGCGGCTGCCAACACAAACACATCCTTCAAAAGATGCATGCGCTGTATCCCATAACAGCCAACTTTCGGAAACCATAAAAACTTCCTGATGTTCCAGTTGCTCTTCGCATATTCATCGGCATTCCATCTTTTACCAGACTCGATAATGCCAACTTTGTACCCCTTCTGAGAAAGGCGCATCGCCGCCACGCTGCCGCTGAATCCCGATCCGATCACAATATAATCAAAATCATAATCCCTGTCCCCTGAATCCTCGCTCATACGACACCTCCCGGCTGTAGTTCATTTCAAATGATTACGATAGTATTTTTTTCGGCCTCCATGACTCTTTACGTCTGTTTAGAGAAAAACACCGGATCCCTTACCGCCAGAGATCCTCCGCGACCCGTTCGAGCCCCAGTTCCATCAGCTTCTCCCGGGTCGGTTTACCCGTTTCCCAGTCCCACTTGCTCACGTCATAAAACTCCCGCAACATCAGATCCATCGCGGGTTCTATACCCGCAGTGGCTCCCTCCTTCAATGCCCGGCTGACAATTTTCGGCAGCTTATCATCTTGCCTTGTCACACCGAGCTTGTTGTTGATCGCACGCTTCAGGTTCAGGGACCGCTCACCGAATGTGAGCAAATCCATTGTTTTATACTGTATTCCGGTGATGGCCGCAAGAGCCCGGGCAATCATCGGGGCCGGCATCGGCGAAAAATGACATAAGGTGAAACTGTTGTAGAGTTCGCAAAAATGAAGCATTTTTGCCGTCAGCGCACCTTTTTGTGCCGGATCATTTTTATCGGAAAAGGAAATTCCCAGCTCGAGGCCAACCTCGTTTCCTGGGGCATCCAGGTTATAGAAACTGCCTTTCAAATGACAGGCGCCCCTGGGACCGACGGCATAGGACAGCGCCGCGCCCTGATAGGCCCGCGAGTCGTGCATTGGAAATTCAAGTCCTTTGACATGGGCCGCTTCTTCAGGATCCACCCCGAGAAGGACGGCCATTTCCTTCACCCCCTTTGATAAGATAACGCCGAACCCCTCCTGATGGATGATCATCTCCAGAAGCTTCAGAATAACCGCGCCATCACCCCATTTGATTTCCATGCCTGCTTTTTCCTTCGTCAGAAGGCCCAGTTCATATAAATGCATGGCAAAAGCAATGGATACGCCTGCCGACATGGTATCGATTCCGTGACGATTACAGAAATGATTGGCCCTGACCACGGTATCAATGTCAAAGTTCATACACAGTGGTCCGAAAGCAGCCACGGTCTCATATTCGGGTCCATCAACCGTTTTGATGTCTTCACTGAAGTTCTTGATGATCCGGCCACACCCTACCGGGCAGCCGCTGCAGGCGTAAGTCGCCATATTGTACCGCGATCGAAATGCCGGGCCGTGCAGCTTCTCCACGGGAAAAATGCTTTTGGTAAAATACTTCGTCGGAACGTCCCCGAGGCGCATGCCCAGGTCAATATACATGTTTGTCCCGTACAATTTGTATCCACCGGTATTAGGATTGCTCTTTATGCAATCACGAACTTCCTCTATGAGTTTTTTCAGGCTTTCGCCGTCTGCAGATTCGGCCTTTTGATTTCCCGAAACGACAACCGCTTTGAGATTCTTTGAACCCATCAATGCACCCAGGCCGCATCTTCCCGCCGTCCGGCCTTCGTCGTTCATGATGCCGGCAAACTTGAGCAATTTTTCCCCGCCCATTCCGATACAGGCGGTGGAAGCCTTTCTGCCGACTTCCCCGTCGATTAACGCCTGTGTCTCGTAGCTGTCCTTGCCCCACAGGTGTGAAGCGTCTTTGATCTCCGCCTTATCTCCCTTTACCAATAAATATACCGGCGTTTCGGACTTGCCTGTGATGAGTATCCCGTCATAACCGGTGCCTTTCAGGCGAAAGGGGAAATTCCCTCCTGTCGTCGCCTCCCCCCAAAGACCGCTTCCCGGCGCGATACCGCAGATCGCCGCCCGGCTGACCATCGGGACATTGGACCCGATAAAGGGTCCCGTTGCAAAAACCAGGGGATTTTCCGGTGCCAGCGGATCCATTCCGGGATGGACATAGTCGTAGATCAATTTGGCTGCCAGCGTTGAACCGCCGACATATTTTTCCAGATCATCATCGCTTATGGCTAAATCCGTGATTTTTTTATCGGCAAGATCTATCTTCAGGAATTTCCCAAAATAGCCCTTCATTGGATCACCTCCATATGTCAGAATCCATATTCAGCAAATCACCTTCATAGGCGCACAAAAATAAATTCCTCAACTGCTCCCTGTTTAAGTCATACCATCCGAAATAGAAGGCAGGGTCCGTCGGTGTCTGATCCAGAATATGATCGAGATTCTTTTCAAAATCATCCCTGGAAACCCCGGCATCCTTAAGACTGACGGGGAGCTTCAGTTCGGTCATCAGGTTGCGGATCTTCCGGATCAGATTGGCGAGGCTTTTCTCATCAGAGTCTTTATCCCTGATGGCCAGCATATCGCAGATTTCAAGATGGCGATCGGTGACCTTGGAATAGACTTGAAGCTCATAGGTCAGAAACAGCAAAACCATTGCACCGTGATGAATATGATACAATCCGCCAATGGTATGTCCCAGAGCGTGAGAAATTCCTGACCCCGCGTTTGAGAGAGGAATTCCGGCCATCGTGGCCGCATATTGCATCTTCATCCTGGGCATGAGGTCATTGCCATCACGGTATGCCCTGGGCAGCCATTCGAAAATCATCTTAATCGCCTTCAGAGCGATAGCCTGATTCAACTCATCGGCACGCGGGGCCATAAATGCGTCAACGGCATGGGCCAAAGCATCTCCGCCGGTTCCGGCGGTCAGCTGGGCCGGCATTCCGACAGTGAGGGTCGGATCAAGGAGGGCAAAATCGGGGACGAATTCCGGTAGCGCACCGCCCACCCCGAGCTTCACACCATCCGGAAATGAGATTACTGCAATACCTGTGACCTCTGAACCGGTGCCGCTCGTGGTCGGAATGGCAACCATTTTCGCTTTGTTCCGGATATTCAAGGGCATGAGGGGACTTAAGATTTTAATGTTGGCGTCCGGATGCTCATATAAGAGCCATGCGCCTTTCGCTGTATCGAGGGATGAACCGCCGCCGATAGCAAAAATGAGGTCAGGACCAAACTGCCTCATCTTTTCCGCGCAATCCTCAATCGTGTCGATCGGGGCATCCGGTTTCGCCTTGGACCAGATTTCAAATGTAATACCATGCCTTTTTTCATAAGGGCTCATGATCCTCGGAGCAAAACGCACCGCGTATTCGTCGGTAACGATAAAAGCCTTTTTTGTTTTACATTCTTTAGCCACCAAATCGACAGAATCGGGGAGAAGACCCGCCTGGTCCAGAAAAAGATTCAGACCTGAAAAAATTCTCGGCACAAAGAAAGCCCGTTGCGCTTCTTTCAAAAATTCTGCCTGAACCATGGGGCCACCCCAGGTTTTCAGCAAATATTCGTGTGACCAGTAGCTCATATTTCCTCCTTAACTTATGGCATTGGCGACGAAGCTGCTCATGCTGCTTTTTTTAAGGTATGGTCATGCAACCGCGAATCCGCATACCCATGAGTTGAGCTAGCCCATGCAGAATTTGAGGACAGCACCGAACCAGGTGAAATCATGAACCTTACCGTCAATGCAGACAAAATGATTCGAGAGAGCGCGCTTGATCCCTTCCTCACCGTCTTTCAGCCCGTCAAACGCCGTCTGTTCATCGCTCCAGATCATAGCGGCATCATAGTCATCCAGAAGCTCATCCGCAGAAAAATTGCCTCCCTGAAAGATGAAGCGCTTTCCCTGACTGCCGTCTTTTGTTTTAATGACGATGCTGCATTCATGACCCATCAGGAATTTTTTAAAGTCCGGGTTGGTCTTGGCTGACCCTTCGAATACGGAGACCAGCAGGTTAAGAAGTTCTGAAAATTCCATGAATGTCTCCTTTCTTACACGAACGATATGAACAATCGGATCCTTTATATCACAACAATGAAACGTTGACTTCCGCTCACTTACCGATATGGAAGTCAGCAGCGACCTTTCCGTTTTCTGCTACAAAAAACACACGTGAATAAATACTCTGCCTTAAGACAGCAGTCAACTTATTAAAGCGTCTTAAGAATAATATTGTCTTAATGTAAGACGGTTCTTCACTCTTCTTAATCCACTTTTATGCAACATCTATATCGGTTTGGTTCGTCCCGTATAGCCACGCTGATCCTCTTTAATCTATACTGAAGTTTGAGGTGGTGAAACTGGCTATAATCTTTCATTTAATATTTTATTGCTGCTGCCGGCAACAGCAGGTATCCCATGGGACTTCATTACCTCAACAAGTAATAAAATATTCTTCTCCCATACCTCTCGTGGAGGAGTTGGGAAGCCATCCATACCATAACGCAGCCCTAGGGATTCATATTTTTCAGCTCCCAATTGACGGAAGGGAAGGAGTTGGACTTGAGAAACGCGGTTGCCTAATCTATCACTAATAAATCTTGCAGTGGCTGTAATCTTCTCTTTACTGTCATTGTAACCCGGAACTACGGGTAAACGAATAATAAGCTGCTTACCCGCCTCAACTGTTTTAACTATATTATTCAAGATTAACTCATTACCTACACCTGTATATTCCCGGTGCTTTTCCGTATCCATGTGCTTAATGTCAGTGATAATCATATCGGTGACAGGGTATGTTTGTTCAAGAATTTCCGGGCGAATATGCAATGACGACTCTAAACAAGTGTGTATTTTGTTTTTACGGCATTCTTTTAACAATTCAAAAGTAAACCCAATCTGTACCAAAGGCTCACCTCCTGAAATTGTTACACCGCCGCCTGACTTCTCGTAGAATTCTGAATCGGACAATATTGTTTTCATGACACTATCAACAGTTAAGCTCTTGCCCCATATCATCAGTGCGTTGGAAGGGCAAGCATCTGCACATTTGAGACACCCTAAGCACACATCCCTATTGATCCCGGAGATATAATTAGCCTTGCGAATGAGAGTTCCTTTGCTGAGTTCAGGGCACGCATCCAGGCAGTATCCACATTTGTCAATGCCTATACAACGGGAGGAATAGACACCGACCTCGGGATGAAGATGAATGCTTTCAGGATTACTGCACCACCTGCACCTTAAAGGACAACCCTTTAGAAATATTTCAGTCCGGATGCCAGGACCGTCATGGATTGTATACCTCTGGATATTGAACACGTATCCTTCCAGCTGGTCTTTATATCCTGGAATCGCGGTTGAATTCTCTTTATTACTCATGAAAAAAATTCCTCTGCCTTCTCGGTATAATGAGAAATGGAGCACGAGGCTCTATGCGTGATAAAATAAATACTAGCTGCATCATTAACTCAGTGACACAGCCCGTATTTTTTTGGCAGTAAAAATCAGTCGAACGAAAGCTCAGTTCTTCCTAATATGTCATACTGCAATGGTTTGCTCAGCTCGACAAAGTAGGCGCTGTAACCAGCAACACGAATGAGCATATCCCTATACTTTTCCGGCTGCTGCATGGCGCTTTCCAGGGTCTGCCTGCTGATGATATTAAACTGACTGTGCATCCCTTTTCTATCGAAATACGTATCTATAAGCGATATAAAATTGTCACGTCCCGTTTCACCCGACACAGCGGAAGGTGTAAACTTCCAGTTGAGCAATGTCCCATTTCCCGCTCGAATATGGTCCAACTTGGAAACGGATTTGGCTATAGCCGTAGGTCCATTTATATCATGGGATCCCCGCTGTGTATGAACCGGCCCAACACAATCCGAAACCGGTTCAAGAGCTAGCCGCCCTTCTGGTGAAGCCCACTGGACTAAGCCAAGTGCTACATTGGCGGAAACTGAATACACACCAGGGACATACTTCCCTCCCCTGGCGTTAGGCCTGTTTTCTATGTGTTTGCAGTAGGTATCTGCGGCGAATTTCGCAAGATCATCAGCATAGTCATCGTCATTGCCATAATGATGCACTTTGTCGCTGTTTACAAGTGCATAAAGCGCTTCGTAACCCACCCAGTTATTCTCACAGGCATCCAGCAAGTCCTTACCGCTTACCCGTTTCTCTTCAAAGACCAGCTGTTTTACCGTTGCCATACCATCAGCAACAGTTCCTACTCCAACCGCCTGTGGACCAGTATAGTTGTAGATGGCTCCGCCAGCTGTTACGTCGATTCCGCGTTCTGTACAATCATCAATCAGGGTCGAAAGATAGGGAAGCGGTTTCATTCGCTGATGGACGATATCCATAATCTCAATCCCCGCAACCATTTGGTCAGTCCAGTATTTCATCTGTTTATCGTAGGATTCCATCACCTGGTCAAAGGAAGTGAAATACGCGATGCTGCCGGTTTCCGGCCCCAGGCGCTTCCCAACACCACCACATACATTCCATCTCATACAGTGTGATCCGCATCCGATGCATTGGCCGTTGTTTATCGCAAGTTCATAGACTTTTGCTATGCTGAAATATGACGCGTCGTGCCACCCGTATTCCTTACCACCTGCATCTATCTCGACGCAGCCCACAACGTGATAGTTTCTCGAATCTTCGATGGTCCTTCCCGCGCAAAGCGAGGCGGGAATGGCCGCCTGGTCATTGAATATCTTCGGCTGGCCGGTGCCTATGCGTATCACGTTGGCGGTCTTGATTTTCAGATCCCTCGGGGTGTTCTCGTGCCAGCGCACCGCGAGCCAGGGTGTCCCGAGCCGCGTGTGGGCGTGTGCGTCCAGGCACATGTAGGTGAGGTCGTTCGTCGCGTCGTTCCCGTCTTTGTCGACGCCGCCCACGGTCAGTGAATCGCCGCCCATGCCCCTGCCGGAGTTGGGAATAACCGTCAATCTGTCGCGGAGTTTCGTCCACCAGAGATCCTTGATGTAAAGGATCTCAATTAGTTCCTGCATGAACTCCCTTGTGGCAGTCCCAGTGCCTGCATCTCTACGATAAAAGGGATACATGTATTGATCAAAGCGGCCAAAGGAGACCGAATGCCCGTTCGTTTCTATAAGAAGTATGGTCGTGGCCATGAAGAGCAGCTGCAGCGCCTCGTGGAAGGTCCGCGGTGGATTCTCCGAGACCCATTCGCAGTTGTCGGCTATTTTCAGGAGGTCCGCTTTCCACTGGACATTTTTCTCCTTACCAGCCATCTCGCGGCTCAGGAGGGCGTACCGGCGCAAATAATTGCTTGCTCCCTCAAGGACGATCAGTTCAGCCTGGTAGAATTCCCGTTTTTTCAAATTATCCGGTTTTGTGGTATCCAATGTCTCCAGTTTTTCCAGAACCTGTTTTTTTAGTCCTCCGTAACCAAGTGCAAACAGCTTTTCATAATTCGCCTGGAGATGCCCGACGCCACCGAACATGTAAAGATTCAACAGGTACACATTCTTTTCAAGGTTTGTCCCTTTTTTTTCATCATCGGTCATCATCGATTCAATGATTTCTGCAATGTTATTTCCTTTCCAGTAGCTTTCAATTTCAAGGAGCTTCTTCTCCGATTCTTTGGAAATGTAGTAGTTATCATGCAGCCTCTTCTTCCAGGGATGGTTCTTTATTTCATCTACGATCCATCCAAACGAATGCTCGGGGAAAATTGGTGCACATTTCATCGGTGCGGCCATCTCCCCAACAATAAGTTCATCAGAAAGGATGCTTATCTTAACATGCTCCAACACGTGTGCTAAAGTTTTTGCGCACTTGATAATCTGCGGCAGGTTTTTATATTTTTCATAGGCTTCTGTTACAAGACACGCTCTGTCGTGATCCACCGTAAATTCAGTCTCAAGTGCTTTCTTACGAAATCGATTTACTCTTGAAGATGGCGATAGAGAATCGCCCATGCTGGTGACTCCCACGCCCCATTCCTTATCTAATGGCTCAGGAACAAACGTTTTTGATGGATCTTCATTTATTCTTTCAATATTAGCTTGCATATTTTCCTCCTGTTAATTGTGTGGGAACCTTCTCAATAGATTATTTTTTTCTAAACAATGATTATTGCTTCTGCTGAACTGACATTTTGCCAAGTGCGGTTAAAAACCATATAAAATCCTTGTAATTGCCCTCAGACCACAACTTTTTCTCAGTCATGGCAGCTATGATCGCTTCGTCATCTCCCGCCGACATCACTTTGAAAGCTGTGTCACCGTCTGACCATACAAAAGCAGCATCAGCATTTGAAAAATCCGAGGACGATGTGTTAATTGTTCCATTTCGCAAAATGAAAGCACGTCCTTGTTTACCATCTGCCGTTTTCATAAGGACTTTAACATTTCTCCCTTTTATAAAATCTTTGAATGCGGGGATGCTTTTTGATGCTTTTTTCAATTTTCGACCTAAAATAAATAGCAAAAGTTTAAACTTCATAAACACCTCCTTGAATGATATTTTGCTTGCATTAACAGAACAGCGTTATTATAATTTGTAACACTGTAACTATTTATTGTCAATTTATTTACAATTGGTCTGCAATACTATGTTTTATTTCATAAATTTCTAATTTTAACTTGCTAAATTGCCTTGTTTGTTTTAGGTAGAAATTGATGACAAATAGTCAAAAATATCAGAGCAGGAAATTTTTCTCTTGTTATCTAAATAACTTTTCTGATGAAAACAAATTGCGTTTTGCAACGCAAATGATTCATAGAGATGGCAACTATTTTCGAGATTAGGGAAAATACCAATGGCAAATAAAACGAGATCACCTGAAGTTATTGAGTTTGAAAAGCAACGAATGAGCATGGTGGCTTTGGAAATAATTGTAAAGGATGGATATAACAACCTAAGTATTCGAAAACTCTCTAGGAAGCTCAATGTATCCCCCAGCACAATTTATAATTATTTTAGGAACCGCGAAGAAATCTACATTTATGTTTTGAACAAAGGGTTTGAAATGTTGTTAGGTGAATTTCAAAAAGCCTATGATTCTCATCCGGATCCTGTTGAAAAATTAAAATCAGTGTGCAGGAGTGTTTTTTCCTTCTCGGTCCGCGAACGGGACCTGGCATTAATTATGTTCGTATTAGACGTTCCTAAGTATTACGACTTTGTGGATACTGACTATGAACCTTTCATGAGGATTGAATTAGATAACGCCCTTAAGTGCCGGGACCTGATCGTCTGTGTAATGAATGACATGGCAGAAGAATACCCATCCTTTCCTAAAGAAGACATACCGCGCTGTTCATTGATGATTATTAATCAGCTTATCGGTCTCATCACCATTTATAATAATAAGGTCATGAAATATCTTACAAATGATATTGAGGATGGAATTGAGCTATTACTCGGAGAAGTTTCCCGTCCTTTTGAGCTCATTAGGAGCACGGATGCAAAAAAACATATTATTGCTGCAAAATAACTTAATGGTTGGACTGACGCTCATTTGCCGACGCGAAAATCAGCGGCAGCCTTTCCGTTTTCTGCTATAAAAAACACATGTGGATAACTGCCCTGCCTTAAGACAGTAGTCAACTTATTAAAGTGTCTTAAGAATAATATTGTCTTATTGTAAGACGATTTGCCATTGCGATTTTTTGTGTGATGTGATTAAACCGATATGAAATTTATTCATAAAGCATTAAATACAATATCTTGAATGATCATAAAGACGATGAAAACCAAAGACAAATCCATATCGGCCCTTCTGGCTGTCTTTCCAAACACTGAAGCATTCAGGGCATTTTCCCAAGACAGCGTTCATTCAGAAGCAGTTGAAACATTCGTGGCGTATGCTACGGCAAACAACATCATCGGGAAAAAGGATGTGAAAAGCCTGGAAGCATTCATCCGCCAGCACACACGCACACCTGAGGACTGCACACCGCCGAATCACCTCACCTTTGAGAAACTGCTCGATAAGAAAGCGGACTTACTCTCGGTGAGTTTGTCTGTACGGGCATTGGCCGACCGCATCAATGCCTTGATCGCGGAATGCCGGATTGATCTGCCTAAGGTGGACAAATCCATGTTATCCAGGTTGAAGAAGGAACCTGCTGACACGCTCTATAAGCAGGATGTGCTTCGGAGTTTCGCCTTCTGGCTGGGCCATGAACGTTCGGAACTCGGACCCCTGTGGAATTATGATACCCTGATCAGGCTTTGTGCCGAATCCAAACAAACGGTCGTTTACAAAGAGGGAGTGAGGGTGGGATTTGCTCTCTACAGCAGAGGCGACGTGATCGATCATGAAATTCTGGGCTGGCTCAAAAAAATACTGAAGAGCTATATCGAACAATCCTTTGGCCAGTTTCTCTATGGCCGGTGGGGAAAGATTCATTCTCACGACATTACAACCATCTACATCGACTTCCCCAAAGAGGAGGAAGTCAGCGACCCCATGTCTTACCGTCTGTGTCTTAAATGCGCGATCTCCCTGGCCCACCAGATTACCATCCGCTGGTCGCTGTCCAAATACTGCTCGAAAAACAGATTTTTGTCCATCGGCATCGTCGTTGGGGAATATGCAGGACTGGACAACTATCTGCTCCCGATTTTAAACGCAAAACTGCCCGGCGATCCGGTGGTCCGCGTATCGGACTATGCCCGACAGTTCCTTCTGATCAGCGATATTCGTGTCATCTTATCCCCGAAGCCTAAAGAGATATCCCTGTTCAGTGGCGAATCGCTCTCAATCTGGTGGATCACCGCGTTTTGGAGTTCGCTCTATTTCGATTTTGTTCGCGATTTGCTCGACGACAAGGCTCTTAAGAACGATCCTTCATCTGCTAAAATCCTGAACCGGCTTCTCTGGACCCCCGGAGAAAAAGGACTGCCTGCTTCTGATGCTGCTGAACCAAATGCCATTATCAATTTCTTCCGTTTCCCTCACAACTCCCTGCTTGGTGTTGAAATTGCGAAGACGCTCTACTATCGAAAACGATTTATCGAAGCCAAAGAGATTCTTCGAATTGTGTTGAGCATTGACCCGACGGAACTCACTGCCCGAACCCTGCTTTTGGAACTGTTCCGGAACATGGCTTTGGATGCGCCTTCCTATTTTGTAGCCGACGGTCTCTTTAACATGGCACAACAGCAGGCTCTTTATATAACATCCAATTGCGCCTGCCAGTCGGAAGAATTCTACTCCGAATATGCCATGATCTATCTGGCAAAGGCCATCATGATTATCAAGCACACGCGTCACAATGATCGATTTTTCCAGGGATTCGAGAATCAGCAGCAATTAAAGGAAATCGTTTTTTCGGCATTCGAAAAAGCGGAAAACCTGTTTGAAAAAGGGGTAACGGTATCGCCATCCGGCATCCGATCATCCTATCTCCTGGATTGTACGAGAGTTCTGAAAACGATTTTAAAAAGGGATGAAGATATCTTTACCAATCCCAACAAACCCATGGATGGTGATTCGGAGGTTGTCAGACAGGCCTCATTGGATCTTCTGATGCAACTCGGCTTTATAAGCGGAAATCTCCCCATGCAAACACAACAGGAGATCATCGAACAAATCACTACCAAGAACCATGAAATCCACGATGATTCCATTTCCCTGCAGGCCTATCGGCCGACGACCTATTTTTGTCATGCCGTCGTATTGTGGGACCTGCTGCCCATCCGAACCGTAGCCACGGCCAAAAAGGCATTCCACGCGCTGCGCAAAGCCATGGAAATGGCCAGATCCCTGGAGAATGACGATGTATGCATCTACTCTGTCACCCGTAATTTCGGAGAAATGATCACCGTACAGGAATTTATCCGGGACATGGAAAATTCCATGCAGTTAATCGAGAAAACTGCGGGTGAAGATCTATTCAAACGCGAAGACCATGAAGTGATCAGATCAGATGGAAAATTATCATCCATGATGATGACATTGAATTTTCTGTATTGATTCTGATCATTGGGTCAAACAACCGGGACCAGGAACATGGATGAAGCTCACCTGAAAAGTCAACAGGAGTTCTTAACTCTTTGCCTGATCAACGAGGAACCCTCTGCATAGAGGAGGATAAGGAGGCAGCGTTTTGGACACGCTGCCTCCTTATTTTTTATTCAATCCCTTCGCGATCGAGAATCAGGCGGGCGGCACGCCAGCCGTTGATCTGGCATGAACCCACGCCATGCCAGGCCTGTGTCCAGTTGCTGGCAATAAAGACATTGCTGACCGGCGTCGTGTTGGGCATTTTCTCCCACTGGTCCGGCGACAGTTCAAAGCCGTAGACCACCCCGCCTTTATTTTTGGTATAGTTTTCAATCGTCTTCGGGGTGTAGCCTTCCTTGATGATGAAGTTCTTCGGATCCTTGAGTTCGGGGATCACGTTGGCGGCCAGCGCGATGAGCTCATCGACTTTCTGATCCTTCAGCTTCCGGTACGCTTCCCGGTCTTTTGGCCAGACGGCGATTTCGGAATAGGCATCGAGCTTCACCACCGACTTGCCGGGAGGCGCGTAGACGGGATCGCCCAGGTTGGTATAGATGGTAATGGCCACCGCGCCATTGGCGAAATCGCCCTTCATCATCGCATCATAATTTTTCCGGCTGTCGCGATAGGTATTGTAGAATATTTCGGAGTCCTCGTATCCGCGCTCTTTCAGATCGACGCTCAATCCCAGATAAACGCCGAACAGCGAATTGGCCGGCCGCATGGATTCCAGTTTTTCAATATACGCCGCGGGCATATGTTCTTTACCGATGAGCGTATAGGCCAGCTGGTAGGGATCCGTGTTGGCCACAATGTATCGGGCACTGTACCGTTTTCCGTCGGCGGTTACAACACCCGTGGCCACGCCGTTTTCAATGATGATTTTCGTGACGAGTGTTCTGGTTTTGACTTCGCCGCCCAATTCGCGGATGCGCTCGGCATAACCGTCGGCCAGAGCCTGCGACGTTCCTTTGACGTGCCAGGCACCGTCGCTCAAGTAACTTTCGGTTGCCGCCATGAAGATGAGCGCCGATTGCGTTTCGATCGGTGCACCGTAAAAGACCCACAGCTGAGAGACAACGGCTTTGAGGTCTTCATCATTAAAGCAGTGATCCATGAGATCCTGGACGGTGCGGTCCTTCCATTTGAAGAACGTGCGCTGCCGCAGCGGCACCATGACCCGGGTCAGCGTCGCGTGGGCCCTGCCGTAGCGGAAAAGATCGCGAAGCTCCATCAGGTCACCGAACAGGTCTTCGCAAAGCACGTGGAACTTGTCAATGCTTTGAGACTCTTGCGGCCATTGCTTTTTAAGCTCGGCTTTGAATCCCTCCCAGTTCGGAGGAAGCGTAATATCGACGCCGGGGAAGACGGCGCGGTAAAAATGCGGAACTTCGTAGAGTTCAACCTTTTTGTCCACACCGGTGGCCTTGAGAAGCTGAAAGAGTCCGCGATCCATCTTGCCGGGTCCGCCGCCCGCCATTGCATGGAGTGCCACGTCGAATGTAAAATCGCCGCGTTTGAATTTCGTTGTGCTCCCGCCCACGATAAAATGTTTTTCGAAGACCAGCACCTTCTGCCCCTTGACAGCCAGATGCGCGGCAGCGGACAATCCACCCATACCGGCGCCGATGATGATCACATCGTAGTCGGCCAGATGTGTGGGCCGTTTCTGCGACGCGCAGCCGCAGACGGCAAAAACCAAAAATATCAGGAGAACAATCAGTGAAAAGGATTTTGATATAGCCTGCTTTTGACTCATAGGACACCTCCCCGGGGGAATTTTGATCGAATACTCCCACAGACCAAGGAGCTTGTCAAGCGAGTGGAACACGCAGGCGAGTGTCTTTTTGATTGCAATGTTTTCTAGAAGCTGTAAAATTCGCGAATAAGGACTGCCGCGGGATTTACGAAAAGCCTTCTTTTACTTTGACGACATGCATGGATTTACTATAAACACTTTTTTGAACAGGAGGTCTTTGATGTTTGTCACCATTGTCAATATCGTTGTGAAACCAGAAAACATTGATCAGTTTATTGAAGCCACCGTTGAAAATCACCGGCACTCGATCAAAGAAAAAGGAAACCTGCGGTTTGACGTGCTACAGCACCGCGACAACCCGTCGGCATTCACTTTATATGAAGCCTATGACTCCGATGAGGCATCGGCCGAGCATAAAAAGACCGCTCATTATTTAAAGTGGCGTCAGGCTGTTGAACCCTGGATGTCTGAGCCGCGCCGGGGTATCGCACATAAGATTGTCGTGCCTGTGGAAAGATCCGCATGGAACCGATAAGCGCTTTTTACATCGCCGGCCTGCCCAGAATATTTTTCGGCACCGGTACTTTTTCCGGACTTCATAAAATCATACAGCCTTATGGTCATGATGCGCTCATCATCACCGGCGGCGAATCGCTGAAAAAGTCCGGGCGTCTGGATGCGCTGACCCTGCAGCTTGATCAGGGAAAGATCCGATACAGGACCGTCTCCGTGCGGGGCGAACCCACAGCGAAATCCATCGATACCATTGCCTCTGAGTTTCGCAAGACCCCCGTCAGCGTCGTTGTGGCCATCGGCGGCGGCAGTGTTCTGGACTGCGGAAAAGCTGTAGCTGCCATGCTGGCCGAGACGGGTTCTGTCTGCGACTACCTGGAGGATGTTGGAGACCGAAAACCTTCCGGAGCAAAAGTCCCGTTTATCGCCGTTCCCACCACCGCCGGCACGGGAAGTGAGGCCACAAAAAATGCCGTCGTGTGCGACCGGAGCAAGAGCTATAAAAAATCTCTCCGGCATGACGCCTATATGCCCGATGCGGCCGTTGTCGATCCGGAACTGACGCTGGGCGCGCCACGGCAGATTACCGCCGCCTGCGGACTGGATGCCGTCGCGCAGTTGATCGAATCCTACACGTCCACCAGGGCAAATGTTTTTACCGATTCGCTGGCCCTAAAGGCGCTTTTGCTCGCATCCGAAAGCCTGCTTCCCCTTTGCCTTGATCGCAAAAACGATATCTCCCTGCGCGGGAAAATGTCCTATGCGGCGCTCATCTCCGGCATCACGCTCAGCCACGCGGGGCTCGGCGCCGTGCATGGCATGGCGGGCCCCCTGGGCGGATTGTTTCCCGTGCCGCACGGTGTGGCCTGCGGGAAACTCCTGCATCCGGTGATGTCCTTAGTGATCAAAAAAATTATCGATGAAAACAACATCGCCGCCCAAAAGCGCTTCGCCGATATCGGTAGACTGTTGACCGTTGAGGCAGGCGGTGAAGATGTCTTCTACTGCAGACACTTTTTAGATGTTCTCCACACGTGGACGCAGACCCTGGAACTTCCGCAACTTTCGTGTTTTGGTATGACGGCGGCTGACATTGAAAAAATCAGCTCCCTGGCGGACAGTAAAAACAGCCCCGCCGTTCTTTCCAGAGAAGAGATGAACATGATTCTTGAAAGCGTTTTGTAACAGGCAACATCAATCAGACGGGATCCTCATTTTCATAGACAGCAAGGCATTCGCGATGAGCAAACATACCGCGCATAAAATTCCCGACCTGTCCGAGCATGTCCGCCATGCGCTGGCATTCACCGATGATATTGTCAGAAATTTCCCGAACCGGCTGGCGGGGAGCGATTCGTGCAACAAGGCCGGCGAAACAATCGCGAATGAATTTTCAAAACATTGTGACGACCATTCCGTCAAGCGCGAATCCTTTGAGTTTCATCCCGCAGCCTTCATAAAAATCATCCGGCCCGGGGTGCTGCTTTATTTATTTGCCGTTGTCTTCATTTATTTGAAAATGCCCGCTGTTTCGCTTCTTTGCCTGCTTTTACTTCTTTTCATGTTTTTCTCTCAAATTGTTTTTTATCAAAAGATATTCGACCCTTTTTTTCCCGTGGCAAAGGGATATAATGTTTTCGGGACTGTTGAACCGGCAGGCCACGTCCGCCAGCAGATCATCCTGTGTGGCCATCACGATGCCGCCTACGTGTTTCATTACATGGCCCTGTCACCCCGTTTATATCCGTTGATTGTTTTCGGCGGCCTTGCGCCGTGCCTGACGGGAATCGGTCTTTCCATCGCCTGCATTATCACGGGGGACACGCCCTCGTGGATCCCCGCTGTCATGACTGTGGCGGCTATTCCGGTGATGCCGCTGTGGTGGTTTACGACAGATGCCGTCTCCCCCGGCGCCGGAGATAACATGATTGCCGTAGCGCTGATAAACGAGATCACCCGCATCCTCGCAAAAAGCAAGGAATCGGGGAACCCTTTGCTCAACCATACCAGAATCGTATGCCTTTCCGTGGATGCGGAAGAAAGCGGTTTGAGGGGATCCATGGCCTACGTCACGCGTCATGCAGACCAGATGGCTGGCATAAAATCCTATGCTTTGTGCTTCGATACTTTATATCAGGCCGATAAATTGATTTTTTTCAACAACGACATGAATTTGACCACAGATCTTTCGGACGCCATGGCCGGCGATTTGGCCGGCATTGCCGGGGAGATGGGATACGGCGCCCGCGTCACCCGGATGCCCTGGGGCGCAGGCAGCACCGACGCGGCATCATTTGCCAGGGGCGGAATTGAAACCACCTGCATGCTCGCCTTTGATCTCAAAGCGGGAAAACTGCCGCAGGACTTTGTCTATCACACCTCAAAAGACACCACGGACGCCATTGAACCGGCCGTGGTGGAACAGGCCATCCATGTAACGATGGCGTATATCCTGAAGAAGGATAAAGAAATAATCTGATCCCTGCTCAAACTGTCAGCGGGGAATCACGAAGCAGCAAAAAAGCGGACTCTGCTCAATCGAATCCACATAGAATCGTGTCATACTTCCAGATATTTCGCTCTCACCTCGTTATTGTTTTTGAGTTCTTCGACCGTGCCCTGATAACCGATATGGGCCTTGCCCATCAGGTACACGCGGTGGGCTAAAGACAGGGCCACCTTCAGGTTATGCTCGACCAGCAGAATCGACACGCCGGACAGAAACCGCCCCTGCTGATCGCACCGCTCCCCCAGCCTCGAAAAGTGACTGTAGATGCGGTCTATGTTCCAGACATTGGTGTTGCCGGGGTTCTTGATGATCCCGTCCAGTTGGCAGCCCCGCCTTGCGCAGGATTCACCAACTGGACGGGAAACACTTAGCGCTGCAGATTTTCGATGACCGTTGCGACCCCTAAACCACCGCCGCAGCAGGAACTGAAGCAGCCGTACTTGCCGCCCCTGCGGATTAATTCCTTCATGGTGAACAGACACAGACGAGCCCCCGACGCGCCGTTGGGATGACCGAAAGCAATCGCGCCGCCGTTGGGGTTCCATTTGTCCCAGTCCACTTTTTCACCTGTCTGTTTTTCCAGTTCCGCGGCAACCGCAAGGTTCTGCACGGCAAAGGCCTCGTTGCATTCCATAACGTCCATTTCCGAAAGCTTCCGATCGGCGCGCTTCAGAGCCAGCGGCACGGCATAAGCCGGACCGATGCCCATGATCTTGGGATCGACCCCATAATCGCCGCCGGCAATCCATCTGGCCATTGGTTTGTATCCCAGCTGCTCCGCTCTCTCCCGGGTCATCATCAGGACAAAGGCCGCGCCGTCATTGCGACCGGAAGCGTTTCCGGCTGTGACCGTTCCGTCCTTGATGAATGCAGGCGGCAGGGCCGACAAGGCCTCCATGGAGGTCATGCGGGGATGCTCGTCCACCTTGAACTCAAGGGGCGGATTTTTCTTGCCCTGGGGGACCATCACAGGAACGATTTCGTCCACAAAATAACCTGCATCAATGGCTTTCTTCGCCAGGATCTGGCTTCGCAGGCCAAACTCATCTTGTGCCTGACGTGATATGTTATACATCTTCTGCAGGGCCTCCGCCGTCATACCCATGTTCATCGTCGCCGGATCAAGCGTGGGGGACAGCGACGGCGCAAGGGGGAAGGGGGGAATCATCTTAAACGGCTCCGTGGACATGGAAAATTTGCATGGGGTCTGACTGTAGGATTCCATGCCGCCTGCAATCATGATGTCCGCATGGTCGCACAGGATTCTATAGGCGGCATGGTTAATTGAATCAATCGCTGAACCGCATTGCATTTCGATATAAGACGCAGATGTGCTTTCGGGCAGCCCGCCGGCAAGGGTCACCCAGCGGGCAAGGTTCAGTGCCGAGTTTCCGGAATTTGCCGACCCCGCATAAACGGCATCGACAACACCACCCTTTTCCAGAATTTTTGTTTTCTCGATCAGGCCTTTCAGGGCAAGGCCGCCCAATTGCTCAATTGTAAAGTTCCGCAGGGTCTTCCCCAATGTTCCAAATGCGGTACGCGCACCATCAACAAATACAACATCTCTTTTACTCATCATCTCACTCCTGAATATTTATTTAGTTAATTTATCCGCTGCCTGGAAAAGCAATTTTCAGGCTACTTCTAAACATTCTTACATCAGCCGCAAGAAGTTGTTCCGGGAAGACGGCACGTCCGATCTACTGTTGAACAATAGAGCGCTGGCGCGCCGCGAATCGTGATCAGGCCATAATGCCTTGTAAAATGTACGTTTCGAGAAAATTTTCAAGTTCTTTGTCCGAATACTTTCCCTGGAACGTCCAACCGCGCATAGTCAGGATGATCAGCTGAAAAAAAATCATACTGGCAGCAAAGAAAGGATCTTGCGTCTTGAACACCCCCTGTTCAATACCCCTCTGAATGATTTTGGCCAGTCCCTCAATTTGCGTCAATTCAATTTGCTTCGCCCGTTCCAGGTTTTCTTTAGACAGGAGCCACGATTCGCGATACATTAAGTGAATTTCATCATGAAAAATTTTGACATTCTTTACGGAACCCTGAATAAATAACCGAAACTGATCCATCGGATTCTCATCAATCTCATTATCCTGAATTTCCATGGTTTCCTGCACATGCCGGTGGTAAACTTCGAACACGAGGGAAAGAATGTCTTCCTTTTTTGAAATATAGTCATACAGGTTTCCCACAGCCATGCCCGTGGCCCTGGAGATTTCGCGCATGGTGGTCTGGGCAAAGCCCTTCTTGATGAACAATTTTGCCGATTTTTTTGCAATCAGGAGGTGTTTCTTTTTGACAAGATCGGGATTTTTTATGCGGCTGGAGATCGTATCATTGATCTTCTTTTTATCGGTGATCTTTCTGCTGCTCTTCATAAGCCTATCCTCCCGTTTCGCCATGTTGTGGAAAATATATCCATAGAATCAAGCCAGTACAAAAATATCATTTATTGAGTACATATCAGCTAATAAAAATAAAATAAAGATTTAAAAATTGCTTGCGCCAAAACTCTGTTTATGATAGCCAGAAAAAAAAGCGAACGGTCGTTCTTTTTTTGAAAGATTTTGCAATGAACGATTGTTTTATCATCCATCGTTCAGGCTCGATAAGAAGTTCTTTGGAAAAAGGGCACAGCGGAAGTCATGTGAGAATCTTTGACCCTCCGTACGAGTAAAAAAGGCTTCCCATCAGGAGATTGAATTTCTGACGTGACTGGACGGTACGGTTTCGGGAACTGCTTCCGGAAGGCATCGTGACCTTGAACCTTAAAAAGCGTGCTTCACTACATCATTATCATTGTGAAATATTGTCCCATGGCACCGCGTAACGGGACAGAGCTTTGAAATCAATCAGGAAAGGATAAATCCATGGATCCAACAACAGCGATGTACGTTTCACAGGGGATACACGGGATAGCTTACGGGATGGTGCTGTTTCTCATTGCCTCGGGGCTGACCA
>DDWS01000024.1 GCA_002347685.1 Syntrophaceae bacterium UBA2280
ACCCGCTGCCGTTGACGGTCAGTGTAAAGGCCGCGCCGCCTCTTGTTTTAGAGGACGGGCTCAAAGAACTGATCGACGGCAGGGGATACTGAACGTTGGTGGTGGTCGTGGCGCTGTTGTTGGAAAGATCAGGGTCCGTGGAGATTGTTTGAACGGTGACCGTATTTGACAGGATGCCTCCTGTCAGCGGCATCACAGTCAATGTGATCGTCGCGTCATCTCCGTTGGCAATCGTTCCCAGGTTGCAAAGTAGAGTGCTTGTTCCGGTGCATGTTCCCTGGGAGGGAACTGCAACGACGAAATTAACGCTGGCCGGTAGAGAATCCGTCATGGCGACACCGACAGCGTTTCCGGGACCGTTATTGACGATGGTGATGGTATACGTTAAATAAGCGCCTGTGTTGACCGGATCCGGTGAGTCGGTCATCGTAATCGCAACATCTGCGTTTTCCAGCGGCGTGACCGTCCAGCCCATGTCCTTGAGCAGGCCCAGCGTGACGGGTCCCGGATCGTGAGTGGAAACGCCTGTGGATATGGCATAAACCATCAGTCTGTTTATTGTGTTGCGAAAAGTGTCATAATCCAGATGGGAGTAGCTCGACCCTCCTGCCCAGGTAGAAGGCGCATACATCTTCACACGTACGCCATCGTTGGCGGCCATGGCGTTGAGTCCATGAAACCACAGATTATTTGATGACAGGGCGGTGCCCAAGGCGGTGGACGGATTGGCGTACACGCCGGTGTTAATCAGGCGCTCGCCGGAACCGTCTTTCATGAATGTGTCATAGATGACCGGATAGCCGGTGTTCAAGCCCCACGAACCGGATCCCGAATCAACGCGCAGAGAACCGGTGAAATTTAGGCCGTGTGCGATTTCATGCAAAACCACCGACATCAGGTCGTACTGTCCTGGCGGCGTGTTACCGTCAGTTCCATAGTACCATGACGCATTGCTGTTGTACGCGATGTGCATGTCGAATTTGTTAGAATCCAGATCGGTGCCACTCAGAGCATTTGCCAGTGACCCTATGTACCAGGTGCCAGGCAGCGGGGCGCCGCTGAAATCTCGATGCAGCGGTCCGCCGCCTGAATAGCCCAGTGTTCCGGCGCCTAAATTCGCCCAGCAGGCTCTGATTGTGATGGGAACTGTCGAATTTAAATAACTTCCCCAGATGGCGGCCGCAGATGCAAAAACCGCTTTGGCTTCTTCAGGAAAAGTGGTGCAGGTTTGTCCCCATGGGTCGGTGCCGCCGTTGGCGACATAGGTGATTGAAAATGTCGCGGTCAATGCCTGCGGGTCCAAGCGCATCATGGAGGCGGCCATGGGAACGGACGCCCGGGGCGGCGGGGGATTGGGGTCCATCACGACGGGCACGGGCGTGGTACTGCCGTAAAGGGTGTTGCCATCGCTCGAAAGCTGAGGCGTTAGTGGTTCAGGCACTGCGAATGGTGCGTAAGGTTGTGCCTGCGCAATCGAAATCAATCCCAGGACCAGGAAAATAAGAATACAGGTTTTTTTGATAAGTTCTTTCATGGGGCCATTATTCCATTCATCCATATGCGTTTCAATCAACTATTCAGTAATTGACAGCTGGCTGTAAATAATAGAACACACCATCCCGCTGAATCAACAGCTGCCGGTCTTGCAGCCGCAGATATTCCGTAAATCCCTGAAGGTTGCAGTCGGTTTTGAAAACAACCACCGGTTCATCCGGGATATTCAGAGCGGCAGGCGTTGTCCCGTAGCGGTTTTTTAAAAAGTCCCGTGCCTGGACGGTTTCACGGGTAAACGTTACATTGTGGCAGGTTTTTCCGTCAAACGTAATCCAGGATTCGCCGATGTCGAGTGGTTTGAAGAGCAGCGCGCGTGCCTGCTGTTCTGTCGCTGCGTTTCCCTCCGGGATGACATATCCGGAAACCGACCACAAAACGCGCATGGAAACGCCGCTTCGGGCCGTATCCTTCTGTGCGGGGGATTCTGTTTGTGTATCCGACGCTCTTTCTTCCGATTTCTTCTGCCGGTGTGTGGTCTCACTACCGGAAAAACATGCCAGCGGGGACAAGAAAAGACAAAGCGCAATGACCAATATCCGGTTTTTCACAAACACCTCTTCTTTCAGCATGTCTATGTACAAATCGGTTGTGGTGCGATCAAACTTGAATGTGTAAAAGTTATGTTTTTTATTTCAATTTCTTAAAATATTTTGTGATTCTCATCACATCCCGGGCATGGCCGCAGGCGTTTTTTGTTCGATCACCGATTTGGCGATTCAGCGGGAGGTGCAGAAGCTTTTTCCCGGATGAAGCAGCGCGGGTCTTCGGCCAGATAATCTCCGCTGTAGGCGTGCGCGCGTCCGCGACATCCGCCGCAGACAGTTTTGTACTGACAATCGCCGCACAGGCCTTTGAGCTTTTCCTCTCGATGCCGCAAATCCTGAAACAATGCGGAATGGCGGTAAATTTCCCGGAAACTCTTTTCACGGATGTTGCCGCCGCTCACTTCCACAAACGGGCAGGGCCAGACATCGCCGTTGGCCTTGAGATAAACAAAGCCGCGTCCGGCGGCGCAGCCGTGAAAGACCTTGCCTGCGAGTTTGAGCGGCCAGCCGCCTCGGATGCCGCCTTTTTCCAGCAGATGCGGCCAGTACTGGGGGCCTGCGACCGGTTCGATGATCGTCCTTGCGTTTTTCTGTTTTTCGGAAATCAGCTCGCTTAAATATTTATTGGCGTTTTTTTTGAGCGTGGCTTTTTCAATCTTTTCACCGCGGCCCACGGCGACAAGCTGATACATCAGCATGATGCCCGCGCTGCGCTGGTCCGCAAAATCGATCAGATCCGGCAGGTGAGGCATATTGTATTCCATGGCGGTGGTGTTGATCTGCAGAAGAATGCCGGCTTTTTTGGTGGCCTCGATGCCGCGCATCGCCAGGTCGAAGGCGCCTGGTTTGTTGCGGATTTTGTCGTGAATGGCCGGATCGGCCGCGTCGAAGCTGATCGCGTTGCACACCACACCGTGATCCTTCAGCTTAAAGGCCATTTCTTCGTCAATCAGCGTTCCGTTGGTCGCGATGATGTTGGCGAGGCCCGCTTTTTGGGAGTGCCTGAGCAGTTCAAAAATGTCCGGACGCACCAGCGGTTCGCCGCCTGTGTAAACCAGTGTTCGAAATTCGCTTTCTCCCGCCAGTTCGTCAATGAGCCGCTTGCCTTCATCGGTTGTCAGTTCGTTTGGGTCCGCCTCACCGCTCACCGCGTGACAGTGTATGCAGCGCAGGTTGCACGCGCCGGTCACTTCCCAGACCGGATGTCCGGGATATCCGATGCAGCCCATGCCCCATGCGCCGTTGGCCACGGGCATGGATGAAAAGCCGTGCCGGACAAGCCAGCCGGGGAAATGCCTCCACCGGTTGAGGTATCCCATGAGCAAGGTGCTGCCCAGTTGTTTGAACAACAGGGATGGAGGGTTGAAGAAGGCTTTGACACGCTTTTTTGTTTTCATCAGATATAGGCCAGAATGTAGCTGATCGACGTGCCGACATTCACGGCGATGTTCAGGCCGCAGAGCATTTCGAGTTTGCGGGGGTCCTGATGACGGTCGCGCCAGACCATGAAGGCGATGAAGAGGGCTAACGCGGCAAACGGAAGAAAGAAGTATACCACCCGGAACGGCACGCCCCAGACGGGGGAAATCAGCATGGTCAGGCAGGTCAGCAGATTGAAAACGAGATAAACCGCCTTGCCCTTTGCTTTGCCGATGCGGTAAAGAAGATTTTTCTTTCCGGCGGCTCTGTCCGCTTCGTAATCCGGAAATTCGTTGAGCAAGATGACGTTGAAGATGGAAAATCCGATAGGAAGCCACATCCAGTGAATAATCGGCGCGATGGTCGCGGTCTGGATATAGTAGGAGGCGGCGACGGGCAGCCAGCCGTAGCAAAAGCCGATGAAGAGCTCTCCGACACCCCGTTTGACGAGGCGGACGGGTTCGGTGGAGTAAAAGAAGCCCGGCAGCGCGCCCAGGCAGCCCAGCACGAGCGTCCAGGGGCCTGTTTCGTATACAAACTGAAGCACAACACCGACGGCTGCAGCCAGGGTAAAGCTCACAATGCTCGTGACGAGTGCGACACGAGGCGGCATCTTACCTGCCGGAATCAGGCGCGTGCCGCCGGCAAAGGGGTTGTTGTGCTGGCCCGCGGCGATCGTGTCCTCGGCAAGATCGAAATATTCGCCCGCGTGATGGGTCGAAATCATGACCAGAATCACGCCGATGACACCGATGACAAAAACCTCCGGATTAAAAACACCGCCAAGCCGGCAGGCCAGAAAGGTTCCCAGCACAAAAGGCAGAATGCCCACAATGTGAAACGGCGGACGTGAAAGAATGATCCACCCCTGAATGAGTTGTTTGGCTGAGTATTTCATAAAATCATTTGCCTTTCCTTTTAATGGCCTGATGGGTTTTCCGCAGCGGCTGGGTTACTTTTTTAAGCGTGCGCGTACGTGCGGATTTCTAGCATAAGGCAGAGCGCTTGTCAAAGACGACGATCGGTATTTTTAACGCGCCGCGACGACTTTTTTCTTGCGGGTTGTTTTTTTTTGTGTTAGGCCTAGCGCGTGTTTCAAGCAAAGCAGCCTTGCCGAAGTAAGGATATCAGCCGGTTTATAGCCTTTGGTGTTGTAGAACCGGCGCGGATTCTCATAGCGGGCTTTCGGCCCGGATGAAAAACGGATGCGCGGGGGAGGCCGCTTGAAGCGGCAGGTCAAATCACGAACACTTTAATCATTTAGGAAAGGGGGGTTTTGGGAATGACGAAGGCAGAATTGATCGGGGTTATCGCGGATGAGGCAGGGATTACCAAGGTAGCGGCAGCCGACGCGTTGGATGCGTATGTCGGGGCCATTACCAAGCAGCTCAAAAAGACCGGCAAGATGGGTCTGGTCGGGTTCGGAACGTTTTCAGTTGTTAAAAGAAAAGCAAGAGAGGGCAGAAATCCTCAGACGGGCAAAGCGATTAAGATTCCCGCAAAAAAAGTGGTAAAATTCAAAGCCGGCAAAACGCTGGCCGACAAAGTGAAATAATCATCGCGTTTTGTGATCGTATCAAACCAAGGCCTCCGCTTTTTTGTTGACAATCGGAGGCCTTGGTGCATGGATGGACGCCATTCTAAATAAAGGAGTACTGGGGCTTTGCAGCAACAAAGAATTCTTAGCGGGATGAGACCGACCGGACAGCTTCACCTGGGCAATCTGCATGGGGCTTTATGCAATTGGGTGGAGCTGCAAAACTCCGGCCGGTATGAGTGTTTTTATTTTGTAGCGGACTGGCATGCGATCACCAGCGAATACAGCGCCACGGAATCGATTCATGATAATGGAATCCGTATGGTCATCGACTGGCTGTCCGCGGGGCTCGATCCGCAAAAAAGCACCCTGTTTGTGCAGTCTGCGATCAAGGAACACGCCGAATTATTTTTGCTTTTATCCATGATCACGCCGCTGGCCTGGCTGCAGCGCAATCCCACCTATAAGGAAATGCAGGCGGAACTCACCTCGAAGGACCTCTCCACATTCGGCTTTCTGGGCTATCCTGTTTTGCAGGCGGCCGACATCATCATGTACAAGGCCTACGGTGTGCCGGTCGGCGTCGATCAGCTGCCCCACGTGGAGCTGACACGCGAGATCGCCCGCCGGTTCAATTTTCTGTATTCGGAAGTCTTTCCCGTGCCGGAGCCGCTTTTGACCAGTGTCCCTAAGCTCCTGGGGATTGACGGCCGCAAAATGAGCAAATCCTACGACAACTCGATATATCTTTCCGATCGGGGGGACGAGCTACATAAAAAGATCGCCTCGATGTTCACCGATCCGCAGCGGATGAGGAAAAGCGATCCGGGCGATCCCGATATCTGCAATGTGTTCGCTTTTCATCACCTCTATTCGCCGCCTCAGAAAGTCGCGGAAATCAACGCAGCCTGCCGCGTGGCGGGCATCGGCTGCATCGAGTGCAAAAAAACGCTGGCGGGGCATATTGAAACGGCCATGGCGCCGATCCATGAGCGCATGGATTACTACGTAAACCACCTGCCGGAAATCCATGACATCATCGCCGCCGGTAACCGGAAGGCAGCCGATGAGGCTCGCCGGACCATGGAAGAAGTTCGCGCGGCGGTAAAAATCTGAAAGCGGCCTCGTTTCGGGGAACGTCACGGGCGATTTTCTCCCTGCCTGTGACGCTCGGAAGCGCACCCTTGTCCATTAAACATTATTGTGCTATCGGTTGGCCATGAACGAACAGATACCCCTGGATTATGCCATTAAACTGGATATGTTTGAAGGTCCCCTGGACCTTCTTTTGCACCTGATCAGGAAAAACGAGGTGGATATCTATAATATCCCCATCGCGCTGATTACGCAACAGTACCTGGACTATCTGAATATCATCAAGTCGCTCAACCTAGATCTGGCCGGAGAGTATCTGGTGATGGCCTCCACGCTGATTCATATCAAATCCCGGCTGCTTCTGCCTGTGCCGGATGAGCCGTCCGAGGAGGAAGGTGAAGAAGATCCGCGCGCCGAGCTGGTCCGCCAGCTTCTGGAATACCAGGCGTTCAAGGAGGCGGCAGCCGAACTCGAAAGGCGTCCGATTCTGGAGCGCGACGTCTTCAAACGATCCGCCCCTCTGCAAGAAGAGGTCCGCGCGCCTGATGTCATCGAAGACGAACTCATTGAGGTCAGCATTTTCGAACTGATCGACGCGTTTCACCGTCTGGTGGTGCGTATCGATCAAAAAGAACTTCTGGAAATTGACCTCGAAAAGATGTCACTGACCGATATCATCAATGATGTGATGGACCGCCTGACGCGCGAAAGGAATCTGACGTTTGAAGAGCTCCTGGGAGAAAGGAAAGACCGTCGCAGGGTGATCTACGTCTTCCTGGCCCTTCTGGAACTCGTTAAAATGAAAATGGTGAAAGCGTATCAGACATCCGCTTTCGGTGTCATCCGAATATTCCCCGCTGTGGAGTCTTAAATGGAAAACCTGTCGGCAATTATCGAAGCATTGGTTCTGGCATCCGAGACGCCCCTGACGATTGAGCGGCTCTGCGTCATTCTGGAAGGCGCGGAGAAAACGGACATTCAAGAGGCTTTGGACAGGCTGGCGGAAAGCTACGAAGCGAGGCAAAGCGGCATCGGTCTTCATGAAGTTGCAGGCGGTTATCAGTTTCGCACACGGCCTGATTTTGCGCCCTGGGTGAAAAAATTAAAAGGCGGCAAACCTGCTTCCCTGTCGCCCGCGGCGCTCGAAACACTGGCAATTGTCGCTTACCGGCAGCCCATCGTCAAGGCCGAGATTGAATCGATTCGCGGCGTAGACGTCAGCGGGCCGCTCAAAAGCCTGATGGAAAAGAAACTGGTGCGCATGGTCGGGCGTAAGGACGTTCCCGGAAAGCCGATCATTTACGGAACCACGAAAAGATTTCTGGAGGTGTTCAACCTAAAGGAACTGGCGGATCTGCCGACCATGAGGGAATTGAAGGAAATGACCGAGCATCAGGAACCCATCGAGTATGCCCTGCCCGAAATCGAATCCCTCGAGCAGGATCTGTTTGCCGACGATGCCGTTTTACTGGAAATACCGGATCATCACGAGCCGATTGAAGATACGGCGGCCGAACCCCAATCAACCCAGCCGGAGCTGTCGCCTTGCGACGCCGTTTTGGAGATAGCCGATCATCACGAACCCGTCGGAGATACCGGGTCCGAACCCGAATTACCCGGGCAGGCCCTGACCGCCGAAGACGACTTTGAGGATAAAATCATTTCATGAAAGAACGCCTGCAAAAAATCATTGCGGCCGCCGGGATTGCTTCCCGCCGGCATGCAGAAACGCTCATTACCACGGGGCGGGTGAGCGTCAATGGAGAGATTGTCCGTGAACTGGGGGTCAAGGCCGATGCGCAAACGGATATCATCAGGGTGGACGGCAACACGATCGGTGTGGACAAAACCCCCTGCTACATTGCGATGTACAAACCGGCGGGATATGTCACCACGATGTCCGATCCGCAGAAAAGACCGACCGTGATCGATCTCTTGGGCGACATGCCCGAGCGGGTCTATCCTGTGGGCCGACTGGATTATGATTCGTCAGGTCTTCTGCTTTTGACCAACGACGGGGATTTCGCCCAGAAAATCTCGCATCCGCGCTGGTCGGTGACGAAGACCTATCGGGTGAAGGTTTCCGGCCGTTTGACCAGGGATGAACTCAGGCAGCTCGAAAAGGGTATTGCGCTGCCCGATGGTATGTTCAAGCCGGAGAATGTCAAGGTTGAGAAAATCAATGACAAAAGCTGCTGGGTAGCTTTGACGCTGCGCGAGGGCAAAAACAGGGTGATCCGCCGCGGCTTTGAGCAGCTTGGCCGTCCGGTGACCCGTCTGGTGCGCGAATCGATCGGTCCGATCACCCTGCAGGGCTTGAAAGAGGGCAAGTGGAGGCATCTGAAAGACAGGGAGGCCGCCTTGTTGCTCAAAGAGTCAGGTGGTCAAAAAGGCAAAAATATTCTTGACAATCATCTAAAAATAAATAATAGTCGGCCAAGTGTAAGTAACCGCAGTGATCATCAGGCGTTATCACGCTCTAAATAGTTATAGGAGGCTCTATGAACAAATCCGGTCTAATTGAAGCTTTGAGCAAGAAGATGGACTTAACGGAAAAAAAGGCGATTGATGTCGTCAACCTTGTCTTCAAAGGCTTTACCGACGAGTTAAAAAAAGGAGGCCGTATCGAGATTCGCGGATTCGGCAGTTTTGTGGTGAAGGAATACGAGTCCTATACCGGAAGAAATCCAAAAACCGGCGCAAGAATCAGCGTTGAACCCAAGAAACTGCCCTTTTTCAAAGTCGGCAAGGAACTGAAAGACCGCGTGGATAAGCAAAAATAATCCTGCAGATTTTTTGATATAAAAAAGGGGCTTGCTGTTGCAAGCCCCTTTTTTGTCGTAACAACTCCGTTTACCCCAGATTTGCGTTGACGAAATCCCAGTTGATCAGACTGGCGATCACGGTTGCCAGGTAATCCGGCCGGCGGTTCTGATAGTCAAGATAATAGGCGTGTTCCCAGACATCAATGGTCAGAAGCGCTTTCTGGCCGTGCGCCAGAGGCGTGTCGGCATTCGGCGTTTTGGTGATTTTAATGTCTTTCCCGTCTTGAACCAGCCATGCCCATCCGCTGCCGAACTGTGTTACGCCCGCGTTTTTGATCTCCTCGACAAACTTGTCGTAGCTGCCGAAAGCGGCATTGATTTTGGCAGCGATAGCACCGGTGGGCGGCCCGCCCCCCTGTTTTTTCAGACAATTCCAGTAGAAGGTATGATTCCATACCTGCGCCGCGTTATTGAATATAGCTGCTTTGGCCGGATCATTGGCGGCGGCTTTGATGATTTCCTCGAGAGACTTTCCTTCCAGTTCGGTTCCCCCGATCAGCTTGTTTAGATTATCCACGTAGGTTTTGTGATGCTTTCCGTGATGAAACTCCAGTGTTTTCGAGCTGATGTGCGGTTCGAGCGCGTCTTTCGCGTAAGGTAAATCCGGTAGGGTTATGGCCATGGTTGGTTCTCCTTTCGTTTTAGGTTTTCAATTAGTATAGGTCCGCGTTTCGCTTTGTCAAATTATTGTTGACCGTCGTCGGGAGGGACTATGCGGTCGTAGATGATTTTGAGTGCAGTGACATAGATGACGGTGAATACGGAAAAAATTAAAGCCGGAAGGGCGGCCGCGGGCGCAAAAACCAGCAGCGCCACCCCCCCGGCCAGGCCGTAGTTCTTCAGGGTTCCGAAAAGCAGAAAAAAAGATATCCGCGGCGGAGAAATTTTAAAAAACCAGCCGATAGCCGTAACGATTGCTGTAATCAGAACGATGGTTGAACAGGCGATGCCGCCGATGAGGATGATTTCAGCAGGCCATTCCCGGATATATTCCATATTGGCCGCCGTCAGGGTATAAAAAATCAGAAAAAAGCACCCGTCTGTGATGTCGGCTTCATAGCGCTCAATGAACACATCGCGGTCCTTGTCCACGGCGACACGGGACAGCAGCAGCGGCAGAGCGATCAACGCGAGGATCAGCAGGATGATTTTGTCCGGTTGGACGGGAGTATGCCTGAAAAACGCAAGCGCGATGATGGGTGTGATCAAAAGCGCACCCAGGTGCGCGCCGGCAAGACCTGAAAAAGTCCACCTGGAGTCGGTATTCATCGTCCGGCTCAGCGGGATGATCGTGATGCCGGGCGGCACCGCGGCAGCCAGAACCATGCCGATCCAGAGTATCTCTTCGCGGATGATAAAGAGGCTGCCCAGAATAATCAGATTTCCCAGCACCACGTAGGTCATCACGTTCCCCCAGACGGCTCCGGGGATCAGGGAGGCAGGCGGCCGGAAAAAACCGCGCGGGAAACGAAGCAGCGTGACGGTAAGGATGATGGTGAGAGAAGGCAGGATCAGGAATTCACCGATATGCCGGGCCTGCGGGAAAAAAATCCCCGTGGCAATCGCGGCCGCAAACAGCAGATTGGCGGAAGTCAGAACGTTTCTAATGATTCTCATGTTAATTCTTCCTTATCCTTTGAAGAAGTTTTCGGGTCGTGAAGATGAGAAAAAGAAACACGATATTGAAAATCACGATGGTGGCGCCGACCGGCAGATTCAGCACAAAAGCCGTGCCGATCCCCAGGATCACCGATGTCACTGCCACGGTGACGGACGTGAGAATTGTCATCCGGAAACTCAAGGAAAGTTGCAGTGCGGCGATTGGCGGCAGGATCAGCATAGCCGAAACCATCATGATACCGGCTACACGCATGGCCAAAACGGCTGCGACGGCCGTCAGAACAAAGAGCATCAGATTGATGCGTCCTGTGTTGATGCCCATGCTTTTGGCCAGTTCCTGATCAAAGGTGACGGCGAACAGGTCGGAATAAAAAAAGACCATCATGCCGGCCACCAGGAGAAACACTGCCAGCGACAGGAGTGTTTCCGTCATGTTGACGGTCAGGATGTTGCCGAAAAGATAACTGAACAAATCGACATTGAATCCGCCCGACAGGCTCGCCAGTGTGATGCCGGCGGCGATTCCGATCGAAGAGACGATACCGATGGCCGCGTCGCCTTGAATCCGCCGACTCGTTGTGAGTTTATAAATGGCCAGCGATGACACGACGACCACCGGCAGGGATGCCAGTGTGACATACAGAGGGCTGACGCCGAGGAGCAGCACCAAAGCGACGCTGCCGAACGTGACGTGCGCCAGTCCGTCGCCGATGAGCGAAAAGCGCCTCAAAACCAGGAAAACGCCCAGCGTGGAGCAGATCGCGGCAATCAGCACGCCCGAGATGATCGCGCGCTGAACGAAGCCGTAACTTAAAATATCGATCAGTTCCATCCGTGTTTGCCCCTAGGTGTGGTCATGCTGGTGACAGATAATATGCTGGCTTACCGGTCCGAACATGCCGGTCATGTCCGCTGACGCGCAAAAATCTACAAACGTGCCTGAAAAAACGACCGTCTTATCCAGGTAAAGCAGCGTGCGCGCGAACTGGCCGATCGTTCCGATGTCATGGGTCACTAGGATGACCGTTGTGCCGTGCAACCGGTTGATCTCCCGGGTCAGGCTGTAGAAGATGTCCCGCGTGGCCGGGTCCAGCGCTGTGGTGGGTTCGTCGAAGATCAGCAGATCCGGATCGTGGACAAGAGCGCGCGCCAGCAGGGTGCGCTGTTGTTCCCCATAGGACAATTCGCCGATCATTCGGCCCGCCAGATGCGCGATGCCCAGCATTTCGAGGGTATCGCGCATTTTTCGTGCGGGGGAATCGGTCCGGCCCATCCGGACAATTTCCTGCACGGTTCCCGGAAAACCCGTGGAAAGCGTTCCTAAACGCTGCGGCAGATAGCCGATGCGGCGCCATTGGCAAAACCGGTTTTGCGCCTCGCCGAAAAGCAGGATGTCGCCCTGGCGCGGCTGTAGGATGCCGAGAATACATTTCATCAGCGTGCTTTTTCCGGAGCCGTTGGGGCCGACCACGCCAAGATAGTCACCCTGAGCCACATCAAAAGAGATGTTGCTGAGCACATCCTGGCCGTTATAGCCGAAGCTCAAGTCTCTGACACGGATTACTGGCATTGCATCCCTTTTTTCAACTGGTCCAGATTCTTCTCCATAAGCGAAATGAATGTTTCGCCGCCGGCGATGTCCGCCTTGCTGATGTCGTGGCCATTGCTCAGCTTCAGAAGCTTCGCACCGGTTTCCTTCGAGAGGGTTTGAGCGAGTCTCGGTGCGACGAGATCTTCATAATAAATATAGGGAAGCTTTTGGGATTTGATCTTTTCGATCATCGATACAATGACCTGGGGTGAAGGCTCCGACTGGGCCGAGGCGCTGTAGGCCGCAATGTAGTTCAGATGATACTTTTTTGCCAGGTAGGCAAACGCCCAGTGACCGGCGTGCAGAATCGTCCGGGTTTTACAGACCGATAACCCGGACCGAAAGTTCGCGTCGAGCAGGGCAAGCCTGTGTTTGTAGTTTTTTGCATTCATTTTGTAGGTATCGCTGTTTTTCTGATCCTTGAGAATGAAGGCTTCGGTAATGTTGTCAATCATAATTTGAGCGTTGTCCGGATCCAGCCAGATGTGCGGGTCAAAACGGCTGGCGGAGTCCTTCTGCGCTTCGTTTTCGACTTCGTGGTCGGAGGCGCTGGTTTCATCTTCTTCGTGCCGGTGGGGTTTGCCGTGGGCAAAGTGATCAGACAGGGGAAGCAGCATGGCGCTTTTTCCTGTTTCCACCGCCAGCAGGCCGGCGCTTTCATCGGCGGTGTTGATGATTTTGTAGGCCCAGTGTTCCATTTCGAAATTGGTGAATAGAAAAATGTCGGCGCGGCTGACCTTCAGGATGTCCTCCGGTTTAAGTTCATAGTGATGCGCGTCGGTCGCGGGCGGTAAAAGCATGGTGACGTCAACCTTGTCGCCGCCGATCTCGCGGGCAAAATCGTATACCGGGAAGATGGTGGCGATCACCTGCAGGCGGCCGTCACTGCGGGAGGGGTCCTTCGATTGACAAGACAGGATCAACACCACGAGCGTACACAAGAAGAGGATCGAAATCACATTTTTTTTAACCTTCATGGGTTTGTCTCCTTAAGGGCTCCTGTTGCATTGATCCTGCCGCACGACGCGCAAAGGCCTTTGAGATGAATGTCCGCTTCGTCCACAAGGTAACCTGCCGCGCAGTCGATCAGCTCGCCGAGCCGGTCGGAACTGACGGGGGGCATGCACGCAAGCACGCCGCAGTGACGACATCTGAGGTGGGGATGCTTCGGACGTTCTGAAGTCGATAATTCCACATAAAGTGCGCCGCCTTCGGACATGACATCGCGAAGGATGCCCCGTTTTCGAAAAAGCGAAAGTGCCCGGTACACCGTGACCCGGTCGATACAGGTGCGTTTGGATATCTGCTGATGGATATTGTCGGCGGAAAGCGGGCTTTTTGCTTTTTGTAAAAGACTCAACACCGCGAGACGCTGCGGCGTTTGAGCGATGCCGGCCTGCCTGAGCGTAGTTACCGCCGTGGATGGCGCAATCGTCTTCATCTTCATAGCTCGGGTTCTTTATCACAGGTGCAACTGAGTTGCAACCCGGATCGTGCGGGGTGTATAGATGATTCGGAAGCCATAAAGAAATTCCCGCCGGAAAAAGCATGTTGACGCGGGCGCCATCTTGTGGTCAAAAAAAGTATCTTGTCAACCAAGGAGGGAACCATGATGAAAAAACGAAGCGGGTACCATCCGGCAGGCCTGATCCTGCTGTTTTGCTTTTTGTGTGCAACCGGATGCGCGGCGACCAATATCTATACCGTGGATATGAATTACGATGCTGAAAGTGCGATGATTCCATCCTACGTGAAACCAAACGCGCGTGCGCTTCAATCGCTGATCACCGTGGCGGAATTCACCGACTCGCGCAAGTCCGATGATCCGCTGATCGTCGGGCGGGTCATCGAAAGAAACAAGATGCGCACACTGGTACTGCCGAAACATTCCCGGCCGACCCAGGCCGTTGCTCAAGGTGTCCGGCATTACCTGCGCAAGGCCGGCTACAATGTCGCGGCTGTCGCCGCGCCATGGGATTTGACAGAAGCAAACATGCCCACGGGGAATGGCCGGGTTTTCATCGGAGGCAACATCACCGATCTGGAAATCAACTGTAAACGGGGAACCCCCACGAATTCCTATACCACCAAAATACGATTGACGCTTTATCTGGCCGACACACGTCAAAAACAGATATTGTACCGTTCCACCGTGGAGGCGTCCACATCGCTCGAACATGTTGCTTTTTCCGAACGGAGGATGGGCGACCAAGCGGCCATCGCGCTGGGAGATGCCATCGAGAAACTATTCGAAAACCGCGCGCTGTCGGAAAAGATCAAAGAAATTCTCAACCAGTAATCGCAGGCTGCTGGCCGTTGAACATGACGCGCTTTTCAAACTCAGCGTTGGGCAGCCGGGCGAACTTGCCTTGCGGATTGACGAGAGCGAAGCGGAATGAAAGTGCCGACCAGTTCTATTTCCTGCGCACGCACATCAGCTTTGTGCGCGACAGACTTGACAAAGGCGGGCTTGCCGTCTGAAAGTTTTGTATTACGGCTCGGAAGGAATATGGCCTATGAAAATCCTCAACATGACGCCAATGCAGGGCGTCCATTTGAAAGCAGGTATCGAAAGCATGGTTCCGGGTTTGTCATTTACCGTGGCCGATGCTCACCTGCAGCCCGAGGAAGGGTTGAGGGTTGAAATTGCCGACGCCGGGATTGTGCTGGGCGACTATACAGGTTCGACACCGATTACCCGCCGGGTGGTTGAAGCGGCCGGCAAGGTCCGTCTCATCCAGCAACCCAGCGTGGGCTACAACCATATCGATGTGGCCGCCTGCGCGCAGTTTGGCATTCCCGTGGCGAACACGCCGGGAGCCAACGACATTGGCGTAGCTGAGCATACCATCATGCTGGCGATGGCCTGCCTGAAAAATCTGCCTTTTTATAACGCCAAAACCCATCAGGGCGAATGGCTGTTTATGCACGCCCAGCAAAAAGGCATCTTTGAGCTGCATGGAAAAACCTACGGGCTGCTGGGCATGGGAAGCACCGCCCGGGCCGTGGCCGAGAGGCTTTTGCCGTTTGGCGTCCGGCTGCTTTACTACAGTCGCCACCGCCTTGCAAAAGACGATGAGAAAAAGTACGGCGCCGAGTGTGCCACCCTGGACGACGTTCTGAAATTGTCGGACATCGTGAGCCTTCATTTGCCCCTGACGGATAAAACCGCTGGTATCATCAGCGCCGGGAGGCTGGCGCTGATGAAGCCAACCGCCGTCCTGATCAATGTGGGGCGCGGACCGCTGGTGGATGAAGCTGCGCTGGCACGGGCGCTTCGCGACGGAAAACTTGCGATGGCCGCCGTCGATGTGTTTTCCGAAGAACCGCCTCATGATCATCCGCTCTTCGGCCTGCAAAACGCCATTCTCACGCCGCACCTGGCCGGTTCCACCCGCGAATCCGGCGGCCGTATTCTTGTGATGGCTATGGACAACCTGGTCCGCGTGATGAAAGGTGAAAAGCCCATGTGGGTGGTGAATAAATTTAGGTAAAGGCGATGGGCGATAGGCGATAGGCGATAGGCGATGGGCGATGGGCGATGGGCCCGAGTTTCATGTTTGAAGTTTCAAGTTAAAAGTTAAAAGTTAAAAGTACTATGCTTCTTATGTTTCCCTTTGGAGGGTGCAGGGGGCGGAAAGGGTTATCGGGGATTGTATGAAAATGTTCACAGCAAAAGAAGAAAAGAATCTGGCGTATGTGCTGTCCAAATCGGCCGATCAGGAGACCATGTTTTTTATGGAGGAGCTCCACGGCCTGCTTTTTGGATTGGCCTGCACACCGGATCTGGTTTCGCCTGCCGAATGGCTGCCGGTCGTCTTCAATGAAGAGCCGAAATTTGACGATGATCAAGACGCACAGACCTGTATCGGTTATCTGATGAGCGCGTACAATCGGATGATGGCCGCCGCCAACAAAGGCAAACTGGCCTTTCCCTTCAACTTCAAGAAGCTTTCCGAGTATGAATTTTCACTCATCGAAGGCTGGGCCTATGGTCTTTTTCTGGCTTTGTCCCTGCGTCCGCATATCTGGGGTATCTCCGACGAATACAGCGATGTGGCAGACGAAGACCTTCCGGAGGAAATCGCGGATCTGATAGACGTGTGCAGCATCATCACAGCCATTGCCATACCGGACGAACTCGAAGAGATGATCGAAGCCTCACGGGACCCGGAGACAGATGATCCCGAAGCCCTGGAAGCGGCGCTTTACGGCATGCTGCCATCCTGCGTGGAAGTGCTTCAGAATCACTGTGCCAGAGTCAGGCAAAAAAACGAAGACCTCGCGCTCACGAAGGGGGGCACACCGACAGGTCTGTACAAGGAAGCCCCCGGCCAGAAAGACTTGTGCTCCTGCGGCAGCGGCAGGAAATACAAGAAATGCTGCGGCAACAATTGATCGATGGACGATAGGCGATGGGTGATGGGCTATAGGCTATAGGCGATGGGCGATGGGGAAAAGCTGTGGATGGTGGATAGTGAATAGTGACTGGTGAAACGCGAAGCGCACCCTAACCCTGTCCCCCTTTGGAGGGGGTGACGCGAAGCGACGGGGGAGGATTTGGTGGCTGGGGCGCGCGGGGCGCGCAGGCTATAGGCCATAGGCGATAGGCTATGGGAAAAGATAAAAACAGCTCATGGCTCGTAGCTCATAGGAAAAACGCGAAGTGCACCTTTGTACAACTAAAACATCGTTTACATTTTAGACCGGATACATCATATACACTCCGGAGTTTATTTTCTGATAATGACGGGTGAAAGGAGGGTAGGCGCCCTCCAGTACATGCAGGAAAGCGGCGTTTCGACCGGGCAGATTTCGCCGGATATGCAATCGTCGGAAAATCCGGCGTCATGGAGTGCTTTTCTGTGCCGGGGGCTAAAGTCCTGCGTTTCATCGGAGTAGTAGGTGAAAATACCGCCGGGCGAAAGCAGACGCCGGGCATGTTTAAAAAACCGGTAATGCTGACAATGCACCTCGTCTATGGTCATCGGATACGTGTCAAACAGGATGCCTTGAAAGGAAGCGGGGGCAAGACAGGGAACCACATCCTGCCAGAAGCCCTCATGGACAATCGTTCAGCCGGTGGAGTATTACCGGCCCCGACGCGATCCGGAGCGGACGGTTGTGATGCCTATTCGCCAGACACTCAATCAGGAGATGGGACTCTCCTCAGAGGTCAGGACACTTTATCACCGATCATTTCCAGCGGCAGGACGGATATCTTCTTTGTCAGCGGGTATTCCTTCTTGCCCGGATAGACTACCCATAATTTAGCGAGTTGCAGGTCTTCCATCGCGATCTGCATGGATCGGGTCAGGCGAGGGGCGTCTTCATACTTAAACTCAACACCCCAGTTTTTGCCTTTGTTTTGCCAGAAAAGATCAAGCTCCGCGCCGGCGTGCGTATTCCAGAAATACAGTTCCGAATCCTGCTTGCCCAGGCTGCGGCACACGCATTCCAGCGCAAATCCTTCCCAGGAAGCGCCCAGCTTGGGCCAGGCGGTCAACTGCTTTGCCGTTTCAATAGCGGAGAGGGCATGGTAGAGTCCGGAATCGCGCAGATAAAACTTCGGACGCTTCACCAGTCGCTTGCCAAGGTTGACATACCACGGCTGGAGGATGCGTATCATAAACGTGCCTTCCAGAATGTCGCAATATTTGCGCACGGTCATATCGGAGACGCCGAAAGACCGCCCCAGTTCGGCATAGTTGAGGATCTGTCCGTGATAATGACTCAGCATCGTCCAGAACTGCCTTAGCGTTCGCGCCGGAATATTGATGCCGAGTTGTGGAATGTCGCGCTCCAGGAACGTCGTGATATACTGACTGCGCCAGGTAAGGCTTGCCGCATCGGATGCGGCTAGAAAAGAACGGGGCAACCCGCCGCGAATCCATAGCGTTTTTGCCTTTGACGGTTCAACTTCCGAAAGCCGGAAACCGCCCAGATAATGATAGGCAATGCGACCGGCAAGGGTCTCGGAGCTCTGGCGGATCAAATCTCTGGAAGCGCTGCCCAAAATGACGAATTTCCTTTTTTTGTTCTGATCGACCAGATACCGCATCAGCGCGAATAAGTCTGGCTTGCGTTGAATCTCATCGATCACGATCACGCCCTTTAAATCTTCCAGCGCAAGCTGAGGCTGATCCAGAAGGGCTGCGTCTTGTGGGTTTTCCAGATCAAAGTAGTGGTCGGCCTTGAGTGTCTTGGCCAGTGTTGTTTTGCCGGACTGCCTGGGGCCTAAAATAGCAACCACGGGGAAAATGGTCATCAGCCGGGCTAAAGCATCGCTGTCTATTTGTCTTTCGATAATTTTCATGTATGTACCCTATCAGATTATCATTGAAATATCAAATGCATTGTATGATATTTCAATATAAACGAATGGAGCGAGAAGCGGGGTGCCCTAAATTTATAACTATAATATTTTACACGCTGTGCGGGTTGACGAGACGCCGCAAGACATCTTGGTTTCTAGTCGACCGATGGAGATGTCCCTAAAATACTAAGTTAGTCGATCGAGAAGAGCGAGAAACTGGATTCCCGCCTTCGTACCCTGAAGGGCACGAGCGGGAATGACGAAGATGACGAAAGGAACCCGACGACCAATAATAAGTTTCCGTAAGGAGACGCGCTAATCCGGGGAGAGCAGGGGGAACCTTATGGGGTTTCACATGGTTCTGTTGTTCCCTGTATCGTTTTATACTACCCTCCCATCGCCAGGTTCGGTAAAAACAATGCAATGTTCGGAAACGAGATGAGCAAAACGGTTGCCAGCATCAGAATCAGCAAAAACGGCAGGGCGTGACCGATGACTTCGAGGTAAGGTCTGCGGAAGATGAGTTGGGCGGTAAAGATATCGCAGCCGAAAGGCGGCGTCGCCGAGCCGATGGCCGCCTGTAATGTGACGAGTGTGCCCAGCAAAATGGGATCGACACCCGCGCCGACGACATAGGGCTGAAAAACAGGGCTGAGAATGAAGATGGCAACAATCGGGTCCACGAACATGCATGCGACAAAATAAACGACCACCACAATCGTCATGACGCGCAGCATTGAAGGATCGCTGCCGAATAGCGGCGGCAGCAGCGCTCCCGGAATCTGCAGAAACCCGATCAAAAACGAAAAGGCCTGTCCCGCGCCGACCAGAATAAACACGACGCCGGTAATCACGCCGGTTTGTAAAAACGCGTCGATCAGTCTCGAGAACGTCAGGCTGCGATAAACAACCGCCTCCAGGATCATCGCATAGAGCACCGCGACGGCGGCCGCTTCGGTAGGGCTCAGGATACCGGTATAAATCCCGCCTACGATTATTGCGGGAAACCCCATCACCGGCAATCCGTCTCGAACTGCGCGCCCGCGTTCAGACCAGCTCGCCCTGGGCAGCAGCGGGATCTTTTTAACTTTGGAATAGAGGTAACAGTAAATCGAGAATAACAACAGAATCATCAGCCCGGGCAGAATGCCGGCCAGAAAGAGCATCCCGATGGAGGTGTTGGTCGCCACGCCATAGACGATAAAGCCGATGCTGGGCGGAATAAGAAACGCGATGTCGCTGGCATTGATGATCAGCCCCAGTGTAAAAGGGCTTTTATATCCGGCTTCCAGCAGCATGGGACGCATGGTGCCGCCGACGGCCGCGACGGTGGCCTGCGTGGATCCGGATACCGCGCCGAACAGTGTACAGCCGGAACTTGTGGTAATAGCGAGTCCTCCGGGCAGATGGCCGACAAACACTTTGATCATACGGATCAGGCGCCCGGCGGATTCACCGGAGGTAATGATGCTGGCCGACAAAATGAACATGGGTACGCACACAAGCGCGGGTTGTGACACGCCGGCGATGATCTGCTGAACCATGGCGATGATCATCGCCTCTGCCATACCCGGCATGTAGATCATCAGGTATAGAATCAAGGAGCCCAGCAAGGTCACCATGAAGGGGAATCCGAAAAGCAGCATGCCCGTCAGCGTGATGCCGAAGATTCTCATGGTCCGTTCCCCCGAATATCATCTTCGTATTCACTTTTCTGATCCGGTGAAAGCCACGGGTCCGGTTCGATGATATTTTTGACGATCGTGCGCAGATACTGTATGGCCGCCAGGCTAAACCCTGTCGGAATGATGATGTAGAAGATCCACCGTGGCAGACGCAGTGCGGGTGTCTGGTGCCCCATGGCCATGGCGTTTTGCAGATACTCCCAGGAGGCCCAGGCCATGATCGCCATGACGACAGCGCTAACCAGCGAAATGATGATAATGAACAACTTTTCCATTTTGGGCGGCATGTGGTCCAGAAACGCGCCCATGCGGATGTGACGCGCTCTGCGCACACCGTAGCTCAGTCCGGTGAAGGTCAGCAGGATGACTAAAAAGGTGGAGATTTCTTCCGCGAAATAGATGCTTTGAAAAAAGGTGCGGGCAAAAACATTGGCGATAAGCAAAACGGCAAGTGACGCGACGCAAAAGATCAGCAGGGAAACTTCGGCGGCGTTGATCCCCTGGCCCAGAATCCGGTTGATCTTTCGAACAGTGCGTCCGGCGGTGGATGGCAGGGCTTCGTTATTCATGGACTTCCTTTAGATCACGCGGCGGCGCTACATGCCGCTGCCAGACAGATGCGCAAACCGCAAAGGTCATCACGGGATGTCGAGAGCCATTTTGGCGCTGGCGATATCCTTGAGCAGCGCTTCGAGAATTTCGGAGGCGCCGTCACCGCCGATTTCGTGATACAGAGGGTAGACGGTTCTGGCGCGGTCCGCAAACAAAGCGACAGTCTCGTCATCGAGCTTGTGAAACTTCAGCGAAGGCCGGGCCTCTTTCATCTTCTCGAGATCCGTCGCGTTTCGTTCATCAATCCAGCGTCCGGCGGGAATGATGGCGTCAATCCAGTATCGGCGGATTTCCTGCTGAACCTTTTTGGGCAGCCGGTCGAAAAATCTCCGATTCACCGTGGGAATGCCGATGAAGGGTTCGCTGTTGAGCTGCACGAAATAATCCTGAACTTCATAGAACTTCATGCTGTAGGCGGCGAAAAGAGGATTGACCTGAGCGTCAATCAGTCCCATCTGCAATCCGCTGTACACTTCGCCGTACGTCATGGGTGTGGGGCTCGCGCCGAAAGCCCGATAGTTTTCCACCAGCATCTTCGAAGACATCAGGCGCAGGCGAAGGCCTTTCATGTCGTCGAGGGTACGAATCTCTTTTTTGGAACTCACCCACTGCCAGCCTTCAAACATGATGGCCAGCGGAACAAGCCCTTTTTTGCGGAATGCTTTCTCCAGAAGTGGCAGGAACTCTCCGTTTCGGGCCATCCAGTCCAATATTTCAGGCACCCTGTCAGACGGGAAAAGATAATTGAGCGCAAGCGCCTGAGCCTGAGGAACAAAGGAACTGATCCAGGCGTGATCGGAAAATACAAACTCGACGATGCCCATCTGGGCCAGTTCGTTGATGTCACCGGTGGCGCCGAGTGTGCCATACGGATAAACGTCAACCGTAATTTTACCGTCTGACCATTGTTTCATGTGATCGGAAAAATTTCTCGCCCAGACGGTCATGAAATCCCCTTCAATTTCTTCGGAGGCCAGCTTCGCTTTAATGGCTTTGCCGGTGTAATTGGCGGCCCTGGATTCCACGCTGCTGAAAATAATGAAAAGGGCAATGAAAAACATGATCCTTGTTTTCATGATCCGGTTCCTTTCGCAGGCGATATCGGCAGATTGTTTTCGTTTTGGAACTATAGGAAAAAGCGTGCCGGGAGTCAATCAGTTTATGCCCGTGTCCCCCTTTGGAGGGGGCTGGCGCGAAGCGACGGGGGAGGATTTGGGTGGCTGGGGCGCGGGGCGCGCAGGCTATGGGCTATGGGAAAAGACAGGGGATGGTGAATGGTGGATAGTGCGCGTGTCACGTGCAGGCGATCGGCGATAAACAAGAAGTATCAATTAGAATTATTGAATGGAAGTGAGAACACGATGCTTTAATCTCTAATCCTGAGCTTGCCGTCTTGATACACGCAGAAGCTTGATTTCAATCTATCTGAATAATTGGAAAGAATATTTTTAATCACTTTGACTTTTGCATCCCCATCAGCATCTTCAAGCCGCAAAATAAGAACGCCTGCATGCTGGCTGCTGGAATTGAAAACAAGTTCCCCAAAGTCCTTGTCCATCGTAATAATCATTCGCTGATCATCAAAGGCCCATTTCAGTATTTGCAAATCTCTGGCACGAGCATCGATGTCCCTGACAGAAAGGACATCGTATCCATTAATCATCAAAAAGCTTTCAACTTTCTTGCCAACCCCGACATCAACAAGGAATTTCATTCATCACCTGGACAATGATCAGTTTGCATTAACAGCGTAGACTCTTTCTTCATCCACCAACTGTGAAGCATAAAGAAGTGCTGCACGGATGTCATCTCTTTCCAATTCCGGGTAATCATCGAGTAATTGATCGGTTTTGACATCATTGGCCAAAGCTTTGAGTATCTGTTCCACTGTGATGCGCAACCCCCTGATGGTAGGTTTTCCGACCATCACATCCGGATGGATCGTAATCCGGTTTAGAATCCCTGTCTGATCCATTTTTATCGCCTCCTGCTTATTGTTGCTATAGTTTCAGAAAATTTATAACATTTTCAAGAAAGTAGAGTCAATAAAAGAAAACTAGAGGAAAATCAAAGAGAAAAAGGTGCACTAGGCACTTAGGAGGCAGCCTGCTCAGGTCATGAAATATCAGTATCCGAATATTTTTGTCCGGATGTCCCTGTGGCTTACGCAGTAAATCGTTTGGCAAACTTACAACGCGCGGAAATATGACTTGCGCGGGGTCAAACAGATGTTGTATCATCTAATCGTATGTAGTGGCTGTGGCCGCATCGAACAGAAGTGAATCCATCTCTGAAATTCAAACCTCATACAAAGATGCGAAGGGATATTGATCAGGTTAATGCCCTTCGGCTGATGAACCTTTCTTTCTTGATTCAAGAGGTATCCCATGAAAACAGCTCATATGAAGTTCTTGCCCGTTGTTTGGATGTTGTCGGTGTTTATCTTTGCGGCCTGCGGAGGCGGCGAAGACGGTGGCGGCTTGATCGGCGACCCGGGTCGGGACGATCCACCAGACGCTGTTGTGCAGCCCCTGGCGCTGCCGGGACCCTACGCGGTGGCCTGCAGCAATGTGGTGCAGGATTTCACGCGGGTGGGTTCTGGCGAAGAGGTGTCCGACTACTGGGAAGGCCTGCCGGATGGCGCACGGACACGGTATGCCACGGACCTGCTGGCAGACCCGGACAACACGCTCATTGCCAACATGACGGCCCCGCAGGACTCGACGCTTTTCGGTTCATTTGCCGGTCAGTTGCTGCCATTCGTCGTGATCGTGTGTTACCCGACCACTGCAGACAATCCCCGGCCCGACTATCCGCTTTTGCCGACCGACCGGTCCGTGCCGCATATGCATGTCGGTTCGGAGGCGCCTTTGTTTGCCGATGAGTCGGTTGAATATCCGGTCCTGGTGTATTCACATGGTTATATGGGCAGCCCGATATCATCCGACGATTACATGCGGGCCCTGACCGTTTTTGCAAGCTACGGTTACGTTGTCGTTGCCCCGTTTCACGGTGATTTGCGTTTTTCCAACCTTAATCTTGATAACCTCGACATCTACGCGATTTTTGCCGCACTGAATTTGAACAACTTCACGGCCATGCAGGCGCTTCGGCCGCTTGCGATATCCGCGGCGCTTAACCTTGTCCTTGCGCATCCGCACTGGAGCGCCCACCTGGACGTGGATAAAATCGGCGGTTTCGGGGCCAGCATGGGCGGCGAGACAATGTTGCTTTTGGCGGGCGCTGGCCTGACCACCTCCTATTTCGATTTGGGGGTATCATGGCGGCGGGTCACTCAGGACACCCGGATCAAGGCGGCGGCAGGCTACATTCCCTATTTCGGGCATGTGATTCTACCCGCGTTCGGACGTGATTACGACGGTTTGGCCGGTATCACACTGCCGTTTTTAGGCATCAGCGGCACGCTGGACACCACCGCGCCGATTATCGAAGCACGAAGGGGTATGCTTAGGCTGGCCGGCCCCCGCAGGCTGGTTGCGCTTTACGGCGTAGATCACGGATTTGACGACGCCTCGACGAACGACATCTTCACCTGGATGCTGACCTTTCTCGACGCGTATGTGCGCGATGATGCCGATGCGATTGCCCGGCTGGCCACAATGGGCAGCGTGGCGGGCGGCGGTGATGACAGGCTGTTGCTTTACTGATACGTCGTTGTCCACGAGCTTCCTCCACATGCCGTCGCTATGCGGGATTCACTCAATTTCAAAGCTGGTGACGCCGTATATTTCTGCCCGCGGGAAATCATCAAAGACAAAACAGCCATGGACAACGGGCAGGTTGACCGTAAAGCATAAGACAGATAGAGTGTCGAATAAAAAATGGAAAACCGGCAGGGATGATTAAGGCAATATTCTGGGACAATGATGGTGTTTTGGTCGATACGGAAGAACTATTTTTCAGGGCGAACCGCGAGATACTGGCACGTTCGGGCATTTCGCTCAGACGCAAGCAATTTGAAGAGATCTCTTTAGTCAGGGGCGAAAGTGTTTTGCAGTTGGCGGCCGTTTCGGGGGCGGATGAATATAACAAATTGCGCAGCGATCGCGATGCGCTCTATGCCGCGTTGCTAGCAGGTGAACCGCTGGTGATTGACGGGGTTACGGACGTGCTGGAGGAAATTGCGGGGAACTATGTGATGGGCATTGTCACAAGCTCCGGTCAGGAACACTTCGACATCATCCACTCAAACACCGGGCTTCTGTCCTACTTTCAATTTGTTCTGACCCTGAAAGATTGCGTGCACGTAAAACCGCATCCCGAACCGTACCTCAAGGCGCTGGCCTTGAGTGGTTTTGCGCCGGAGGAATGTCTGGTCATCGAGGATTCGCCGCGCGGCCTTGCCGCCGCAAGGAATGCCGGAATCCGCTGTATTGTCATTCCAAGCAAATTCACACGCGGCAGCCATTTCGAAGGGGCTCATCAGGTTTTGGACAGCATCAGAGAGCTTCCGGCACTGCTGTAGAGGTTGGAGAAGATCTACAGGTTTCATGACCTTTTCTTGCGATTCCGGGCGACATGGGTTTTTAAGTGACACAGCCTTGACAAATGCCGGCCTGAATCTTAGTTTGATGAAAAATTAATTATTTACAGGATCAAGCCATGTCGTTTATCAGACCGGACATCATCAGGCCCCCCAGCGAGCATGACAGTTATTTTCTGCCCCTGACATCGGGATGCTCGAACAATTCATGCACCTTCTGCAACTATTCTTTTACGAATCTCGGCATTCGCGATCTTGCAGACGTTAAGGGCGAAATCGATGCCATGTCTGCGTACGTGAAATCCGGTATGTGGATGCCGGGGCAGCCCCGGATTGTCTACGCCATATTGCAGGAATGGGACGGGCGGAAAGTGTTTCTTCAGGATGGGGACGCTTTGGTTTATCCCTATCCAAAACTGCTTGATGCGTTGCAGTATCTGAATCAAAAGTTCCCGGACATCCAACGCGTCGCAAGCTATGCCACACCGCAGGATATTCTGCGGCGATCGGTTGCGGAATTAAAGGCGCTTAAGGAGCAGAAGCTGGGCATCTTATACATGGGCGTGGAAAGCGGCGATGACGAGGTGCTGGGCAGGATTCAAAAAAACGTCCATCACGATCAGATCGTGGAAGCCGCTCAAAAAGTCAAGCAGGCAGGCATGCTGCTTTCCGTCACGGTTATCCTGGGGCTCGGCGGCGTGAAAGGCAGCCAGAGGCATGTGTCGGAGACGGCCAGAATTCTAACGGAAATGGACCCGGACTACGCGGGCGCGCTGACTCTGACACTGGTGCCCGGAACACAGCTCTACAAGGAATGGGAACTTGGCGATTTTGAGCTGATCACGCCCTTTGATTCCCTCAAAGAGTTGAAAGGTCTGGTCGAGAATACAACTTTTACCAACTGCTTTTTCAGTTCCATGCACGCATCCAATTATTTTGCGATCAGGGGGAAAATGCCCGAAGACCGCGACAAGCTGCTGGGTCAGTTAAACGCCTTGCTGTCGAGGAAGGATCCCCGCCTGCTGCGGCCCGAGTTCATGAGGGGGCTGTAGAAGGATTCCTGCCTTTAATGACTCACATTGTTCCCATTGACAATGGTTTTCAGAACACGGATGTCTCGAAGTTCTTGTGCCGGAACTTCAAGAGGATTGCGATCAAGGATGACCAGGTCGGCATACTTACCTGTTTTGATTGATCCGAGCTTGTCTTCAAAACCAATCTGCCAGGCAGACATGATGGTCAGCGATTTGAGCGCATCAGTCACTGAAATCGCTTCATCAGCGCCCAGTATGAGACCTTCCCGGGTTTTGCGTGTTACCGCCGTGCCAATGAGAGAAAAAGGATTGCTGTCAAACATGGGCTGATCAGCATGAAGGCTGTATTGGATATTCAACTTTGCCGCTGATTTGACCGGCAATACGATATTCGCTCTCTCCGGGCCGATGATGGAGTCACTGAGGGCTTTGCCGTAATAGTAAATGTGATTGATGTGAAAACTCGGAGACATATTCAATTGCTTCATCAACTGAAGCCCTTCTTTATCCAGGAGAAGACAGTGCTCGATGCGATGTCGGTAGGGCGTGATATCCATGGTTTTGCTTACGGTTTCAAAAGCGTCCAGGACTTCGGCGTTAGCGGAGTCGCCCTGGGCGTGTATGGCTATCTGCCATTTTTCGTTATTGTATTTGGAAATGATCTCCACGAGTTGATCTTTATTTAAAAGAGAATGTCCCCGGTGGCCCGGCTTGATATGCAGCTCTTTGCGGCTCAGTTCGGAGTCCATGTAAGGTTCCTGCAGGTACATGGAACCTGTGTAAGGGGAACCGTCATACCAGATTTTAATGCCGATAACTTTGAAGAAGTCATCGCCGTTATCCGGGCTGGCCGGAATCAGGTCTTCCATTTCATAGCGCATATAGACAAAATGACGCGGCAGGGCAGAGCGCCGGGGGAACAACCCGACAGCGGTCAAAAGCTGATTGAGTATTTTCGGATTTTCTGAAGAGAGGTGTTCCTGCAGCCTGACGAGAATCTTTTTGTCTGAAGTCAGCCCCGCGCTGACCACCGTGGTGTTGCCATAAACGGCATAATCCCTCATGGTCGCCTCAAAATTCTGCAGCATTTTTTTTGCCGGTGTGGCTTTTAACATGGCCTCGCGTATCGGAGAAAAGGCCTCCTGTTCGGCGATAAATCCGGTGAGGTTTCCATCCTTGTCTCTTGCGTAATAACTCGCATCCGACGGATCAGGTGTTTGACTGCTGATACCGGCCGCCTGAAAAGCGCCGGTGTTTGCCCAATATGAATGAAGCGTTTGAGACAAAATCACAAGAGGATTGGACGGAGATATTTTATCGAGATAGGATATGTGTGGCGTCTTGAGATCGGCCGTAAGGATCGGATCGAGACCCTTGCATAAAATCCATGTGCCTTTCGGGTATTTACGGATTTCGTTTTCAAGATAATCCCAAACCTCTTTATCCGTTTTATGCCTGAATCCTGAAAGGTCTATCATGTCATGCAAATACGCCGATATATCGACATGTGTGTGGGGATCGATAAAACCGGGCATCATGGTTTTCATGTCAAGATCTACAAGGACTGTGTTTACCCCTTTCATTTTCATGATATCGTCCGTACTGCCCACCGCCGCGATCAATCCATCTTTGACATATACGGCCCCGGCAACCGGGTTGGAATCTTCCATTGTCAGTATTGTGCCGTTGTAATAAATTGTTTCTTTTTCATTTTTAAAATCCTTCATGAGAAAAAGATACCCTGCAACAGCGATTGTGACTGCGACCAATAGAATAATTTTCTTCATACGTTGCTGCCCTCCATCTGTTTGAACATCAAGGATTGATCGAATTTATCTGTAAATAAAATATCCACCGCTTCCCCCATAGCCTGCGCGCCCCGCGCGCACTACTCACCAAGACATCCTCCTCCGTCGCTTCGCGCCATCCCCCTCCAAAGGGGGACAAGGCAGGGTGCGCTCCGCGTTTTTTACTATGAGCCATCAGCCATCAGCCATGAGCCATGAGCTTTTCTTACCATCCACCATCCACTATTCACAGCTTTTTCCCATCGCCCATCGCCCATCGCCCATAGCCCATAGCCTATAGCCTATAGCCTGCGCGCTATCCACCGTCGTTTCCAGTCGATTGATTGATGTATGCCTCCATCATTTCTTTGATGTTTTCCCCGATTCGTTTCATGTGTTGACGGATCTCTTCGTCGGTGCGCCCGGGATATTTCCGGTAGGCGATCAGGATGCCGCTCAAGGCGGAAAAGAGGGTGTGGGCAAGAAGGCGCGCATCTCCCCGATAGTGCAGGCGGCGGATGGCGTTTTCTAGAATATCGAGCATTCGGCGGGTGACGGGGTTGAGCCGCTCGATGGATTCGGGGCTGATATTGCCGTAAAGCATGAACTGTGCGGTCATGCGGAAGAAGGATTCATGTGAAGCGAAAAAATCTATCCAGGCATTAATCATCCTTCCGAGATCGGATCCGATGTCCTTGTGCGCAATGCCTTCCAGTTCAGATAAAAGCCTGTCGGTATCACGAATAGCGGCATCGACGAAAAGGGCCTCCTGGGTCGGGAAATATGTATAGATGGAAGATTTGGCAAGGCCCGCTTCATCGGCGATTTCCTGCATGCTGACCGCATCGTACGGTTTTATCGAGAAGAGCTTTTCTGCGGCATCCAGAATCAGATGCTTGCGCGCTTCCCGCTCCTGTTCCCTTAATCTGCCAAACTTGTTTTCTTTCATGTTTGACAACTAGCAGAAATAATTTGGTTTGTCAAAATAGTTCGATTATTGGTTGACAAACCGACCAATGGTCGGTATAACGACCATAAGACGATCAAAGAGGAGGAAAAAAGATGAGTAAGCCTTTCATCGAACAATATCAGCCCTACTCTCCCATGGGTAAAACCTGCATGATAAGGCCGATTCACGATAAAAAAGTGATCTGGCCCTACGCGGCTGTGCGTATGATAAACAGCCGATTCAGGGGGCGGATGCTCGGAGAGAAGGATTTTGAGGCGGCGGCTGAGCTGTGGAGATCGGCATATCCGGAGCTGTACGGTTCTTCATCAAAATATGAATGGCTCCTGTACCCGGAGCAATACGAAGGAAAAGTGGCTGTGTCAGAGCACTGGCAGGAAGATAGGGTTCAGAAGGCTTTTTGTATGCCCGTTATCGAAGATATCCATTTGGGAATTCTGGCCGCAGGCGCGCTGTATTTGAAGGATGACAGGAATCTTCATGTGGAGTTCAGCTTTGGGGCGATTGAGCCTCCATACAGGAAAGGATCTTCAGGGGAGAAACTGCCCGCGGCCATCCTTGATTACCTCAAACTGCTGGAAGAAGAATCCGGTGCGGAATATTTAAGCGCCTTTTGCGAAACCTGGCATAATATTTCACAATACTTGTGCCTGAAAGTGTGGGGCTGGAAACTGGCCGGAATTTTTCCGGGGCAGTATACCCGCTGGTGCGGAGGGAATAACGAATATCGGGGCTGCACGGTCCATTTTTACAAATTGATCGGGGAGGCTCAAAAGTACAGCAGCAGGCCTGAGGAATGGGAGATGATTCCGGAGGTTCGGCGGTTGTGGGATGTGCTCGATGAAATCAACCGGCAGGTTTAAGCAAACAGGATCCGCAGCCGCGCAATCCATTCGTGATCTCCCGCAAAGAATGGGCTCGTCTCGATTGGCAGTAAGAAAAGCAGAACTTAGTACGTATAGCTTCCTGAAATCCGCAAGCAGCTAAAACTGTATAAATATTCGATATTACAAATGGAAATAATCATAATATCTTAGGTGTCAGATTTATTTACAGATTCGGCACAGTCAATACGATCTAAATATATAATAGATACATATAAATAAGTTAAATAGGACATCCAATGGCCGTTGAAAACACTTTGCTTGCTGTCGGATTTCTTTACGGTTCATGATTATTACTCCGGTAGCAGAGACTTCATTGGATAGAACAGAAAATATATTTATCATGTGCAAACCTTTGTCTCTCAGGAGACTGCGAAGAAACATAAAGAGTTACAGGCAGGTAAATAGTTTTAAGGAATGATTTTTGCTTCTACCTAATGCATCTTTTATTATATCAGAAAGGAGAGGCGTATGAAAAGAATAGGTATCGTTCTCTATGTTCTGTTCAGTATTATAATAATAAATGCAGGAAACGTTCGGGCTGACAACGCATACGACTGGTATTTCGGAGATGATCCAACTAAGACCTACGAGGCTGTTATCAATGGGCCTGTTGATGACGTTTTTATCCCCGCTACCTTCAAAGCTAATCAAGATATCCCGGCAGGGTTTATTGTAGGAGCTGGTTGGTGGTCAAGTAAAGACGGGATTTGGTGGTCGCCTTCCGATTGGGAGATGGCTCTCAACGGCAGCAACGGCAGCCCTAACAACAATGAGGGGGTCCCTCAGGGTACGCATACTTTTTTTCCGTATAGGATTATCGGCATCCCGTACGATAATAAAGTACCTGCAGGTGTATATGAAACATTGACCGATTATTGCACTTTGAATTATTGGATCGTAAAAAACGAGGAGTTAAACTCGGTCCATCCGCTGAACGCGTTCAAAATTACGGTTAACAACCAAGTGACGCCCGCTCCCGAGCCCGCCACGATGCTGCTTCTTGGCCTTGGCCTGATGGGTTTGGCAGGGGTAAGAAGGAGATTGAATAGGGGAAAAGTATCATGAAAAAAATTACGCTTATCGCATTGCTATTGTGCCTTCCCGTTTTCGCATGGGCCAATCCTTTCGGCTACACGGTGACAAACATTATAAATCAAAGCGAGCAGGTAGAATCACGTTTGATGCGCATCGACCTTAGCACAGGTGCCTATACCGATCTTGGCGTTGTCGATTTTCATGATGCTGATGGATTAGCTTTCGCAAATCATCAACTTTATGCCGTTGGTGAACCGGAACCTGAACCGGGTTCAGCCAGACTCGGTGAATTGTGGAACCTAACGACCCCTCCCGGTTCTATGATCGGAGGAACCGGGTGGCATGCGACATCTGCCGGAATGGATTATGATCGGACCACGGGAAGCATGTACTATCTTTCCAGTTACGCCATGGGTTCCGTATTGTATTCCATAAATATGGAGACGGGGCTGGCAACCGGAGTTTGGTCAAGCGTCTTTCTAGCGAGTCTATCTGGATTGGCAATAGATAGTCAGGGCGACATCTTTGCCGCAGGTGCTGATTATTTATGTCAGATAAACTTGAGTGGTGACTCAAACGTCGTGGGTTCTTTGGGAGATCACCCAAACGGTTCGTCTTACGGTCTCGCTTTCGATGATTCAGATAGGTTATGGGCACTAAGAAACGATGGTTCCATTTTTACAGTGGATACATCTACCGGGACGGCGACTTTTGTCGCTCAGACTATAGCTAATAATGGCGGCCTAGCAATAAATCCGGTTGCCACCCCCGAGCCCGCCACCATGCTGCTTCTTGGCCTTGGCCTGATGGGTTTGGCAGGGGTAAGGAGAAAGTTTCAGAAATAAAAAAACGCTTTTACAGGTTTAATTCCAGAAAGGCAGGGTCAAAAATGGTCCTGCTTTTTTTGTGACTTTCAAGACGGAATCATCAGATCGATCCCGAACGAAAAGTTGCGGATAAGTGGATGAAAGAGATAAAAGTACGCATCAGCCGGATGAACCTGAACAATTATCAATTTACACAGATTATTTTACAGTCTGGCAAAACATCATGCGCACAAATTGCCGCTGGCAGGTAAATCCCCGCATGTGATGGTCCGCTTTGATTGCCGTAACCGCGCCCTGAATTTTCAGGTGCGGAAATAATTGTAACAGCCGACCGAATATGCTACAAAATCTCTGCAGCGTTGAGTTCTCCTTTGTTTATGTTTACTCGTTGCAAATCCAGTATAACCAATCAGAGCTCAACATGCTTCTATGTTTTCATTCCGCCAATTTGGACAAGAGTGAGTGAAATTCTTTATTATCGGGGTCAGAAAGCAAGATGAATAAAACAGCACGCTATCTGTCTGAAAAAACGTGGTTCACTTTCCGGCTGGTTTTTTTTGTTCAGGTTGTCATGATTTTATTGTTTGTTTCAGCGTGTGCGTCGCTTCCAAGGGGAAAGGCCGTTCCTTTTGAAGCAGAGCATAGAGCCGGCGTGCCGGGCCTGCGCGAAATCCGCTATGTTGTCGGAAACAAGCAAGACATGGAGCGGCTTGCAGCAGATGTTGCCGATACCTGGACAAGAGAAAGGAAATGGCTCAACCAACAGGGAAAATCGGCCAGGGTTCTTCCCCTCAGCAACATTCTTGCGCTTTCCGGCGGAGGCGACAAAGGGGCTTTCGGGGCCGGTCTCCTGAACGGATGGAGCGAACACGGAAGCAGGCCGGAATTTCTGCTTGTTACCGGAATCAGCACCGGAGGACTCATTGCGCCTTTTGCTTTTCTAGGTCAGAAATATGACAAGGTCATGAAAAACTTCTACACGAACACGAAAAGATCCGACATTGTCAAAGAAAGAAACCTGCTTGCGATTTTAAACACAGATGCCATGGCGGACACCAAACCGTTGCGGAAGCTTATTGAAACAGCCATTGATGAAAATTTTATAAATGAGGTGGCGGCCGAGTATCTTAAGGGAAGGGAGCTCTGGATTTCCACAACCAACCTGGATTCAAGAAAAACAGTGATCTGGAACATGACGAAGATCGCGGCAATCAAAAACCCGAAGGCATTAGAGCTTTTTCGTGATGTCATGATTGCTTCGGCGGCTATTCCCGCCGCTTTTCCGCCGGTGATGATCGATGTGGAAGTTGATGGAAAAATCCATTCGGAAATGCATGTTGACGGCGGCGCCATGTCACAGGTTTTTGTTTATCCGCCCGACATTGATCTCGGTGAACTTTCAGAAGAGGGAAAAGGGGTCCGGAAAAGGAATCTTTTCGTGGTGATGAATGCCCGCCTGGACCCTGAATGGGCTCAAACCGAAAGAAAGGTTCTGCCGATTGCAGGCCGCGCGATTTCTTCAATGATCCAGACTCAGGGAATAGGTGATCTTTACCGGATATATATTACTTCTGTGAGAGACGGTGTTCAATTCAACATGGCATTTATTCCTGAAGACTTTAAACATCCGCGCAGGGAAGATTTCGATACGGAATTCATGAGAGCCCTTTATAAAACCGGCTATGAAATGGCGTTAAAAGGGTATCCCTGGCATCACACCCCTCCGGGTTTTGATGCAACGGTTCACACGCTTCCGAAAGAA
>DDWS01000066.1:0-25036 GCA_002347685.1 Syntrophaceae bacterium UBA2280
TTTACACAGATTAGTTTACAGTCTCACGCGAGATGAGACAATCATCGCGCTTGACCTCTATTTTGACTCAGGCGTATCTATCCCATCATCCTCCGACCAACGGGTGATTGAGACATCAGAACTACTGAGAGCACTTCCGTACCACGATCACGCAGCACGAAAGCCATCTTTTCGCAATCCCGATGGCGTCTCATTCAAACTCCAAAACCTCCGCCAGGTAGCAACCGGCAAAGGGCTTGGAAATTTTTCTCAAATGGATCGTCAAGTATGGGATGAACTCGGCGATCAACCTATTGAGGTGAAACGACTAGCAAATCTAATCAAAGCCGGAATTGAGATCGCTGCCTCAGAGAAGGATGAGCCTGACGAGGAATTTGAATTTACGGAAGGGCGAACCGTAACAGAAGCACACAAGCGACGAGAGCGCAATCCAACTCTGCGGAAGAAACTCATCAGCAGGAGAAGACAAGTGGGACGATTGATATGTGAAATCTGCGGATGCATCGAACCGGAAGATCCCCTAGGCGAGTCAATATTTGAGGCCCACCACATTTTTCCTCTTGCCGCTGGCGAAGAAAGGAAAACCAAGCTCGGCGACCTCGCGCTCTTGTGTGCCAACTGTCATAGGATGTTACATAGAGCGATCTCCACAGAAAAGCGATGGATCGCGATTTCCGAAGCCCAGTGCATTCTTCCAATACGAGACAATCCTAACAAAGCCAATGAGGCGGCGTCATAAAGGCGCTTCGCGGCAGACTTTGCACTTTCAAAATCATCACCGGCATAGTCACCAAAGCCAAAGATGGGCGATTCCCATCACGGTCACAACGGATCAACCGAAATTCAAAGTCCGCCGCCATAGTATAAGATACCCCAGAAACGCTCAGAATCGATGCTCACGGCGTTTATGCCAACGATGTAGGGTAACCCTGTGGCGTGGAAACATGAAGGGCACTGGAGGGCAAAGTCGAGACAGGGTGCATAGGCCCTGTCAGTTCAAGTACAGTTCATGGCAGTTCAGGGCAGCTGAAAGAAAAGAGCTTCTTTCAGCCTACCCCATCCTGAATTTAATCTTCGTCATTACCTATCTTGCAGTAAATGAATTAAAGAGACTGCGCGACATCAAGACCGGAATTAATTGTGGCGCCTACTTCTCCTGGTTTCGCCGCTGCTTTAGCTGTTCCTGTAAGCCGCTCAGATGGTCGTCCCAATACTCGCCCATGCAAAGCTCCAGGTTCAATCCCGTCCCTACCGGCGGAATGTCGATTATCATGGCATTCTTCGTCACTTCCGTCTGCGCCACCTCGTTCCGGTCGAATTCATCCCAGTCTTCCTTGTCCGCTAAGGACTCGGGCGGCTCCGTCCGGCTCCTCATCGGCAGGATAAAGGCCGTGATTCTTTCACCCTCCGGATCTTCATGGCCATTGATAAATTTCCCGGGAAACAGCCTCATATGCTCTTCTAAGGACAGTGCGGGTCTCCTATGGCTCATAACATGGTTCACCTCGTGCGAATCATCCTGCGCTCTTGCGTACGTTTTGCACCCTCTTCCGGACTTTACCGGATCGGCGCAATGATCTTTTACCAGAAACAGCCCCTTTTCCTTCTTCATAGTATTGTATCCTTTCCGGAGATGCCCTTTTCAGCAGAGCCCTCCCCATTGGGCTGGTCTTCCAGGTCAAATGTATATTCCGGCTCATACCCCAGCATCCATGGCAGGCCTAAAACCGGTGGAAGAAACAATCTATGGATGTAGAGCACATCTTTCTTGATGGTTACCATTCGGGTTTTGAACCCCTTACTCGACAAGACAAGATTAAGATCCGTGTCCGAAAGTGTCCTGTCCCAATGCGCATAGGGAGTCACCCCGAGCAGTCTCCCGTCGGCAACCAGAACTTTCGCACCGGCAGGGATCGACTTGATCGTGGTGGATGAAGCGCAACCGAACAGCATAGGTGTGATGAGCAAAAACATACATACACAACGCATTTTATTCTTCATGGTTCATTTCCTCTCCTCATATCATTCATTAATTATCTGCTTGGCACCGATTCAACCGCAGGAGGAGAAAGGCTGTGCGCAATGATTCCTCATAAAAAAACCCCAAAGCTAAATTCAAGCCGTAGGGTTTGCGGCTGTTTAGCACCTTTTTTAACGGCGGCTGCAAGTTGCTGTAAATCAACCCGCCGTGACATCACCTGTCAAAACAAAAATGCCCATGCTTGGGGGCACGGGCTTCGTATGCGAAGATTCATTTTCCGGCCTTTAGCGAATTTGTATAGCGGGAGCAAGTAACGATTTAAATCCCCGCTTTGGAAAACAGCTTATAGGAAAATTAACCAAAAGCAAGATATATTATTAAACCTACACGACCATTGCCGTTAAGCAATGCTCGTAGCATCACTTTCGCAGATCATCTAGAAATTCAGATGGGCATCGCCGCAGGTCACAAGGAGATCTTCCGGCCTGGCTCTATGTGGGTGAAGACATGATCTCGGGCAGGCTTACGTCCCTTTGCGGTTCCCACTGGCTAAGATAGCCCCATCTCGGTCAAATCCGGAGAAACTTGGGAAAACCCTTTGACACATAAGCTGAATTACGTATAGTAAATTTCAGTTTGGTCTGATCGGACCGGATGGAAGCCGTTGCGCTATCCAGGACGGGTTCGGTTAAGGAGGAGATCGCTAATGGCGGAACCACTCGCCGATAGAGTCAAACGAAGAATTGACCAGGCTTCCGAACTGCACCACCGCCTCGTCATACTGGGCGCACGGCCGGTTCGGATAAGACCGCCAGCGTTCCAGGATGTTCATGAGCACACGGCGGCTCCTCTGGTCAACGTCAATCTCGAACTCTCCCGGCGCATGCTTGCCTCCACCGAACGCAAGCGCGCCGAACAAGCGGTGCAGGACAGCAGCCGGCAGCTTGAGCGGGCCGGCCGCCGGGCCCTGGCGCTCGCAAGAAAGGCCGATGCCGCCAGCCGGGCCAAAAGCCTTTTTATATCCAGGATGATCTATGAACTGCGCACGCCCCTGCATGCGGTGATGGGGTTTTCCCAACTACTGATGAACGACCCCGGGCTCACACCCCGGCAGATGGAGAAGGCCCGCACCATCCACCGCAGCAGCGGCCACCTGCTGAATCATTTCAATGAGATCTTGGACATGTCCGGGATCGAGGCCGGGACCATCGAGCTTCGGCCGGCGCCCTTCGACCTCCACGGCCTCCTGTCTGACCTGAAGCAAATGTTCCGGTCCCGGGCCCGGGCCAGGGGCTTTGGCGGAGGCTCATGCTTATGAGAAGCTGGAAAAGTCCCTTGGAGGGATCAATCATGAACGATGAAAAAGACGCCACCCTGAATGAAAAGGGCATCCATGAGTACACGCTTGCCAGGAAACTTCTGCCCTACGTGGCAATGGCGATTCTGCTGGCCCTGTCTGTCGGGTTCTGGCGGCATTTTGAAAACAAGTCCGTTGAAAGAGAACAGCGCAGGTTCAATGAATATGTCGCTGAAAAAGCCAATTCCATTACCGAACGGCTTGAAAGGTACAAGATGGTTCTCCAGGGGGGCGTAGGGGTTTTCATCGCATCCGAGCAGGTGAGCCGCGCGGAATGGCGCGCGTATGTTGACTATCGCCAAATCAGAACCATTTATCCGGGCATCCAGGGCATGGGGTTTTCCAAAGTCATCCGGCCCGCGGTACTGGCGCAACACATCCGGTCCATCAGGGCCGAAGGGTTTCCCGATTACACGGTCTGGCCCGACGGTGAACGGGATGAGTACACGGCCATCATCTTTTTGGATCCCTTCGATGCCAACAACCAGCACGCCTTGGGCTTTGACATGTTTTCCGAACCGGTGCGCCGGGCCGCCATGACCCGAGCCAGGGATACGGGAGAAGTCTCCCTGTCGGACATGGTGACGCTGGTTCAGGAGACGGATCAGGACATCCAGCCCGGGTTTCTGATCTATGTCCCCGTCTATACCCATGCCATAAAGCCCAATTCGACGGAAGAGCGGAGGGCGGCCATCCAGGGGTATGTGTACGCCTCGTTTCGAATGAGAGATTTCCTGCAGGGCATCTTTCCGGAAATCAATCACAAGATTGATTTCACGCTCTACGACGGCGCCGACATTTCTCCCGCGGCCCTGATGTATGATTCTCATGTTTCGCCCGGCTCACCGGATAAGAGACGCAGGCCCATGTTCACCGCGACCAAAACCCTGGACCTGTATGGCCATCAGTGGACCCTGGCCTTTGAAACCACGCCTGTTTTCGAGGCCGAAGCAGATGCCTTTATCCCCAAAACCATTCTTGGCGGCGGGATAATCATCAGCCTGCTGATCTTTTTCATGCTCAAGATACTGGAGGCCACCGGCACCAGAGCTTTCTCTCTGGCCCACAAGATGACCGCCGCGCTAAGGGAAAGCGAGGTAAGGTTTCGTCTCCTGGCGGAGAACTCAGCTGATGTCGTATGGATCAGTGATCTGAAAGGCCGTCTGACCTACATCAGCCCGACCATCGAGAACCTGATCGGTTATACGCCCGAAGAAGTCATGGGCATGCCCATGACAGGGTACATCGTTCAGGAAGACTACGAGGCCATCATGGCCAGGCTTGCAGAGGAACTGGCCAAACCGCCCGCAGAGCGGGCCCGATTCCAGACCACTGAAGCCCGCTATAAGACAAAAGACGGTCGTCTGGTGCATGTCGAATTCAACGCCTCGTGGCTCCTTGACAAACAGGGCAACATCATGGGCGCCCAGGGAAGCACAAGGGACATCACCGAACGCACTAAGATGGAAAAACAGATCACTGAAAGCAGAAAGATGTACCAGTCCGTGGTTGACACTCAGCGGGAATTAATCTGCCGCTATTTGCCTGATACCACTTTAGTTTTTGTCAATGATGCTTATTGCCGGAGTTTCGGAAAGAGCCGCGGTGAATTGCTGGGGCAGAAGTTCCTGATGTTTTTACCACCTGAAATGCATGAAGAAGAAATTGCATCACTAAACAGGCTTACCCCAGCCGAACCCATCGCAATAAAAGAGTATAGCATTTTGCTGCCCGGCGGAAGCACCTCCTGGCAGGAGTGGACGGATCAAGCCTTTTTTGATGAAAACGGGAAAGTCATTGAGATACAGGGGGTGGGGTATGACATCACCGAACGCAAACAGGCCGAGCAGGATCTGCAGGACAGCGAAGAGCGCTACCGTGTGCTTTTCGATCAATCGCCCGTCGGGGTCTTGACCATTGATTTTCAGAACCAGCTGCCAATTGCGTTCAACGATGTGGCCGCCTCGCAATTGGGTTATTCACGGGAGGAGTTCGGCCGTTTGAGGGTCAGCGATTACGAAGCCGCGGAAACCCCGGAGCAGACTCGTGCCCGCATCGAACGGCTGCTGCAGCAGGGCGAGGATCGGTTTGAAACCCGTCACCGCACCAAGACGGGCGAAATCCGCAACGTGCTGGTCAGTATCCGCATGACGAGCATCAAGGGGCAATTTTTTTTCAACTGCGTCTTTCAAGACATCACCGCCGAGAAACAGGCCGAGCAGGAGCGCATCGCCCGGCAGGCGGCCGAAGCGGCCAGCCGACACAAGAGCCTGTTTTTGTCCAACATGAGCCATGAAATCCGCACGCCCATGAACGCCATTCTGGGGTTTGCCCAGGTCCTGGAGCGCGACCCTTCCCTGTCCTCCGGGCAACGGGAGCATATCCGCACCATCAACCGCAGCGGCCATCATCTGCTGCGGCTGATCGACGATATCCTGGATATTTCCAAGATCGAGGCCGGAAGGATCGAACTGAATCCGGCCAGCTTCAAGCTCGGGGATTTGCTGGACGACTTGGAGATGCTGTTCCGGTCGCGGACCGCTGCCAAGGGACTCCAGTTGCTGGTGGAACGGGATGCCGGGCTTCCGGTCTGGGTGCGTGGCGACGAGGGCAAGCTGCGCCAGGTGCTGTTCAATCTGCTGGGCAACTCGGTCAAGTTTACGGAAAGCGGCGGGGTTTGCCTGCGGGTAAGCAGCAAGAGGGCGGCTGATCATCCGGATGAGGACGGAAAACCCCTGCGGCTGGTCTTCGAGGTGGAGGACAGCGGCCCGGGAATCCCCGCATCCGACCGGAAGCGCATCTTTGGAGCCTTTGACCAGGCCGAGGCCGGGGCCAGGGCCGGGGGAACCGGTTTGGGCCTAGCCATCTCCCGCAGCCTGGTAGAGATGATGGGCGGCAAACTGACCGTGGAAAGCGTGGTGGGCAAAGGCAGTTGCTTTTGCTTTGACGTGCTGTTTGAGCCTGCCGAGGCCCTACCGGAAACAGAGAAGCCGGAATCCCGCCGCGTGGTGGGGCTGGAATCCGGCAGCGGCCCCTGGCGCGTACTGGTGGTGGATGATGTGGCGGACAACCGCGACCTGTTGCGCGATCTGCTCTTGCCCCTGGGGTTCGAGCTCCGGGAGGCGAAAAACGGCCAGGAGGCCATCGATCTCTTTGAAGAATGGCAGCCCCATGCCGTGCTCATGGACATGCGCATGCCGGTGATGGACGGCTACGAGGCCACCCGGCGCATCAAGGCCACAGAGGCGGGCGCTGCCACACCCGTCATTGCTGTGACGGCCAGCGTCTTCAATGACTCGAAGGCCGAAGTGCTGTTCACGGGGGTATCTGCCTACCTGCGCAAGCCCTTCCGGCCCGAGGAGCTTTACGGGGCCCTGGGCAAATTTCTGGGCCTGAGGTATGTGTACGCCGATAAGCCGGCCGAAGCCCCGCAACCGTCCAAGGCCGTTGCCCTTACGCCAGAGGCCCTGGCCACCCTTCCCAGGGAACTGGTGCGGGCCATGCAGGAGGCCGTGGCTGAGGGCGACATGGCCCGGCTGGTGGAGTTGGTCCGTCAGGTAGAGACTTTGGACAGGGTCGCGGCCCGGGGATTGAAGACCCTGGCCGAGCGGTACGATTACACAAAACTGGATGAATTACTGAGCGAAGGAGAAAAAGACAATGGATAAGCGGAACGACATGGCTACCGTCATGGTGGTGGACGACATTCCGGAAAACCTAAATCTTCTGCAGGACATGCTACAGGGCAAGGGCTTCCGGGTACTGGCCTTCCCCAACGGCAGGATGGCCTTGAATGCCGCGGCAAAGAGTCCGCCCGACTTGATCCTTCTGGACATCAACATGCCGGAGATGAACGGCTTCGAGGTCTGCGAGCGCCTCAAGGCCGATGAGGCGCTGAAGGATATCCCCGTCCTGTTCATCAGCGCCCTGACCGAAGTGACGGACAAGGTCAAGGCCTTTGCCGCGGGCGGTGTAGACTACGTGACCAAACCCTTCCAGTTCGAAGAGGTCAACGCCCGGGTGAACACCCAGCTGCGGCTACGCAAAATTAAGCTCGAACTGGAGAGGCACAACCTGCATCTGGAAGAGATGGTAAAAGAAAAGGTCCGGGAAATATCCGACTCGCAACTGGCCACCATACTGGCGGTTTCAAAGCTTGCCGAATACCGGGACGATGAAACCGGGCACCATATCGAGCGCACCCGGACGTTTTGCAGGATCATCACCGAGCATTTGCGAACCAATCCGCGCTATGAAAAGAGCATCAGCGACGCCTATGTGGAGAACATCTTTCACGCCGCGCCCCTGCACGATATCGGCAAGGTGGGCATTCCCGATAGCCTCCTGCTGAAACCCGGCAAGCTCACTGCCGAGGAGTTCGAGATCATGAAGACCCACCCCGTGATCGGGGCGAACACCCTGAAAAGCGTGCGCAGCAAGTACCCGAAAAACGCCTTTGTCAACATGGGAATCACCATTGCCCACGCCCACCACGAGAAATGGGACGGCAGCGGCTATCCCTACGGGCTGGCCGGAGAGGATATTCCCCTGGCCGCCCGCATCATGGCCCTGGCCGATGTTTACGATGCTCTGCGTTCAAAACGGCCGTACAAAGAGCCTTTTACTCATGAAGAGAGCTGCGGGATCATCCTGGAAGGGACAGGAAAGCATTTTGATCCGGTGGTGATCGAGGCATTCAAGGCAGTCGAAACCGAGTTTGCCGAGATCCGTCAGCGATTGGCCGAAGGCGCGGAGTAAATTCACAAGGCGGTGCGCATGAACAACACACAGGCAACCGTCATGTGGTGGATGATATTCCGTCAAACCTCCGACGCTCCCTAAGAAAAGTTTGCTCAATGCAATAAAATCAAGGGATGCACCTTTGATATGAGCCTTCATGCATGTACCTTTGCGATGCGACATCCTGTCGGACGAGGCCTGGTGCGAAGATTTCTGCACGCCGATGGAGATTCGTGTTGAGGAACTACGCGGTAGAATAAGGGCGACGACGAAGCGCTTGTGGTACTTGATCAACTCGCTCAGGAGCCCGAGATGCACCGGAGGCACTCAGATTGCTATGCCTATGAGCTTTGTGGTGCGTCGTGGTTGTGATCGAGCCAACATCGTTGTGCGGTGTGAGCTACACGCTTGACACGACGGTTGGCATCCCCACAGCCTGAACACATCATATCGCCGAGGGAAATTCATCTCGACTTCGATTCCACCTCATCGTTAACTGCCTGATCGTTTAAGAGCGTTATCCCGCGTAGGTAGGTTAGGAAGGATCAGCGGGGGGCGAGGCCGCGAAGCGTCGAGCCAGCGCCCTCCGCCCTTCCGTGAAAACCGTACCTTAAGCGGGGATAACGCGGATGCAGGGCCGGATTAATATCAATATTACTTTTCACTTTTTGTTTCCCAGGAATTTTTTTATATATCGGGGGATCTCTTCCGGTTCGATTTTCTTTTGCTTTATGTAACCCCGAAGAAGTGATTGAAGCTCTGCATCTGTATAGCCTATTTTTTTTAGTCTTGAAAATTGTGACTCAAGGTTCCCTTGTTTTCTCGCCAGAATTGGATTCGTCTGACGACTATTATTTTTCCAAATCAGCATTGCGCAATTATGGTTACAGCTTTCTCTCGGATGTTTCGAAAGGACTGCAAAATAACGACCACAGTGCGCGCACTTTTTGAATGCATCACCAAACGTCTTCCCATCTAACGCCTTGGCTATCTGCCGCGCATAACTATATTCGAAATCATGGCCTTTTTTATCTGTGATTTTATATGTGTGAACTCTGTTGACACTGATAGTAAAAGCCATAGTCGTATCCAATTTCAGCCAGTCTCCCGGTTGATTTTTCATCTTCTGAAAAACTTCCATGAGTTCGATGGCTTTTCTTTGGTAATCCTTAAATACGTCTCTAACGGATTCCTCATCATCTACTGAACCAATTAAATTTTCAATATCATCATCTGTAGCATTCGTGGGTAACGTTTGAATTGGGAAAAAATAATACCCGATATTTTCCGGGTAGGCCACAATACACTCATATTCCGTAACGATGTCGAGGAAATTTGATTCGCTCATACCGTCGATGTCTATCCACAAGAATTTCAAGCACCACTCAATTGCCCTCTTACGCTTTTTTGCAGCAGAGAGGTCAAGATAAAGTCTTTGTCTGGATCTGGCTTTCATACATTCACGCTCCATTCATCATCGTGCAACATAAGTATACGATTATGAGCATCTTGTCAATTTATGTGTATACTTATTTTATTTAATAAAATCATGTACTTACATTTGACATATCCGATCGCAGTCTATATGTTCCACGTCGTAAGGAACAAATATAATATACTTACGAGGAGGATCAACTATGACAAATGCAGCTGAGGCACAAAACACAATTAACGGTTCAGATGAAGAACAAATCCCCATCGAATATCAGAATACGCGTGAGCGTCCATTCACACCGTATGATTTTGCCGAAATAGTAACACCTGAAACCAAGCACTTTTTTTTGATGCGTTTGGCAAAAGAGAGCAAAGACAAACAATACCAGCAAGCTATTATAACTGTAGCTGCGGAAACCCTGAAAACGGCACCGGAAAAGTTGTTAGGTGAATTCCGAACTACTTATCTGAATAATCAGAATGCGCAGGGAAATAGTATCAATAAACGAGGCCCATTCCGTTTTCTCCCAGTCAGCGATCTTTACAATATGTCCAGTTCAACGGATTGGCTGATTAAGTCCTATTTGGATAAAGGCACCCTGGCTATGCTTTTCGGGAAATCAGGAACGTATAAATCCTTTTGCGCTATTGATATGGGTCTCTCGATTGCCACCGGATCTGACTGGCATGGTAACCCCGTTAGCCAGGGAAAGGTTTTTTACATTTGCGGGGAGGGGCAGAAGGGAATATCTCGCCGGATAAGAGCCTGGGAGATCCATTATGGGATCCCTCTTGATAATGTTGATTTTTTTACATCAGACCGGCCAGCACAGTTTTTAGACGAGGAATCCGCATTAGACGTCGTAAACGCAGTGAGTGAACTTTGTGATCAGAATGGCATGCCTGCCTTGATAATCATCGACACATTAAATAGAAATTTTGGAACTGGTGACGAAAATAGTACCACGGACATGACGAGGTTTATCAATGTTATCGATAAATATTTGCGCATTCAATATAACTGCACTGTTTTAATTGTCCATCATGCGGGGTTAAAAGACACAAATAGGGCTAGGGGCGCCTCTGCACTACATGCTGCGCTTGATTGGGTGTATCAGGCAGAAGTGTCTAGAGAAATACTGGAACTATATAGCGTGAAATCAAAAGATCATGAACTATCCCCGTTCACATCTTTTATCCCATTACCAATCACTCTTGATTGGAATGAAGACGATGGAAGTCCCATGACGTCTGTCGTTCTTAAAAACACCGCCAATAAGGTCGGGAATATCAAGCCGCTCAGTGCTGCAAACAAAATCGCATATGACACCTTGAAAAATATTGTTGCGTGTAATGCCGGGAAATCGATGGACTTAGGAGTCTGGCGGGAAGCCGCCTACCAGGCGGGTATATCTCCAACAGGTACGCCTGACGCGAACCAAAAGGCCTTTCTCCGCGCCAAGAAATATCTTGAGGGGATGAGGTTGGTCGAAACAAAAGATGGTTATTTATGGAATATAGCAATGACGACACCGGACACCGGACATACAGAGGACATTCAAGGGACATTGTCCGTTGACATCAAAACGGACAGACAAGGACACCCCCCCTAAAGGGTGTCCTGTTGTCCGGATGTCTGTGAGGCTGGAAGGCAATATAAATTCATTTTAGCCGATCCAGAAAATGGTTCCACTACTTAATCAAAACATAATAGGGAGGTATTCAAATGAAAAAGACTACACCAAAACAATCAGCAAAGATATTGAGCCAGAAAGATATATTCAACCTAGAAGGTCTGGTTCATACAATTGGCAGCAATGGCTCAGCGTATAGGATATTAGTGACTTACCCTCCAAGTGTAGCGAAACAGGTATCCCTAGATATCGCCCATGAGCACTGCCTTCAGTGCAAAGATGGCTGCTTTGGTTGCGTCGAAGTATGCACGACGGAAATTTGCCCTCTTTACCTTTACCGTCTCGGGGGTGATCCGGCACGTGTGAATAAAAGACAAGATGTAGGCTGTGTTAACCGGATTTAGACCAAAAACAGGTCAGTAAGAATTTCTCAAAAAGGATTCAATGAGCGGCAGCTCGGACTAAGAGTTGCCGTTCATTGAATCCGGGAAGCCATTTTATAATACAACGTATTCACAGAAACATGTTCAGGGATACCGGCAGAACGGAATGAATCACGGGCACAAGCCGGGCACAGGTATAATTTAACAAACATAATATTAGGTGTTTATGAAGGCACAGAGGATTACTAATCCACAGGCTATAAAACGATTATACTCGGTAAAAGAAGCGTCTGTTTACCTGGGTCGATCTGTTTGGGCTGTGCGTGAAATGCTCTGGGCCGGGAAAATGCCTCACTTAAAAGATGGCAGGCGCATATTAGTTGACTTAAGGGATATGGATGCGTGGATCGACAAAAGCAAAGTCGTAACGGAGTTTTAATCGAACCCATTTTTTACTTGACATTAATAAGCCATTGGCTTAGTATAAATCATGACACCAAATGATTTAAAGAAATGGCGTGAGGCCAACGGATACAGTCAGAGCGGACTGGCAAAAGCTTTATCAGTCCACATCATGACAGTAAGCCGCTGGGAACGTGGCATTAGGGAAATTCCACCCTTCCTACACCTGGCCTTAACCGGCCTTGTATTGCAGGACAAAGTGGGAGTAACAAAAAGAAAGGAGACATAGTTTATGGGTTCCATTTATTTACGCGGTCATACATATTGGCTCAAGTACTATCGCAACGGCAAGTCCTACCGAGAGTCAGCGCAGACAGAAAAGGAGTCAGAGGCAAAAAGGTTATTAAAGAAGCGGGAGGGAGAAATCGCAATCGGTAAAATCCCAGGGGTTTACTTTGATCGGATTACATTTGATGATCTTTGTGACGATTTTCTCGCCGATTACCGAATCAATGAGAAAAAGTCTTTGGTACGGGCGGAAAGAAGCGTAAACCATTTAAAAGCGGCCTTCAATGGATATAAAGTGCCTCAGATTACTTCACCGAGAATAAAAGCATATATTGAGGAAAGAATAACTCAAAAAGCTGCCAATGCTACGATTAACAGGGAATTAGCTGCCCTGAAACGAATGTTCAATCTTGCGGTACGGCAGACACCACCAAAGATTGATCGTGTGCCATATATTCCGATGCTCAAGGAAAGTAATGTGCGCAAGGGATTCTTCGAGCATGCTGAATTTCAAGCATTAAGGGATGCATTGCCGGAGTATCTGAAAGGCTTTACCACTTTCGCCTATAAGACGGGCTGGCGGGTGTCGGAAATTGAAGGGCTCACCTGGGCACAGGTTGATCTCGGAAATGGGATAGTGAGGCTTGAAGTCGGCGAAACGAAGAATGACGATGGCCGCACTGTTTATCTTGACGAAGAATTGCGAGATGTTTTTCAATTTCAATACATGGCTAGAAAGGGCCATAAAAAGATCATGCCGTGGGTTTTTGTTAATGAATCGAAAAGCGGACCCATAAAGGAATTTCGTGGCGCATGGGCAACAGCTTGTGAAACCGCCCAAATTGGCCATCGACTATTTCATGATCTCAGAAGGACAGCGGTAAGAAACATGGTTAGGGCAAACATCCCGGAACGTGTTGCCATGATGATTTCCGGTCATAAGACACGGAGCGTTTTTGAACGATACAATATAGTAAACGACACGGATCTTAAGCTCGCCTCGCAAAAGCAAGAAACCTATCTTCAGGCACAAGTGGGCACAAATGCGGGCACAATGGCGTTATTTCCTACCGAAGTAAATCAGAATAAATCTTCTCTAAATCCCTGATATTCTTGGTACCTGGGGTGGGAATTGAACCCACACAACTGCAAGAGTCGAGGGATTTTAAGTCCCTTGCGTCTACCAATTCCGCCACCCAGGCCCATACTGAATCATACTGGCAGTTTATAGTATGTTTAATCGGGTGTGTCAAGAAGGAGATCAGAGCATCATTTCGCCGTATTAAAACAGAAGCACAAAGTTTTTGTTTCTTGAAGCCCCGGCTGCTTTTATGCTAAGCATACCAATCTTTGATGATAAAGGATTGTACAAGATGCAGGATATCGACCTTCTGATCAGCGGCGGAAAAGCCCTGCTCATGGATGAGGATAACACCTCTGTTGCAGAGGCTTGCGTTGCGGTCGATGCGACGCAAATTGTTGCCGTCGGCAATATTTCCGATCTGTCGGGAAAATTCCGCGCCCGCAAAACCATCCATGTCGAAGGAGGTCTAATCCTGCCGGGTCTGGTCAATTGCCATACACACGCGGCGATGACCTGTTTTCGCGGGATTGCCGATGATCTGGAGCTCATGGACTGGCTGCACAACTTCATCTTTCCGGCGGAAGCCAGAAACGTCAATCCGCATCTGGCTTACTGGGGCTCTGAGCTGGCCTGCGCGGAAATGATCAAATCCGGAACAACAACCTTCTGCGATATGTACATTTTCGAAGACGAAACGGCTCGGGCCGCCAAATCGGCCGGTATGCGCTGCCTGCTCGGCGAAGTGCTCTTTGATTTCCCCTCTCCGAGCTATAAAACGCCTCAAGACGGTCTTGCGTATACGAAACGCCTCATTGAAAAGTGGAGGGGCGACCCGCTGGTGAATATCATTATCGAACCGCACTCGCTTTACACCTGTTCACCCGCTCTTCTGTCTGACGCCAAAAGGCTGGCGGATGATTACGATCTGCTGCTCGGCATCCATTTTCTGGAAAACCCGTCGGAAGCCGTTCAGCTTCATGATAAATTCGGAAAGAGTGCGACGTCTTTCCTCAACGACATCGGTTATCTCGATGGACGCCTGCTTGCGTTTCATTGTGTCTGCATGGATGCACGCGATATTGAGCTCTTCGCAGCGGCGGGCTGCAAAGTGTCGCACAACCCGGCCAGCAACATGAAGCTGGCCAGCGGCATCGCCCCTGTGCCGGAAATGCTCAAGGCGGGCATAACCGTCGGCCTGGGAACGGACGGCTGCGCGAGCAACAACAGCCTGGATATGATCCGGGAGATGTCCACCGCCGCGAAACTGCACAAGGCCGCCCGTCTGGATCCGACGGTGCTCGACGCGCAAACCGTGGTAAGGATGGCGACCATCGGGGGCGCCAAAGCGCTGGGCATGGACCGGTACACAGGTTCCCTGGAAGTCGGCAAAAAGGCGGATATCATTGTCATCGACATGAACAAACCCCATTTGACGCCGGTCTATAACGAATACTCCCATCTGGTCTACGCGGCTTCCGGGGCGGATGTGGACTCTGTGATTATCAACGGCCTGCCGGTGATGATCCACCGTCAATTGACTACGATAAACGAAACCGAGGTCATGCAGCATGTAAGAGAAATTGCACGAAACATCAGCGCCAGCCTGAAGGGCTGAAGGAGGATAATTTATGTCTTTGCGCGTTTTGCCCCGTTTATGTCTTTTGACCATGACGCTTGTGTGGATCGCCTTTGCAGCTGTCCCGCGGATAGCTTTAGCCGTCATCAAAGAAGTTACTCTCTTTCCTCAGTCTGCCAGAATCGAAGCGGTACGGATCGTCGCACCGCAAATATCCGAAAAGGGCCAGCCGCAAATCGTCGTGGTTCTGCCTGCCGCCGCCGATCCTGAAAGTTTTTCGGCTGCACTCGATGCCCCGGGTTCTGTCCGCATCAGTGATATTCAGATGAAGTCCGTCCTGCGAACGGATGAGAAGGAAATCGCCGCACTGCGCGACGAACTTCGAACCCACCAAAACGAAAAAAGAGAATTGCTGTCGAAAATTCACGCGCAAGACGCGCAGATCCAATTCTGGCAGACACAGGCCAAAGCCAAAGCCAAAACCGTTTCCGAAGCAGATGTTCTCTCCAGAGCCATCGGGAAAAATATTCGTGTGCTTCATCAGGATAAATTCAGTTTTCAAACATCTCTTGAGGCTGTTGAAAAACGAATCAGCGATGCCCAAAACCGGCTGAATCAGGCGGCAGGAAAAAAAGAAACCGCCTGGGAGGCGATAATCGGCCTGTCGGGCGACACAGTCAAGGAATTGAAGCTACACTACAGCTATCTTATGGAAGGCTGCGGCTGGCTGCCGCACTATCGCATCGAGGCCCTGCCGGCTTCAAAATCTGTTTCTTTTCAATGGGACGCTGAAATGTGGCAATCCAGCGGCCGGGATTGGAAAGATATTCATTTGAATGTCGCGACACTACAACCTCCACGCAGCCTGACGCCTCCGGACATGCCGCCCTGGATCATTCAACAGCGACAGACAGGAATTTTCAAGCAGGCCCTGCGCAGAGAGAAGGTGGCCGATTCGGCAGTTATGGCAAGCTCACCGGACACCGCACCCAAAGAGTCCGCGCTTTCTTCCTATTCCGTCTGGTCTCTGGGTGTGAAGTCGCTTGCGGCGGGAGACCGTCTGCGCCTGCCCATCAAATCGGAATCCTGGCCTGCAGAGTTTCTGTTTTTGGCACGTCCCGGACTCTCTCCGCAGGTTTTTGTATCCGCGCAGATCCAGTTGCCTTCCTCGTCTGACATTCCGGCAGGCCAGGCTTCTTTTCTGATCGAGGGTGCGCTGGTCGGCAAACGTGATTTTTCTTTGGCGGGCTCAGAAACCATTCTCTACTTCGGCGTAAGCCCTCTGATCACGGTGAGCAGCAAAACCCTGACGGATCAGTCGGGCGCGCGGAGTCTTTTTCAAAACAGGCAGACACGCCGCTGGCACAGGCTGATCGAGGCGGTCAATGCCAGCACCGCTGAAGTCAAAGTCAGAATAGAAGAGCCCGTCGCTCAGTCCCGCGACGAAAGGATAAAGCTGACCTTCAAACACAATCCTGAACCGTCGGAAAGAAATGATTTTTCGCTTGTGTGGGTGTTTGATATTCCTGCGGGAGCGAAAGAAAGCATCCATACGTTTCTTGATGTGGATGCGCCCGGCGAAATGGATATTGATTTTGGCTGGCGCCGCTAACGCTTCATGAACATCTGCGCGATCATGTTTTTTGTGCGTTCGATGATTTTTTCATAGTATTTGTTGTTTCGCTGAATGTAATAATGCGTTTCCATCCGGCTCGACACTGTTGCGTTTTTCTGAAGAAACATTTTCAGTCGCTCCAGTGTCGGGAAGCGCCGGACAAAGATTTCCTCCCAGTTGTTCTTATAGATAACGCGGATATCGCGGACATCCATGGTAAAGTCCGCTTCTTCAAAACTGATTGCGATCAGTATTTTATCAATCTTTTCTTCTTCCAGAAACCGGCTGAAATGCACCCGGGCGATGTCGTACACGCCGAAAGTATCCCTGATGGTTCTTCCGAGGTTTAGAATCTCCTGGATGGTGACGGATGTCTGGTTGGGCTGCATTCTGATTTGCGCGGGATCAAAAATACCGTTCCAGATGAGATAGGCCAGACAAAAAATGATATCCTCGTTGCCGATGATGGGCTCTTCCCGGATGTCTGACGACCGGACCTGCCACAAGCCGCTACTGTGTGAAAAGGTAAGCACCGGCAGTTTGGTGTTTTCGGAAGATATATGCAAAGGAGGCAGTTTGAAATTTTTCGCGTCCATGGAGGATGCGAGTTTGCGCCCGATGATGGTGAGGTCCTCCGGATCGATGATTCCGGGAATTCCTTTCTGGATCGCGGCAATATCGCGATAAATGTCGGTGACAAACTCAAACATTAAACCGCCGAAATGGATGTGTTCCCACAAGGGCCACACTTCAAACTCATTGAGGTTGTATATATCATCGCGTTCCAGCCTGAATTGTTTAAACACATCCGCGGCAACTTCCTCTTTCAGCGTCTGTGCTCCGGTCAGCAGTTTCATTTCATAGCGCAGATAAAAACACTTTTTGATGAATTCGAAATAATCCGGACGCATTCGTCCTGAATAATACTGCAAAACCTCCTGCATGGTAAACAGGCTTGGGTCAACCGGTGTCTTTGTCAAATTCGATTCGTACACTTTTCTTCGGAATTTATGCGACACCAGTTCTTCATCCGGTGTTTCCAGAAACATTTTCAAAAGGAGCATTTTGATGATAGATTTCAGCGGATGGGTCAGGGATTTGTTTAGCTGCCAAAGGGCCGCTCCGTAAAATTCCGTCCTGTCTACAGATTCCAGATCTCCCAGATCGATGAAATCCGGCTGACCGAAATCACTTCGCTGGTTCTCCTGGAAGGCATCTGCATAATTGACTCGCTCGATCGGATCGTAACACACCCACCAGAAGGGAATCTTTCCGCACACCACGATAGAGGTGCGGTAAAATTCTTCTTTCAGTACTTTTTTTTGAGCCGATCCGCTGCTTTCAAAATCGATGTGGCCGAACTTGCAAAGTCTGACATCTTCGACATCCGTCAGAAAAAAATATACGGGTATTCGAATCTGTCCATCTAGCCACCCCTTGATCAGATTGATTTTACGGTTGAGATTTTCCAGGGCGTTGTCGGCATATCTGGATCTGTCAATGCAGATCCAGATATCGCAATCCGACCGCGACGTCTGACTGATGGTGCCGATAGACCCAATGGTGTATATTCCCTCAATGAGCTCTCCATGAGAAGGGTATCGAACCGACAGACGCTCATCCTTTATGTTGAACCTGCCTTTGAATTCATTTTCCATACGCATGATATCGTTATTATTTTCAATTTGAAAGACATGAAAAGCGTTTGTCAAATCCTGTACGTAACCCGGCACGCCGGGATGGTTCACGCTCAAAAGCCAGGGCAGCAGATGCAGAATGATACTGCCGTCTTTGGGTGTGTTGTTTATGAAATATTTTTTGCGCCAGGCATTGTAGGCGAGATAGTGTTTTTTATTGTTTTGCAGCGTGACAGGCAGCAATATTCGCGTTCCCCTTTCTGAATCCTTGTCTAGTGAACTGTATCGAACAATCCTGCTTTAGTCAACCTGCCTTTGGGTCTGCGGTGGATTTCCCGCGTTGACAGGGGAGTGATTTCTGTGAAATACATCGGTCGGGTCTTTAACATCCAGGAGTGTTTGCGTGTTTGCTCACCGGGATTCAGATATCATTTTAAAAATCAGACGACGTCTTGAAAATGTCATGATCGTCGATCAACCGCGACTTGACCGCGAGCTCGTAAGAATCATTCAGTCAGGCAGCCATGATCCCGTGGCCTGTCGAAAGAAACTCGCCCATTTCACGCAGAAGGTGGAAGCCTCGGAAAACCGCGTTTCGCGTCGGGATCATGGCGTCAAACCTGTCCAGTTCGATCCTGCCTTACCGATATCCGAGAGAAGCGATGAAATTATCGAAGCCATCCGCAGGGGACGGGTGGTCATCATCTCCGGCGAAACAGGCTCAGGAAAAACCACACAGATTCCGAAAATGTGCCTTGCTGCCGGATTGGGGAGGCAAGGTGCGATCGCCCTGACACAACCGAGACGCATCGCCGCGATCAGCATCGCCTTGCGCATCGCCTCGGAGCTCGGTGAACCCTGCGGCCAATCCGTGGGTTACAAGATCCGGTTTGAGGAAAAGTGCGCAAAAGATTCCCTTATTCAAGTGATGACGGACGGCATTCTTCTGACCGACATTGTCCGGGATCGTCATTTGCTCGATTACGACACCATCATTATCGACGAGGCGCATGAACGGAACCTGAATATTGATTTTCTGCTGGGTTACCTGCGGACGCTTTTGCATGCCAGACCGGATTTGAAGGTCCTGATCACATCCGCGACGATTGATACGACCAAATTTTCACAGGCTTTCGACAACGCGCCGATCATTGAGGTTTCCGGAAGGATGTATCCCGTCGAGGTCCGGTATTGTCCCGTGGATGCCAAAAAAGACGAAAAAGAAGAGGCAACCTATGTAGATGAAGCCGTTGCCCGCGTCGAACAGCTGCAGAACGAGCGGCGCTATGAGGACATCCTGATCTTCCTGCCCGGCGAACGGGATATCCGGGAAGCCTCCCTGAAACTGTCCAAGCGATGCTCCGGGCTTGTTCTACCTCTGTATGCCAGACTGAGCGGCAACGCGCAGCGCCTGGTTTTCGCGCCTTCGGACCAGCAGAAAATTATCGTCGCGACGAATATCGCTGAAACATCGCTGACCATTCCCGGCATTAAATATGTCATCGATGCGGGTCTGGCACGAATGCTGGAATACAACCCCCGTAGTCAAACCACCGGATTGCCGGTAAAACCCGTCTCGCAAAGCAGCGCCGAACAACGCAAGGGTCGCTGCGGACGCGTTCGCGACGGCATCTGCATCCGGCTTTATTCCGAAGAGGATTATCTTGGCCGGCCGCGATACACACAGCCTGAAATTTTGCGCTCCAATCTCGCCGGCGTCATCCTGCGGATGCTCTCGCTGAATCTGGGGTCGGTTTCGTCTTTTCCCTTCATCGACCCTCCGCAGCCTAAAAGCATCCGCGACGGCCTGGAGATTCTTCGCGAACTGGGCGCGCTCATCCGCAATGAAAACACACAGCAGACGGATGTCTTCGAGCTGACACCGATCGGCCGGGCGATGGCCTCCTTGCCTGTGGACCCGCGCGTGTCCCGCATGATCCTGGATGCGCGAAAGGCAGACTGCGTCCGTGCGATCGCGGTGATCTCCGCGGCACTGAGCATTCCGGATCCGCGCGAAAGGCCGTATGAAAAAATCGACCGGGCGGCGGCGGCACACGCAACGTTTCAGCATGCCGAATCGGATTTTATCAGCTTCATTACCCTTTGGAACCGTTTTCATGAGGTCATGGAAATAACGCCCTCCCAAAGCAGGCTGCGCAAATTCTGCCGGGATTCCTTTCTTTCCTACCGACGCATGATGGAATGGCGCGATATTTATTTTCAAATTATGCATATCATTGAAGACAATGCGGTTCCCGCAAAACATCGCAAAGAAAAGATGCAAATCGATATGGATCAGGATCACTATGACCGGATCCACCGTTCCATTCTGAGCGGCTACCTTTCCAACATTGCCCTGAAGAAGGAAAAAAATTTTTACACCGCTGCCAAAAGCCGCGAGGTGATGCTTTATCCCGGTTCCGCTCTTTTCAACCGGGGCGGCTCCTGGATTGTGGCGGCTGAAATCAGTCAGACGTCGAGGGTTTTCGCCCGTCACGCCGCCAACATCAAAAGTGAATGGCTCGAAGAACTCGGCCGTGATCATTGCCGATACTCTTATTCCGCGGCGCACTGGGAGAAAAACCGGGGGCAGGTTGTCGCACTGGAGAAAGTAACGCTGTTCGGCCTCACTATTGTTGAACAAAGGAGTGTGCCCTATGACCGGATAAACCCCGAGGAAGCCAGACAAATTTTTATCCGGGAAGCCCTGGTCACAGGCGAGGTTGCACGTCGACCTCCTTTTCTGGATCATAACTTGCGCCTTTGGGAACAGGCGAAAACCATGGAGGATAAACTCCGGACGCGAGGATTCGCGGCAAATGAAGAAATGGTGGCAAGGCTTTACGACCGGAAGCTGCCTTTGGTCTCCGATCTTCGCACATTGACGAAGCTCATCCGGGACCGGGGCAATGACCATTTTTTGCGCTTTCGCGAGGAGGATTTTATCGACCGGGAACCGGACCCGGAAATCCTGTCAAAATACCCGGACCAGATAAAAATGGATTCAGCCGTTTTCCCCTTGCGATATCATTTTTCGCCGGGTCAGGATGATGACGGCGTGACGGTAAAAATACCGGTCGGACTGGTTTCACAAACCGCGGAGATGAGCATCGAACGAAATCTGCCTTCCCTCCTGGAAGACAAGGTGTCTCAGCTGATTAAAATGCTCCCCAAAGCCCTGCGCCAGAAACTCCCGGGCGGACGGAAAGTCGGGGAAATGTTCTGCCTGCATGCCGCAACCGCAAGTGAGTCTCTGCCTGTAGCCCTTAGCGCATTTATGATCCAAGAATTTAAAGTGGCCGTCCCCCCGAATGCCTGGGCCATGGATCGGTTGCCCGCGCATCTCAACATCCGCTACAGTGTCATCGATGAACATGGCCATGCCGTGAAGGAAAGCCGCGACATCACGGCTCTTCAGCAAGAGATATCCGGCGGGGCACATCGTTCGGCCATTGATCTTATTTCAGGGCAGTGGGAAAAGAGCGGCCTGACTCGCTGGGATTTTGGAGATTTACCGGACAAAATCCCGATTTCCGGCCGGCAGGGGCTGATCGGTTATGCCTACCCCGCACTTCAGGACCAGGGGGATTCCGTCGGCATCCGGCTGTACGCCGATGAAACGGAAGCCCTTTTGAGCCATACCGCAGGGGTAGCCGCGCTCTACCGCCTGCATTTCAACGATAAAATCCGGCAGCTGAAAAAGAACATCAAACTGACCGGGCCGATCCGGGAATCCGCAGAACTCATCGGCCCCCCCAAACAGCTGGAAGACGCCATCCTCAAACGTGTCACAATCGATCTGTTTCAACATGTGTTGCGTAAAGAAAGTGACTTTTTAGAGGACATCGATCGGATCGGCGCACAGATTCTTCCTTACGGGCAGGTGATTCTTGATACTGTTGAGCCTGTTTGCCGGCATTTCTTAGTTCTTTTCTCCTGCGTGCAGAAACTTGTTTCGAAAAATCGCTCAAACCGCCCTTTGATCCGTTTTCTAAAAGACACGATGGAGGAATCCCGCCGCCTGGTTCCGATCGGTTTTCCCGAACGTTATCCTCTTGACCGCGTTCGTGAACTTCAACGCTATCTGAAAGCCCTGACCCTGCGGGCTGAGCGGGGCTGCCTGAACCTTTCGGCAGCCCGGGTAAAATTAAATGAGATGGATGCCTATACACGCCGCTTCGATGAGATCCAGGCGGGTGTCACGCCGATGACTTCACCGGAAAAAATCAAAAAAGTGGAAGATTTGTTCTGGATGATTGAGGAATACAAAGTGTCCCTTTTTGCGCAGGAACTCAAAACCCCCTTCCGGATTTCATCCAAAATCATCAATTTGAGGATCGACGAAATCCTGAATATGATTTAAATACGAAAGGTTAAAGAATGATTACGATGACCCCTATATCACGTTTGGAACATCTGGAGGAAATCGCAAACAGTATCACGCACGGCCTGGGCATCCTTTTGAGCCTGGCTGCGCTGGTTTTGCTGGTGACTTTCGCCGCCCTTTACGGCTCGGCAATTCACATTGTCAGCGGTGCGATTTTCGGTGCATCGCTGGTTTTCCTTTACACTGCTTCGACCCTCTACCACAGCTACCGGAATCCGAAGGTGAAGTATTATTTGAAGATCGTCGATCATTCGTGCATCTATCTTCTGATTGCCGGAACGTACACGCCTTTTCTGCTCGTCACCCTCCAAGGCACTCTTGGCTGGACGCTTTTCGGCATCATCTGGCTTTTGGCCCTTATCGGAATCGTTTTAAAAATTTTCTTCGTTCAACGGTTCAAAATTGTCTCAACGATTGCCTATATTTTCATGGGCTGGATTATCATCTTTGCGATTAAACCCCTCATCACATCACTGGCGGAAGGCGGCCTTATTTTACTTATAGCAGGCGGGCTGTCCTACACGCTCGGCACCGTCTTTTACGTATGGAAGCAAATCCCTTTCAGTCACGCCATCTGGCATTTGTTTGTCATCGGGGGTAGTGTTTGCCATTTTTTTGCCGTCTTGATCTACATCATCCCTCCGGGAATTTGAACATGACAAATCATTCTTGTATAATACCCTCTTACATGCTAGGAACCACAGGAGAATGAGACCAAGATTCACCAGCCTGAATAGGAGATAACTATGCGTAAAATATTATACTATGTGCTTTTTCCGTTAATGCTGCTTCTTGTATCGGGACAGGTCGTGGCCAAGGAAAAATTCACTGTAACGGTCCTGCCGTTTTCCGTGCACAGTGCCGACAACATTGAGTATGTAAGGCAGGGTATTGCGGATATGCTCTCCAGCCGTATTTCCGCGTCGGATCAAATTGAGGTGGTCCGAAAAGATTCGGTCCAGGATGCGCTCAAGAAATATGCTTCGAAGGATCTCACAGGCGACGATGTTTCCGCGATCGGACGGACGCTCAAATCCGACTATGTTGTCTGGGGCAGCATTACGAAATTCGGCAGCAGCGTGAGTGTGGACAGCAAACTTTTCGATGTCGAAGCGGGCAGATCCGATGTGAGTGTGTCTTCACAGTCACAGAGCCTGGATGACATTATTCCGAAAATGAACGATTTTTCGCAGCGAATCATCGGGCATATTGTCGGACAGGCCCCCTCACCTGCCGCCCCGGTCAGCGCCGCAGCGCCTGTCGCTCCTGCACCGTCTCGTGAATCCCAGATCATCGCCGGTATGAAAGCAGGCGGAAAACGGGGAACGCTGACCTCTGTGATCAATCCTGATTTCATCGATTCCCCCGATCCTCTCAAACGAACAGGTTTCTGGATGAGTCAGCAGATGCGGACGGAATTCAAGGGGATGGCCGTCGGGGACGTCAATAACGACGGTTCCAATGAAATCGTGGTGATCGATCAGAACAATGTCTACATCTACTCGAAAACACCAGATGGATTAAAGCTTCTTGACCAGATCAAAGGGAAATCCTACAATAATTATATTTCCGTGGATGTGGCCGACATCAACCGCGATGGCACGCCGGAGATTATCGTCACTTCTCTGAACAGAAATCTGCTGGATTCATTTGTCGTACAGTACACAGACGGGAAATATCAGAACATCGCCACCAATATCCGTTGGTTTCTTCGCGTATTGGATACGCCGTCCGGCCTGCCGCTGCTTCTGGGACAGACCTACGGCATCGATAAAGTCTTTGAAAGGCCTATTTATGAAATCGTCTGGCGCGACGGAAAATACGTCGAAGGACCACGGCAAAAAATTCCCGAGGGACTGTCGATCTATGGTCTGGCAATTGAACCACTGACGGCCGGCGGAACCGAAAAGGTCATCGCGCTCGACGAACTGGACTATCTTTGCATTTTCGAAAAAACCACAAAATCCATGTCCCGCCTTTTGGGCTTCGGTTTTTCCAGTGAAGAACTGCTCTGGAGAAGTGATACACCTTTCGGCGGCAGCAACAACTATATTTCCAATGAGGACCGCAGCGACCCCGGAAATACCGAAAGAAGCGCTTTCGCCAATCTTAGAATCCTGACCCATAATACGAACCTTCCCGGCAGGAAGGAATTCATCATCGTCAAAAATATGTCCTCAGTCGGCCGAATCTTTAAGAATCTAAAACTTTTCACGTCCAGCGAGGTCTATAGTATGGAATGGGACGGACTGGGACTTGCAGAAAACTGGCGGACAAAGAAGATCAACGGTTATGTGGCCGATTATGCGATCAAAGACGTCAGCAACGACGGAAAGCCCGAGATCGTCCTGGCTTTGGTGCAATCTGTAGGCGCCTCCGTGGGGAATCGAAGCGTCATCGTGGTGTATCAGCTCACCGGTGAGCAATAGATATTGACAAACGCCAGACACTTCTGTATAGCGTCGTGGTCCTTTTGAGGCGGTGTAGCTCAGCTGGTTAGAGCATACGGCTCATATCC
>DDWS01000066.1:25067-309862 GCA_002347685.1 Syntrophaceae bacterium UBA2280
CGTTAGAAATAGCGGGTTTTTTGTTTCCTTCCACCCGCCAGAGAAATGAATCCGGTGACAATCCTTGAGAAACATCGATGTGTGTTAATCCAACAGCTCCCGGACCTTGCCGGAGAGTCTTTCCAGCAGAAAAGGCTTTTGGAGAAACCCGTTGCATCCTTGATCCATGATATGTTTGGCTTCGCTATTCATGCTGTAGCCACTTGACAAAAGAACCCTGATGTCCGGATTCATTCCCCTGAGGCGATCAAAGGTCTCTGCACCCGACATTCCCGGCATAATCATGTCGAGAATCACCAGGTCGATTTCTTTTCCATGTTCCATGTAAACATCCAACGCCTCCTGGCCGCTTTCGACAGTTAAGACCCGATAGCCGATTGACTCCAGAAGTTCCCCGCACACTTTCAACACCATTCCTTCATCGTCTACAACAAGAATAGTCTCCGTACCTCCAACAATTTTAGCGGGTGCCGCAATCTCTTGAACCACTGCCTGTTGAGAAGCGGGCAGATAGATATTGAATGTTGTTCCTTGACCGGGGGAGGTATCCACATTGATCATTCCCCCATGTCCCTTGATGATCCCATAGACCATCGCCAGTCCCAGGCCTGCCCCTCTCCCGAATTTCTTGGTCGTAAAGAAAGGATCGAATATTTTGTCTTTTATTTTTTCGTCTATCCCTTCACCGGTATCGGTGACGGATATCATCACATAGCGTCCCGGGTTCATGTTATAAGGAAACGCCTGTCGATCTTCGAGGACAACATTATGTGTCTCCACGGTGATCTCTCCACCGCCCGGCATGGCCTGCCAGGCATTCACATACAGATTCAGCAACATCTGTTCCATTTGCCCGCGATCAACCTCCGCGCTCCATAGATCATTTGCGTATTTCCGATCCATGGTGATTTCCTTTCTGGTTCTCCCGAACATTGATGCGGTTTTCTCAAGAATGTCGTTCATATCCGAAGGTTTGACCTCATATCTTCCGCCCCGGGCGAATCCCAGTAACTGCTTGGTCAGATCGGAGCCGCTTTGCACCTGTTGTTCGATCCGTTTGAGCCTTTCATAGTTGGGATCGATCGGATCCAGATTCATTAACGCAAGGGATGCGTACCCCTGGATTCCCATCAGCAGGTTATTGAAGTCATGGGCGATACCGCCGGCCAACGTTCCGATGGATTCCATTTTATCGGCCTGTCGCAGGCGCTCTTCGAGTTTTCGCCTTTCCCGATCGGCCTTAATCCTGTCGGTAACATCTCTCGCCACGCCTCGAAACCCTGTGATCTCACCTGTTGATTTTTTCATCGGCAAAATCGATGTTTCAAGAATTCGCCTCTGGCCGTCTTTTCTGATGACCTCATAATCCATCAGGGAACCCGGAATGCCTGTTTGATAAACTTCCTTGAATCTCAGCGTTGCTTTCAGGGCACTTTTTTTGGAAGTATAATCCCGGTTGTTCATTCCCGTGAGTTCAATCTGGCTGTAACCGAGGGTTTTGCACATCGACTCATTAAAAAACGTGAAGTTCCCTTTCAGATTGATCTCGTAATAAGCCTCATTCATCTCCTCAAGAATGCCGCGGTAGCGCTCTTCGCTCTCCTGCAGCGCCTCTTGCGTTTGTTTTCGGTCAGTGACATCGCGCACCATCCCCCTGAAACCGACGGGATCTCCCGCTTTGCTGCGGATCAGGGACGCGGAACTCTCGACGGGATAACGGATCCCCTCCTTGGTAAGAAGCTCCCATTCCAGTCTCGTCAAGGGATCACCGGTCAGAAATATCCGGTTGTAGGCTTTCAACACCTTTTTAGCATTTTCAGAATCGGTAAAGGTTCTGAAATTCATCCCCTTCATTTCTTCGGCGCTGTAACCGAGGTTGATCATGGCGGGTGTGTTGAAGAACGTAAAGTTTCCATTTAAATCCACTTCATAGTAAGCTTCCTGAACATTGTGCAGAATTTCACGGTATCTTTCTTCACTTTCCCTCAATGACTCCTCGATCCGATTGCGCTTTGCTTCCATAGTTTCCAATTCCCGGATTCTTTCCCTGAGTGCGGCAATTTCCCGGTCCTGTGTGTGATTTGTCTTTGTCTGGTTGTTCATCTTTTCCCCTTGTCAAGCCGCCAATCTGATTGCATCCGGTTTCTTGATTGTGACCTTTGACTGTAATGGAAAGGATCGTATCACATCATCGTGTAAATTTCATCGCGGATAAATCTCCGGATCTTACTTTTCTGAATCGACATCAGACGATTGTTTAGCTCAGAAATCATCCGGTCATTGATGATTTGACATTTGGTTTCATTCGCAATATACATAAAATCAATTTTTCGGGATGACAATAATGATCAGATTTTATCTTCAAGGGGGATTTGGGGGACGGTGAAAACCAGGTATTTTGATTTGCACTTGACTTTAAATCAGATCGCCTGCTTGTCGTATACCCTGCACACATGACAGACCCTTCAAACGATATCATGCCGATCTTCAATCCCCACTGGTTTCTTCGAAACGGACACGTCCAGTCCATCCTGGCAAGTTCACACCTGCTCATCCGTCCTCGCAGTGAGTTCCAAAAAACTGCCGATCCGATGATCTTCAGCACGTCGGAGGGATCGAAACTGCTTGCCCGTCATACCCGGCACCCTCATGCAATAGGGCTGATGATCCTTCTTCACGGATGGGAAGGTTCTGACACTTCCGCCTATATGCTTTCTGCCGGATCTCATTTTTATCGGTCGGGTTTTTCAGTCATCCGCCTGAATCTGAGAGATCACGGGGAGTCTCATCATCTCAACGAAGGGATGTTTCACGGCGCCCTGATCAACGAAACCTTCGATGCGATCCACCAGGCGGCAAAAACCGCACCTGATCTTCCGGTCTACCTGCTGGGCTTTTCACTGGGCGCCAACTTCGCGCTGCGCTGCGCGATCCGGCACGCAACAACGCCGATCGAAAACCTCAAACAAGTCTTCGCCGTCAGTCCCCCGCTGGATCCTTACAAGACAACCCTGGCCATTGACAGCGCCCCGGCGATTTATCGAAAGTATTTTCTGAAGAAATGGAAACGCTCGCTTAGAATCAAACAGCGTCTTTTCCCTGACACCTATGCGTTCAACGCGCTGCTTGAGTCACAGACCTGCCTGGATTTAACCGAAAAAATGATGAAATATTTTCCTCAGTTTCCCTCTTACCGCGACTACTTCAAACTCTATACGCTTACGAAGGACTCCTTTGCCGATCTGAATCTGCCGGTAAGTCTCTTTATTGCCAAAGACGATCCGGTAATTCCCGCCGACGATTTTGATTCATTGACGGAAAATGATTTATTCCGTATAAACAGATCTGAATATGGAGGGCATTGCGGCTTCATCGATTTGTTTCCGCAACGTCGCTGGTATAATGAGATCATCCGGAACATCATCGTTTCACCGTCAATGGACACAAAATGAATCCCGAGTTCTTCACCGTCAAAGATCTTTTCCCTGCAAGAGCCGCCTTGAGACTCCAAAATACACCTCTGGACTATGAACAGAAATTTTCGCTGATCCATCCTTCCGGGCAAACCGTTACAAAACATCATGCGGCAGGTGTCGTTGTACTTCTGTTGTATAAAAACTCCGAATATGTCTTTCAACTGATCAAACGATCTGTTCATGTCACTCAATCAGGAGACGTCAGTTGTCCCGGAGGGATCCTGGAGCCGTCCACCGATGAAATGCTCAGCCATATTTTATTACATACCGGCACGATCCGCACAATCGACGACCGGACACTCAACGATCTTCCCTTTTACAATGAGCAGACATCAAATTTAATCCGGCTTTTTCTGATGAACGCTCTTCGTGAAGCCTGGGAGGAAATCGGCTTGAGCCCTCTTAATGTCAGGTTCCTGGGCGCTCTGCCCTCTTACTCGCTGACATACTTCACCCGTACAATCTTCCCGGTTGTCTGCCTGACTTCGACCCCCTTTGAATATCGGGAAAACGACGAAGTGGAAAAAATACTGGAGGTCCCTTTGAGCCTCTTTTTCAAGAACTCTTCATATGCCGATCTGGAAATCCGCTCTGCTTCGGGGGACGAGGACCCCCGCTACCAGGTTAAATTTCCCTGCCTGGTCATTCCGGACGGGCAAAACGGTGAAGATATCCTATGGGGTGCGACTTTTTATATTCTCACCCGATTTTTAGAAATGGTCTCCGGCGAGTCGCTTCCCATCACCCCCGCCTTGAAGACTGTTACAAAAACGCTTTCGACGGATTATGCATCAGGGAAACACGGATGACATGAGCACTTTATGGATGGATGAAGTCCGCCTCAATACGGTCGTCTTTGATTTTGACGGAACACTGGCCCGACTCAATATTGATTTTCATTTGATGCGGCAAGCCATCCTGAAACTGATTGGCCGATGGGGGATAACGCCGGGAAACCCGGATGTTTCATATGTTCTGGAAATGATCCATGAATCCGAAACCCTGCTTTCTTCACAATCGCTTCATGATGCCCGCGCCTTCAGCTCCGAGGCTTTCCGGATTATTGAAAGCATAGAAATCCGGGCGGCGGAAAACGGCGAGTTATTCGAATGGACGCGCGAACTGTTCATCGGTTTGCACGCGGCAAATATTCATACCGGTATCATCACCAGAAACTGCACCAAAGCAGTCTTTACGGTCTTTCCTGACATTGCAAACCATTGTGATGTGGTGATCTGCCGAGACGATATCGAACGCGTCAAACCCCATCCTGATCACTTAAACCGTGCACTCATTCAGCTTGGCAGCCGGCCTTGTGACACGCTCATGGTCGGTGATCATCCTCTGGATGTTGAAGCAGGCCGGACCTCGGGCGCCTGGAGCGCCGGTGTCCTCACCGGCCGCCATTCCCGGGAGGATTTTATTCGCTCCGGCGCTCATTGGGTCCTCAATCGCGCTTCCGATCTGCTTGAAACGATCCGGCCATAGTATTTTTGCGGACAAGCATCTTCCATTGACATATCCGGTTTTTTTTTATACGAACTCTCAGCGAAAAAGACAGCAACCAAAGCACTAAACGATAACAGCACCATCCGAGGAGATATCCATGAATCCCCATGTTTTTCGAGAATATGACGTCCGTGGCGTAGTTGACCGCGATTTAAATAGAGATTTTGTATTTCAGCTGGGCCAGTCCATAGGCACTTACGCCGCCGCGCATCAAATAAAAATGATGACCGTCGGGCGGGATTGCCGGCTGAGCTCGGAAGCCTATCATGAATATCTCATCTCTGGGATCAATGCCGCCGGAATCGACACGGTCGACATCGGTCTTTGCGCCACACCCATGCTGTATTTTTCCATCCGCCATTTCAGCGCTGGCGGAGGGGTCATGGTCACGGGAAGCCACAACCCGCCGGAGTTTAACGGATTTAAAATCTGCATCGGATACGACTCCATTCACGGCGAACAGATTCAGGATCTCAGAAGAATTATCGAATCCGGAAGCTACTCCATCGGCGCCGGTTCCAACCGGGTTCAGGAAATCACCGACGATTACGCCAACTATCTTTTTGACCATGTAAAAATCAACAAAGCCTTCAGAATCGTTCTCGACGCGGGCAGTGGTGTCGGCGGTCAGTTTGCACTGCCTATTCTCCGGCGCATGGGATGTGATGTCACCTGCCTGTACTGCGAACCGGACGGTCGGTTTCCCCACCACTTTCCTGATCCCACCGTCGAAGAGAACCTAACGGACCTGATTCGTCTGGTTTCAGAAAAAAAAGCGGATTTGGGCATCGCCTTCGACGGAGACGCGGATCGCATCGGTGTGATCAGTGATACCGGGGAAATAGTCTGGGGGGACAAGTTGCTTTTATTATTCGCCCGCGCCATTTTGAAAGACCGTCCCGGCGCCACGATCATCGGAGAGGTCAAATGTTCGCAGGTGTTATACGATGACATCTTCAAGCACGGCGGACAAGCAATCATGTGGAAAGCGGGTCACTCTCTGATCAAGGCCAAAATGAAAGAGTCAGGGGCCGTTTTAGGAGGGGAAATGAGCGGCCATTTGTTTTTTGCCGACCGCTATTTCGGATACGACGACGCAATTTACGCCGCCATCCGGCTTTTGGAAATCCTGTCTGAAACCGGACTGAAGATGAGCGAATTGCTTTCAGATGTTCCGCAGACCTTTGCCACACCTGAAATTCGCATGGACTGTGACGATGACAGGAAAAAAACCGTGGTCGAGAAAATCAAACACCACTACCGGAACATACCAGACGTCATTGACATCGACGGTGTCCGCATCCCGTTTGAAGAAGGCTGGGCGCTTGTTCGCTGCTCAAATACACAGCCGGTGGTCGTCCTTCGTTTCGAGGCGTCCTCCGAGGAAAGCCTCCGCGCCATCCGCGCTGAAGTCGAAGGACTTTTGTCTTCCTGACGTGTTCTCATCATAGTGGGAAAATGATCCGATGGAGCTGATCTTGCGCGTCTTCTGTGGTGCCGGTGTTGAGCACATAAGCGTCAGCCAGCGCGATGCAGACCGCCACACCATACTCGATCTCGCGTCGATCTCTTTGATCGAAATGAGCGACGGAATCATCCGCCCTGCCCCTTTGTATGATCCGCTCCAGCCTCATGGATCTCGGGGCGACAACCGCCACAAGGGTGCAAAACGCTGTGCTTCGGATCCATTCGACCTCCTGCCAGGATCGTATGCCTTCCAGAAAAACCACATCCGCACTCTGCTTCAGCACTTCATCTAACGCCATTCGTGTGACGCCCAGTCCGTCTGTTCCCCTCATTTTTGTGGAAATCATAGCCGCTGTCTGTGCATCCGCGTTGAGGCCTCGCCTCGAGATTTCCGCACGGACAAAATCACCCGTGGAAAAATGGGGATATTGATACCTGCTGGCATATTGAGCGGCGACGTTCTTTCCTGCCGCCGGCATCCCCGTCACAACAATCAGTTTCATAAGCCTCCTGAGGATCATTTTTTATACTACATCATAGCCAGGTTTTTTTCACAAAACAACTGCATTGTGGAAAAGCATCATCCGCTGCTTTTCCCCCGATGCTTTTTGAGAAGAAATGAATGCTTTTTTTTATTGAATATTTTTTAATATTATGCAATCTTTACGATACTTTTTAAACAGACAACCTATTGTGTTGTTAAACGCAAACTTGAATCAAGGAGTCGTCATTATGAAAATTTCGTATCGCATTTTGTTTGCACTACTGATGAGCTTGCTTTTATTCGGTTGCGGCGATAAAACGGCAGGCATCGAAGGAAAAGTCATCGACGGCCAGGGGAAACCTATCCGTGATGTTTCTGTCATTATCAAGCAAGTACAGCCTACCGCAGGTTATGAACAATTTGAAACAAAAACCGGACCGGATGGAACATTTAGCATGTCCGGCCTGTTGCCTTTATCGGACTATACAATTTCTCCGCTTTCCGATAAATGGAAAACACAGGTCACCGGGCGTGCCACAACCCTTGAAGCCGGGAAAATACTGGTTATCGCCAAGCCCATCATGATTCGCTACCAGGTTTTCAACGACGCGTCCGTCCTGGATTCCAAGACAGGTCAGCAGTGGTTTCTTCACCCCGTGAGCGACCAAACGGCCGACACGGTCTTGCAAACCGTCGCCAGTCTCAACATCGGCGGCTTCAATGACTGGCGCCTTCCCACAAGAGAGGAACTCACCGCGCTTGAAGAGGAAAAAGCGCCTTCCAAACCGGATGCAGAGGCCGTTTTTGTTCAAAAAACCTGCTGTGCCTGGGTGATTGAACCGGATTCGGATGTTGTGGACTGGAAATTTTATATCGAAGATAAAAACGAATTCTGGCTCTCCAATCAAGACACACCTGATAACCGTGTGATTGTTGTCAGAGACTTTAAAGGCGACGTTGAGAAGGTTGACGCAAAACCGGCTGCTCCTGTTGTCGCTGAAACACCTGCCGCTGAAACACCGGCGCCGGCCGCCGTTGAAGCGCAGGCCCCGGCGGTAAGAACAGATTCCGGCGTTCGCGTCGCCTCCAGGAAGGCCTGCGCGGAAAAGAGAGCGTCTGCCGCCGCAGGAACCCCGGCGCCTGCCGTTGCGGGAACTCCGGGACCTGCCGCCATTGAACCGCAGGTCCCCGCCGCAAAAGCAGATCCCGGTGTTCGTGTCGCCTCCAGGAAAGCCTGCGCGGATGGAAAAAAAGAAGTCGTTGCCAAACAGAAGGAAGCCGTCGTCACAGCGGTGGAACCTGCCAAAACAGGCAAGGTAATTACCCTACATTTTGAAACGGGTAAAACCACTTTGAATCCTCAGGAACTTGTACGCCTCAAAACGTTCTATTCTCAAATCAGGAACATCAAGGGCACGATCGTCATTGACGGTCATTGCGATTCTACGCGTCTTGATAACGCCGGCTTGAACCTCAGGATTTCGCTGGACCGTTCATACAACGTAGCCACAGCGCTCAAACGTATGGGGTTGAGTCACAATACAGTCGTTTTTGAACTGCGAGGGATGGGCGAGGGAAAGCCGGTTGCCTCCAACGATACGGCTGAAGGCAGGAAACAAAACCGGCGTGTAGAAATCACCTTTATCGAAGGTTAGAAGACACTCCCTCATTATTCCAGTAAAAAAGCCCCCTGTTTTCAGGGGGCTTTTTTACTGGTCGGGGCGAGGTGATTCGAACACCTGACATCCTGCTCCCAAAGCAGTTTTTCATACATTTCAATACTTTTCATACCTTTTCACTTATTCTATATTTACTTGCAATTAAAGACTTTTTCCTGTATTTATCTTTTCAAGACGTTTCAAGCAGCGTCATATTTTTTAGTCCCACTATAGTCCCGGTCTTTTGGGACTAAAAAAAAAGGGGTGAGCATGAGTCCTAAAAAAGCTGGAAAGCGGGTTTTGACCGATATGGCCTGCCGGAATGCGAAGCCGCAAAGTTGCCGATATGACCTGCCGGACGGAGACGGACTTTTTCTCCGTGTCGCATCTTCGGGGGCAAAGGTATGGTGTATCCGTTATGTCATCGACGGAAAGCAATGGCGCTTTCAAATCGGTAAATATCCAAAAATGTCCCTAGCTGATGCACGGCAGAGGCAAGCAGCCCTGGAAGATGAAATCGCAGCGGGTTATGATCCGCGAGAAAAAAAGAGGCTGGAAAAGCAAGAACCGACCTTTGGAATGCTTCTGGAAAAATTCTGGGAAAAAGAACTCAAGGACAAACCGACGGCACAAGAACAGCGACGGTTAATTGAAAAAGACGCCCTTCCAATTTTAAAAAACCGTAAAGTAAAGTCAATCACACGTCGGGATATTGTCGAGATCGTGGACGATGTTCGAGATCGTGCCCCGGTGACCGGCAATCGCCTTCAGACCGTGTTGATTCGTATGTTCAATTTTGCATCGGAAAAGGGTGAGATAAGAACGTCTCCGATTGCTGGACTAAAAAGAAAAAAAGAAGAATCGCGGGCGCGGGTTTTAACAGACGATGAAATCCGCCTGCTATGGGGTGCCCTTGATATTGAGAGACAACACCTGGACATCTATGTCTTAACGAAACTCGCCTTGCAAACGATCCTGTTGACCGGCCAGCGACCGGGCGAAGTTTGTTCAATGCGCTGGGATCAAATTGACAACGGACTTTGGATCATTTCGGCAGAGGATCGAAAGAACCAGGAAGAAAATATTATTCCGGTTACGGAGATGTTTTCAAATGTCTTGCAGGCTGCAAGGGTTTATTCCATTTCCGAATATGTATTCCAATCGCCAAGTGATCCTAAACGACCTTTGACCGTTGGCGCTCTCGCAAACGCAATCCGGCGGAATCGGGCGGAGATCGGAGTCAAAGACCCTTTCACGCCTCATGACTTGCGGCGGACGCTTCGCACAAGGCTTGCGGCGCTGGGCGTTACAGACATCGTTGCGGAGAGGGTGCTAGGGCATAAGCTCCAGGGCGTGATGGCCATTTACAATCGTTACGACTATGTCACGGAAAAAAAGCAAGCCCTTGAGCGATGGGAAACCAGTCTGAAGCAGATTATCGGTGAAACCATGAAATCAAACGTCATTCCATTGAGGTGAAAAAAATGCCCAAAAAGAAACCTACGCACACACAAGACGGTGCAGAACTTGAGTCAAAATTAAAAAACCTTTTTAAGGATCATAATTCCCACTTTGCCAAAAAGTGGCTTTATCTTTTTCAAGAAACACAGAATCCGATTTACGCGTGGAAGTCATATCAAACGGCAAGGGGTTATGGATTACCGATACCCGAAGAAGTGCTTCAATATCTCGATGAAGTTGGCAGGGGTATTTTGCGACTTGCTCAAAAACCAGTTAAAGCCAATCAGAGGCCACTTGCAATCAGCAAGATTTTGGGCCTTGCTCAAGATGGCCCTGGGGCGAAATCCGCTTTCAATGATTATACTTCGCGTGAGGCTGAAAAGGAAATAGCAATCGAAACTTTTATAGCGTTACAAGACACCTGCAAGGCCTATCCTGAATTTGAACAAATTGCTGATAGGCACAAAATAAGCCCCGCGACCGTTCGTCGCGTCTATCTTGAACACAAAGCACGGTGGCAACAAATCGCCGACGATTTAATTGAAAATGGAATCATCACTTTTGACGAAAAAGGAAAAGCGAAAATGTCACTAATTGGGAATGCCCGCGATATTCGAGAGGCCGCGTCTGTGCTTGCTTTTGCCGAACAAAAGAAAAAAACAAAAAAATAAATATTTTTGCTGTCTGATTTTTCCTTCCCAAAAGACTTTAGTGCCCTTCCCTGTTTGTTTTCAAATATTACGTAATTAAAGAAATGCAAAGCTTTGGAATGTTCCTAAATGTTGTGCGAATATTTGCACAACGAAAGGGAGGAACTCATGCAAAACATTGATCGGCGAATCTTACGAAAAAAAGACGTGCTTCATCGGCTTGGACTATCCGACGCGACCATATGGCGAGCAGAGCGTGACGGCAAATTTCCGCGACGCGTTCTAATTGGTGGTCGTTCTGTTGGCTGGTTTTCCGATGAAATTGACGCATGGCTTGAGAAAAAATCAGAAGATCGTTTTCTAGGGGCCGTCCGATGATCGACGGCAAGCCGGACATTGTCGCCGTCATAGGGCAGTCGATTGAACTGAAGCAGCGCGGACGTGATTATTGGGGATTATGCCCTTTCCATAGTGAAAAATCCGCATCCCTCAAGGTCTCACCTCATCGGCAGCGTTTCCACTGCTTCGGCTGCGGCGCGTCCGGGGATGTTGTCGATTTCGTCCAGAGGTTTTACAATTTGACATTCAAGGACGCACTCATACACTTAGGTATGACGCCGGGCCGTCCGGCGCCTATTGATCCGGCAATTCAAAAACGTCGGAAACTCCAGGCGGCCTTTAATCAAAAAATTGAAATAATCTACACACAGTTATGTGACCGGGGCCGGCAGCTTCACGGAATACGCCTGCAAGTCAAAAAGAATCCTGGGGCGCTCACGGAAGCCGGGGCCATCGTGTATGCAGAACAGATGGCCGAACTCGCGGCGGTCGATCATAAACTGGACACGCTGTTAAGCGGAAGCGTCACGGATCAAATAGAAATAATTAACGGGGAGAGCGGACATGGGATTAGCACAGAAGTTAAACAACGAGCAGCTGGATGAGTTTGAAAAGACATTGGGTGAGGATGTAAAAACCGATACACAAACGGATGCCTGGCCCGTAATGGATGAGCGAGCCTACCAGGGCCTGGCCGGTGAAATCGTGCAGACCATAGACCCGCACACTGAAAGCGATCCTGTGGCGATCCTGGGGCATACGTTTGGCGTATTCGGTAACATGATTGGACGGAGCGCACACTTCAGAGTTGAAGGCGATCGGCATTATACAAATGAAAATCTTATTATTATCGGTGATACCGCAAAAGGTCGCAAGGGGACTGCCGAGGGGGTAGTTAATGCGCTTTTCACGCTTAATGCGCGCTACTCTCAAGACTGGAAAGCAGAAAAAGTGAAATCCGGTCTCTCATCCGGCGAAGGAATTATTTATCATGTACGAGACGAAGCAGACAAAGACGAAGGCATAAAAGACAAGCGCCTTTTTGTCAGGGAGCCGGAGTTTGGCGGCGTTCTTCGGACGATCGAGCGAAACGGCAACACACTATCCGCGCTCATCCGGCAGGCCTGGGACTGTGGCAATCTCTCGTTGTTGACGAAAAATAATCCGATAAAAGCTACAGACGCCCATATAAGCATCATCGGCCATATAACAATCCAGGAATTAAAAAAATACCTTTACGATACAGAGATTTTTAACGGTCTCGCAAACAGGTTTATGTGGCTGCTCGTAAGAAGGTCAAAGCTCCTGCCAGAGGGCGGAATGTTCTATGAGACCGACACAAGCGAACTCAAGTCAAAGATCGAAGAAGCAGTTGAATACGGGCGCAACGTCCGAGAGGTTAAGCGAGACGATGCCGCGCGAAAGATATGGATTGAGGTTTACCCTTCCCTGTCGGAGGGCAAGCCGGGGATGGCCGGGGCGGTATTATCAAGGGCAGAGGCCCATGTGATGAGGTTGGCGCTTCTGTATTCTCTCATGGACCTGTCAAGTCTCATCCGGGCGGAACATCTTTTAGCAGCGCTGGCATTTTGGGAATACGTTGAAAAGTCTGTCATCTATATTTTCGGAGACAAGACAGGGGATTCGGTAGCAGACAAGATTTATGATGCCGTGTGCGACGAACCGGAAGGACTGACCCGGACGCAGATTTTCAATCTCTTTAATCGGCACGAACGGCGGCAGCGGATTGATGATTGTATCGCCCTGCTTGCCAGGTGTGGGCGCGTTGAAATTGAAAAATCAGTAACAGATGGCAGGCCGGCGGAGAGGGTAATTTTAGCAAGAGCGCAAGCGCAAAAAGCGCAAAAAGCGCAAAAAGGGTAGTTAATGCGCATAATGCGCTTAATGCGCAGGGGGTTGAATGGGATTACTACTTGAAAAAGCTTTAAGGGCGGCGGGAGGAAACACGCCGATGGAAATGACCCAGGCACGCCGGGAAACGCTCCAGGACGTCATGTCGGCGATCTGTGACCAGGCCGTCGCGGAAGTTATCCAGCTTAACCGATGGCGCGATACAGACAGCACGCGACGGATGGAAGTGGACATAGACCAGCTACAGAGGGATGTGGAGGCCAGACGGGGAAAGCTCATCGACTTTAAAACGGCAGTTGACCGTTGGAAAATGGAGGGCACACGATGAAAGAAAAAGTAACAGCGATCCTGTTTTACCTGGGCGCGGCGCTCATTGGGGCGCTGGCGGCGCAGGTGGTGATGTTACTCATAGGGAGGGTTTAAAAATGGATGAGGTAGGCAGGGCGCTGATGGCGATTCGGGACGGAGGCCACTACCGGGACGTCCTCGGCTTCGAGACGTTTGAAGCGTATTGCAAGGTGCGGTGGGATATCGGAAAGTGGTACGCATATAAATTAATCGATTCAGCCGCCGTTATGAGTGAATTGGACAATTGTCCAACTAAACCGACAACCGAATCCCAGACACGTCCCCTTGCCCGCCTTCTTCCCGATCAGCAGCGTGAAGCCTGGCAGCGTGCCGTCGAAACAGCACCGGAGGGCGACAATATCAAGACCGTGCCCATGGGCACACATACGGAGGTTGAACCATGAATTTCCAAACAAGATTAAATGATCTGATGATGCTGTGCTGCGATGAAAGAATGACCGAGCTTTTCTTTGCCGAAGCCGAAGGTGGGATTCAAGACTTGAGGGCAATGGCCCATGATGAGGCGGCAAAGTGGTTGCCAGCATTCCGGCGGATTATTGAGACACAAGAAGCCTGGTTACTTCGTCGGCGGGCGGCATTAGGTGAGCCGGAAGCTATTGTAGAAAGACATCCAGTCCGGTGGCTGATTTGATGACAGGGGGGCGAATTTTCTCCACAGACTTTAAAAATCATAACCGGTTGAGAAGTCGTGCTTTAGATTCCGAAGTTGGGAAATTTTAGTGACGATTTTACTGGCAGCCAATGCCGATGTTATGTTGAAATTATTACACGCGGAACGAAGCGCCCACAAGATGGGCGGAATGAAAGCCAGGCCCTTGCAACGGGATGTTGCCGGGGAAGCCAGACCGAAAGACACAAGCCTATGCTGACGGGACGTCAGGGGCCGCTGTCAGAAGGGATGACGAAACAATCAACGGACTTGCGGGACGCTGGACGTGGATCGGCATTAACGAAAAATTAGAAATTAGCCGAAAGGCGGAGGATAAAAATCATGAAAGAAGTTATTGAGCAAATCGGAGCGAGTTTTGAGAAATTTAAGAGCGAGCAGAATGGCCGTGTCCTGAATCTTGAGGATCAGTTAAACGCGATTGAAACACATTTAGCCCGGCAGATGTTTCCGGGTGGTGAGCCTGCCCCGGTCGCAAGCGGAAAATGGGGCGTTGACATAAAAGGCCGAAAGGTCCCTGTGCTGGCCCAAAGCGAAAAAATGGCCGACCACTTCAGACCGGAAACCGGTCAGGTTTGGTCCATCGGTGATTTTGTCCGCGGCTCAATGGGCATTCGCTCTGAAGCTTCGGTTATTGAAAGAGGTTCCGCAACTGTTCCCGCGTTTGTGAGTGCTCAAATTATCGACGCGATCCGGGCGAAAACCCGCGTCATTCAAGCAGGGTCACAGACCATTGTTATTGATGGGCCGACGAACCTTTGCCGGATTGATGAAGATCCTACGGTTTATGAGCACGTCGAAGGCGTCGAGGACATTTCGGAGAGTTTGCCGGTTTTTTCGCCGGTGGCGCTTAATCCGACGGCGCTCGTGGCGCTGATTCCGTTATCAATGGAGGTTGTTCAGGATTCCCCGAACCTTGACGCGGCGCTCTCTATGGCCCTGGCTGGTTCATTTGCCGGGAAGCTTGACGCGCTCTCTATCGCAAAAATTCTTGCGGATGGGGACATTCCCACTTCGGAAACTGGCCAGGCGACAAACGACTGGTCCGGCCTTCTGGCTGCGGTCGGTGCGATGTTGGAACTCGATCAGGATTTGCCGAAAGCTTGCATCTCTGCGGGTGCGGATTATGTGGCACGTCAGGGGACGTCGGGCGAATCGGGCTGGTTTGGTTTCCCGCCTTTCCTGGCGAATCTGCTTGACCTTCCCACGTCGAGCGTAAGCGCGGGGACTGCGATCCTGGGCGACTTTGCAAGAGGCTTCGGCATTGCGGTGCGGCAGGAATTAAGGCTTGAGGTCGTTCGGTGGGCACAGGCGAAAAAGGCTTCGCACCTCTTGGTGGCGCACGCGAGAATGGCGGGATATGTTTTGCAGCCGAATGCGCTGTTCATTCAGCAAGCGTCGGTTGATTAACCTCGAAGGGCTGGCGCACCTTCGCTTCAAAACGCGCCCGGACTTGTGTTGATGTCCGAAAAAATCGGCACGGTCGGCGGGGTTTTTGTAGGTGTCATTCCACCATCGACGAAAGCCCACGGTCGGCGGGCAAGCCGGAAGGCTTCCCTACGGGGCGGGGCTCCTATCCCCGCCTTCGTTAAAACTTCAAACCTGGGTTAAACGGAAACCGGGCCCAGGTCGGCAGGATAAAGCAGATCGTCACTTGTGGTGGCGGTCTGCCCTGCCATAATAAAATGAATAACATCATGGGCATGGGGGTGGTCGATTTCTCCACGATAAATGGGAAAACGAAAACCGAGATTGGAGCCATGCGCAGAATTAATCGGAAATTCCGAAAATCAAAATAACGGGGGAGTTATGAGCAGAGGTGGGTATAGAGAGGGCGCAGGGCGACCAAAAAAAGATCGAACTCCGGTCGGGCGTTTCGAGACATCGCAAGCCTACCTGGAAGCAGTTGTGAAGGGTGAGATTGAGCCGGACCCGGCACGGATTCAGGCGGCAAGGGTGCTGATTCAGTATGAGACAGCAAAGCAAAGAGCGCCGGTTAAATCGCCGACCGCGAAACAGCGCGAAGAGAAAAACAGGAGGTCGCTGGAGGAATCCACGTTAAAGGCGTTCGAGGAAGCGGCGAAGATCATCAAGTTGAAATTCAAAAATAATCAAAAGGTGACAAAATGACCGAGGTTATAATAAAACCCATGCCGGAATCGTATCGAAAAATTCCAAGTCGATTATTGCCGATGGCACCATCGCCATTTGCGGACTTACCACCGGAGGGACCGAGTGCGGAGGATTGGGAATTGGCAAAGGAACTTTTCAAGATTCTCGATCCTGAGTCGCAAAGGTGGTACGCCCGCCTTTTCCCCCAGCTGGACCAATGAACAACGAAATTTTCCTATGGTTGAAAGTTGCCAGGAATGCGGCGGATGAATGCAGCAGTTCGACGTTGGCCCGGCAGTATTGTCTTGATCCTACAAATTACTTTTTCAATGTCGCTTGCGAGGTTGCCGGAGTCGATCCAGAAGTGGCAAGGCAGGCGATCAGACAACGCATAAGTCAAGGTAAGGTGATGCCCTGCCCTTGCGGTGATCGTCGCTTGTAGGGCATTTAAACGCGTTTCTTTTTTCCAGGTGATTCGTATTGAATCTTTTAAAGAGCATGAGACATGCTGAGGTGACATGAGAAGTGGACTGCTGCAAAGCAGATGATCCAAAACGAGCGCCCTTCGGGGCGCTTTTTTTATGCCTGGGGTTAATTATTTTTTCAAAAAAAAAGCCCCTATTGCGCCATTTATTTAAGGCCCTTTTTTAGTCCCAAAGGGCACTTTTATCAAAAAAAAGGGTTAGCTAATTCGCTAAACCCTTGATTTTACTGGTCGGGGCGAGGTGATTCGAACACCTGACATCCTGCTCCCAAAGCAGGCGCGCTACCAGGCTGCGCTACGCCCCGATGATTCACAATGCCTGACAACTCCGATGAAGTGATTCTTTGAGTTTCGTAAAAGCCTGTCCGCGGTGACTGATTTTATTTTTAATCTCCGGGGGCAACTCGGCGGCAGTCTTTTCCAATTCCGGAACCCAGAATATCGGATCATATCCAAACCCGTTATCCCCGCGAGACTCGTCGATGATTCTTCCTTGCCAGGTGCCTTCAAAAGCCTCATATCGACCATCTTTGTGATACATTACCAGAGCGCAGTGAAATGATGCGGTTCTTTCATCACGCGGGATTCCCTGCAAATTCTCCAGCAGCTTGGCATTGTTTTCTTCGTCCGTGGCATCTGCACCGGCGTAACGCGCAGAATAGATCCCCGGTTGACCATCCAGAATGTCGACCTGCAGGCCTGAATCGTCTGCCAACACGTCTTCGCCTGTAAATTCGGCAATCGTCTTCGCTTTTTTATAGGCGTTATCCAGATAGGTTTGCTGATCCTCAACGATTTCCGGCGTGTTTTTAAACGCATTTAAGGACAACAGTTCAATGTCCATTCCATGGAGCATTTCACGAATCTCTTTGACTTTCCCCTCATTTTTCGTTGCGAAAACAATTTTCATGAACTCAAATCGCCCACAATATCCTTCTGCACCGAAACGATTTTTTCAATGCCTGAGGTGGCCATCTGTGTCATCGCATCGAGCTGTACTTTTTTAAAGGGAATCTGTTCAGCTGTTCCCTGAACTTCAATAAACAAACCACTGCCGGTCATCACAAAATTCATGTCCACATCAGCCCGGACGTCTTCCTCGTATTCCAGGTCCAAAAGAACATGATTTTGCACAATCCCGACACTGACCGCAGACACATAATCATTGACGGGGATATGTTCTACCATTCCCTCCTGCCTCATGTGCTTAAACAGATCCACCAGGGCGACAAATGCGCCGGTGATCGAGGCGGTCCGTGTGCCACCATCAGCCTGGATCACATCACAATCGATATAAATCGTTCTTTCACCAAAAGCGGTCAAATCCGTAACCGCCCGCAAGGACCTGCCAATGAGCCTTTGTATTTCATGGGTTCTGCCGCCGATTTTACCGCGCGACGCTTCACGGGGGACTCTGGACTGTGTGGACATGGGCAGCATCGAATACTCCGCGGTCAGCCAGCCCTTTCCGGTATTTTTTAAAAAGGGCGCCGTCTTCTCATCCAGTGACGCCGCGCAAAGCACTTTCGTATTGCCGAACTCAACCATCACGGAACCCGCGGCATTTTTCAGATAATGATTGGTGATCCGAATCGGCCTGAGCTCATCGGCCTGTCTGTCAAGATTTCTTTTAATCACGACACCTCTAAAAATAAGTCTTAATGCTCCGGGCCAGAGCCCTCGCGATTTCCGTTTGTGTTTTGCCGTTTGTCAGCTTTCTTTTCTCGTCCGGATTGGTGGCAAAACCGATCTCCACAATCAAAGCAGGCGTATTTAAACCTTCCAACTGGGGCACATCAGCTTCACGCAGACCTCTACCCTTTCGCGGAAATAAAATGTCCAAATTTTGCCTGACCAGCCTGGCGAGCTTCACCGTCTCATTTAAGTGTCTGGTTTTCAAATCGGTCACCCCCTGCTTCGCAGGGCTTTGGGGTAGATCCACGTTTTTAAAACCCGGATAATAAAGCTCAAAGCCGGATGCGTTTCTGCCGAAACCCGCGTTAACGTGGAGACTCAAAAACAAAGCAGGCTTTGTCTTTAGAACAAGATTTCTTCTTTCCTCCAGGGAAATCGTTTTATCCGCCTCCCTGGTTAAAACGATTTCAAATCGAGGATCTCCGGAAAGCTCTTTTTTTACAGCCAGGGCGATTGCCAGTGTCAGGTCTTTTTCGGCGACTTTATCCACTCCGATCACCCCCGTATCCGTACCGCCATGAGCTGGATCAATCATGACAATCTGTCTGACCGTCTGCGCATGTGCCACAACGCCCATGATGAAAAACATGACCAGGGAAACCAATACAATAGAAAACTCTCGTCGCAAGTTTAGCATTTTTTCACCTGTTTAATTAAATTGCCTTCCAGCATAATGAAAGCCCTGCCTGCTTATCGCATGGAAGTCTTGTTTGTCAACCATCAAATGGTTTTCATCAGGTTTTTGAAATCCGGGCTACAGATCGTACCATTTTCAATTGCCGGATGGCCGAAAAGATAGATTGAAGCTGATGGATATCATAAACATCAATGACAAATACGCAGGTGGCGATCATGTCCGTTGTTTCCACCTGTGCGAAACTGATATTCACATCAAATGAGGATATCACGGAACTGACTTCCGTCAAGACCCCCTTACGGTCGTCGCAGATCACCTTGATGTGCACCGGATAGGCATGCTTTTGCTTCACGTCCCAGTTGACATCGACGATCCGTTCGGCATCGAGTTTCTTCAGATGTGGACAATTCTGGGTGTGTACAGTAATGCCTCGCCCGCGCGAAATATAGCCGCTGATATCATCGCCGGGTATGGGATTGCAGCATTTGGAAAATTTAACCATAACATCGTCCACACCAGTCAACGATATGCCCATTGAAGGCGAAGCAATGGCCTTTTTTTTCGTTTTTTCCGGCGGCGTATCGGTGTCTTTTATGCCCTCTGAAGCCAGAAAATGATTGACCACCTGCCTGGGTGAAATCCGGCCGTAACCAACTTGTGAAATCAGATCTTCCGGTGTCAGGAGTGAATACTCCGCCAGAATTTTTTTGATCTCATCGGATTTCATGCAAGTCGAAATTTTCAGATGGTTTCTTTTAAATTCCTTTTCCAGCAGGTCCTTGCCCAGAATCATCGAGCTGTTTTTTTCCTCCAGATTGATCCAGTTACGGATCTTGGAGATGGCGCGCGACGTAACAACATATTTCAACCAGTCTTTGCTGGGATGATGACCGGCCTGGGTAATAATCTCCACCTGATCGCCGTTTTGCATCTGATAACGCAGGGGGACAATATTACGATTCGCTCTCGCGCCGATGCATTGATTTCCAACATCCGTATGAATGCTGTAGGCAAAATCTATAGGCGTGGCACCCTTTGGAAAGGATTTCACATCCCCATGGGGCGTGAAGACATAAACTTCTTCGGGAAAAAGCGCCATCTTCAGATTGGACATGAATTCCTTCGGATTCTTGATGTCCTGCTGAATCTCCAGTGCTTCTCTCAGTTTTTTGATCTGACTGTCTTCTTCATCCTTGACAGCCCGCCCTTCCTTGTAACGCCAGTGAGCGGCAATGCCTTTTTCTGCCCATTCATGCATGGCCCGGGTCCGGATCTGAATCTCCACCCGTTCGCCGTAAGGCCCGATGACTGCGGTATGCAGTGACTGATAGTTATTAGCCTTGGGCATCGCAATATAATCCTTGAATCGACCTGGAACCGGCTTCCACAAAGCGTGCACGATGCTCAGCGCTTCGTAACACGTTTTTTCCTTGTCGGAATCCAGAATAATGCGGAATGCTATGACATCATAGACCTCATCGAAGTTGATGTGCTGTTCATGCATTTTTTTATATATACCGTAGAGATGCTTTGCCCTGCCTTCCACTTCGCCCTGAATGGATACTTTTTCCAGTTCCTTGAAAATAATGGTTTTTACTTCTTCCGTGTAGCGGTTGCGCGATGCCTGGGACTTGTCCACACGGGTATTGATTTCATTGAACGCTTCCGGGGATACATACTGAAAAGCCAGGTCTTCGAGTTCCATCTTCATCCAGTTGATGCCCAAACGGTTGGCCAGCGGCGCATACACATCCATGGTTTCACGCGCGATATAGATCCGCCGGTCCGGCTTCTGGTATTGAAGGGTTCTCATATTGTGAATCCGGTCGGCAAGCCGAACCATTAATATGCGGATGTCGGAGGACATCGCCAGAATCATCTTCCGGAAATTTTCGGCTTGTCTTTCCTCCTGGGATCCAAATGATATTCGACTGAGCTTGGTCAGGCCGCTCACCAGAAAAGCCACGTCCTTGCCGAATTCACATTCGATTTGTTCTTTGGTGGTCAGTGTGTCCTCAATCGTGTCGTGCAGAAGGCCGCTGATGATGGTGGCCGAATCCATCTTCATATCGACGAGAATACCGGCCACTTCCATGGGATGCGTGAGGTAGGGCTCCCCTGATAAGCGAACCTGTCCCTGATGCACGTTGGCTGAATAAATATAGGCCTTCTGAATCATCTCCTGCTCTTCAGCGGTGAGATAGGTTTGCGCTTTATCCAGAATATCATTGATTCTTATCATGGAGTTGACCAGTTCACCCGACAGTTATCCGCATACCTTTTTTAATTCTGAATCCATGATTTTTTGTACGTCTGAAACAATACCCCCGGTTTCACAAAGCCGACTCTCCCCGGTTTTCCGGATTTTCAGCTCGACGTGCCCCTGTGCCAGATTCTTGGGTCCGACAACCACACGCAGCGGAATTCCGATCAGATCCGCGTCTTTAAACTTAACGCCTGCCCTTTCATCGCGGTCGTCGAGAATCACTTCGACTCCGCAGGCCAGCAATTGGCCATAAATATCCTCCGCCGCCTTCATCACGTCCGGCTCATTGATATTGACGGGGGTGACAATCACCGTGTAGGGCGCAAGCGGCATTGGCCAGATGATGCCGTTTTCATCGTAGTTCTGCTCAATACAGGCGGCCACGGTCCGGCCGATGCCTATGCCGTAACAGCCCATAATCATTGTTTTTTCCTTACCGTCTTTATCCAGATAAACGGCTTTCATGGCTTTGCTGTACTTCGTTCCCAGCTTGAAGACATGACCGACTTCAATGCCGCGGACAAACCGGATCGTACCGGCACAGCGTGGGCAGGGGTCTCCGGGTTCACTGACACGCAGATCGGCAAAGGATTCCACCTGACAATCCCTTCCGATATTTACATTTTTCAGATGATAATCCTGTCGGTTGGCACCTGTGACGAAATTGACCATGTTCTCCACCGAATAGTCGGCAATCACCCTGACTTTGATTCCGACGGCGCCTGCAAAACCACGCGGCGCGCCGGTAGCTTTCAGAATCATCTCATCGTCGGCCATTTCCAGTTCGGCGGCGCCCAGATAGTTTTTCACCTTAACCTCATTGACATTCTGATCGCCGCGGATGAGAACGGCGCAGGGCTTTCCGTCTGCATTAAAGATAAGTGTTTTGACAATCTGCTGCGGCGAAACATTCAGGAAGGCACTGACCTCTTCGATGGTGCGTACGTCAGGTGTTTCCACACTCTCCAAAGTCAGCCAGTCCTTTTCCGTGACGTTTGTTTTTTCAGGTCGGGCGATTTCGGCTTTTTCCAGATTGGCGGCATAACGGCATTGTTCACAAAAGACGATCGCATCTTCACCGGAATCGGCCATCACCATAAACTCGTGTGAAAAACTTCCGCCAATGCTTCCGGAATCCGCCTCCACCGGCCGGTACTCCAGACCGCAACGGCGGAAAATATTGTTATAAGCGGTGAACATTCTTTCGTAGCTTTTTTCCGCGCCTGCCTCGTCCGCGTCGAAACTGTAGGCGTCTTTCATGCCAAATTCACGGCAGCGCATCACACCGAAACGCGGACGCACTTCATCACGGAATTTTGTCTGAATCTGATACAGATTGCGCGGCAGCTGCCTGTAGGTTTTGATGTCATTTCGCACCAGGTCCGTGATGACTTCCTCGTGCGTGGGTCCCAGGCAATAGTCACGATCATTTCGATCGCGAAACCGCAAAAGCTCCTTTCCGTAAAAAGTCCAGCGGCCGGACTCCTGCCAAAGCTCGGCAGGCTGCACCATCGGCAGATGAACTTCCTGCGCACCGGCTTTGTCCATTTCTTCCCGAATAATCTGTTCGACTTTACGAATCACACGATAGCCCAGCGGAAGATAGGAAAAGATTCCGCTGGTGAGTTTTCGAATCATTCCCGCCCGAATCATCAGTTGATTGCTGATCACTTCCGCGTCGGACGGTACTTCCCGTCCGGTGGGCAGGTGCATTGCCGAGTAACGCATTACTCCTCCTTATTTTCTTTGTCCAGGGCTGAAATCTCTTCGAGTAAAACCGGGACAAAATCTTTTTCTTCGACTTTTTTATACGCCACACCTTTTTTAAACATCATACCGAAACCATGGCCGCCCGCAATGCCGATATCCGCCTCCGCGGCTTCTCCCGGACCATTGACCACGCATCCCATCAGCGCGATTTTGATATAATCTTTTCTGCCTGCCAGGGCTTTTTCAACTTTGGCCGTCAATCCGACCAGGTCGATTTGACATCGTCCGCACGTGGGGCACGAAACAATCTCCGGACCGACTCTCCGGATTTTTAAAGCCCGCAGAATACCGTAGGCAACGGGCATCTCCTGCAGCGGATCACCGGTGACGGAAACCCGGATCGTATCGCCGATGCCTTCGTAAAGAAGCGTCCCGATGCCCAATGCCGATTTTACCGCAGCGTCCACCAGTGTCCCTGCCTCTGTCACGCCCAGGTGCAGAGGATAATCCGTTTTTTCGGCAATCTTGCGATATGCCTCGATCATCATCGGAACATCCGATGATTTTAAAGAAAGTTTGATTAAACCAAACCCCATGTCTTCGAACATTTCAATTTTACGCAAAGCGCTGACACACAAAGCCTCCGCCGTAACCCCGCCGTATTCAAGCACCAGATCCTTCTGAAGCGACCCTGCATTGACGCCAATGCGGATAACGGTTTGATGTTCCTTAGCCACCTTTACGATTTCTGCGATCTTGTCTTTGACGATATTGCCGGGATTGATCCGGATACCGTCCACCCCGTTTTTAATGGATTGCAGCGCCAACTGATAATGAAAGTGAATATCGGCAATCAGGGGAATGCGGATTCTCTTCTTAATAATGGCAATGGCATCGGCGGCCTCCTCATCCGGTACGGCGATTCTCACAATCTCGCACCCCGCCTCTGCCAGGGCGTTGATCTGGGCTACCGTCGCCTCGACATCACGGGTATCCGTGTTGGTCATGGACTGCACCACCACCGGGGCATCCGAACCGATATTCACGCCTCCGATACACAACGATCTTGTTTTCCTTCTTTTTTTTGATGACTGCGACATTTTCCCCCGCTTTCGGCTTTTTTATGACGCGAATTTATAACATGGCCCCTTATCCTGGGCAATGACAAATTTCCGTATGCAGCGATAATACTTCAAAACAAAAGGCAGCCGCCGGACCATCTGTTCGATACGCCCCGCATACTGCCTTTTTCTTGCTTCCATGACCTAAAAGACCGGATCGCGTCAGGCACCCTGCCAGCAATACAAACACAGTTGGTCAGCAGGCAAACCGATTGCCTCAATCATGTCTTCGATGAGCATGTATTTCAAAGACGTGACGTTTAAATCACGGCGGATCCAATCAATCATGCGTGCGTGTTTTTCGGTTGACCTGTCAAGATATTCTGACGGATCGTCAATGTCTTTACCTTCCAGTGCGCGAATGGCTTTACGGCAGGCCAGCTCAGCGGTGGTTCTCGTTGAAGATGCGTAAATACATGGAAACATCAGGGGTGGGCAAGCCGGACGCACGTGAATCTCCTTGGCACCATTGTCCCACAATTTTTTTACCGTTAGATTTTTTAATTGCGTACCACGAACAATGGAATCGTCACAAATAATCATCCGGCTGCCGTTAATCACTTCCTGCACAGCGGAAAGTTTCATGGTCGCGACCAGATCCCTGATTTCCTGGGTTGGCGGCGTATAACTGCGTCCGTAACCGGGTGTATATTTCACCAAAGGCCGTCGATATGGGATTCCGGATTCCATCGCGTAACCGATCGCGTGACCGACACCCGAATCCGGTACGCCGGCAACAAAATCCGCCTGGACGTTGTCACGCCTGGCTAAATAACAACCGCACCGTTCCCTAGTGCGCTCGACACTGATGCCTTCATATGAGGATGAAGGTGACCCCGTGTAGATCCATAAAAATGAGCAGATTTTCTTTTCCGTGCCTTCGGGTTTGAGCTGTTTGATCCCTTCGGAAGAAAGCAACACAATTTCACCGGGCCCCAAAAATTGCATAATTGAATAACCCAGATTCTCGAATGAACTTGCTTCCGTGGCCACAACAAATGATCTTTTTTGAGGGTCTTTGCTTTGCCCCAGCACCAGGGGAAAACGTCCAACCTTGTCTCTGGCCGCGTAGATGCCTTCGGGTGTCAGGACCAGGACACAGATAGAACCTTCTATGATCCCCCGCATGGACGCGATCCCTTCGACGATATTATCCCCGCGATTAATCAGCGAAGCGACGATTTCAGCATTATTGACACCGCCTCCTGCCATTTCGGTGAAAGACGCACCTTCGTTGAGAAGTTCTCCTACCAGTTTATTTTTATTGGTAATTAATCCCGTGGCGACTACGGCGTAAAGACCAAACTTTGAGCGGAATATCAGCGGCTGAGGTGATTCGTCATCAATGGCGCCGATACCGGAGAGTCCTTCCATTTTTTTATAATCATCGACGAACCTTGATTTGAACTGCGCCTGAGAGATACCATGAATCGTGTTGTAAAATCCTTTCTCACCGAAAACAGCCATTCCGCCGTGTTCCGTTCCCAGATGCGAATGATAATCCGTACCGTAAAAAAGCGTCTGAACACAACTGTCTGTCCCGACAACGCCGAAAAGACCGCCCATTTTTTCCCTTCCTTCTGCCGTTCGCTACTTCATGCCCGCTTCACGAAAGCCAGGTTCAAAAGATTATTTCACACTCTACTTGTTGTTGCCGATAGGAAATTTTTCCAATAGTTTTTGATGAACATTTTCCGGCACAAGCCCTTTGACGACGCCTCCTAAACTTGCCACTTCCTTGATGAGCTTTGAACTGGTATAAAACCACCGAAATCCGCTCATCAGAAAAACCGTTTCAATATTCTTTGTCTGACGCCGGTTCATCAACGCCATTTGAAATTCGTATTCAAAATCCGACAGCGCCCGCATACCGCGCAGGATCGTGCTTGCGCCGGTTTTCTTGAGATAATCAATCAGCAGGCCATCGTGACAATCCACTTGGATTCCTTCGACGCCCTCAAATATTTCCCGGATAAACTCACACCGCTGCTCGACTGTAAAAAGGGAGGATTTGTTCGGGTTATACGCAACCAGAACAATAATCTTATCGAATATTCGGCTGCCTCTTTTAATAATATCCACATGACCATTGGTGATCGGATCAAAAGAACCCGGATAAATCGCAACTTTGTTTTCGAATTTTTCTATTGCCATGCACCGTCCATCCTTAAAAAAGTTAATAAATTGTCGCCATAGTTTCTTTGATCCGATAACAGCCATCCATCCGGAATGGAAGGCAGTGGCTCTCTTACGGAATGCTGAAAGACGATGATTCCACCTTCCCGTATCAGTGGATAGCGCCCCAATGCGGAAATCGTTTCCCCGATAAATCCTCTGTTGTATGGCGGGTCCGCGAATATCACGTCAAACCGCATGCTTTTTTCATAAAGATCGCGTAAAACCGATCGAACGTCGGCATGGATCACCTCGCAGATGTCCGAAAAACCGCATAAGGAAATATTATCACGAATTACCCCGGCTAGTGATTTGTCTTTTTCAACCATAACGACTGACGAAGCTTTCCGACTGGCTGCCTCCAGGCCGACGGCTCCGGAACCGGCAAACAAATCCAGAAATAACCGGTCTGCCAAGGACTCCAGTATATTAAAAAGAGCCTGTCTTAAAAAATCGGACGTAGGCCTTTGAACAGATCCGGAAGGAAACTTCAGCGTCCTTCCTTTAGCGTCACCTCCGGTTATCCTCATGATGTCTCTTTGGAGTTTAAATGTCCCCCGGCCCAGGCACCTTTATTCGGCACTTTTGCTGCCTGTCGATTCTTTCAGATTCTTTTTTCGAATGAAACTGGTGATCCACCACAGGGGTCCGGAAATCGCATAGCTCACCATGATCAAAAAAATCGTCACTTCCGGCCTGTAAATGATGATGAGTATAATACCAACAACCAGAAGAAAAGACATAAAGGGCATGCGGGAAAAAAGCCTCATATCCTTTCCGCTGTAATATTTGACATTGCTGACCATCAGAAGAGCCAGAGCAATCACAAGCACCATTACGAGGGGATTGTGAAACGTTCCTTCAATACCGAAATAATCGAAAAAAATGACCGTCGTGGCGATCACTGCGGCGGCGGCCGGTATGGGCAGACCGTTGAATACCTTGCTGTCTATTAAACCGATTTGAATGTTGTAGCGCGCCAACCTTAAAGCACCGCAGGCCACAAACATGAAACCCGCCATCCAACCCAGTTTCCCGTAAAAAGACATAGCCCACATGAAAGCCAGCAAAGCAGGCGCAACACCAAAAGCGATCAGATCGGACAGTGAATCATATTCCTCGCCGAACTTACTGGTTGTATTGGTTATCCGTGCAATTCTTCCGTCGAGCGCGTCGAATACCATGGACACCAGTATGGCAATGGCAGCAATGAAAAACATTTCCTGGATGGAGGCGATTATGGAATAAAATCCCATAAATAAACTGGCAGTGGTAATCAGATTAGGCAGGACATAGATGCCTTTTTTAATGCGGATATTGCGGACACGGCCGTCTTTTTTCATGAAAGATATCCTAACGGTGTCTTACCTGCCCGTACTTTATCGCCAATTTTAACGACAACCCGTGAGTCCGCAGGAAGAAATACTTCTACCCTGGAACCGAAACGGATCAAACCGAATCGATCACCTTTGTTGATCATATCTCCCTCACGGACCCAGCAGACGATTCTTCTGGCAATCAGACCGGCAATCTGGACCACCCATATTTCCCGGCCTTCGCGTGTTCGGATCATGACCTCATTTCGCTCATTTTCGGCCGATGCCTTGTCCAGATTTGCTGACAGGAATTTACCCGGATGATATTGTATCTTTTCAATGATTCCACCGCAAGGGACACGGTTGACGTGTACATTAAAAACATTCATAAAAATGCTGATCTTCCTGAAGCTGCCTTGAATGCTGCCGTTGACTTCAACATCTTCAATCCTGATGACCCTGCCGTCCGCCGGACAGATAACCAGCCCGTCTTCGTCAATGAAATGACGTTTTGGATTTCGGAAGAAACAAACAATAAAAATGGTAACACAAACCAGAATGACCGTTACAACCGCCAGGCCGAAAAAAGCGGCAACAACAGAGAGGATAAGTGAAATGATGATAAAGGGAAATCCTTCGTATGCGATGATACTATCATGTTTCATAAAGTGTTTCATCTTTCCTCAAATAAGATTTTGTTGATATATGAATTGAGCGCTATTGTCAATGAATCTTTGACGAATGGATTCATAGTAACATCTTGACATTATAACCCGAAGCCATATATTGAGGAATAAATATCGGGAGGATTGAACATGTCGTCTAAAGTAAAAATATATACATTGAGCACATGCAGCCACTGCAAAGCGGCTAAAAATTTCTTAAGTGAGAACAAAGTCTTGTTTGATGCAACCGAAGTTGACCTGCTTACGGGGGCCGAAAGGGAAGCTGTTTTAAATGAAGTGGTTCAATATAATCCTCAGCGTTCCTTCCCGACCATCGTGATCGGTGAGAAAATCATCATCGGATTCAAGGAAAACGACATTCGGGAGGCATTAGGCATCTGATGACGGCAGATGATCTTTATCAATTACTGAAGAAAGCTCAGGAACCCAAGGGATACTTCTTCAATGGGGACAAAGGTTGGGTTTTACCTATTTTACATGATATGCTGGTGAACAAGGCACGTTACGGGTATACCTCCTGCCCCTGCCGATTGGCCTCGGGTGACCGCGAGAAGGATCGGGATATTATTTGTCCGTGTGTCTATCGGGAAGCGGATGTCGGTGAATACGGAAGCTGCTATTGCAATCTTTATGTTTCACAAGACTGGAACGAAAACAAGATCCTCAGGCGGTATGTTCCGGAAAGACGTCCCCCGGATAAGACTTTTTTTTAAAGTATTCATATAATTCATTGACAAACCGCTCAAGTAACCATAAGTTACGTCCGATTTAACCAATGGAAAGGGTCGTTTTAATGATCGATACTTACGTCTGTAAGAAAAAGGGGTGCCTGATCGCTGAAATCTGCACCGATACAACATGCGAATGGCGTTTAAAAAATGAAGCGTTTTTGAATTGCACCTGGGTCGCCTGTAATTATGGTCCGTTTACGCTTGAGGAAGTTGGCGACATGATGGGTGTTACCCGTGAACGTATCCGGCAGATCGAAGCCAAGGCGCTCAAAAAACTCCAGCATAAAAAAAGAAGAGATCAGTTAAAGGATTTCGCAACACCCGGAAACGACTGGGACTCGCTTTAGTGTTTGTGCTCTTCAGAATCACCGCTCACTCTCTCTCAACAAGAATACCGGCGGAAAGNNCTTTCCGCCGGTATTCTTGTTGAGATTTTGACCTGAACTCACGGCCGTTTAATCTATTTTGTCTTCTTCTTTCGCAATTTATCGAGAAAAAGAACTTCATTCATGTGAATCTTGCGCTCATCGCGTGTAAACAACATCCCTCCGATAGACATTTCCAGATCCAAAGCTGCAATTTTATCCATTCTCGGCACGACCGAACAGATGTTTTTGAGCTCCTCTATTGCCTTAACGGAACGCGTGGCCAGTGTCTCGGCCAACTTTTCCGCCTCTTTCATAAATTTCTCCGGCGGCGCCACTTTATTAATTAGACCAATATTCAGTGCTTCGTGTGCTCCGATCGGTTCGCCGAGCATGACAATTTCTTTAGCTTTCGTCACTCCGACAATCTGGCTGATTGGATAAAAAAGCGGATTCAGCCCGAATTTTAACTCCGGATGGCAGAAAATTGCACTTTCCGAGGCCACAACCAGATCGCAGACCGTAACCACGTTGAACCCTCCGCCCAGGGCAATGCCGCCGACCGCCGCGATGACCGGTTTTTGATAGGAATATATTTTTTTTAGATAACGTTTCATCGATTCGAAATAATCATCGATTTCCGTGTTTGCCAGAAGCGACATTTCCTTGATATCCATCCCGGCCGAAAAAACGTACTCTCCGCCTGTAATGATCACGGCCCGAACCTCCGGGTCTGCCTCCAAGTCCAGGAGCGCGTCATTGAATTCGAGCCTCATCTCTTTACACAAAGCATTCATTTCATGAGGCCGGTTGAATTGAATAACGGCAAAGGCGTTTTTCTTCTCTACGAGAATTTTCTTATAAGTCATTTTTTCCATCCACTTTCAGGCGGAGATCTTTTCCTGTTTTAAAAAATGGAACCATCCTGTCTTTCAGATGGACTTGAGCCCCTGATTTCGGGTTCCTGCCGGTTCTTGATTTTCTTTCCCGCAGCGTAAAGTTTCCAAAACCCCGGATTTCAACGCGTTCATTGTTTTTCAGCGCTTCCCTGATGGAGTCAAATACAATCCCGACAGCACAGGCGATATCTTTCTGTAAATAGGCACTGAATTTCTGATGCGTTGATTTTATCAATTCTTTTTTCGTCATGACGGCTTATTTTTTAACCATTTGCAACTAGGGCTGATAAAGATAGCGGACTCCGCTTGCATCATATGCCACCCTTTGCACCGAGCGGGCAATTGAATTCATGGCGCTTTCGAGCATAAAATCAAAAACACTGGGGCGCTTTTTACGGGGAAATACCAAATCGTATTCTCCTGTTTTGCCGGCCAGTTCACTGGCTAATCTGGCCGCACTTCCCATATCGCCCAACTGATCAACCAGCCCGAGATCCAGAGCCTTTCGTCCCGTGAATACGCGTCCATCAGCCATCGCCACGACTTGCTCACGGGGAAGATTGCGGTCCTTGACGATCACATCCACAAACTGGTCGAAAATATCATCGACCAACTCCTGAATGATCTGACGCTCTTCTTGGGTCATCTCCCGTGTCGGCGAACCGATATCCTTGTACTGGCCGCTTTTCACGACCGATGATTTCACGCCGACCTTTTTCAGAAGCTCTTCAATATTGGCAAACTGCATGATCGCGGAGATGCTGCCGGTGATGGTACCTGGATTCGCCACGATCCTATCGGCGGCACAGGCTATCAGAAGCCCTCCGGAAGCGGCCACCGACCCCATAGAGGCAACAACTTTCTTCTTTTTCTTAAGTTCCAGCACCGCGTCATAAATTTCCTGCGACGCGGCAACACCGCCGCCGGGGGAATCAATGCGCAAAACCACCGCCAGGATGGAATCGTCATTGCCGAATTCCTCCAGGTTTTGTGTGATCTCGAAAGAGTCGCTGATGACGCCGTGAACATTGACCACGCCGATCTTATCGCCGAAGGAAAATTTTTTCGTTTTCCCGCTTACCGACTGAACCCCGGCCTTATAGAAAAAAGCATAGGAGACAAGACCTACGACGACCAACAGGACCATTCCCCAGATGACCGGATGTTTTCTCATAGTTTACCTTTACTCTTTTGGCTGACCGCCGATTTTCACATCTGCCAGTGCCTGAGCGAGATTGGAGCCGATATTCTCGCGGTTATTGATGTATTGATTCGCAGCCGACGGCGTTGTCGATGTCGGCGCCGGCGCTTCCATATCTTTGATGCTAAGCCGGATCTTCTTTGTTTTCGAATCAATGCTTTTCACCATCGCCGAAACCGTATCCCCAACATTATACAGCTCCCCGGAGGTTTTGACACGCTTCGAACTGATCTCCGAAATATGAACCAGGCCTTCAATGCCTTCTTCAATTTCCACAAAAATACCGAAATCGGTAAAATTTGTGATCCTCCCGGAAACCACGCTGCCGGGCGCATATTTATTGGGCAGTTCATCCCAGGGATTCTTTTCGATCTGCTTGATGCCTAACGAGAATTTTTCATTGTCCACATCGATATTCAGAACCACCGCTTCTACTTCCTGCCCTTTTTTGAAATATTCCGAAGGATGTGTGACACGATGCTTCCAGGAAATATCCGACACGTGGACCAAACCATCAATTCCCTCTTCAACACCGATGAAGACGCCGAAGTTGGTAATGTTGCGGACATGTCCTTTGACCACGGTACCAACCGGATATTTTTCCTTGAGCTTCTCCCAGGGATTGGGCGTGGTTTGCTTTAAACTCAGAGAAACACGTTTGGCTTCTGAATTGACCTCCAGCACAACCACATGAACGGTATCAGCCACATTGAGCACCTTGGAAGGATGCTTGATCTCGCGCGTCCAGTACATTTCGGATATATGAACCAGGCCCTCAACGCCAGGCTCCAGCTCTATGAACACACCGTAATCCGTCAGATTGACGACTCTTCCCTCGATCAGCGCCCCGACAGGATATTTCTCCGAAATGTTATCCCATGGATTTTCATGCAATTGCTTGAGTCCCAGCGACACTCTTTCCTTCTCACGGTCAAATGAAATCACTTTGACCTTGATCTTTTCACCACGATGGAATGCATCCGAGGGCTTTGCGATTCTGCCCCAGGAGATGTCCGTCACGTGCAACAGGCCGTCGATGCCGCCCAGGTCTATAAAAATGCCGTAATCGGTAATATTCTTGATGATCCCTTCAACGATGTTTCCCTCGGCAATTTTATCGAGGGTTTCTTTCTTTTCCGATTCTCTTGAGGCGGACACAATCGAGCGTCGGGACAGCACGACATTGTTTCGCTTCCGGTCGTATTTGAGCACTTCAAATTCCAGAGACTGACCGACAAACTGGTCTAAATCCTTAATCGGCCTTGTATCAATCTGCGACCCGGGCAAAAACGCAACAATACCGATATCCACCGACAGGCCGCCCTTGACTTTTTCCACCACCCTGCCCTTCATCAATATTTTATTTTCATAGGCGTTTTTTATTTCATCCCAGACTTTGAGCTTTGCCGCCTTGTCATGAGACAAAACCAGGTTCCCTTCATGATCCCTTTTATCAACAAATACTTCTATGTTGTCGCCCACGGAGACGGTAACGTTTCCTTCGGCATCTTTTAGTTCTTTAATCGGAATAAAGCCTTCCGTCTTCCAGCCGACATCAACCATCACGATATCTGATGTAATCTGTACGACAGTTCCATGGGTCACATCACCGTATTGAATCTGGTTGAGACTCTGTTCGTAGAGTTCCTTGAAGCCCAGATCTTCTTCTTTTGAGGAAAACATGGACACGGGTTCATCGGAATGCGGTGCGTCGGTTTTAACCTCCTTATCTGACGTTGAATGGATGTTTTGATTGTTAACCATTTACCTAATACCCCCTATTTTTATAAGACATTTTTCAATCGGTATTATTTAACACACTGAAATAATAATGGCAAGATAAAACAAGTGCTTTTTGTTTCATCACCGTCCGTGTTTAGATTCTTTTCCGGTCGAAATATGCTTGAGCATTTCATCGACAACCTGTTTTGGTGTCAAATTCGTGGAATCAATGATTATCGCATCTGTCGTTTTCTTCAACGGCGCGATATTTCTTTGAGAATCCTGGCGATCCCTGGCCTGGATTTCCCGGTTTACCGCGTCGATGGATATCGCCGCATTTTTTTCCTGCAACTCCCGGTGCCTTCTTTGGGCCCTTTCCTCCAGATTCGCGTCCAGGTAAAACTTGACATTGGCGCCTGGAAAGACCACGGACCCCATATCCCTGCCCTCCGCTACAATATCACCTTTTTCACCCAACTGTCTTTGCAGCAGCAACAATTTTGCCCGAACCACCTCAAAAGCGGATATTTGTGAGGCCGCTTGTCCGACCTGCTGTGACCGGATCCTGTCCGCAACATCCTCATCGTCGACAAAGACGACCAATTGGCCGCCGATATTTTTCATTTCCACATCCGTTGAACCGCATAATTCTGACACAGCAGCCTCATCCCGGAAGGAAATTTTCTCGCGAAGGGCTTTATAGGCCAGCGCCCGGTAAAGCGATCCGGTATCCAAATAAAGATAGTTAAGCTTTTCTGCAAGAAGCTTGCTCACCGTACTTTTACCGGCGCCAGCCGGTCCGTCGATGACAATCACCTTTCCCATACACTGCTGCCTCCTGATGTGAATTCCTTGGCTCCGAACGATGCTTGCCTAATCGGCGCAAAGCATGTAGGGTATTTTGGAACTGTTTGCTCCCAGGTGACCGATTATGCGTAAATTTAAACAAAATCAATACTTTTCTTTTGTGGTTTTTTTCATCATCTTCCTGCTTTCGGCAGGCCCCTGTCTGGCCGCGTTTACTGCGGATGACGAAAGAAAAGTGGGCAAAGAGATTTACGACAAACTCAAAAACAACAATTTTCTTCTTCAGGACAAGCGCCTCAACGACTACATTGCTAAAATCGGCCTGCTAGTTTTGGCGCAAGGCAAGAAAGCACCTTTTGACTATACCTTTTCCATTTTCAACAGCTCCGCCATTAATGCATTTGCCACGCCCGGCGGGTATATTTACATCAATGCGGGGCTGATCAGCGCAGTTGAAAACGAGGCCCAGCTGGCCGGTGTGATTGCGCATGAAATCGCTCATGCCAACGCCCGGCATGTCGCCTCGATGATAAAAAAATCCAGAGCACTGAATATCGCCGCACTGGCCGCCATTATTGCGGGGGCTTTTCTCGGCGGCGGCGGCGAGGCAACTGCGGCCATCGCCGCCTTTTCAGTCGCGGGCGCAAGCAGCCTGTCTCTGAAGTATCAACGAGAACACGAAGAGGAAGCCGACCGTCTTGGCATCGAATATCTTGTCGCCGCGGGATATTACCCGGAAGCCATGGTCGAGTTTCTGAAAATCATCAAACAGCATGAATTCCTGTCGCGAAGTATTCCATCTTATCTGAGAACACATCCGGGAACAGACGACCGGATTTTTTATCTCGACAACCTGATCCGCAGCCATTTTCCCGAAAACGGTGCATCCAATATCGTGGACAACTTCATCCGGATGCAGGCATCCATCCGCCTCGATACTCCGGATCTGCGCCGAAGGGAAAAGCAACTCCAGGAAGCGGTCAACAAGGATTCAGCCAATGTCGATCTCCTCTACGCTCTCGCCCTCACTCACGAACAGCTCGGTCAGATGGATACATCGCTGGATCTTCTGACAAAAGCGATGGCGCTGTCCCCGCGTGATGCAGATGTTCTTGAAAAAATCGGTCTGATTCATTTGAAAACAGGCCATGCACAGGAGTCGCGAACCTATCTGAAAAAAGCGGCGTTGCAGGCTCCGGACCGTCACGAAATCAACCTGGAACTGGGCAAGGCCAGTTATGCCCTTGGACTCTTTCAGGAAGCGCTGGACGCCTATCTGAAGATTCAGGATGAAAAACTCAACGTTCCGGATATCGATTATCTCATCGCGATGGCTTACGGAAAACTCAACAATCTGGGAGAATCCCATTATCATTTTGGTCTGCATTTCCAAAAAGAGCTCAAAAAAGACAGTGCGCTTTTTCATTTCCAGAGGGCACTTGGCTTTTTCCCACCGGAATCTCCAAGGGCAAGGGCCATTGGTGAATCGATTAGAAATTTATCCGCATCCAGCCCGCCAAAACCCGCCGTGCCATTAAAACCATAAGAAATTCTTCTCATCGAACCGCCTGCAGTCGTCCGACCGTCAGTCAATCTTTCTGATTGCCAAAAATCAAACAATACATTATAAAGCGAGGTGGTAACTTAATTTTGAAAGGAGTCTTACAAAGTGAATATTTTAATATTCGGCCCCAACGGCAGCGGCAAAGGTACACAAGGTGCAATTGTACAGAAAAAATACGGCGTTCCCCACATTGAAACGGGCGTCATTTTCCGCCAGAATATTTCCAAAAAAACCCCGCTGGGAGAAAAAGCTAAAGCCTTTATTGACCGCGGCGAACTCGTTCCGGATGAGATTACCATTCCCATGATACTGGATCGCTTGAAGGAAGACGATTGCAAACAGGGTTGGCTCCTGGACGGATTCCCCCGTAACCTGGCACAGGCTGAAGCCCTCTGGGCGGCATTGCAGGAAGCCGGAATCAAACTGGATTTCGTCATGGAAATCGATCTGGACCGCGAAACCGCCAAAAAGCGCATCATGGGACGCAGGCTTTGTAAAACCGACAACAATCATCCCAACAATATCTTCATCGACGCCATCAAGCCCCACGAACATGACGGTAAAAATATTTGCCGCGTTTGCGGTTGCGAGGATTTATCCGCCCGTGCCGACGATCAGGATACTTCAGCCATCGACAAGCGTCACGGCATCTACTATGACACGAAAACCGGCACGCTTGCCGGCGTTAACTATTTCAAGGAAAGAACCAAAGTCATCACGGTTGACGGAAGCGCAGGCGTCAAGGAAGTCTCCGAAGACCTGATGAAGAAACTGGTTTAATCTGCAAGAAAGACTTGGATTAAAAAGCCCCCCGGATTGACCTGGAGGGCTTTTTTTAATAAATCATTATGGAAAATATTCGAAACTTCAGTATCATCGCTCATATCGATCACGGAAAGTCCACTCTGGCCGACCGGCTGATTCAATTCACCGGCGTCTGCAATGAAAGAAACTTTCAAGACCAGATGCTCGACAATATGGACATTGAGCGGGAGCGCGGCATTACGATTAAAAGCAATGCCATTTCCCTGCCGTATCGCGCCAAGGATGGCAAGGATTACATCCTTAACCTGATCGACACACCCGGACATGTGGACTTTTCTTATGAAGTTTCAAGATCCCTGGCGTCTTGTGAAGGCGTGCTTTTACTGATCGATGCCGCCCAGGGCGTGCAGGCGCAAACCCTGGCCAATCTCTATCTGGCCATGGAGCATAACCTCGAAATCATTCCCATCATCAACAAAATTGATCTGCCGTCCGCGGACATCGACCGCGTTTTAGAAGAAATGGATTCGGAGCTCGGACTCGACCCGGACACCCACATCAAATGCTCCGCCAAGGAAGGCATAGGCATTGAAGAAATTCTCGACGCGATCATCGAGAGGATTCCGCCGCCTGCAGGAGATTCATCAAACCCGCTCGCCGCGCTCATCTTTGACGCACATTATGACTCCTTTCGCGGCACGATCATCCATTGCCGGATTTTTGAAGGGACGGTTAAAAACGGGGATATCATCCGCTTCATGCATAACAACGCAACCTATAAAGTCGAAGAAGTCGGGCATTTTCTGCTGACCCGTACAAAACGCGAAAAGCTTTCCGCAGGCGATGTGGGATATATTATCGCCGGCGTTAAAACCGTCGCGGATGTACGTACAGGCGACACCATTACCAACCACGACAGACCCTGTATTTCACCCCTGCCGGGTTTTAAGGAAGTCAAACCGGTTGTATTTGCCTCCATCTATCCAATTGCCTCTGATGATTATCAGGACCTTGCGGATTCGCTGGAAAAATACAAACTCAACGACGCGTCTTTCATTTACGAAAAAGATTCTTCCGCCGCACTGGGACAGGGGTTTCGCTGCGGCTTTCTGGGTCTGCTGCATCTCGACATCGTCCAGGAAAGGCTCGAGAGAGAATATGATCTGTCGATTATTCTTTCCGTTCCCAGCGTCCGCTACCGTTTTACGCTCAAAGACGGCAAGGTGATTTATGTGGACAACCCCACGCACTACCCCGATCCGGCGGAAATTGAAAAGGGTGAAGAACCCTACATCCGGGCCGCCATGATGCTCCCCGAGCGCTATCTCGGTACGGTCATGAAACTGTGTATGGAGAAGCGCGGCGTCAACTCCAACCTGAGTTATACCGGCCCCGGACGCGCCGAATTATCCTACGAAATGCCCCTTGCCGAAGTGATCTTCGATTTCTACGACCGTTTCAAATCCGTCACCCAGGGCTATGGTTCCTTTGATTACGACATAATCGATTACCGGGAAAGCAACCTGGTGCTGATGGATATTCTGGTCAACGGTGAAAAAGTGGACGCGCTGTCGCAGATCATTCATCGGGATCGCGCCCGCAGCCGGGGACTTCTCGCCTGTGAACGTCTGAAAGACGAAATCCCGCGCCAGATGTTCAAAATTGCCATTCAGGGCGCCATTGGTGGCGAAATTATCGCTCGCAGCACCATCAGCGCCTTCCGGAAAGACGTGACGGCAAAGTGCTACGGCGGTGACATTTCCCGCAAAAGAAAACTGCTGGAAAAACAAAAGGCCGGCAAAAAGCGCATGAAGATGATCGGCTCGGTCAGCATTCCGCAAAGTGCGTTTCTGGCGGTGTTAAAGTCCGATAACGACTGACCATGAAGAATAAACCTGCGGGGCTCTACATCCACGTTCCGTTTTGTCTAAGTAAGTGTGCTTACTGCAGCTTTTACTCGAGTTCATCTCTCCATCTCATCGACGAATTTACCAAATCCATCCCGCGGGAGATGGCTTTTTACAAAAACATATTTCCATCGTTCGATACAATCTATATCGGCGGCGGGACACCTTCCCTTCTTTCGGTTGCGCAAGTCCATGATATCCTCCTGGCAATCCATTTTAATTTCCAAATTCACCTTCAGGCTGAGATCACCATGGAAGTCAATCCCGGGGATGCCTCGCAAGACTATCTTCAGCAGCTTCGGGCTCTTGGTATCAATCGCATAAATATCGGTATTCAATCTTTCGATGACACGCTTCTGAAATTCCTCGGGCGAAGGCACTCCGCCCGAAGCGCGCTTGCGGCGGTTGAGGCCGCAAGAGCCGCCGGTTTTGAAAATCTCGGAATGGATTTCATTTACGGCGTATCAGGACAGACGATGGACTCATGGAAACAGACATTAAAAACGGCGGTAGACCTGTGTGCGGAACATCTTTCCTGCTATCAGCTCTCGCTGGATAAAAAAACACCCTTGCACCAGCGTTATCTTACAGAGGGTCTGAGCCTGTTGACGGAAGACCAGGCTCTGGATTATTTTCTGACAACATCTCAAGTGCTGACGGATGCCGGTTATACCCATTACGAGGTATCCAACTTCGCCCGCACCGATTCCTTAAAATCCCGGCACAACATGAAATACTGGTGTCATACGCCGTATCTTGGCCTGGGACCGGCCGCACATACTTTTCTGGACCATCAGCGCTGGTGGAATAAATCGTCCGTCGAAGCCTATCTCAAGAGCATTGCCGGGGAAATGAAACCCCAGGAAGGATTCGAGAAGCTGTCCCTGGAACAGTTGCGTCTTGAAGCGTGGTTCCTGGGAATGCGCACAAAAGACGGGATAGACCTGGCGCAATTCAAAACCAGCTACGGCTGTGATTTATTGACGGATAAGAAACCGATCATCGATGAGTTGATCAGAAACAGGCTTGTGGAATTAACTGAAAGACACCTTCACCCGACATTGGCGGGTATGGCCGTGGCCGACAGCCTCGCGCTGATCTGACACCTGATTCAACGTTGGACCATCATCATGACGACAGCCCGCATTCTTTGATCGCCTCGGCAAACCCCGCCATTGAATTGACAATCGTCGCGTCATCGACACAAAACGCGATGCGGAAGTATCCGGGACCGCCGAAGCCGCTCCCCGGCACGACAAGAATGTTTTTCTTCAAAAGGAGTTTAACAAATTCCACATCGTCGGGAACAGGGCTTTTCACAAATAAATAGAAGGCACCCTGGGGCTTTTCAAACTGATATCCTGCCCGGGCCAGACCGTCACACAACAGATCCCTCTTTTTCTGATACACTAAGACATCGACGGATACGTCCTGGAGCCTGGCGACGATCCGCTGCATCAGCGCGGGAGCATGCACAAATCCCAGAATCCGCGTGCACAAAATGAGCGCGCCGATCCAGTCGGCCGCTTCATGAATGTCGGGATTAACGGCGATATAACCGATTCGCTCGCCCGGCAGCGAAAGGGTTTTGGAATAGGAATACGCAATAATGCTGTTGGAACAGGCCGCAAGCACGCTGGGAACCGTCAGGCCGTCAAAGACGATTTCCGCGTAGGGCTCATCGGAAATCAGATAAATCCTTTTCCCCAGTGCCTTCCCCCGCTCATCGAGCAGTCGGGACAATCCGTCGATTTCGTCTTGGCTGTATACCCTTCCGGTCGGGTTGTTGGGCGAATTAATGATGATGGCTTTGGTCCTTTCATGAATCGCGTCTTGTATTGCCGCGAGATCCAGTGAAAAATCCTGCCTTGTTGAAACGTATTTCACAATTCCGCCGAAATTATCAATGTAAAAGGGATACTCGACAAAATATGGCGCAAGGACAATCACTTCGTCATCCGGATCCAGAAGCGACTTTAAAATGACATTAAGCGCGCCTCCTGCGCCGCAGGACATGATAATGTGATCAGCCGTCATTTTGACGCCCGTTGTCTTCCTGATCTTCGCGGCAATCGCTTCTCGCGTTTCGGGATAACCGGCATTCGGCGCGTATCCGTGCTTGAGAGGAATTTCCTCCCCCGCCAGGGCGATCAGTTCTTTTTTGAATTCATCGGGCTGCTCGACGTTGGGATTGCCCAGGCTGAAGTCATAGACCTTATCGACGCCATATTTCCGCTTCAGTTGAATGCCTTCTTCAAACATCTTGCGAATCATGGACGATTGAGAAATGGAGTACTTCATTTTCTTTGCAATAGACATATCACAGCCGCCTCGGAAACATCACCGTTTGAAAATTCTTTTAGCGGCCTCACATCCAGATGCGAAATTGAGGCCGGGGTTTTATTTGGACGAACGTTTCCGGCGTTTCAATAACACGAATACACCTAGAATAATCAAGACAGCAGGCAGAATGTATTTAGAAAACCGATACAGATCATAATGATAAAATTCAATGATCAGAAAAACAAATCCCGCCGTAGCAATAAACCAGCCCTCCGGCGCTTTGATGCTGTTGATCAACGTAGCGATTCCGATCACAATCAACAAAATAGGCCATGTTTCACCGAATGAATAACTGGTGGTCTTGCTCACAAATATCAGCACGCCTAAAGTAATTAAAATAAGTCCGCCGGTAATAATGTTTCGATTTTCTCTGGGCATCATGCTCTCCTTTTGCATAGGTATTGAAAAACCGGCGGAAGCGGATACTCCCGCCGGTTATTTTTATTTTTTTTCTGCCAATGTCAGAAATGGTTTAACCAGATCGATCGGGATGGGGAACAGGATCGTAGAATTATTTTCTGCGGCAATCTGGTTTAAAGTCTGCAAGTACCGCAGCTGTAGCGACATGGGCTGTGTTTCCATCAGACCCGCCGCGTCAATGAGTCTTTGCGCCGCCTGGAATTCACCTTCGGCGTTGATGACCTTCGCGCGTCTCTCACGTTCAGCTTCCGCCTGTTTGGCCATTGCGCGCTTCATCTCTTCCGGCAGATCAATGTGCTTGACTTCCACCAGGGAAACTTTGATCCCCCAGGGTTCCGTGCTTCGATCCAGAATCGCCTGCAGGTGCATATTGATTTTTTCCCGTTCGGACAGGATTTCATCGAGTTCCATCTGACCGCAGACACTGCGCAGGGTCGTCTGTGCCAGCTGGGAAGTGGCGTATAAATAATTTTCAACGTTGACGAGCGCCGCATTGGCTTCCACCACGCGGAAATACACAACGGCGCTGACCTTGATGGACACGTTGTCCTTGGTGATGACATCCTGAGGCGGAATATCCATGGTAATCGTCCGCATATCGACCTTGACGATCTTATCAATAATCGGGATGATGATGATCAGTCCCGGCCCTTTGACGTCTCGAATGCGTCCCAGGCGGAAAACCACCGCCCTTTCATATTCATTTAAAACGCGGATCGCTGATGCAAGAAACATGATCACCAGCGCTATTGGAACAATAAACTTCATTAACTCACCCGGAAATGGACCTACCATATTGTCTTCCTCCTTATTTTTTCTCTGTTGATTATCTCTAAATCTCTTCCACAGTCAGTTTAAGCCCCTCAACTTTCACAATGCGAACTTTCTTTCCCTTCACGATGGGGTGATCGGATTTTGCCGCCCAGTACTCTCCCTGATATAAAACCTGCCCTTCCGGATCAATATCCGTCATGGTCTCACCTCGCGCTTCAATCATGGCTTCCGTGCCGGAATAATGCTTCCGCATTTGTGCGCGGGCCGCAAGCCAGATCACCGCGATAAAAAAAATGGACGTGATCAGTACAGCCGGTATCAGCACCTGCATGGAAATCCGAAGCGCCGGCTCCGGCGTGTCAAAAAGAAGAAATGACCCCAAGGACAACGAAATCACACCACCTACAGTCAACAATCCGTAACTCATGACTTTAATCTCCGCAATGAATAGGATAATACTGAATAAAATAAGCAACACACCCGTATAGTTAACCGGAAGTGTCGACATACCGAAAAAGGCCAGAAGAAGCGATATCCCGCCGATGACGCCGGGCAGAAGCGCACCCGGATTGGAAAACTCAAAATACAGACCGGCCAGACCGATCAGCAAAAGCAGATACGCAATATTCGGATTGGAGATCGCCGCCAAAATGTTTTGCCGTGTACTGATCTCCTTTTCTACCGTCACGGCCCCGACCGTGTCAATTTTTCGTTTGCTGCCCGCGACATCGACTTCCCGTTGATGGATCGCGGCCAGAAGACTGTCGATATCCGTGGCAACAACATCAATGACGTTCAATTTCAATGCCTCATCGGATGTGATGGATTCGCTTTTGCGCACCGCCTTTTCCGCCCATTCAGCGGAACGACCGCGTGTTTTGGCAATGCTGCGGACATAAGCGGCAGCGTCGTTTTCAATCTTCTCCGACATGGTTTTGTCCATCTCGGCCGTTCCGCCGATGCCGATAGCCACCGGATGCGCAGCACCGATATTCGTTCCCGGGGCCATCGCAGCCACATGAGCGGCCTGAGTAATAATCACTCCTGCCGATGCGGCCCGCGCGCCCGATGGATGGACGTAAACAATCACAGGCAGCGGCGCGTTGAGAATGGCCTTGGCAATATCCCGCATCGCCGTGTCCATGCCACCCGGCGTATCGAGCAGGATGATCAATCCTTCCGCACCTGCTTTTTGTGCTTCACTGATACTGTCGACCACGTAGTTGGCAGAAGGGCCCGTGATCACGCCTTCGAGTTTCACAACATGAAACAGAGGCTTTTTGAGCTCAGCGGATGCGGCAGGTGAAATGAACATCAGTATCAGCATGACGATGACTGTTATTTTTCTGAACATGACATACCTCTTTTGCAAAACGCTCTCAAGACGGGATTCCGGCTTCTTTCATGATCATCTGAATGTCATCCCACACCGGTTTCTTCGCGGCCGGATTGCGCAAAAGGTATGCAGGATGGTACGTCGGCATCAGCTTGATCCCCTGATATGAATGAAAACGGCCGCGCAGTTGAGTGATGGGGATATCCGTCTGCAGCAGTGTGTGCGCGGCAAAGGTTCCCAGCGCGCAAATCACCTTTGGCGAAATAATCGCAAGCTGTCTTTTCAAGTAAGACTCGCAAAGCCTGATTTCTTCAGGCAATGGGTTTCGGTTTCCGGGCGGACGGCATTTGAGGATATTGCAGATATAAACGTCTTTTCGTTCCAGACCCATCGCTTTGATGATGTTTGTCAGCAGTTGGCCGGCCCTGCCGACAAACGGCAGACCCTGCTCGTCTTCATCCGCCCCAGGCGCTTCTCCGACAAAAACAATGTTGGCTTCCGGGTTCCCGTCTCCGAAAACCACGTGCTTCCGAGTCCGGGAAAGCTGGCATGACTCGCAGTCGCCGGCCTCATGACAAACCTCATTCAACAGTTCTTCACGTTTTCCGGAATCGCGGGATACTACTTTATTTTTCGGCAACTTTCTTTCCAGGTCCATATTCACGTATGAATTTTGATGGTCCGCCACCTGTCCTTTTAGCGATTTAACCAGTGACAGCATTTCTGTTCTTATCACATCCTGATGCAAAGACACGGTCATTTCTTTTTCTGTGAGCCTTTCTTCCGGAGGAAGTTTTGGATATGATCAAGAATCTGATGGGCTGCTTCAACTTTACTCATTTTCGGGAGCACGACTGTTTTTCCGTTCCGGTCGATCATTGTGATGATGTTGGTATCGTTCTGAAAACCCGCTCCCTCTTCGTGTAAATGATTGGCAACGATCATATCCAGATTCTTGTTTGCCAGCTTCTTTTTCGCATTGGCCATCAAATCTCGCGTTTCCATGGCAAAACCTACGAGCACAACTGCTTTCTTCTTTTTACCCAGTTCTGCCAGGATATCGGGATTTCGTATCAGGGCAAGCGTGGATTCGGTGGCGACCTTTTTGATCTTGTCTTCAGAAACAGACTTCGGACGATAATCCGATACAGCCGCCGCTTTGATGACCACCGAGGCTTTAGAGGCATTATCCATCACGGCTTCATACATTTCCTGTGCCGTTCGCACACGGAGGAAAGTGTCCACCTTCGGCACGGGCAAAACCGACGGCCCGCTGATGAGCGTTACACATGCGCCGCGCTGTTGTGCGGCTTTCGCCAGCGCATAACCCATTTTCCCGGAGGAAAGATTGCTGATGAAACGCACCGGATCGAGCGGTTCCTGTGTTGGTCCTGCAGTGATTAATATATGTTCCCCCCTCAAATCCTTCGCGGAGAGAAGAGACTCAATCTCAGCCACAATATCATCGATGTCCGGAAGGCGTCCCGAGCCGGATGTTTTGCAGGCCAGTTCACCCACACCGCTGTCCATAACGGTGTAGCCGAAATTTATAAGTTTCCGGATATTGTCCTGCACAACACGATTGGCCAGCATTTTGTCGTTCATGGCGGGGCAGATCAGGATCGGCTTATCCTGCGCCATGATCGTTGTCGATAAAAGGTCGTCGGCGATGCCGGAGGCGATTTTCCCGATGATGTTTCCGGACGCCGGCGCGATCACAAACGCGTCTGCCCACTGGGCGAGCGCTATGTGCGCAATATTGTATTGCTCCGCGGCCGCGAACATATCCGTGTATACCGGACCTTGCGACAGTGTCTGCATCGTCAGCGGCGTAATGAACTGTTCGGCGCCTTTCGTCATGATGACCCGAACCTGAGCGCCCAGCTTGATGATTGCGCGCGTCAATTCCGCTGCTTTGTAAGCGGCAATGCCGCCGGTGATTCCCAAAACGATTTTCTTATCTTTCATCATGTAATTCCGCTGTTTTTCTTGTGGAATATAACAGCGTTTTCCGCCAATATCAAGGCTTAAAGTCCATTCCATTATAAGGAAAACGCCATATTTCTCTTGCAAATGAAAACAAAAGCCATTATGGAATTACTCATTCGAATACTTTATCCAATCAGGAGATTTTCATGAAAAAACCGTTCTCTTATATTATAATTTCCATTTTTGTCCTGCTGGTCGCTTCTTTAGGATGGCTTTACTTTGCCGATTATCTGGAAAGAGAAAAACCATCCATTCAGCCAAAAGAAACCATCACAGCCATCGGCAAGAAACGGGATATCCTTATATCGTTTTCCGATAGGAAAAGCGGTCTTGCGCATGTAAGCGTGGAAATCATCCAAAACGACCGTACGCATCCGTTGGCCGCAGAAACATTTTCCGCCAGGGGGGTGAATCTAAAGGACTTGGCCATCACGATCGACACGGACGCATTGAAACTGAATAACGGTCCTGCCGTCATCCGGCTTGCCGCATCAGACCATTCATTATTCAAGAACCAAACCGTCTCTGACATTGACGTTAGGATCGATACCGTTCCACCCTACATCTACCTTCTTAATACCGTGAACTATGTCAACCCGGGGGGAACCTGCTTTATTGCCTACCGGACATCCAAGCCCACTGTGCGCACCGGCGTTTACGTGAATGACGATTTTACGCCCGGCCGCAACATCATGCTTCAGAACAAACCAACCTCCGTGGTATTCTTTGCGGTTCCGCTGGATGCTTTGCGTGGGAAAACAACGATGACTGTCTTTGCACGGGATAACGCGGGGAATGAAACACGCCTCCATCTTCCAAACCACATCAGAGACAAAAAATTCCGCACTGACAAAGTGAACCTAAGCGATTCTTTCCTGCACCAAAAAATGCCGGAATTTCAGCTTGCTTTTGCCGGACTCAGAGATAAATCCCCCGAGGATGTCTTTGCTTATATCAATTCGACCCTGCGCAAGGATAACGATCAGACCATCCATGAAACCTCTTTAAAGTCAGCAAACCAGCAACTATGGGACGGCGCTTTCCTGCGGATGCGCAACGCCTCCACCATGGCCATGTTCGGCGATAAGCGGACGTTTCTGGTGGGTGGGAAATCCGTTGGAACCTCCATCCACCTGGGTGTGGATCTTGCATCATCCGCCCGGGCGCCAATAGAAGCGGCCAATTCCGGTATCGTTGTTTTTGCAGGCGAACTGGGAATCTACGGAAACACAGTGATCATTGACCACGGCCTCGGACTGATGAGCCTTTACGCTCATCTGTCCTCGATTGACGCCAGTGTGGGAAAAACTGTAGCCAAATCGGATAAGATCGGTTATTCAGGAACTACGGGCCTTGCCGGGGGCGATCATCTTCATTTCAGCATTCTGGCTGGTGGACGATTTGTCAATCCTGTGGAATGGTGGGATGCCAGTTGGATTCACAATAACATCGTAAGCAAGATGTCGTTTTGATGTGAGGAGGTTTCGGTCATTCCGGCAAGTGTCAAAACGCCGTCTGCAGGATCCGCGTCACGGATTGCACAACGATTGCTTCCTGCAATCAGCTTTTATGAATGTCTCGGTGGGAAGTATTGACAACATATTTCATGGCCGTGAAATGATCGCTCAACTGCCGCGACATCACGACGGATCGATGCTTTCCGCCTGTACAGCCTAAAGCGATATTCAGGCGCGCTTTCCCCTCCTTGTCATAGAGGGGGATGAGAAAATTCATTAAATCCAAAGTTTTGTCGAGAAACAGCCTGCTTTCCTGTTTCTTTAGAACATACTCCTCGACATCTTTTTGAAGACCGTCATGGTGTTTGAGCTCTTCTATATAATAGGGATTCGGAAGAAAGCGCACGTCAATGACCAGATCCGCATCCGCCGGCAGTCCATACCGGTATCCGAATGACGTCACGGAAATGATCATTTTCTTTTGTCCGGACAAAGGCATATACTGGCGTTGAATGGTGTCCTTGAGCTGATGGACATTCATGGCCGTCGTATCGAAAACTTTGTCCGCCATCTGCTTGAGAGGAAGCAGTTTTTGCCTTTCTAAGAGGATTCCCTCAATAATGGGGTTTTTCTCCGATAAAGGATGGTTTCGTCTTGTCTCGCTGAAACGGTGTAAAAGAGAGTCGTCTGTGGATTCCAGAAAGAGGATTTCAATTTTATATCCCTTTTCCTTTAATCTTTCAAAGATCCTCTGATACTTCTCCAGAAAGCCCCGCTCACGCAAATCCATTACCATGGCCACGCGTTTAATCTCCGGCGAAGAACCTGTGGTAATCGAAAGAAATTTGGGCAACAACACAACCGGCAGATTGTCCACACAGAAAAATCCAATATCTTCCAGTGCGCGAAGCGCCGTGCTTTTTCCGGACCCGGACATGCCGGTGATGATTACAATGTTCAAACTTTTCATCTTACACAGCCTCATGCAATTGCGAGATGGCTTTTTCTAACAAACTTTCATTAAAATAACCAGCTCTTCCCATCGGAAGCCTGACATACCTTACCGGCATTTCGAGGATCCCTTTCACCCCCGTCTCCAACGACCGCGGTTTATCATCGGCCCAGGACAGTTCAATGATCCCCCAAAGAACGGTTCTTTTTTTGATCCTTTTCTTCTCGATGCAGTGATCGACAGGCACCACACCGGTCCTGTCGGTGTGAACATATTGACTGATTTTCGGATGTCCGGACACCATCAGCTGATGGTGCCTGTTTTTCCAAACCATGACCAGGTCATCGGCTATCCAGTAATAGCCGTTTCGCACAAATTTCAGAGCGGATGATGTTTTACCAATACCACTGGGACCTGTGATCAGAATTCCCTTCCCCCGTGTTTCAACGGCAACGCCATGCAACCGTATGCGAAAACGAATACGCTCCTGGATTAAGGATTTCAGGCGACTGGATAAAATGTGTTCGTTCAATTCGGAACCGGCGGCGGACAGGCCCTGCTTTTCGCACAGGCTTTTGAGGGATGTCGGTAAAACGGTGGTTTGTGAAAAGATCAGAAATAAAACCCGGTTTTTGTCCAGAACTTTCAAGCAATCTTCTTGTAGCTGATTATCCATTCCGGAAAATTTTTCCAGCATCCCGGGCGTTACAATTCCTATAGACGGCTTTTTCCGGATGACTTCACGAAAGGATAATCTGCGGCAGATTCTGACATCAATTCCGGTAAAGGTTTTATTGAGACCATTCGGCATGATCATGTTGCCGATGCCCAAATCATCAAGACGACCATGGAGAAAACTCTGCAGCGACATCATGGAATGACCTCTTTACGAAAGAGGATAGGATTCGTCCTGCTCAACGATCAGCTGATATAAATCGTTCGTTGATGTCGCTTCAGAAAGTTTTTTGCGGAAATTGACGGTTTTGAGCATTTTCGATATCTTGGCCAAGGCCTTGAGATGCTGTCCTGCGGAATTCTCCGGAGCCAGAAGCAGAAAAAAAATGTAGACCGGTTTACCGTCAATCGATCCGAAATCAATGCCGTTTTTGCTTCGACCGAAGGCGACGACAAGCTCCTTGATATCGGCGATTTTCCCGTGAGGAATCGCGACACCGTCCCCGATTCCCGTCGAACCGAGATTCTCTCTTTGCTGAAGGACTTCAACAGCTTTTTCGGCGTTGATCTTCACGCCGCCTTCCACCAGAATATTGACCAGTTCCGCAAGCGCACCTTTTTTTGTCTTTGCAGACAGTTGGTCACTCAAATATTCCTTTTTAAAAATTTGATCCAGCCGCATCTATATCACCGCTCAATGTCTTTCGACTTCCGCCTTGTCTTGAAGACATAGCGATTGAAGTCTGAACATTGTTCTTTCTGTTTATTTATGCCGTTATTAACTATTGGTCTCAATGAGCGAATAATTTCCGTCATCCAGGCGGTACAGAACGCTGACATTTTCCGATGAAAGATCCCGATAAACAATAAAGCGCGCTTTGCTTTCTTCCATTTCCATAACCGCTTCATCCATCGACATGGGATTGAGAACGACTTTGCGCGTTTCCACGATTTTACTGGTATACATATCGTCATTGACGTCCGCTTCCAGCGTTTTGACAGAATCGTGGCGAATGCTTTTCGGTTTGTGCTGTCTTATTTTTTCTTTCTGTTTTTTGAGTTGTTTTTCGATTTTATCTACGCAGCTGTCCACGGCAAGATGCATGTCCTTGGCTTCTTCCTTCGCGTTGACGTTCCATCCGTTGGAGGTCATATTGATTTCCACAGTGTTGCGAAATTTTTCTGTCGAAAGGACGATACGGGCTTCGGCAGGCGCATCCAGATACTTTTTCAGTTTTGCGATTTTCTCTTCCGCATATTCTTTTTGCCAATTCTCGCCTTCACCGGTTCTAAATGTTACAGAAATATTCATGGTTTCCTCCCTGAGTTTAAAACTGCCTGATGGTTATTCATCTTTCCATCGGCAACAAAGTCAAGCCATATAATGACGTCTGTTTGAAAAGTCAATCGGAATCTTCAGCCGCTTACCATTTACATCGCCAACGCAAACGGCAAACTTTAAAAATATTGCTTTCTTTTCGACGATGGTAAAATACCCATCATATCCCGATACTTAGCAACCGTACGCCTGGCGATGTCAATGCCTCTGGCCTTGAGCAGATCGACTATTTCACAGTCAGAATAAGGCTTTTTCGGGTCTTCCCGACTGACGAGCTTTTTGATTTCCTCCTTGACGCTCTTTGAAGCAATATTTTCACCGGAGGTTTTCGCAATGGAACTGCCAAAAAAATACTTCATTTCAAATATCCCGCGGTGAGAGTGCATATATTTATTGGTCACCACGCGACTGATGGTAGATTCGTGCATTTCGACATCTTCGGCGATATTTCTCAACACCAACGGCTTTAAATAGTTGATTCCTTTGTCAAAAAAGTCCCGCTGGTGTTTGACGATGCTTTCTGCGACCTTGTAAATGGTCTTTTGCCTCTGCTGGATGCTTTTAATGAGCCAGGTGGCCGATTGCACTTTATCGCGGATGTACTTCTTTCCATTTTCCTCTTCCTGGTGATCGTGGCCACCCAACCCCGCCATGATTTCCCGGTAAAAGTTGCTGATCCGCAAACGGGGCATACCGTCATCATTGAGGACGATTTTATACTCATCTCCGGTTTTGACAACGTAAACGTCCGGAATAATAGACTGAACCTTTTCCATGGAATAGATGGAACCCGGCCGGGGATCCATTTTACTGATCAACAGCACAGCCGTTTCAACTTCCCCGATGGGCACTTTCAGTCTTCTGGCGATATGAAGATAATTCTTCAATTCAAGATCTTTGAGGTGCTCCCGGATGATCACATCCAAAAGCCGGTTGTGCGTGCTCAAAAGACGTGCCTGTATCAGCAGGCATTCCTGGAGATCACGCGCGGCAATCCCCGCAGGATCGAATTCCTGAACTCTTGCCAGAACCGCTTCCACGGTCTCTTCGCTGACGTGTTCCAACTGGGCGATTTCGGACAGCGTCGCACACAGGTAACCGTTGGGATCAAGGTTTCCGACAATCTGAGCGCCGACACGCATTTCCTCTTCTGAAAAAGGCGACAGTTTCATCTGCCACATCAGATGCTCGGTCAAAGAGGGGCTTTGTGTCAGGATATTATCCAGCGTCGGGGCTTCACCATCGCGCCGGTCGTAAGTCACCCCGACCGGTCCGTAATCCTCCAGATAATTATTCCAGTCAAAATCTTCGCGGCCGTCTCCCTCACCGGTCAGTTCGGCTGTCCGTTCGGGAACTTTACTCTCTTCTTTTTCGATGGACTGGACATCATCTTCGGCGTCGGCATGCACTTCATCGGCGCTGGCCTCGTCGGGCGACACTTCTTCCAGCAGGGGGTTTTCTTCCATTTCCTGGTTGATCGTATCCACCAGTTCCAGACGCGACAACTGGAGCAGCTTGATCGCCTGCTGCAACTGCGGCGTCATGATCAGCTGCTGGGAAAGTTTCAAGTGTTGCTTTAACTCAAACGCCATAATCAACCATTATCCGCCGGAATGATGCTACAGATTAAAATCCTCACCGAAATAAATTCTTCTGGCCAGTTCGCTTTTCGCAATCGTTTCCGGATCACCCTGTATCAGAATGGTTCCCTCGTTGACGATATAAGCCCGGTCACAGCAGGAAAGCGTTTCGCGCACATTATGATCGGAAATGATAATGCCGATCCCCTTCATTTTCAGTTTTTCAATGATTCTCTGAATGTCCGCCACCGCCAGCGGATCAATGCCGGCAAACGGTTCATCCAGAAGAATATATTTCGGCGCGGTGACCAGCGCCCTGGTGATCTCCACCCGCCGTCTTTCGCCACCGGACAGGGAATAGGCGTAGTTTTTCGCCAAACCCGTCAGATCCAGCTCACCCAGAAGCTGTTCGAGCCTTGCTCTTCTTTCGTCAGCACTTATATCAAGTGTCTCCAGAATAGCCAATATATTTTCTTCTACCGTGAGCTTTCGAAAAACGGAAGGCTCCTGTGGCAGATAGTTCAATCCCTTTCTCGCCCTTTTGTACATCGGATCACGGCTGATATCCTCTCCGTCGAGAAATATAGCCCCGTCCTCCGGCTTGACCAGACCAACGATCATATAAAAGGTGGTTGTTTTTCCGGCTCCGTTGGGCCCTAGAAGCCCAACCACTTCACCTGGTGAAATATCCAGATCGACCCGGTTGACCACCTTTCTTCCATGGTATATTTTAACCAGCCCCCTTGCTGACAAATGACTCATGTTCATCCGATCCCATGCTGAATAATTCTTTTCAGGGTGTTTCCTGAGGGTGAATGATCGCCCTGACTCGACCTGATTTTTCCGATTCACACTGTTCTACTTTGCCGCGGCTTTCGTCAAGGTAAATAATGACCCGGCAGCCTTTAATGATATTTTTGCCTTCGCGTAAAACGGCATTTCCCGTCATCACGATTTGCGCATTGCTCTGAAAATAGACCGCTTCGTCGCTGCTGGCCGTCATATCCTTTTGTTCAATAACAACATTCCCCTTCGCTTCGATACGATCCAGATCTGTCGAGGTTTCCACAGCCTGAGAGGGGCTGGTTTTCCTGGCATCATCCTTTTTTTGATAATAAAAGAACAGTTTGTCGGTTTTAAGCCGAATATCACCTTGCGTGGCAACCGCATTTCCTGAAAAGACCACCATCTTTTTTTCATTAAACGCTTCCATCCGGTCGGAAACAATCTCAATGGGCTGATTCTTGCGAATGAAATCATTCTTTTCGATATTCAGCTGCGCATTCGCAATGGCATAAGGAAAAACCAACCCCAATAAGATAATCATCGCTGTTTTTTGCTTGTTCATGATGTCTCTCAGTTAATTAATTTTCGCTCTGACCCCCGACAGCAATTTCAGCTCACCACTGGTGATGTTCACCGTCAGGCCGACCGCCTGGATTTTCATCTGCCTGTTTTCCATCGTGATCGCATCGTCGGTGGATATCGTTTTTTCCCGATCACTGAAGCGAAGGCTCTGTGTTGAAAACCGGTCCCCCGCATCTGACATAATGCTAACGTTTCCCGTGATTTCCCCCGTCTTGGCTTCGGTTTGGATCCTTCCCCGATCACCGGTCATCTCAAACACTTTTCCTTCGGCCGTTGTTAGTTTTATGTGAACGTTGGTTAATTCCGCAAGATTCTCTTTCTTGTTATATTCTGCAGTTTCCGCTCGCACTTCCCATTTTTCCTTTTCTTTACCAACCTCCGTAAACACAAAATCCTTAATATGAAAATCCGCTTCGTCCGGCAATATCTTTAATATCGTCTCGGGTGTGATCCGGTTTTTCAGAATCATCACTGAAGCAAAAACAGCAAACACGGCGACCAAAAGGAGTCCCGCTATCATTTTTTTCTTTTTTGTCCACCTCATAGGTGTTTCCCGCTAATTCTTCCACGCAAGGCCTGAGCACTTGGTTTTGTTTATACCATTTCAGCACGTCCGATGTAAAGCCTAATGGACACGCCCGATGCAAAGCCGGATGAACGACGCGTCCCGGCAAATACCCAGCAGAAAAGGAATTATCCCGAAAATCTCAGACCAATTACCCCGATCACGATCAACCCGAAAGAAAGCACCCGCATCATGCTGAGCGCATCATGAAAAGCAATCACTCCGATGAGAAACGTTCCGACGGCACCGATGCCGGTCCAGACCGCATAGGCCGTTCCAATGGGAATGTCCCTTTGCGCCAGCCACAGAAAAAAACCGCTCAGTCCCATGCATACCGCTGCCATAATGATAAAGGCAACTCGATGCGATGTGGTCTGGGACAGCTTGAAGCCCAGTGGCCAACCGATCTCCAGCACACCCGCAAGCAAAAGATATAACCAGGCATTTGTCATCGTTTTTGCCCCGGACAGAAAAACCACGTGTTTTGTTTTGTCTTAGGATTATTCTGAAAAATCGTACCTTCCCTCAACTTCCGGCCAGAAGCCCTGCGCCTTAAGGAGAAGATCGCATATTTCACGCACCGCGCCGTATCCGCCGCTATGATTCGTGACATAATCCGCCGACTTTTTGACCACATCAAGAGCGTTGGCAACAGCCACGGAAAAACCAACCCTTTTCAAAACGGGAATGTCCACAATATCATCCCCCATAAAAGCCGTCTGGTCCGCCGTCAGCCCATTTTTTTTCAGGATCCGCTCAAACACTTCTTTTTTATTGAGCGCACCCTGGTAAACTTCCATAATCTTTAAGTCGCGTGCCCGATGATCCACCACCGAGGATGTTCGGCCTGTCAGAATGGCGACTTGTATGCCGTGGCGCTGGATCATGACCAGACCGTGGCCGTCGCGGACGTCAAAGTTTTTCATCTCGCGGCCTTCACTGTCCATAATGATCCGTCCGTCTGTCATCACTCCGTCCACGTCTAAAATCAGCATTCTGATATTTTTAAGCTTTTCTTCAATCGTCTTTCCCAATCTTCCTCCCATCCCGTCAGCCTTCAGCCTTTTTTACGATATCATCAATATTTTTCATATCCCTCAACAACGCTTCGAGAGAATCCAGATACAGCGAATTGGGGCCGTCACACAGCGCCTTTTCAGGGTCAGGATGCACTTCCATAAAAACACCGTCAACACCTGCGCCAACCGCCGCCCGGGCCAGGAAAGGAACCATCTCTCTTTGTCCGTCAGAGGCACAGCCCGCGCCACCCGGCAACTGCACGGAATGGGTCGCATCAAAAATGACCGGGTATCCCATCGCTCTCATCGTCGGCAGGGACCGCACATCAAAAACCAGATTATTATATCCGAAGGACGCACCGCGCTCGGTAATCAGAATGTTTTCATTGCCCGCAGATTTAACTTTAGCAATGATATTCGACACATCCCATGGCGCCAGAAACTGACCTTTTTTGACGTTGATGATTCGTGCCTTCTTTGCGATTTCAATGACAAAATCCGTCTGTCGGCACAAAAAAGCGGGCACCTGCAGGATGTCCAGAACCTCGGCCGCGTGATCGATCTCTTCGAAGCGATGGACATCGGAAAGAACCGGCACACCCGCTTTCTGCTTGATACGCCTCAATATCTCCAGCCCTTCCTGTACGCCCGGCCCCCGGTAGGCGGAAACCGACGTCCGATTGGCTTTGTCGTAAGACGCTTTGAAAATGAATGGAATCTTCAATTTCTGCGTCAGTCTCTTGAGATACAGCGCGATTTCCAGTGCGCTGGTTTCATCCTCAAGTACACAGGGTCCGGCAATCAGGATAAAACCGTTCGCTCCCCCAATGACGAAATCATCCAATCCAATCGTTTTCATTTTGACTCCTTATCAGGTTTTGACGTTTTTTGCCGTAAAAGCTGAATTCTCAGTTGAGGAATTCTTTCGCCCACACGGGTTTCGGGATTCAGCTTATAGGCCATGGTATAAGCCGCAACCGCTTCGGCGTAAAGCTCTTTTTTTTCGTAGGCTTCACCGAGCCCCGCGTAAATTTCGCTGTCTTCCCGGTCATATTTCAAGGCCACCTCAAAATTCTCAATCGCTTTATCGGGATTGCCGCTTGCGGCATAGGCATACCCCAGAGCGCTATACGATGAAGCCTTTTTCGGTGCCAGTTTTACAATTTGCCTGAACTGATCTATCGCTTTTGGATGGTTTTTCATTTTCAGATGGTAATTGGCCGTGACGCTCAAAGTCTGCATTGTCTGCGGTGATATTTTTTCCAGGTGCACCACCGCTTCTTTTTCCCTGCCCATCTGCATGTACGCAAACGCCGCATTGTGGCGCAGCGTCTGCTCTTTCGCCCCGAGAGAAATAGCCTTTTCATAGTTTTGAGCCGATTTTGCGAATTGTTTCATTTCACCATAGACAAAACCAAGTGCGGCAAAAATCCCGGCATCGCGCGGTTTTGTTTTCGCAAGCGTCTCAAAATCTGCGGCGGCGTCGTTATATTTCTTGTTTTTCATGCTCAAATGGGCAAGACGATTCAGAGCGTCGGTATCTTCGGGATTCCGTTTTAGAACCTGGCGATATTCAGAAATCGCGCTATCCTCCTGGTTGCTTTTTTCATAGGCGATCCCCAGATTAAAACGGAGCACCGGTTCATTGGGGCTCAAAGCGATGGCTTTCTTGAGCGCGGTGATCTCTTCTTTGTGCCGTCCGAGACCGGCATAGGCCGCCGCAAGATTGGCGTAGCCGGCCGCCAGCTTGGGTTGAAGCTCAATGAGCGTTGAATAGGCCTTAATCGCTTCATGGTATTTCTTTGTTTTCAGATAAAGATCCCCCAGCATCTGCCAGGCTTCAGGAGAACTTTTATCAACCGCGGTCATTTTTGCGTATTGTTCAATGGCGGCTCCGGTTTGATTCGTTTTCTCCAGGGCCTGACCCAACTGGAATCGAACATTGAAGTTATCCGGATCCGTCTCCACCGACTTGCGATAGGATTCCACGGCTTGGCGCCACTGACCTTTTTGCGCGTAAGAATACCCTAAAAGCGCGTGGGCTTCGGCATTTTGTCCGCTTAAGCGAGCCAAACGGCCCAAAACTGTAATCGCCTGATCAAACTGTTTTCCCTGGATATAAATTTGAGCCAGTTCCCCTAAAGTCGCCGTATCCTCGGATCGAAGCTTAAGAACCGCGTTTAACTGCTTAGTGGCCTCTTCCGGGCGATTTTGGCGCATGTAGAGAGATGCAAGCATTTTGCGGACACCTGCATCCTCCGGACTGAGGGCAATCGCCTTTTGGAGATAGGCGATTTGAGCGTTGATATTTTTTGATTCCCTGGCCAGTCTCAACCAGTCCTGGGGCGTGACAACGACCCTGAGCCAGACCAATCCGATGTCTTCTTCCTTGAATTGAATACGGATTGCCAGATCCGTCCGGGCCTCTGCACTTTTCTTCATGGCATCGGAGCGCAGCATGTCATCGACGAGATCAAGACCGCGGAATAGAACACCGATCGCATTTTCACCCTTACCCGGCGCATCGACATTCACACGGATGTGCGAATTGAATAAATCATCACTGAAGACGGAGGTGATGATAAATTCATCCCGATACGTCACTTCCAGCACCGAATCGGCAGGCAGGCGCATATCCATGCCGTTTTTTTGCAACGCCAGATAATAAAAATTTGGACTCTTCCCCAGTGCATAGTAGGAGAAAACATTTTTTACCTTCTGCGCGTAAGGCATGACGAAATCCAGCGCCTGTGGCCGAAAGAAGTACAAAGCAGTCAACACCAGACCGGTCAGCGCGGCTGTCGTGATGATCACCGCGATAACCCTTGTCAGGGTCTTATGCTTTCTGATATTCGCCGTCATTGCTCACCCCCTCGGATGATATTTTGAATGAATTTCCTTGAGTCTTTCGCGCGTAACATGGGTATAGATTTGCGTCGTTGCAATATCCGCGTGCCCCAGCATGACCTGAACCGTGCGCAAATCAGCCCCCCCTTCGAGCAGATGCGAGGCAAACGAATGCCGGAAGGTGTGCGGATGGATGTTTTTTTTCAACCCCGCTTTTTTTGCGTAAAGGAGAATAATTTTCCACAGTCCCTGTCTGGACAACGCGCCGCCGAAACGATTCAAAAAAAGAACATCCGTATTTTTCTCTTTGAGCATAATGGGTCTGGCCTCATCTACGTAGCGCCGGACACAATCGTAAGCTGTTTTACCGATGGGGACCACCCGTTGTTTACTGCCCTTTCCCATCACCATCAAAAAACCCACCTGCCAGTTAATGCTGTTCATTGTCAGAGAGATCAACTCGGATACGCGCAAGCCCGTGGCATACAGAAGCTCAAGCATTGCGCTGTCGCGCATTGTCGCCGGCGTCTGATCACCCGGTTGCTTCAGAATCACATTCATTTCCTCTTTGCTCAACGTGTCAGGAAGACGCATCCATACCTTTGCCAGCTCAATGTTTGCAAGCGGCGTTTCGGAAATGGCTTTTTGGTCAAGCAGATAATGATAAAACCCCCGCAATGCCGCCAAAGACCGGTTCATCGAATTGGCCGACAACCCTTCGTCCTTGATCCGGACAAGATATTCTATCATCACCTGCGCTGTGACCATTTGAAAATCGTCCATGCCCCTGGATTCCAGAAAAGCGCAATGACGATTCAAATCACGCCCATAAGCCTCCAGCGTATTGTCGGCAACGCCTTTTTCAATCAGTAGGTAGCGGATATATCGATTAAACCAGTCCCTCATGGAAGATTTCTACGCAAATCCGGCTGTGAAGTAAAGTATTTTTGTTGACATCCGGGGCATTGTTGTACAAAGAATAAACATCCTGAACAAACGGAGAACGAAAATGAAAAAAATCGTCATCGCGTCCGATCACGGGGCAGTGGATCTCAAAGACGAAATCGTCGCTTTCTTGAAAATAAAGTCATTTGATGTCACAGACCTGGGAACGCACGGCAAAACGGCGGTAGATTATCCGGACATGGCACTTGCCGCCTGCAGCGAATTTCTCAAGGGCGGATATGAATTCGGCATTGTGCTTTGCGGCACCGGCATCGGAATCTCGATTGCCGCCAATAAAGTCAGAGGCATTCGCTGCGCTTTGCTTTTCGACCTGTTCACCGCTCAAATGGCCAAAGCCCACAACAATGCCAATTTCATCGCCTTCGGCGGCAGGGTTACGTATCAAGAACCGGTTGCCGCAATGATCGAGAAATTTATTTCCACCGATTTTGCCGGCGATCGCCATGAAAAAAGAATTGCCAAGATGATGGCGATCGAAAACCTGTGACCGATGCTCGAACAGCCCGCAAAGAGGGATACGATGATCCTTTCACAAATTCGCCTGGGCTCCGAAAACGCGTTGAAAGATAAAATCCAGGTTCTTTAAGAAATTATTCACGTTGAATATTTCCGCCAGATCTTTTTCATCCAGATATTTTTTAACCGTTTCGTCCTGAACCAGAAGGGTTTTAAACGAAACCCCCTCGTGCCAGGACTTCATCGCGCTGTTTTGTACAATGGCGTAAGCATCTTCGCGCGTCGTGCCCTTTTCAATCAGTTTCAAAAGAACCATCTGGGAGAAAATCACACCATGCGTCATGTTCAGATTGTCCAGCATGCGCTCAGGGTAAACAATGAGTTTATCCATCAGACCGGTAAAGCGCCCGAGCATAAAATCGAGCAGGATTGTGGCATCCGGCCCAATCACGCGTTCAACAGACGAATGACTGATATCACGTTCATGCCACAGAGCCACGTCTTCGAGCGCGGCCACAGCGTAGGAGCGCATGAGCCTGGCCAGCCCGGATATGTTTTCGGACAAAACCGGATTGCGCTTATGCGGCATCGCAGAAGAGCCTTTCTGACCGGGCGAGAAATATTCCTCCACTTCGCGCACCTCGGTTCTCTGCAAAAGACGGATTTCCTGGGCGAATTTATCGAGCGACGAGGCGATAATCGCCAGAGTGGAAAAGAACTCCGCGTGACGGTCGCGCTGAACAATCTGCGAGGAAACGGGTGCGGGTTTCAGGCCCAGCTTTTCACAAACATACGCTTCAACAGACGGATCAATAAATGAAAAGGTCCCGACCGCGCCGGAGATTTTTCCGTAAGACACGGACTGTTTCGCCCGGACCAGCCGCTCGCGGTTACGCTCCATTTCCTGATACCAAAGCGCCATCTTGAGCCCGAACGTGATCGGTTCCGCATGAATGCCGTGGGACCGGCCGATCATCAGCGTATTTTTATGTTCGAACGCCCGCTTTTTCAAAACCAGCAGAAGTTGATCCAGGTCATCGAGAAGCATTTGGGCCGCCTCTTTCAACTGGACGGCCAGAGCCGTGTCCAGAACATCCGATGAGGTCAGTCCCATATGAATAAAGCGACCATCCTCGCCGATTTTTTCCGTGAGAGATGAAACAAAAGCAATCACATCATGTTTGGTGACCTTTTCGATTTCATCGATCCGTGCCACATCAATAGCCGCTTTCGCCTTGATGGTTTCCACCGCCTGTGCGGGAACCTTGCCCAGCGCCACCATTGCTTCGCAGGCCGCTATTTCCACATCCAGCCACTTCTGATACTTGTTTTCCTGGCTCCACACGGCTGTCATCTTTTCTCTCGAATATCTTGGGATCACTGGCTTCTCCTGTGAATCGAATTTGCGGGTTCTGATAATGAACTTTACGGCTTTCGTCAAGCCCTATCTGGTCGTTACACCCAAAGGACTGAGCTTGAATTTCAGTCGTACTCTTCCAGGTATCGTTCGATGTATTCCCGGACACGGTTTTCGGGCCGGTAGATGCCAAAGTGCCCTTCGCAGAGGATGTCGGCTTTCAATGCGACAAGCGCGTGCATCGATTTTTTCCAGGCTTCGATGTCGGAGCCGAAATCCCGGTTGAAAGGGCCGTGGATATCCTGCCCGAACAAAACCCGCAGGCCCGCCCGATCCAGATAAACGGAAATGGAACCGGGGGTATGCCCCGGCGTGTGCAGACAATGAAGCTTTTCTGTGCCGAACGTCAATGTCTCTTGAGCGCCTTTGAACGTCTGATCAACCGGGGTCGGCGGAAAGGTCATACCATACCAGTTGGCGGCCGTCTTCACGGAATCACCTGTTTCGAGAGCCTTCGCGTCGGCCTCGTGGATCAGAATTCTTGTGTTATACTTTTCCCGGAATTGTGCAGCGGAACCGATGTGGTCGATGTGACAGTGCGTCAGAATCAGGTGCGAAATATCGGCCGGTTCCAATCCCAGCATCTCGATATTGCGAATCAGCTGTGAAAAGCTCCGCCCCGCCCCCGCATCTATCATCACCAGAGAACCTTGAAAGCGGACAAGATAGACGGCGGCGTCCTCCTCCGAGGTCAGATTCGGGCCACCGATCAGATAAACTCCGTCAACGATTTCTTGAGCCGAATATTTCATCTTGAATCCGGTTCCTCTATGCGACGTTAAACGTCCCGATCATTTCGCGGACATCTTTGATCTGATGCACTTTGAGATAATGTTCCATGCCGCCGATGATTTCAACGGTCGCCCGCGGGTTGATAAAGTTTGCCGTGCCGACCTGCACCGCCGTCGCGCCGACGACCATAAACTCCAGGGCGTCTTCGGCATCCAGGATTCCTCCCATGCCGATGACCGGAATATCCACACTTTGTGCGACCTGCCAGACCATCCGAAGCGCCACCGGTTTGATGGCCGGTCCGGATAATCCGCCGGTGATGTTTTTCAGATGCGGCCCCCGGGTCGTCAAATCCACCGAAAGACCGGTTAACGTGTTGATTAAGGAAACAGCATCCGCGCCGGCTTCCTCAACCGCCCTGGCAACGGCTGCGATATCCGTCACATTGGGGGTTAACTTGACGATCACGGGAAGATCGGTTTCAGCCCTGACACGGCGGGTGACGGAGGCTGCGGCTTTCGGATCCGCTCCGAAACTCAAGCCGCCTTTTTTCACGTTCGGACAAGAGACGTTGACTTCCAGGGCGTGCACACCCGATGCCCTGCTTAACGCGCGTGCAACCTGCGCGTATTCGGCCTCGCTTTCCCCGTAGATGTTGGCGATCACCGCTACGTCGAAGCTTCGCAGAAAAGGAAGTTTCTGTTCGATAAACAGATCCACACCGACATTCTGAAGGCCCACGGCGTTGAGCATGCCTCCGGTGGTTTCCATGATCCTGGGCGGCGGATTCCCCAGGCGCGGTTTCAGCGACAGTCCTTTTACGACAATCCCGCCCAGCTCGTTGAGATCGATATAGTCGGAATACTCTTCACCATAACCGAAAGTTCCGGACGCCGTCATCACGGGATTTTTCAGCCTCAGTCCGGCAATATTCACTTCCATCGAAACAGACGATGATTTCTTTTTCACGTTTCATCCCAAATGACTTGCTGAAGATCGAAAACCGGACCATCGGCGCAGACCCTTTTGTAGGCCAAAGCGCCCTGTTCACCACGCACCGCCACCACGCACCCCATACAGGCGCCTGTTGCGCAGGCCATCCGCTCCTCGAGGGAAACCTGACATTGAAAGGCGCTGCCTCTGAAGAGTTTGCTCAACGCGCGGACCATGCCTTTGGGTCCGCAGGCGTATACCATCGTCGCGTCAGCCGGATATTTCTTGATATCTTTCTGAAACAGTCCGGTGACCAGTCCCTTCCTGCCCAGGGAGCCGTCATCCGTACACACATGAACATTGTAACAAAGATCGTTTAGTCTTTCCAAACCGATCACGCTTTGAGCCGTCTGCGCTCCGATATAGAATGTCATGGATTCCCTGGGAAGGCAGGCATCGCGACATAAAGTTTCCGCCATCAGCGACAGCGGCGCAATCCCGATACCGCCGGCAATGAAGACGACCTGTTTTTTTTGTTCAGGCCATTCAAATCCGCCGCCCAGCGGACCGTGAATTTCCACCTGCGAACCTTTGATCAGTCCTGACAGAATCTGCGTTCCCTTTCCGACCACCCGGTAAAGAAGCGCAATGATCAAGGCAGACTTAGCGCGCTCAAAAGAATAAATGCTGATTGGACGGGACAAAAATGGATCATGCAACCCGGCAATGCGGATCATGACAAACTGCCCGGGCAATGGATTTCCGAAACTCAAAGGCAGCTTCACTTTCATCAGATAATAATCCGGACGGATTTCCTTGTTTTCTGATACTTCGCCTATGTAAATATCTTTTGCCATGCCGTCAATCCTGCCATTTTCCGGCCCACATGATCAGGGCGGCCTCTTGACTGTCCGTGTAATACTTCGGACGCCTCCCCTTTACTACAAAACCGCATTTTCGGTAAAGCTCAATTGCCGCGCTGTTGCTTTCGCGCACTTCCAGCGTTTGTTTTTCGATGTTCACGCCGGCGGCGATGTCTTTCATCAGACCCATCAGGCTGAAAGCCAGACCCTGTCTGCGGAATTCCTTACTGACGGCCAGATTATGCAGATGGGCTTCATCGGCCACCATCCAGAAGATAATATAGCCTGCAACCCTCTTTTCTCCGTCGGTTTCGGCTCTGACCACCAGACACTGCGCATGCCGGATCCGAAGTTCGTCAATAAACATGCGTTTGGTCCAGGGTGCCTGAAATGACTCGCGTTCGATGGCGAGAATTTCATCCAGATCGCCTGTGTTCATTAAATCCACATCAATACGAATAGCCTCACCTGATGACATGGAACACTTCCAGTGTCACGGCAACAATGAGAAAGACCACGCAAAAGACAGGAATCGCGCCGCGCATTTTAATGGTATTTATGGCCACCGCAATACCCAGAAGGGGCAGGAAATAATACGTCAGCCAAAGCATGTTGCCTGCCGCTGCCGGAAGCTTTGGAAAAGCCCAGATGAGTGAAGGAATGAGGATCATCTGCGAGAGAAAAAGAAAGACCGCATAAACCAGAAACACTTTTGCCAGCCCGGCATAGACCTTGAATTCAATGGCGCGAAGGTCGCCGTTTTTGGCGTCCTCCAGAGCCTCATCGGACAGGCTGTCGTTGGACTCAATGATTTTAACATCAAGTTTTTTGACCAGCAGGCCACAGGGAATCGCCAGCAAAATGGATAAGGCGATCAGTTCGGGTGTCACCTCGCCGTTTCTTTGCCCCGCCTGCGCAGCCATCGACACAGCCAGCACGGCGGCAATGGAGTCGTTGGGAGGAATATAAATCCCAATGGGTACGCGATCGATCCAGAACAGTTCGAGGATGGCCCCGATCATCAACCCGGCGTAAGGCACGCCGAGCGCAAGACCGATCACAGGCGCTACAATGATCGGCCGGGAGATCATGGCCTGAATAAGAACACGATCCAGGCACATCAGGCCGCCGAAGACGGATATGAGAAGAATAGTCGTAAACAAGGATCGCACCCGCCTGCTCTAGGATTTTACCGGACAATACTCCTTGAGAGCGTCTTTGATATTCACCGCCTTTTCCCTGGGCACACGCCTCAATTCGATTTCAACGCCCGCTTTTTCAAGCAGGCTCATAATGTCCTGAATTTCCAGATCGCACAGAAATACTGAGGGCGCGCAGCAGACCGTGTAATCCTCGTGATGGATGTTGCCGATATTGAGTTTGTCAAAGTGAAATCCCGCCTGATGCGCTCTCAAGGCATCGGCAATGCTTCCGAACAGCACAAGGGTCTTTTTGCCGCCGCCTCTGGCAAACACAAAGTTTTCGGCAAAGTCCTCGACGGAACAGATATTGACTTCGATTTCACTGGGAACGGCCATGCGAATCACGGTTTCGCAAAAAAAATCACTGGCCGCATTGTCATCCACAACCATAATGCATTTCGCTTTGATGAAAGGCACCCAGGCTTCCAGAATCTGTCCGTGAACCAGCCGATTGTCCACCCGGACCAAAGCGATGTCATACATTTCCGTCAAGAGATCACCCGACCGCTTTTTTACTTAAGATTTCACTGGCCAGAGAAATATTCTTTTTCCCGTAATCCTTAATAAAACAGGCAAATTCGTTTAACGTGGTTTCTTCTTTCACATCGGATAATTTAAGCAGCATCGGCAGATTCACCCCGGTCACCACCTCCACTTTTCCCTCTTTCATGAATGAAAGTGAAATATTGGAAGGTGTGCCGCCGAACAGATCGGTCAAAATCAGAACGCCCTTGCCGTGGTCCAGTTTTTTGATCGCGCTGCTGATTTCTTTTTTCAGTTCCTCCACACCCTTGGTCTGTTCAACACAAACGTGCATAACGTCTTTCAACTTGCCTTTGATGGATTCCGCAGCGGAAATCAGTTCGTTACCCAGATTCCCGTGGGTTGTAATCAGCACCCCTATCATAATCCCCCCTTAAACGCTTTGGCCTGAATCGGATAAAACAACGAATTTACAAGCCGGCAATGATTGAAAATACCAATTTGTAAAGCTAATGGATTGCGAAATAATTGTCAAGATTTATCAGGGATACCGGATGAATCAGCCGGCACGTCCATGCCAGTAGTACTTTGATATTATTTCTGTTTCATCTTTCTTTATTGATTCCACAGCGGACAGCGTCGGCAAGTCCGGACCATCTTTGAATCGGCCGGTTGACAGCCCGGGACACGACCTCTTTGCCTGCGCGAATATCCACGCGATTGCGCGCGCGGGTGACGCCTGTGTACAGAAGCTCCCTTGTCACTGCCACCGAATCACTGTCGGACAAGACCAGCAAAACGTGGTCATATTCAGAACCCTGGCTTTTATGAACCGTCATCGCCCAGGCGGTCTCATGCTCAGGCAGCCTGCCTGGTGATAACTTTCTGATGTCTCCTTTCTGATTTCGAAAAAATACCCGCAATCGTCCATTATCTTCGACATCTCGCACAACGATGCCGACATCCCCGTTGAACAGATTTAAGTGGTAGTGATTCCGGGTAATCATGACCGGTCTTCCCGGATATAATATTTTTCCTGCTTCTAGACTACCGGCTGCCGTGAGAATCTTTTCGATCACGCGGTTAAGATTCCGGCTTCCCCATAAACCAACCCGCAGCGCACACAACACACGAAACTCCTCAAACCGTTCGAAAATCTTTTCTATCCATACGCTGCCCGCCGCGATCTCTTCGAGAAAGGCGCCGTAATGATCAACAATGGCTTGTCTGATAACTGCTGAAGGATCCGTTCCCTCAGCCATTTCACGATAGAGGATATCTTCCCGGCCATCGTCTGTGAGCAAACGATATACCTCCCCGGCATCACCGTTTTTGACGGCCCGGCTCAGACATCCGATTCCGCTTTCGCCGGAAAAACGATAGTTCTTCTGAAGCTCGATCACACAAACTCTGGCGTCCTCTGACTTTACTTCTGTTGACGGCGGTTTTTCCCCCGATAAATCCGCAATGCGCGAGGCCATCGCATCTGTAAACAGATTCGGTTGGAACGGTTCGCAAATACTCCCCAGAACATATCCCGCATCCACGGACGCCAGCTGATCCTTGTCACCCAAAAGAATCAATCGCGCCCGGGGAGGCAGGGCGCGCATCAGTTTGGCCATCATCGGTAAATCCACCATCGAGGCCTCGTCGATAACCACCAGGTCGTAGGGCAGCAGATTGCCTTCATGACGGCGAAAATAAGGCGAATGAACGATTGTTCCTAAAAGACGGTGCAGCGTCATCGCCGTATCAGGAATCCGGTCAACGGCCGGTGTTTTCCCTGCGAAGGCTTCTTTGGTTTTTTTTACCGCCTCCTGAAGCCGGATGGCGGCTTTGCCCGTGGGCGCGGCCAGTGCGATCCTGATATCCGCCTGAAACACGTCGAGCAGGAAAACCATCAATCGGGTAAGCGTCGTCGTCTTGCCCGTCCCGGGACTTCCGGTGATCACCAAAAAACGCTGAAGCAGCGCCGCTGCCGCGGCTGTCTTTTGCCAGTCGATTCCATTTTCATCCGATTCGGGAAAATAAAACTGAATTTTTTCCCGTACGAATTGAGCATCCATCGGGTCGTCTGTTCCGGCATTAATTTGACGGAGGATATATTCGGCGATATCCTGTTCATACTGTTGATAGCGTTGAAAATAAAGTCGATGACGGTCATCGAGAATCAGCGGTTTGAAATCGCCGGGCCTCCCCACGCAGTCGGCCCGGCTAAGCGCCTGCAACCAGACTTTCAGATTCGGGCAGGTGATGTCTTCACGGCCGTCCGACGCTGAATAAACGGTTCTTCCGGCCATCTCATCTAAGTTCACACACACATGCCCTTCTCTGAGGCAACGGCTTACAAGCTTTGCGGCCAGGGAAACCTCGTCTTGATGTTCCCTTGCGAAGGATGCAAAATAGACGCCCGCGTGATGATCCATCGGGGAAAAATAACCGAAGTCGGGATCTTTGAGATCGATGTGAAAATCATCTGTCGTTTTTGCTTCCCGTTTAACCATCTGATTGGACTTTCCTTAAAATACTTCATGGCCGGGCTTCCGGAGTGAATCCCGTCTTGAACGTGTATTTCCTTCTGCCTGATGTGCCTTGTTCGTGTCAATTACATTTTTCCACCTGTCGCCGAAGCTCTGGCGACAAGAACTTTGCCCGGCGAAACCCGTCCTACGCAAGAGGCTTACCCACGCGCGTCTGTCGGCAGGGTCATGAACAATTGATTGACATTCCTCCCTGCGGATTCTATAGTTTCACACCAAAGGAAGAAGGATAAATCAGGCATGAAGATTTTCCGTTTCATCGCGGGTCACCGTTTACTGATAACGATCATTCTGGCCGTTGCCGGCATCATGCTGATCGCGGCTTACGCCATTTGCGACACGTCTTGCGCCTATCTGCGCGCAGACATCATCGACATCGATTTGAAATATGTCGGCGTCCTGTTCATGGCGCTGCTCATCGCTTGTGCGCTTTTCCATCTGGCGGATCTCCTCCGGCTGTTCATTGCGGCGGGCATCGGTGCGCAGATCTACCTGATTCTTTTTCAAGTTCAGGAAAATGTTTTCTGCCCTTTCTGCCTGGCATTCGGTCTCATTATATTATTGATGTATCTTGTTAATTATGAACGTGTTGAAAACCGCAACAAACGGCATCACACCCTCGTGTATGCCTTCGGCGACGCCGAAGTACCCTTCAGCAAAGGCGCCAGAATCCCCCTGCTTGCCGTGATACTGGCCGGTTATATTTTCGTGTGTTTTTCTTTTTCCGGATCGGCCATACCGGCTTACGCAACAATACCGGAAGCCCTTTCCTCCTTCTGCATAATCTATGCGTAACCTCCTCGCTGTTACCAGACAAAAACAAAAGGATTTCCCTCACACACAAAGAAGCTTTTTTTTCAGTTGATCGACAAGTTTCGGGTCGGGGCGGTCGAAATAAATGCCGTTGAAGCCGGTGGCGCAGTGATGAATGCCTCGTAGAAAAAAATAGTAAACCCCGCCGAAATGCTTTTCATAGTCATAATCGAAAATGCGTGTTTTCAGATACTGATCCAATGCGACAGTGTAAATGAAGTACTGGACGTCATAAAAGGATTCATACATCTCACGCATCAACCCGTCCGCGGTATAATTCTCCATGCGCGCCCCCAGATCATTGGACTTCCAGTCAGCCAGATAAAATTTTCCCCTGTATTCAAATACCAGATCGACGAATCCCTTCATAAAACCCTGAACCGGCGGAAAGTTCAATCTCCTGCTCATCCTCGCTTTTGTGTACTGCCGTCTGTGAAGTTCGGATTGATCGATGACACTCATCAGCGCCGCAGGCGTAATATCCCGCAGAGGAAAATAAAACTCCAGTTCCTTCAGGCAACGGTTCTGCCCGATGTGCGACAAAGAAAACCCGCCATGGTCCTCTACATCCAGATTGACTGAAACAAGTTCATGGAGCATGCTCATCACCCATTTGAGCCAGTGGCGTTCATAATTGTATTTCCGGAGTTTCTCTAAAACAAGCGTCTCTGCCGCCGTCTCCCCCGCCCGGGTAAAATCCAGTTCTTCGAGTATTTCATGCAGGAGAATGCCGGATGTCGCACCCGCAGGGAAGTTCAGAAAATGATTGCTTTGCAATGCTTCACTGTCCGAGTCTATCGAATCCCAACGCCGGATCACTTCATCTGAGATTTCCGTATCCTCCGCATCATCATGACGGCCTCGAATAAGATAGCTGTAACTGCAGACTTTCTTGCTGTGCTCTATAACGCCTTGAAATTCTGAATACACAAGGGGATCCGTCTTTCTTTCCGGGGCCATTTTACGAATGACCGGTTCATCCGGCAGCACGGCAATATGGATATCGCCCGGCGCAAAGTCACAAAATCCCTTCATTTGCGTGAGCATCTCCTCATTGGTTGTGCCGGCGGTATCATTTGCCTCCTGAAAGGATCGGTGAAAAAGATAGGCGGCCGCTCCTTTCTTGACTTCCTTGATATTCCCCCAGACAAAATAGCAGCGGTTTTGCGCCCTCGTTAACGCGACATAGAGCAGGCGGCAGTTCTCGGCCAGTGACTCCTTTTCATACTGACGCAGGTTGGCATCGAAGTTCTCCGAACCGAGATCGGCCATCAGACGCCAGTCGTTATTTTCATCATGAAAAAACAGGGGCTGATTGTCCGGTTCGCTCTTCGAGATGCCCCAGGAAAACGGACAAAAAACGATCGGGTACTCCAGCCCCTTGCTTTTATGGATCGTCACAATCCGCACGCAGTCGCGATCGGTTTCGAGCTTAAGCTGCTGCTCTTCCGTCGCCGTTTCATCCGATCGGGACATCTCATCGAGCCAGCCTAACAGATCATTCGGCCTCAGGCGTTCCTGATCTTCCGCTTTGTGAATCAGTTCGGCCAGATGTCCATAATTGGTCAGACGCCTCTCTCCATTTTCGTATGACGCCAGTTTCGCGCGGATGGAACCCTGTTCCAAAAAGGCGTTAAACATCGTCAGAAAACCCTTTGTATGCCATGTATCGTAGAGTTGTCTGAACCTCTGGCGCCAGTTATCCATGCGTTCATCATCCTCCTGACAGGCAACGATATCCAGCGCGTTTATCGAGAAAAAAGAAGTTGTCAGGGCGGCCAGCACATACCCTTCATGATCGAAATGCAAAACACCGGAAACAAAACGTTTCATCTCGTGTGCCTCGTCCGAATCAAACACGCTTTTCGAGCTGTAGAGAACCGCGGAAATACCGGCCCGGCCGAGCGCTTCCTGAAAGGAGACAGCCTCAGAGTTTTTTCTAACCAAAATGGCAATATCCTTTTCGGTCAGCGCTCTGGCGCCGATCATAGCCATTTTTTTGCGGCCGTCCGTCAGAAGCCGGGAGACCTCCGCAACCACAGCGGTGATAATCCGCTTTCTGGCGTGAATAATGCCGAGCGGTTTTCCTCCTTCATCAGACGGCGCAAACCACCAGTGAAGACCGGCCGGTTCATCCCCGTCAACCTTCAAGACGGGACTTTTCGGATCTCGCGCCGAAGATATCTCATGATATCCAATGGCATCATACACAAATGCACGAGAAGGTTTGCCGAACAGAGCGTTCACCGCCCGGACGAGCGTCGGCTCGGATCGCCAGTTGCAGGTCATCTCGTAAACCTCATCGACGTCTCTTGCCGCTCGCAGATAGGCGAAAATATCGGCCCCCCGGAAACTGTAGATGGCCTGTTTGGGATCACCGATATAAAAGACTGTATTTGGCGTACGGATTTCCTTCTGGATAAATACGGCTTGTAAAATGGCGAACTGAATAGGGTCGGTATCCTGAAATTCATCGATCAAAACCGCCGGATACTGGAGCCTCAATGCATCCGCCAGTCTTTCGCCTCCCGGATCGAATATGGCCTGACGCGCGCGCGTCAACAGATCATCATAATACAGAACGTTTTTTTTCTGTTTGAGCGCTGGAAACCCTTCCCGTACGGCTTCCATAAACGACTTTTTCAATGCGGAGAGATGATGCGCGAGAATGGCTTCGATGGCTTCGGCCCGTTGACAGATTTCGCGGGTCAAATCGAAAATTTCATGCCTGGGCGTGGTCTTTCCCTTATTGGTTTTGCGACTCAATTGATCTGCATTGATTTTATGAAACGCATCCGGCAGGGGCACTGGCGGTTCGCTTTCTTTCATTGCCGTGTCTATGTCCATGACGATCCGGAAGGCTTTCTTTCCGTAAGTCGTTCCGCTTAATGCCTGATCCTGCAAAAGAAGAAGGATATTTTCTCTTTCCTGCCGCCATATACCGGTGAAATCGGAAAACAGCACACGCAGCGCTTCAAGCGTTTTTTCAAACTCTTCCAAGGGCAGAGGATCGTAATCCGGAATGATCTGAACGTCACTTCGGGAGATAATCAGACGAAGAAGCTTCAGCAATGCACCGTGATGAAATTTATTCTCAAGCGCATAACGTACGATCACAGGATGATTCCCGTAAATGTGACTGCGCCAGAAATCTTCGATGAATTCCCGTTCGAGAGTCTGCTGGTTCTCTATGATCTCCGTTTCAAACGGCATTCCGCTTGCAAAAGCATTGTCGGCCAGCAGATGCTGACAAAACCCGTGAATCGTATAAATGGCCGCCTCGTCAAAGTTGGCCAGTACATCTGAAAGCTGTGCGGCTATTCGACTTCGGTCTTCGTCTTCACGATAGCGGTCAAGAAACGCCTCAAACAACGGACCGTCCGCGCATCCGGTTCTCATCGCGTGCCTCACCTTCCCGATCATTTCACGAATCCTTTTTTTGAGCTCGGCGGTGGCGGCTTTCGTGTATGTGATCACCAGCAATTGACGCACCGTGAATTTCTTTTCCACCAGGAAACGCACGTACAAACCGGCCAGGGCGTAAGTTTTTCCGGTGCCCGCGCTGGCTTCGATCAGATTGACGCCCTCAAGGGGGCAGGTTGGCAAATCAAATGGTTTCATGAAGACTCATTCCATCGCTTCGATGCGTGCAAATAGATTACCGAGAACGGCTATGGTCACTTCTTCAAATGACTCGTCGAGGGGAACCCTTTTCCCGAAACAGACGGCGTGCTCGACTTCCAGCGCTTCCCCCTGGAGGTAACCCGCGTCGTCTCCCAGCCAGGTTTTCCTTGCCGCCTCAAGGGCTTCGGGACGTGTTTTTTTCTTCAGCCACAAAGTCTCCGCATATGCCAGGGAGGCCCTTGGAAAAAACGGCAAAGGCGCCTGCTGACCCTGCTCGAAATAATCGACCAGTTCCCTAAGCGCTTTTGGGGCATTTTCCACAGGCCCGATACGCCAGGAATGCCGGTTACCCAATATCAGGGTCGTCCTGACAGCCGAGGCAGACCTATCCAGATTGATCAGCAAATGATGGATCCACGCATTCAGATAGTCCGTCATTTTCAAAGAGGCAAGGCGGTAATGTACACGCTGATCACCATAAACACCATCGACAAAACCTGAAAGCCGGCAGTTCCCCAGAGTGATGTTCACCCATTTTCTTTCTTCTTTTCCGCAGGTGAGATAAGGACGGATGACATTTACGAACTGCTCACTTTCGGTGTTGAGTGAGGACAAATAATAATCCCCTGCCGCACCGACCGGAATGATGCCCTGCGCCTTTTTTACGGAAAAATACGGCCCCTCATCCTCGCGGCGCAATTTCCTTGCAACCAGTTCCTGTTTGATTTGATACGCCTGAAGATCATCCATGCCGAAAGGTTCCGAATCATCCTGAGGCCGGACTGCCCTGTCGAGCCTTATCCCCAGGCGATTTTGCAGGAAATACCGCGCCGGATGACAAAGGAATTGAATCAGCTGATCTATCGTCAAATCTCCGGCATTGCCGGACGGACAGGCATGGATACCGGCCAGGAAATCATCCGCCGTCCGGGAAGACCCGGCCATCGCGGCCGCCGCCAGATAATTTTCATTCGAAAAACTGCCCTGCGCGTCTATTTCGCTGAAATAAGCCGGATGAAACGCGTGCAGATGGTGTTTCCTGACGAGACTGCATGAGGCGGGCATTCCGTTCACCTGCTCATAATTCTGATCAATATAATCAGTCAGTTCGCTGACCAGAACAGACGGAAGCAGATCGCTCAAATCATTCGCGTCCTGACCGATATAGCTTACGATCAGCCGCCGGCGCGCAGAGAGGATGGCCTCGAGAAACAAATACTGATCATCGTAGCGGCAGGAACGGTCCCCCGGTTTTCTTTTTTGTTCGAGCACACTGAATCCCAGTTTTCTGTCTTGACGGGGATAGGATAACTGATCCATTCCCATCAGGACAATGACCTGGAAAGGAATGCTGCGCATCGGCAGCATTGCGCAAAATGAAACGCCTCCTGAAAGAAACCGGGACACTGAACCACCGGCGGATAAACTTCCACGCAGCCCATCCCGGATGACCGAAAGAGGAAATGAATCTGACACACGTGCGGCTAAAGCCTCTTTGAGCATCCGATCCAGGATCTCTAAAAGCCCCTGCCTTTGTACCCGGTACTCGTCCGTCGCTGAAAAAAACCCGGATAGAATATTCTGAAACAGTCCTGTCCATTCCTCCACAGGATGGTCCTGATGAAGCGCTTCGTTGATTTTCATCAGGCCTTCCCAAAAATGCAAAAAGCGTCCGAAGACTTCCGTCTGATCGGATTCAATTTCACCATAGGGAAGCAGGCCGGCAAATAACTCCTCGCGCCGCCCGTCCAGCGCCACACCGGCGATCATTCTGTTTAAACCCTCGCGCCAGGTGTTTTGCGAAAAAGCAGGCAAATCAAATTCCCTGCGATGTTCTGCGTCAATCCCCCATCGGATGTTTGCTTCTGAAATCCAGTGGCGAATCAGTTCCAGATCCGAGGATGTCATGTCGAACTTTTCCATGATCGCCGCATTGTCTAAAACACTCAGCACATCATCCGCTGTGAAGCGGCCGGTCGTCAAATCGATGATCGACATCAGGCCCGCAGCCAGAATATTATCCTTCCATGGCTCCCTGTCGGAAAGGGTGATGGGGATTTTCGGCTCGCGCGATTCAAAGACCGCCTGAATGTACGGGGCATAGCGTTCGATATCCGGCGTCATCACCAGAATATCCTCTGGTTTTAAACGCTCGTCCTTTTGAAAACACGATAAAAGACTGTCATGGAGCACTTCGACTTCACGCAATGGACTGTGGCAGCAATGGATCGAAATGGAATCATCTTCCGGATTGATTTGACGACGGTTCGGCCTTAACGGATCCAGGTCGTGCAGCATGTAAATATCGGACTGAATCGTTTCCAGAAGGGTTGACTGAGGCGGTTTTTCGAACATATCAATAGAATCGGTCGATTTTTCCTGAAGAATCCCGAAGAAATCACGGCCGATCTTTCCCCATGAAGCCAGGAGGGGATTGCCGCTTTCCAGGTGCAAAAGGGCATCGTCGATATTGCCGTCTTTCGTCATCTTACGAAGTGTCCGGCTGATTTCGCGGGAAGACTGAATGTCCGCCCAGAATTCCGGGGAGGGATTGAGATAATAAAAATGAACCGGCAGATGGCACGAAAGCGCGGAATAGATTTCCAGATGGTAAGGGGGAAGATACGAAATACCGAAAACGGACAACCTTTGAGGTAGTCGCTCGCGCATCGCAGGCGGTTTTTCCATCACGGCCATCAGAGTCTGCCAGAGCCTGGCTTTGTGCGCGCCACCCTGGGCAATAACCAGCTTCTGCCACAGCCTGGCCTGCCAGAGATGACTTTCATCCTTGATGATATCCTGCTCCCATGCGAGAATCATTTCCGGTCGGAAGATCAGGTACTGATCGAATGTCAGCGCGATAGTTCTCGCCAGCTGGTAGATCTTGAGCGGCCCCTGATCGCTTGCGAGGTAATGTTTGACCGGCTCGAAGTCACGCCCACGGATCAGCTCGGGCAGCCAGGCCGCAATTTTCCAGGTCAGCACGTTTACATCATAGGATAGATCCGGCGCGTACCCGTCGATAAACGCCGAAAAAACATCCTCCAGAAATCTGTTGGGAAAGGGGAACCGGCAATTGGCACAAATGCCATTTTTATCCGCCAATGCAAGGGATACCCATTTTGCCATCCCGAAACTCTGAACGATCACCGTTTCAGGCGTCAGTGGTGAAGGAGGCGCATCTGCGAGATCGCAAGCCAGACGGTCGGATAGTTTTTCCAATTGATTGCTGATCAATACTTTCATGATTGCTTTTTATGCTTTCCTGAATTAGGGATGATGCATAACACAATTCACGGGACGCATAAACGTTTTTATATGAAACCAAACCGCTACTTTTTAAACAGCACCGCTCAATATCATATTTCGCACCTGACATCCCTGGGCTGGGAATTGACAGTCTGCAACGCACTGGCCGTCGAAACAAGCCCCTGCCGCAAAGCGTTGAAAACCAACACATCATTCGGCGTGCATCTTTGCCGTTTTCTAGAAAAGCACATGAACCTGCATGATGTGAAAAATGTTCTGGAAGTCGGCGGGGGCCTCGGGTACCTGATGCGCGACATTCTGAACCAATATCCGCGAATCCAGGCGACCATGCTGGATATTTCGCCCTTCCTTCTTCAAAAGCAGATAGAAACGCTGTCCGACCGGCGGGTGATTTTCAGGGAAATGGACTTTCTGAGTATGGAGCCGGATGAACTGCGCGTATTCGACTTCGTGATTCTCAATGAAAACCTGGGCGACTTTCCCACGCTGGTTTGCGCATCGGACGCGAAGACGGTTGATCTACCTGTCCTTCCGCCCGACGCGCTCATCGATCAAGCGGAGGAGTACCGCCGCCGCTACGGTTTAACCTTCGGCCCCTCGGAAAATATCAATATCGGCGCGCTTGATGCGGTTGAAAAACTCTGCCGTGCCAATGTTCCTTATATATATTTGAGTGAACACAGTTGTGAAGCTTTGCCACCCGAAGAGCTGTCCGGCGTCTTAAAAATCATACCTTCAGGAAATCCTGAAAGAATATCGCTCAAAGGTCACGCGGAATACACCATCAATTTTTCTCACCTGCAAACCCTGGCTGAAAAAAACGGATACCGGGCCGAGCGCGGCCTGTTTGCCGATTTTCTAATTCCCGATTTTAACGACACAGTCCGGGCCGCGCTCAGAACGGCATCTCCCGTTTCCGATGAGCAGGAAATAATTCAGCAGTTCATCTATGATCTGTACAAATACGAATACCTGCTTCTGATAAAGCGGTAATATCCGGCTAATCTTTCAAGAACGTCTCGCGTGTCGATCATGTTGAGTTTTGCCGGGTTTCACCGCTTTGTCTTGTGTGTGTGTACCGTCCGGCCGCATCAACGGCGGTTGCTTTTTCGTCGCCATTGTGTTAGGAAGCAAACAGATTTTCGTTGAGTCGATTTAATCTTTTTATTTTGCATCATCTGAAACCCTTCGTCGTTCAACATTAACGGCATACCATAATTGTATACTTACCAGGAGTCGATTTTGAAAAACGAGCCTCAACAGATCCTATTTCGAATACCCGAAAAAACAGACGCGCAGACGATCCGACGGCTCATCGAGGATTCCCCGCCTCTGGATCTCAACTCGTTGTATTGCTACCTGCTGATTTGCACACATTTTGCCGCCACATCCATCGTCGCCGAATCTCCACAAGGCATTTGCGGTTTTATTTCCGCCTATCTCCGTCCGGACCGCCGCGACACGCTTTTTGTCTGGCAGGTGGCCGTCGGCAAAGCTAATCAGGGAGAGGGCATTGCCAAAGCGATGCTGTTGAATCTTGTTGGTCGTGAATATCCGGCGCCCGTCCGATACATGGAAACCACCGTGAGTCCGTCAAACGGTCCATCCCGTGCGCTTTTTTATTCAACGGCAAATTTTTTAAACACTACTTTACTGGAGAGCGTCCTGTTTTCCGAAGCGGATTTCGGTTCTCAGGCGCATGAAGATGAAATCCTGTATCGAATCGGACCATTCGATATGCCCAAAAAGGAGGAAGAACGATGAAAACCATTGAACGAATGGAATCTCAAGTCCGCACCTATTCGCGCTCATTTCCCGTCGTGTTTGATAAGGCGAAAGACGCGTTTCTTTTCGACACGGACGGAAACCGCTACATTGATTTTTTCGGCGGCGCAGGTACGCTCAACTACGGACATAACAATGAACGCATGAAGGCAAAACTCCTCGACTATCTCGAACGCGACGGTATCGTTCATGGTCTGGACATGGCGACGGTCGCAAAAGTGGAATTGCTCGAGAAGATGGAATCCGTCATTCTCAAACCGAGAAATCTGGATTATAAAGTGCAGTTCACCGGACCGACCGGCACCAACGCGGTGGAGGCGGCACTCAAACTCGCGCGCATGGTGAAGAAGCGCTCGAATGTCATTTCGTTTACCAACGGCTATCACGGCCTGACCATGGGATCGATGTCGGTTACGGCCAATGCCTACTACCGCGATGAAGCGTTCATCAACCGCTCCGACGTTTCTTTTCTGCCGTATGACGGTTACCTGGGAAAAGACGTCAACACGGCCGCTTACATGCGTCGCTTTCTGGAAGACAACAGCAGCGGCGTTGATATTCCTTCTGCGGTGATCCTGGAGACGGTTCAGGGCGAAGGCGGAATCCGCGTGGCCTCCGACGAATGGCTTCGTGAAGTCGAATCCATCTGCCGCGAATACGATATATTGCTGATCGTAGACGACATTCAGGTCGGCAACGGTCGCACGGGGCATTTTTTCAGTTTTGAACAATCCGGCATCAAACCCGATATTATCACGCTTTCCAAATCCTTTTCCGGCTACGGGCTTCCGATGTCGCTTTTGCTATTCAGACGCGAACTCGACATCTGGAAGCCGGGTCAGCATACAGGCACCTTCCGGGGCAACAATCTGGGCTTTGTGTCCGCCACCGTCGCGCTCGATTACTGGAAGGATGATGTTTTCTCGAATGATATTTTCAGAAAGGGTGCCATCCTTGAAAAACGGCTGGAGGCGTTAAAAGAGAAATATCCGCAGCTTTCCGCGGAAGTCCGCGGACGCGGTTTCATCTATGGATTTTCCGTCCCTGAGCAGGAAATCGCCAAGGAGATCGCCGATGAGTGCTTCAAGAACAAACTGGTTCTGGAACGGGCTGGCGCCCGCAATAATGTCATTAAATTTCTCGCGCCGCTGATCATTCCCGATGACGCGCTCAATGAAGGCCTGGACATTCTCGATGCTGCGATACACACCGTACTCAATGCGCATTGAAAGGAGCCTTTATGCTTGTCCGGACAATTGACGAAATCAGGGGAACAGACCGGGAGGTTTTCGCTGAAAATAAAAACTGGGTGAGCCGCAGGCTTTTGCTGGAAAAGGATGGCATGGGCTTTTCTTTTCACGAAACCATCATTTTTTCCGGCACCCAAACGCACATCTGGTATAAAAACCATCTGGAAGCCGTGTACTGTGTTTCAGGTCAGGGAGAAGTCGAAACCATTGCGGACGGCAAAGTCTATCCCATCAAACCGGGAACGATGTACGCGCTCAATGATCATGATGAACATTTCCTGCGGGCTATGCAAGATATGCGGCTGTTGTGCGTTTTTAATCCTCCGGTCACCGGCACGGAAGTCCATTTACCGGACGGGTCCTACCCCCCGGCAAAATGAAAACTCAATCCGGGGAACGTTTTTCCATCAGAAGCGCGACCATCTGATCCGGATCGTTCACAGGATTCGCACAGGTAAAATTCGTGCAGACATAGGCAGTGGCCCGGCCGTTGATGCTTAAATACGTTTGAACATGTGGCGCGATGGTTTCTATATCCGGATGCACCACCGCACCGTCTCGAAGCATGACAATCTTATTGGGGAAAAAGTTTTTTCTCAACGCCCGAAGCAGCGTACGGGTATCCTCACCGTCTCGATCTCCGGCAATGATCACTTCGCTTGCCGGACCTATTGCAAAATCAAGCCCGCAGAGGAACTGCGTAAATGCCGTCGGCATCGCGCCGGCGTGTGCACGAAATGTTCTGTAAATGTCGCGTGCCCTTTCATCGAGTTTAGCATCTCCGGTCATTCGGGACAGGCGCAGGGCATTGATAAATGCCACGGAGTTTCCCGACGGAATCGCGCCGTCATAGAGTTCCTTTGGTCGTACCAGGAGTTTTTCCGAGTCCACGGACGTAAAAAAGAAACCACCTTCCTTTTCGTCTTGAAAGTAGGCAAACAAGTGTGACTGATATTCTAGCGCTTTTGTAAGATACTGCGTTTCAAACGTTGCCTCGTAGAGCTCCAGAAGCCCCCAGATCACAAAGGCGTAATCATCCACGTTCGCATCAATGGCGGCCTCGCCGTCCCGAAAGCGGTGCCGCAGTCTGCCCTCAGCGTTTTGTATAGAGTGAAAAATGAAATCCATCGCGCGTGCGGCGGCTACGGCGTATGCCGGTTCATCAAACACCTGCGCGCCGCGGGCCAGCGCAGCGATCATCAAGCCGTTTAAATCTGTCAGGATTTTATCATCCCTGTGCGGACGCACCCTTTTAGCCCGGACCGCAAACAGTTTTTCCCGAAGGCTTTCCATCTGGGAGAGCGTTTCCGTCAAATCCTCATCTCCTTCTGAGGCAGAATCCAGATGCGGGATAAAAGAACCGGCGGGAATTTCCCTCATCCCCGGTAAGGAGGCGTCGTCTTCATGCCGGTAGCGTGATAAATATAAATCCGCTTCGCCCTTTGTCAGAGCCTTGCGGATCTCCTGCTCGGTCCAAAGATAGAATTTTCCTTCCACCCCCTCGCTGTCGGCGTCTTCGGCGCAATAAAAACCGCCGCGCTCATCGGTCATATCCCGCAGAACATAGGTGAAGATTTCGCGGGCCATGTTTTCATAATCTTTTTGTCCGGTCGCCTGGTAGAGCTCGACTGCGGCCATCGCCTCCATTGCCTGATCGTAGAGCATCTTTTCGAAATGAGGTACAATCCATTTTTCGTCCGTCGAATAACGATGAACGCCAAAGCCGATATGATCGTAAATCCCTCCGCGCCGCATGTTTTGCAGCGTGTGCGCAACCATTTGCAGGGCTTGCGGTTCGCCGGTCCGCTTCCAGTATCGCAAAAGAAAAAAGAAATGATGCGGGGAAGGAAATTTCGGAGCCTGACCAAAACCGCCGAATACCCTGTCAAAGCTCATGGTGAAAGACCGGAAGGCGCGATGCAGGACTTCTTCGCCGATATCCTCCGGCTTGCTGATCGCCGGCTGTTTCAACGCCCGGGTGATTTCAGCCGCGGCTGAGACGACATTCGCACGTTTCGTCGCCCATAGCGTCTTGACCTCCGGAATCATTTCATACAAACCGACCCGGCCGTATTTCGTTTCTTTGGGAATGTAGGTCGCGGCAAAAAAGGGCTCTTTACCGGGCGTCATCATGATGGTTAAAGGCCAGCCGCCGCTTTGCGTCATGAGATGACAGACCTTCATATAAACCGAATCAATGTCGGGACGCTCTTCACGGTCGACTTTAATGTTCACAAACGTGTCGTTGAGCAGCCGGGCAACTTCATCATCCTCGAAGGATTCTCTCTCCATGACATGACACCAGTGGCAGGTGGAATAGCCGATGGAAAGAAAGACCGGTTTGTCTTCACGGCGGGCTTTTTCAAACGCTTCCTCCCCCCAGGGATACCAGTCCACCGGATTTTGCGCGTGCTGCTGCAGGTAGGGGCTTTTTTCGCGGATCAGTCTGTTGGTCATCATCAACTCCCCGTGGACTCTGTTTGTCTTAATTCCAGTTCATCCGCCGCCCAAGCAGCTCTTCTAGTTCACTGTTATGAGGCGCATAATGCTGCATGAGGCGTTCTCTTGTTTCCGGATTCATGACGGCTTGTCGTTTTCCGACTTTTGCCAATACCCGTTTGATGCGGTCTCTTGCCGATTCGGGAACGGACTGAGTAAGACGAGTCAGGCCCAACCCCTTGACCACATTAAATACTTGACGGGTATACATTCCGTAAGCCTCGTTGTGTCTTCTGATATCTTTGGCCTGATAAGGTTCAATTTCCAGAAATTGATAGACTTTTTCCAACACGAAAGACGTATTTTGGTTAAACTCTTCCGTCTGTATGACCAGAAGCTGTTCCCGATTGAACCTTTCAAAATATTTCTTCAGGAATCGAGCGTAGTATCCATTGGATAGATAGGGTCTTGCAATCACACTTTGCCCAATCTGGAAGCGTTGAACTAATGTTTTCCAATGCTGCGGATTGTCAAGACCATCTTCGCCCTGCCGGATACAGGCTTCAATGGCCTCCTCAAAGGTTAAAGGGTCCATCGCCCGGGAGTAGAACATCCACCAGTGGGAATATGCCCGGTCAACCGGATTGCGAAGCAGGGCAATATGTTTTGCCTTGGGGAAATGCTCTGCCAGCCTTTCCAACGCCCAGGGTGCACGTAAATAAACCGGTGTGGCTTCGCCGATAATTTTTTCTCCTTTGAAATGCCGGTAGTATTTGCTGACGTACTCGTCCACGCCGAAATTGTCATAATACGCGTCAAAGTAATGGGGTTCCTTTGGAACGGACATCAGCACATCCGGATGTCTTTGCAGATACGCGGCCAGCGCGGTTGTCCCGCATTTCGGCATGCCGATGATGAACAGGTTCGGTGAAAGCAAAGGGACTCCCCCTTATGGAGTTTTTCATCATCTGGGTTTCCGGCAGCTGTTGCCGTGCCAAACAAACCGGATGGCATCCAGGCATGACCGGATGCAACCTTTCAATCCATCGTCCCAGAGAATAGCGCAATCGATTCCTTTACAGGCGGGAATTTGTGTGCCACACGGCGATGGCCGCAGTCCGTATGATTTCGGTGAATACGACGATTCCCGTAAAAGGATTCATGTGCTTAAATTTATAACATCATTCTCCATATTGCAATGATTTACTCCGTGCAGGTCAAACAACGACATCGTCTGGACAGCACGGGTCAGGTCAATCGGATTCGGGACATTGCGCAGATTCCCGGCGCAAGAGGGTCCAGCCCCGGAATGACACCCATAATAAAATTGACTTCAAGGCTTTATATGGTAATATGCCGGAAACGAAATGAGCAACTCCGTTTTTCATAAGGCTTCACCTCTTATTTGTGTCATAAGGATGCGCGAATGCTCAACGAAACCCAAGATCATCCCGGTTGCCTGAGCAGTTTTCCCCCTCCTCTTTCTTATCATTCAGATCTTTCAACTTTTAAAAGAAATACCATTGCACCCTGTTCATGGAGGTAACCTTATCGAAGATGCAAAAAAGACAAGGAAACAACTGATTGAAGAACTCCATGCGCTGCGTCTTGAGAAAACCGAGCAAATAAGGGTAGTGACAGATAAATTCGCCAAAGCTTTCCTGAAAAATTCAATTCCTGCAGTCATCATCACGGCAAAAGAGGGAACGATTTCTGAAGCCAGCGATGCGTTTCTCAGACTCGTGGGACGGAATCGAAATGAAGTTGTCGGTCATGCTGCCGAGAAAATCGGATACATCACACAGGAACAAAGAGCCTCTTTCGTCAATGAACTCAATAAAAACGGTCGCGTCGAAAACCTCGAAATGGGGATCAAGGCAAGAAGCGGTGTCTTGCGGTATGGATTGTTCAACGCTGTTATGATGAGCATTCACACTGAAAAGTACTTACTGACAACCATTCAGGACATTACCGACCGCAAGCTGGCGGAGGAGGCCTTGCAGACGAGCGAAAACCATTTTCGTGAACTGTTTGATCTTGCCGCCGATGGCATTTTGATAGGCTCAAACGATGGGATAATCCTAAACGCCAACAGCGCTTTCTGTGAAATGTCAGGACTGAGTCCGGCTGAAGCGATTGGAAAACATATCAGTGAGCTAAACTTTGATACTGAAGTGATGAACAGCAATCCTTTTCGATTTGATTTGCTCAATCAGGGATTCATCGTTGAAAGGCAGCGTGTGCTTATTCGACCCGATGGTCACAAAACTCATATTGAAATGCGAACCAAAAAGTTTCCCGACGGCGGTTATCAGTCTATCATGCGGGACATTACCGACCGCAAGAAGGCGGAGGAAAAGGCGCAAGAAAGCCTTGCCCTTCTCCGGATAGCGGGAGAAAAAGCAAAACTGGGCGGATGGAGTGTTGACCTTGAAGAGAACCGGGTTGTCTGGCCTGATGAAGTCGCGGCCATACATGAAATGCCTCCCGGATATTCACCATCGCTCAAGGATTCTATCTTTTTTTACGCGCCTGAATGGCGGGAAAGAATGACGAAAGTTTTCAATGATTGTGCGAAAAAAGGCATTTCCTATGATGAAGAGATGGAGATTATCACCATCAACGGAAGGCGGGTGTGGGTGAAAATCATCGGGGAACCGGTTAAAAATGAAACCGGTAAGATCATTAAGGTGCAGGGCGCATTCCAGGACATCACCGAACGCAAGCGGGCCGAATTAAATCAGAACCGACTCGAAGCCCAGAGTCGGCAACTCCAGAAGTCCGAAAGCCTGGGACGCATGGCCGGGGCAATCGCCCACCACTTCAATAACCAGCTTGGGGTGGTGATCGGAAACCTGGAGATGACCCTCTCCGATCAGACCCTGGGCGTGGAACAGATCTCGAATCTGACCGCAGCCATCGAAGCCTCCCACAGGGCGGCACAGATGAGCGCACAGATGCTGACCTACCTCGGTCAATCTTTCGACAGGTACAAACCTTTGAATCTCTGTGAAACCTGCCTCGAATGCCTGCCTATGCTCCAGGCCGTGATGCCGGGAAACGTGGCGCTGGAGACGGCGTTCCCCTCCCCCGGGCCGACGATAACGGGAGACCCGAACCAGATCCAGCAGGTCCTGACCAACCTGCTCACCAACGCCTGGGAGGCTTCAGGAAACAACCAGGGCGCCATATCCCTGAACATTAAGACAGTTACCCCGGCAGAAATTCCGGCAGCGCAACGCTTCCCCCTGGGCTGGCAGCCGCGGGACCCTGCCTATGCCTGCCTGGAAGTGACAGACACAGGCTGCGGAATAGCTTATGAGGATATTGAGAAGATCTTCGACCCGTTCTTCACCAGCAAGTTCATGGGCCGGGGCATGGGACTGCCTGTGGTTTTCGGGATTGTAAAAGCCCATGGCGGGATCGTCACCCTGGAGAGCAGACAAAACATCGGAAGCACCTTCCGGATCTTTTTTCCGGTCTGCGAAGAAGATGCCCCGCGCCGTCCAGATAAAACACAACATGACGAGGACGTTTTGATTCGCAATTCGCCGCTGCCCGAGATCGAGCAAGGCAGCACGGTGTTGCTGGTCGAAGATCAGAGGACATTGAGAAAACTGGCCGCCGGCATGCTCAAGCATCTGGGCTTTTCCGTGCTGGAAGCAAAAGACGGCATCGAGGCGGTGGAGGTGTTCCGGCAGCGTCAAAATGAAATCCGGCTCGTCTTCTCCGATCTGACCATGCCGCGCATGAACGGGTGGGAAGCCTTGACGGCCATACGTAAACTCGCTCCCGGTGTCCCGGTCATCCTGACCAGCGGCTATGACCTGGCCCGTGTGATGTCAGGCGACCATACCGAACTGCCCCAGGCTTTCCTTAGCAAACCCTACACCCTCAAGGAGCTGAACGACGCGATTCAGCAGGCATCGGGCAGTATCAAGAAATAAAGGCTTCGGCAAAAATGATGCCTCAACCCTAAACATGGCACAACATCTGATGATCGATATGAAATACGGATATGTAACAGACAGTTAGAAAACCCATTAAAAGAGATTCTCAGGCGGTGAATTTGATAATATTGAACCGAAACAGATACAACGATGATCCCGGAAATGTTAAGGCTCCCGGCAAAACGGAGAGATAAACAGCCGCACGTTTTGAACCAAAAAACAAGAAATTAAAGAAATGCAAGGCTCACATTGTTCGCCTTGCATTTTCTAATTTTTTTTAACACCTCTATTCCTTGATCAGCATCTTCGCCGGGTCTAACAGCAGCGCGTCCTTTCGTGCATCCGGCGATTGCCCTTTGAGGGCTTTGATGTACACTTCCGGTCCTTTGGCGGCCAGCTGAACCAGCACGTCGAATAAATCCGCCACATGCAGGAAGGAAAGCGGCAGACCATCCTCCTTGGGCGGTTCATGACGGTGGGTGTGAACCGTAAACCAGATGCGCATGGCATATTTTTCGGCCATTTCCTTTAACTCCACAAGCAATCCACGGCCGGATTCATCGAACTTCAATCCGTCAATAATCATGGTGTGGGGTTTGAAAATATTCTGCTGCATCAGGTCGCTTAAGCGTTCTTCCAGTTTCGGAACACTGAACCCTTCGACACGAAACGTCATGATAAAACGGTAGGTCTGTATTTTTTCCCAGTACATCTGGATTTCCGCCGGATCGTTGCCTTCACTGATATCATTGAACAGTTCCCGATACCAGACATCCACCTTGCTCACGGCGTCATTGAGACTGACATGCAAAACAGGCTTCTCCTGCAGCATTGTGTTTAAAGCCATCTGCACCAGGAGGGCGGTCTTCCCCAGACCGGCATGCGCCAGCACGGCTCCCAGCCCTCCGTTGGGCATGACATCCTGATTGGCGTAACCCAGCGTCGTTAAAGGATTCCGGTTAATCATTTCTTTTTTTATCATTATTATATCCTCATAAGGTAAATGGATAACATTGTCTGTTCTTCTTAGCGTAACCCCGACACCCATCGTCTTTTGCTGATCCTTTTACCGGCGGACTCTTGCCCCGGTTATGCTGCCGTTTTCTTGTTCTGGGCGGCTTCAAGCGCGATCTTTTCCGCGATGGACTGCGGGACCTGGCGATAGACGGCAAATTCCATGGTGAACTGCGCTTTTCCCTGCGTCGCTGAACGCAGAATAGTGGAGAATCCGAACATTTCCGCCAGCGGCACCTGGGATTCAATCACACACATGACGCCTTCATCCTGCGACCCGATGATCATTCCCCGGCGCTGGTTGAGCAGCCCCATGACCGGGCCCTGAAATTCCGTCGGCGATTCCACAACCACCTTCATAATCGGCTCATGGATGACCGGTTTGGCGCGAAGATATGCCTCCCGAAACGCGCCGCGTGCGGCCGCCTGGAAGGCCATGTCCGAAGAATCCACCGCATGCGACGCACCGTCGTTGATGACGACTTTCACACCGGTGATCGGGAACTCCAGTTTCGGTCCCTTGGCCATGCTCTGCTGGAAGCCCTTTTCACAGGCGGATATAAACTGCGTGGGAATCGCGCCGCCGAAAACCTTATTTTCAAAAATAAATTCCGCGTCGGAAACCGGTTCGATAAAACCGGCAATGCGTCCGAACTGGCCGGAGCCGCCGGTCTGCTTCTTGTGGGTATAGTTGAAATCCGCGCGCTGCGTAATGGTTTCCCGGTAGGCCACGCGTGGATTGCCTGTAGTGACTTCCGCGCTGTATTCGCGCTTCATGCGCTCCACGTAAATATCCAGATGCAGCTCGCCCATCCCTTCAATGATGGTTTCGTTGGTTTCCGGATCGACATGGGTTTTAAAAGTAGGGTCTTCCTTGGAAAAGCGATTCAGCGCTTTGGACATGGACATCTGGGACTTGTTGTCCTTCGGGACAATCGCAAGCGAAATGACCGGTTTGGGGACATACATTGACGTCATCGTCATGTTGAGGCCCGGCGAAACGAACGTGTCTCCCGATGAGCATTCAATCCCGAACAAGGCGCCGATATAGCCCGCACGGAGAAGATCCACATCTTCCATCTGGTCGGCATGCATCCGCACGACGCGGCCCACCTTGACTTTCTTGCCGTTTCGGACATTGATGATGGTGGATCCTTTTTCGACCGTGCCTTCGTAAACCCGGATATAGGTGAGCTGTCCGTACTGCCCGTCTTCGAGCTTGAACGCCAGTGCGATAATGGGTTTTTCCGGATCACTGGACAAAACCACCGCCTCTTCATTGTTGTTCATGTCAAGGGCGATATTTTCCACCTCGGAGGGAGCGGGCAGAAGATACGTCACACCGTCGAGCAGGGACTGCACGCCCTTGTTTTTGTAGGCCGACCCCATATACACTGGAGTCATTTCACGCTTGAGTGCGCCTTTGCGGACAGCGGCAAGCAACATCGCGGGCGGAATCTCTTTTTCCTCCAGAATGGCTTCCGTCAGTTCATCGGAAAATAAAGACGCAGCGTCGATGAGCTCTTCTCTTTTGGCTTTGGCTTCATCGAGAAGATGGCCGGGTATTTCCTCAATACGGATGTCTTCGCCGTTTTCCCCTTCATAATAGACGGCTTTCATCTCTACCAGATCCACCACACCCTTGAGCTCCGTTTCAAGCCCGATGGGAATCTGCATGGCCACGGCATTATGTCCCAATTTCGTGCGCAGCTGACCGATGACCCGGAAGGGATTGGCGCCGCTGCGGTCGCATTTATTGATGAAGGCGATGCAGGGAACTTTATAGCGTTTCATCTGCTGATCGACTGTGATGGATTGCGACTGAACACCGCCGACCGAACACAAAACCAGAATCGCGCCGTCGAGCACGCGCAGAGATCTTTCCACTTCAATGGTAAAATCGACGTGACCAGGCGTATCGATAATGTTGATTTCGTACCCATTCCACTCGCAATAGGTTGCAGCTGAAGCGATGGTGATTCCACGCTCTTTTTCCAGATCCATGGAATCCATGGTGGCGCCGACCCCATCTTTGCCTTTCACATCATGAATGGCGTGAATTCTTTTCGTGTAAAAAAGAATCCGCTCGCTGAGTGTCGTTTTGCCGGAATCGATATGCGCGCTGATCCCGATGTTGCGAATTTTCTGGTCGTCATACTTCATGTTGCTTTCCTCTCAAATAATAGTCTCAATAAAAATATCAAACTTCTGTGTTTTATTTATCTCGTCTCGCTTTGCTCGCGGGATTATTCAACCTGCCCATTGGACTTTGCTTCACTTACGGAATTTGACCTTCATTAAAAAAACCCCGCATTTGGAAGTGTCTCTGCCAGATGGGGGTTGACCGTAATCGAGCCTAAGAAACCAGAATCCGATCTTCTATAGATTATCCCTTAAAATGTCAAGCTAAATTTGATGCGTTTTTCATGAAATACGGTATCCAATCCATAAATAAAATCAAGCCTGTTGACGTGCGGAGATCCTGCCGATATATTGCTGAAAAGAGACAGAGGACAAGAGGCGGGCATATCATGACCAAAAACATACGGCGCTGGGGTTGGGGAATCACCATCACATTGATATTCATAAGTCTTTTATCCGTGCGCCTGGGAGTAATCAAAAAAGGACAGCCATCTGCACCGTCGGGAAAAACAGTTGAATTAACGCGATCACCTGAAACCTGGATGAATATCTACCAGAAGGACAAGAAAATCGGTGTGGCTTCAAGAAAAATTTTCATCCATGAAAACGGATTTCAGACTCAGGAGGAAGTTACCCTGCAGCTCAATACCCTCGGTTTCACCCAAGTGCTGCATCTATCGGGACAATCAAATCTGAATCCCGACATGTCCTTGATTTCTTTTGATTTCGATATCGTTTCGAGCCTTTTTCGTTACAGCGCCCGGGGCCTGATGGCGAAGGATCGCCTGATCCTCTTTACCGGTCTGCCTTCGTCTAGGCAAAGAAGCGAAGTTCGTCTCAAAAACCGTACTTTTCTGAGCGGCAATATTTATGAGGCCGCCTTTCTTGCCGGACTCGAAAAAGGCGCATCACTTTCTTTGAGTATTTTTGATCCTTCCACACTGGGCGTCCGAAACATTGAAGTCACAAGACAGCCGGATGAAATTATCCCGGTGATGCGCAAAAAGGTTCTGACACAGAAGTACTGTGCGGATTTCATGGGAGCCGTCCACTGCGGCTGGGTTGCCAGAGACGGCGATGTCGTGAAGGAAACGGGAATTCTGGGGATGTCCATGGAAAAAGTCAGCGCCTCTCAGGCCCGCGAAGGACTGTCAGCCACCGGCGCGGATTTCGCCACGATTGCCTCCGTTAAGTCCAACATCAAGATTCCCGCCCCGGAAACACTGAGCAGCATCGTCTTGAAAATCGAAGGCGTTTCTTCATCACTGCTGCATCTTCACGGCGGCAGGCAGCAGTTGAGTCAAAACGTCCTGACAATCACAAAAGAGCCTTCTTTGAAAAGTGAAAAGGAAATTCCCGAAGGTCTGACGCGTTTTCTCGCCCCCTCTGCGCTGGTGCAGTCTGATCATCCTGAAATTCTGGCCCAGAGCAAAAAAATTGTCACAACGGCGGATCCCCCAGATCAGAAAGTCCGCAAAATTGTAGAATGGGTCTATAAGACCGTTGAAAAAAAACCTGTTTTGTCCGTTCCCAACGCGCTGGAGGTTCTGCGCCACAAAGTCGGCGACTGCAACGAACACGCGGTGCTGACCGCCGCGCTTCTGCGTGCGGCAGGCATTCCCGCACAAATCGAAACCGGGCTTGTTTATCTGGATGGCCGCTTTTACTATCATGCGTGGAATACCGCTTATATCGGCAATTGGATCACCGTCGATTCGGTATTTAATCAGGTTCCCGCCGACGTGACACACATTCGCCTGACCCGTGGCGAAGGCGGCGAGCAACTGGATCTTTTAGGTACCATGGGCAAAATTCACTTGGAGGTCATATCCTGGCAATGATTGATCTAAAAGACGTCACAAAGCTATACGGTTCCACCACGGCAGTCAACCGATTGAGTCTGCATGTCGCCGCCGGCGAAATCTACGGCTTTATCGGACCCAACGGGGCGGGGAAAACAACGACCATCCGCATCATGGGCGGCATTATCGAACCCACGTCAGGCAGCATCATCATCGGGGGAATCGATATGAAACGCCAGCCTGTGTTAGCCAAATCCATTATCGGATATGTGCCCGACCGTCCGTTTCTCTATGAAAAGCTTACCGGTATGGAGTTTATGAAATTTATCGGGGATTTATACCGGGTTGATTCCGCCTCATTCCCAGGGCGGGCTTCATCGCTTCTGGAGCAATTCGCGCTCCATGACTGGCAAAACGAGATCATCGAGGCCTATTCCCACGGCATGAAGCAAAGGCTCATTATCGCTTCCGCCCTTCTGCATGACCCCAAAGTCATGGTCATTGATGAACCGATGGTCGGCCTGGATCCGTCCGCCGTACGTATGGTCAGGGATATTCTCAAGGATCTGGCCGCCCGGGGCGTAACGATCTTTGTTTCAACCCACACGCTGAGTATTGCCCAAGATTTATGCGATCGGATCGGCGTGATCCACAAGGGGCTTCTTCTGGCGCAAGGGACGCTTGCCGAACTAAACCACGCAGCCAGGACAGGCGAAGCCGATCTTGAAGACGTTTTTTTAACCCTGGTGAAGGAGGCCTGACCTGTGACCGCCAGATGGACGACACTGCTGCGACCCCGAATACTTTCCGCCTTCAACAACATCCGGCCTGCGGGCCGATCCAACCGCTGGGTCCGCCTTTTTCTGTTCGCCTTCGTCGGCGGAATTTTCTGGCTTGGAGCCTTTATCATTTTCTACCGCGTCCTCACCTATTTTCAGGGGGTGGAAGAATTCGGCGATATACTAGCCATGAAACTGCTTTCCATGATCATGATCACTTTTTTTACGCTGCTGATGTTCAGCAGCATCATCAACAGCCTTTCTCATTTTTATTTAAGCCGCGATCTTCCGCTTTTACACTCTCTGCCAGTGTCACCGAGGGATATCTTTCTGTCCCGCTGGGTCGGCAGCACCTTCGACTCCTCCTGGATGGTCGTGGTATTCAGTCTTCCTGTTTTTTTGTCCTTCGGTCTGGTTTACCAGACATCCTGGGTGTTTTACCCGGCGGCTCTGATCGCGATTCTTCTGCTGTGTCTGATTGCTTCATCCATCAGCAGCCTGCTTGTCCTGGCGGGCGCGATCACGCTGCCTGCCGGAAAAATCCGCACCCTTTTTGTGATTCTCGGCGTGGCGCTGGCTATGCTCCTGGTGCTGGTGCTGCGAATGATCCGCCCTGAACAACTTGTTAATCCGGATAGTTTCGCATCGGTCGTCCTGTACCTCAATTCGATGCAGGCGCTCCATTCACCCTTTTTGCCCACAACATGGATCACCGAGATTGTACAATCCGCCCTGACACAAAAGTGGAAAGCGGCATTGTTTAACCTGGCACTTTCCACCAGCTTCTTTCTTTCTTTGCTGTTCATCAATGAAACCGTCGCGCGCGGGGCTTATTTCCGCGGCTTTTCCCGCGCACAGACCACCGTAGGCCGCCTTTTCGCGCCGCTTCGCCTGCGTGGAGAGGGCTGGGAAAAGTTGCTGTTCTTCCTTTCGCGGCCTGCCCGCGCCCTGGCCGTCAAGGAAATCCGGTCTTTTTTCCGCGACGCCACACAATGGCCGCAGCTCTTTTTGATCTGCGCGCTGATCGTGGTCTATCTGTATAACTTTTCTGTTTTGCCGCTGGATCATGCACCAGCCAGAACCGTTTACCTGCAGAACGTCTTTTCCTTCCTGAATATGGGCCTGGCAGCCTTTGTGCTCTCGGCGATTGCCGCGCGGTTCGTCTTTCCCGCGGTGAGCATGGAGGGTGAGGCTTTCTGGATTCTCCAGTCGGCGCCCGTTTCAATAAAAACGTTCCTCTGGGTAAAATTTTTTATCTATTACGTCCCGCTTCTGATCCTGTCTGAAGTGCTGATCGTCGCGTCCAACCTGCTGCTTTCCGTCACACCGCTGATGATGTTTATATCGGTCGTCACGATCTTCTGTCTGGTTCCGGCGATTGTCGCCCTCGCTGTAGGCCTGGGCGCCATCCACTGTGATTTCAAATCGGAAAATCCGGCCCTTTCGGCCACCAGTTTCGGCGGCCTGTTGTTCATGCTTTTGAGTTTCGGCCTCATCGCCTTCGTGATCGTTCTGGAAGCCGGCCCTGTCTATCAGATTTTTTCTGCCAGTTTCAGGGATATGGCTCTTTCCGGAGGGCAATGGGCCTGGACCTTCTTTTCTTTTGCCTTCGCTTTGGGTCTTTGTATTTTTGCCACCTACTATCCGATGCGCCGCGCCGAGCAGATCCTCCGAAAAAACATATCCGGTTAACCCGCGTCAAAGCAACAACCCGCTTCCGGCCGTGCCAGGCGACATAAGAAATCAAAATTGTCTTGATTTTAGCGGCCGGATAGGCTAAACAAGCCCGCGTTCTGTAATGAAAACGCTTCATCAGATCTGTACCGGATCTTATTGAGATATTGAAAGGAGCTTTCATGGCAAAGTACGAATCCAAGTCTTTGAGAAATCTGGCCGTTATCGGTCATGGCGGCACAGGTAAAACCTCCCTTTGTGAATCCCTGCTTTATATTTCCGGCAAAAACGAGCGCCTGGGCCGTGTGGACGACGGCAGTTCCACGATGGACTATGAACCGGAAGAGCAAAAAAAACGTGTATCGATCACGTCGGCGGCGAATTTCATTGAGTGGGACAAGCACAAAATCAACATCGTCGACACACCGGGCGATTCCAACTTCAACTTCGATATTCAATGCTCGCTGAGCATTGTGGATAACGCCGTCGTGATTGTAGATTCGGTAGGCGGCGTGGAATTTCAGACACAGAAAGTCTGGGAACTGGCCGATCAGTATGCCCTGCCCCGTGTGATCTTCATCAACCGCATGGACCGCGAACGCGCCGATTTCAGCAAGGTTCTCGAGAGCATCAAAATGAAACTTAAGGTCAAGGCCACCCCTGTTTGCCTGCCCATCGGCGCGGAAGACAAGTTCGAGGGGATTGTCGACCTCATTTCCATGAAAGCGTTCCTATTTGCCGATAACAAGGGAATCGGCAAAGCGATGGACATTCCCGCCGACCTGATGGACGAGGCAAATGATCTGCGCGGCAAAATGGTTGAAGATATCGCGGAGACCGATGACGAACTGATGAACAAATATCTCGAGGCGGGTGAACTGACCGCCGAAGAAATCAAGACCGGCTTGAAAAAGGGAATCGTTTCAGGCGGCGTCATTCCGGTGCTCTGCGGGTCGGCCATCAAGGGAATCGGCGTTTCCATGCTGATGGATCTGGCCGCCGGTTCTTTCGCATCACCCATTGACCGCGGCCCCGTTAAAGGGAAAAAGCCGGGAACCGACGGTGTTGAAGAAAGAAAACCGACGGAGGACGAAGCCTTTTCAGCTATGGTCTTCAAAACCATTGCCGATCCGTATGCCGGCAGGCTGACACTGTTTCGTGTTTATTCCGGCAAACTCAACCCGGATTCCACTGTTTTTAATTCCACAAGAAAGATCACCGAAAAATTCGGAAATATTTTCTTTCTGGAAGGCAAGAATCAGAAACCCGCCGAAGTCCTCATTCCGGGGGATATCGCAGGTGTAGCCAAACTCAAGGAAACCGTTACCGGCGACACGCTGTGCCATGAAAAAAGTCCCATTATTTTTGAGGCGGTTTCAGTTCCGCCGCCGATCATGTCTTTTGCCGTCGAACCGAAATCCAGAGGCGACGAAGACAAGATCGCCTCTTCCATCCACCGCCTGACGGAGGAAGACCCGACCATTGTTTTTTCGCGCAATGTTCAGACCAAGGAAATGATTCTTTCCGGCATGGGGCAGGTGCACATTGAAGTCAACATCGAAAAGATGAAACGCAAATTCGGCGTGGAAGTCAACCTGACCACGCCGAAAGTTCCTTACAGGGAAACGATCAAAGGCAAAACCAACGTGCAGGGACGCTATAAAAAACAGTCCGGCGGGCGTGGTCAGTTCGGCGACTGCTGGATCGACATTGAGCCTCTACCCCGCGGTACCGGTTTTGAATTCGCCGATAAAATCGTCGGCGGCGTCATTCCGGGTCAATATCGTCCCGCAGTGGAAAAAGGTATTGTCGAAGCTGCCGCCAAAGGGGTGGTAGCCGGATATCCGGTGGTGGATTTTAAAATTTCACTCACCGACGGATCCTATCATACCGTGGATTCCTCGGAAATGGCTTTTAAAATTGCAGGCTCGATGGCCTTTCAAAAGGGCGTCATGGAATGTCACCCCATTTTGCTCGAACCCATCGTCAACATTGACATTGAAATCCCCGAAGAATACATGGGTGACGTGATCGGCGATCTCAACAGCCGCCGGGGACGCGTTCTGGGGATGGACTCAAACGGCGCCAATCAGATCATTAAAGGACAGGTGCCACTCGCAGAAATCCTGAAATACGCGCCGGATCTGCGTTCAATGACCAGCGGCCGCGGCAACTTCACTTATACCGAATCTCACTTCGAGGAAGTGCCTTCGTACATCGCTGATAAAATCATCGCCGAGTCGAAGAAAGAAGAAGCATAAAAACAAGATGTATCGCGCCGGGATTATAACCGTGAGCGACAAAGGCTCACAGGGTCAACGTCAGGACTTAAGCGGCCCCGCAATCGCTCAAATGCTTGCGGGGTCGTCCATTGAAGTCCTCAGGACGTTGATCATCCCCGATGAAACCGACAGGATTGCCGCGGCCATCGTGATGCTGGCCGACACGGAAAAGCTGGATTTGATTTTAACCACCGGTGGCACGGGCGTCAGTCCACGAGACCTCACCCCCGACGCAACCCTGAAAGTCATTGACAGGGAACTGCCTGGCATGGCGGAAGCCATGCGGCAGGAAAGTCGAAAAATCACACCGCATGCGATGATTTCGCGCGCGGTGGCAGGCATCCGCGGACGATGTCTGATTGTGAACCTGCCCGGCAGCCCCAAAGGCGCCACAGAAAACCTGGCCGTCATTTTACCCGCGCTGAAACACGCCATCGACAAGATTCAGGGCGACCCGCGAGACTGCGCGACATCTTTGTAGAGCCTCCGCAAGCGATATCTCCGGGTTAATCCAAATCCGGAGGGAGGGGAATTTCATGTTGCTTCAGAAACTCCAGCGCGTTTCGGACATGCGTTCCTGGCCAGAATACCTTCCCGCACCCCTCACATCGATTGAATTCATGACAATTTTCAAAAACAAAATCAGGCACGGCATCGCGAACATCCCCGCGCGCCACCGGTCGCAGTGTCCGGTTGCATAACAGACATCTGCTGTACATGTTTTTTTGGATGATTTTTATTGAAAGCCGGTCGATGATGAATTTCAACTGACGACCCGTGCTCATTTCCGGCACGAGGCTCAGTTGCCCGGAAAACTGCCTTTCTCGCATATCCCGTCTGCGAGTCAGCACGATCCGACCTTCCTGAAGCGCCAGGCGCATCATCGGCCTGCCCGACTCCTGCTTGTAAACGGTCGTATCAAAACCCAGCAGGCGCAGCCATTTGGCCAGTCCGGCCAAAGAAGCATCCGTGATAAACCGGGGGACCGTTTTTACACCTCTTGGGCGGGATTTCGTTTCGGCTCGTGGATGATCGGTGGCGGATCGTTTGAACGCATTTCCTTTCTCAGATCGCGGATGACTTTATTCAGGCGGCTGATAGTCCGGTTGAGCCGGAATCTTTCCACGACGCCTAAAAAAGAGGTAATAATGACACCGACGAGCAAAGAGATGAAAATGAGCATGTAAGCCGGCACATCGATATCTTTGAGATAGTAATACCGGATGGTCACGGATTGCGCGTTGAACTGAGAAAATGTCACAACAAAGATGCCAATGACAATCAATAAAATCAGATAAAAGGTCTTCATCGATTCTCAACCTCCCGAATATATTTTTTATAAAGAGGCGCAAGTTTAGCCGCGGTCGTTTCGAGATCTTCCGGAATCACCCGCACCCGGCCGACCACGCTCATAAAATTCGTATCTCCGTCCCAGCGTGGAATCACATGAAGATGCACGTGCTCCTCAACGCCTGCGCCGGCAGCCCTGCCCAGATTCATCCCGACATTGAAGCCGTGCGGGTTCATGGCCTCTTTGAGCACCTTCACGGATATGTCCAGCAGATCAAACAACTCCTTGCGCTCGGCTTGGGAAAGCTCAGAAATATCGCCAAGATGCCGCTGCGGGATAATCATCAGATGCCCGCCCACGTACGGATACTTGTTGAGCATGACAAAACAGGTTTTACCTTCAAAGACGATATAATCGTCACATCGTACGGAACACTTGCAAAATACACACCCGTCCGGTTTATCACCCACGAGATACTCCATTCGCCAGGGGGCGAACATGGTTTCCATATGAACATCCCTCTATGAAGACTGCCGACATCATCAGATTTGTAAAATCCTTCCCGTTATTTCCCTGTCCACTTCGATGATCCCTAGGCTGCAATGCGGCGCGGATCTTTTATCCACGGCGGAACCGGGATTGAAAAAAAGAATATCGCCGACTTTTCTATTCATCGGATGATGTGTGTGCCCGTATACAATACAGTCCACGTCACCGAGCTGATTGGCAAGTTTCTTTTCCAGACCCTCGGGAGCGCCCCAGCCGTGGATCAAAGCAATTTTAAATCCGCCAATGTCCATAATCAGATGTTCGGGCAGTTCCTGTTTCACCCGCGGGCTGTCCATGTTGCCGCAAACCGCCCTCACCGGCTTACCCCGGAAAACATCCAAAACGCGCAAATCCACCAGATCCCCGGCATGCAAAATCAAATCGACCGACTCGAAATACTCCTGAACAATGCGTTTTAACCCTGCATCGTATCCGGAAAGATGCGTATCCGATATGACTCCGATTTTGATTTTTTTCCTATCCGTAAACACGCGTGAATTATTATCGGTAAGATACAAAAAATACAAGTTTTTTTATTGAACCGCTGTCGCGCAGACTGGCCCTGGCATTTGCCTGATAATATTCATGGAAATTTCCTTTGCTCGATGATAGAGAAGATTGAGTTTTTCGATAGATAACAAAAACTTATGCAGCACAAAACCATTCTTCAGGAGCCTAAAACGCATGTCCATTCGCTGCAGTTACCACCCTGTCGCCAACGCGGCGCATACCTGCCCAAAATGCCATGATAATTTCTGCACCGCCTGCATCATCCGGAAAAAAACCGAGTATCACGGAATGATGAAAGACTATTTTTTATGCCCAAAATGCCGTGTGTATACTCAAAGAATTCCCTTCACGAACCTGATTGAACCCTATTGGAAAAGATTTCCTCACATATTCCGGTATCCTTTGCACCTTCACCCCCTGCTGCTCATTTTTATCCTTTCATTTATCCGCACCGTCTCGGCGCCATACGGCATAATCGGACTGATTGTTGTATTTGTCTGTTTCGGTATTCTTTTGACCTATGCCAACCTGGTGCTCTTTGACAGCTCGCATGGCAGTCCGGAACCACCCGCCATCAAGGCGGAAACAATTTCCGGAAGCTTCAGCATTGTGTTTAAGCAACTGGCCATCTACGCACTGATCTTTTTTTCGGCATATAAAATTTTTATGACGCTTGTTTCCATGGCCGAACCGAAGCTGGCGGCAATCGGCACGGCACTTTTCCTCATGGCAGTATTTTTTCTCATGCCGGCTGTTTTCATCATGCTCGCCATTACCAAAAGCTTATTTGCATCCATCCTGCCCACCGTGTTTATCCGCCTGGCCTGGCGGATCGGCTGGGCTTACCTTGGCTTGTGCTTTTTTCTTCTGCTTTTGGGTCTGGCACCCACCGCCATAATCGGTTTCACCTGGAAGGTGCTTCCGCCTCCGGTTGCCGCCTTTCTGATTACGGTTTTGTCCTCATACTATATGATCGTGTCCTACCACCTGATGGGGTATGTTCTGTTTCAGTACCATGAGCAGGTCGGCTATAAGGTCGACTACGACGAAGAGCGCGAATCATCCGCCATCCGCGTGGGACCGAGTCCTATAGCGCACACCCCTGAAGACAACGAAAAATCCGAGTTTATCAACCGGATCAATATGCTCATCAGGGACGGGGATCACAATACCGCCATCGCTTTGATTGAACAGCAGGCGACCCGGGGAGAACTCGATTTGGCTGTCGCCGAACGCTGTTTCAACCTTCTGAAGATCAACCGGAGAAACGATGATCTCAAGACCTTTGGCCGTTACTACATGCGAATGCTGATAAAATACGGTGCCAAAGACAAGATAGCGGAGGTTTTTATGACCTGCCGGTCAGTCGATGAACATTTTCTTTCCGATGATACCGACGCGCTTTTTATCGCGGCCAAAGCCTTGAATGAAGGAAAACACTACCAGGAGGCCATGAGCGTGTTTCTCACCTTCATTGAAAAATACCCGGATCATCCCATGACACCCAACGCGTATTTTTTTGTCGCCCGTCTGCTCCATGAACAATGGGCGGCCTCCGACAGGGCCATGAAAATCATCGAGCACCTCACGATAAACTATCCTTTTCATGAAAACGCGTCATTCGTCCGCGCCTACGCAAAGCAGATCCAGGCATGATTGCCTTCGTCCGGCTCAGGCCGGTGCATCGTCCTTGCTGATCCGGGCGGCCTGGGGTGTGTCGGGATAATGCTGCATAATCGTCCGATGGATTTTTTCACGGCAGGCATGATCGCCCGTTCGTCCGCACAGGGTCGCGACATCGAGAAGAATCGCTAGAAGACGGGGGTGATTGGGCGCGATCGACAAAACGTAATGAACAAGATTCTCCGCCTCCTGGACGTTCCCCGCCCGGGCAAATATGACAGACACGCGCAAAAGAAGATCCGCATTCATCCTGGGGGTTTTGACGATCCGGCAATACTCCCGAAAGGTGTCATACAAAACAACCGAATCTTCGGATTCTCTGCACAGAAAGGCAATTCTTTTACTGGCGGTTTGATGAAAGACGTCCCCGGCCGGCTGAAGTTTATCAATATTGAAAAGGTGCTTCAATGCCTCACCATGCATCGGATCGATGGCAAGAATCTCCAGAAGCTGAATTCGCGCGGGCGCAAGATCGAGCATTTCGATTTTTTTGAGCGCCTGCTCCAGCAGAAAAGGTATCTTTTCTGCTGGATTTTCCTCAAAGATTTTATGCTCCTCTTTTTTCAAAAGTTTCATGTTGATCAGGCCGATGGACGCACCGCCGATCAGCCCGCCGACATGCGCCATGTAGGCGACATTGCTGCCGATGAAATAAAAATACTGAAACACTTCATATCCGATCCACAAAGGTAAAAGCAAAATGGCGTATACCCGGGTGTAATTGAAATAGAATCCCAGGGAATAAAAGATATTGATTTTCGTCTTGCCGTAGGCAACCGTGTAGGCGCCCATCAAACCGGATATCGCCCCCGACGCGCCGATCAAAGGCGTCAGGCTGTTCATATTGAAAAGATAAAAAAGCGCCGTCGCGCAGATACCGCCCAGAAGATATAAGACCATGTACTGAAACCTGCCCAGGCCGATCTCCAGCACACAGCCGACGAGCCACAGAAATGCCATGTTTCCAAGAAGGTGCATAAAGGAACCGTGCATGAACATGTGCGTCAGCACCGTGACGGGTTCGTGTCTGGCCGGAATGAACCCGTACTTCACAGACGTGATCCGCTGCAGCATGGCGTCGTACTGCAAACGAAGGTCTTTCCATTTCCCATAGGCCGCTTCATGAGAAAAGATGACACCGTCATTGAGCAACAAAGCCTGGAACGCATCGTCGTTCATCATCTCCCGCACATGGATCTGCTTTCTTTCCCTTTGATCCCTGACCGGTTTCAGGGGAGATCCCTGTGTTTCGCGATAAGCAACGTAGCGTTCGATCTCAATGTCCGCCAGGCCTGATTTAAAGTAAAAGGCCATGGCTTCGCCGTAATCGGAATGATCGTCGGATTGTGCCGTGAAGTATACGGCACAGTTAATCAGAATGAGTAAAATCGTCAATACGGGAAGATTTTTCCAACTGAATTTTCCTGTCAGGGGAATGATCAGCATCTCTTCTATCCTTGGGAGCGTTTTTCTCGGCATGCAGACATGATTTTGTACTTTCTATAAACGAAATATCGAGGAATGTAAAATCATAATACGCAGCAGAAGGCTTTTCATTTGACTTTAAAATCAAGGGAGGCTAAAATCACGCCATGAGCAAGCTGGAGGACTCTTTAGAGAAGATCGCTGAGAACATTTTGTATCTCGACGAGGCATCACTGATGTCTTTGTGGGATCAATACAAGACGAAAATGGAGCATTTTTCCTTTTCGGCAGAATGGGAAAAATCCGTCGTGATCTTTTCCATTATCAATGCCATTCGGGTAAAAAACGCGATCTTCAATGAGCAGATGTTAAACAAAAAAGCCATGGAAGACACTCTGCCGCCAATCAAAAAAACAAACCCGGGCAAACCCGATTTGCGTCTGGTCAAATAATGGACCGTCTAAAAGCCGAAAAAAGAATATCCGAGCTCCGGATAATCATCGAGTACCACAATCAACGCTACTATCAGCAGGACGCGCCGGAAATACCGGATGCCGAATATGACCGGCTGATGCGCGAGCTTCAGGACCTGGAATCCTCCTATCCGGACGATAATCTGGCATCGTCTCCCACGCAGCGCGTGGGCGCGGCGCCGCTTTCGAAATTCGCGCCCTTCACCCATCCATCCGCCATGCTCAGTCTGGCCAACGCTTTTTCTCCTGAAGAGATTGTGGAGTATGACACGCGGATCAAGCGCCTGGCAAAAGTCGATCAGATCAATTACGTCGCTGAACCCAAACTCGATGGCCTGGCCGTCAACTTGATTTATGAAAAAGGCCATTTTGTGTTCGGCGCGACGCGGGGCGACGGCGCGACGGGCGAAGACGTCTCGCAAAATCTCAAAACCATGTCTTCTTTGCCTTTAAGGATGAACAACGCCGTTACGAATCCCGTACCGGATTTGATTGAGGTCCGCGGCGAAGTGTACATGGAAAAGCAGTCCTTTGAAAAGCTCAACCGCCGCCGGATTGAAGAAGGCGACGAGCCTTTTGCCAATCCGCGCAACGCCGCGGCCGGTTCGCTTCGCCAGCTTGATTGGAAAATCACATCCCGGCGTCCCCTCAACATTTTCCTTTACGGCATCGGCACGGTAAGCGACATCCGCTTTTCCTCCCACTGGGAAATCCTCCAGGCGCTTGCCGCGTGGGGCTTTCCTGTCAATCCTCTCATCGAGCGGACGCACGACATTTCCGGCTGTTTGGCCTACTTCGAACACATCGGGACGATTCGCCCCACCCTGCCTTATGAGATCGACGGCGTTGTTTTGAAAGTCAATGCCCTGCCCCTGCAGGATATTCTGGGAAACGTATCCCGCTCGCCGCGTTGGGCTCTGGCCTGTAAATTCCCGGCCGCCCAGGCCAGCACCGTGATCAAAGATATTATCGTCCAGGTCGGACGAACGGGCGCACTGACGCCCGTTGCTGTTATGGAGCCGGTGAATGTAGGCGGGGTGATGGTCAGCCGCGCGACACTGCACAATGAAGACGAAATCCTCAAAAAGGATATTCGCATCGGCGACACAGTCATCATTCAGCGTGCCGGAGATGTCATCCCGGAAGTGGTTTACGCAGTCACGTCAAAGCGCGCCGGCTTTGAAAAAGCCTTCCTCATGCCCCGTCACTGCCCGGAATGCGGCTCGGACATCGTGCGTTTTGAAGGGGAAGTCGCGCATCGCTGCGTCAATCTTTCCTGCCCCGCGCAGATCAAGGAACACATCCGTCACTTCGCGTCCCGCGGCGCCATGGACATCGAGGGCCTGGGCGAGAAAATATCCGCCCGACTCTTTGATGAGAAACTCATTGCCGACCCTGCGGATCTTTATTTTCTGACCCAAGAACAACTGGTCGCGCTGGATCATCAGGCGGAAAAGTCCGTCCAGAACCTGCTTTCTTCCATTTCCCGCTCCAAACATCCGCCGCTGGATAAATTCATCTACGCTCTGGGAATCCGTCATGTGGGCGAGCGCACCGCCAAAATCCTGACATCGAATTTCGGCAGCGTTGAAAATCTGATGACGGCCGGCGTTGAAGACCTGACATCGATTCAGGAAATCGGCCCGGAAATCGCACAAAGCATCGTGGAGTTCTTTTCCGAACCCAGAAATCAGTCGGTGATAAAAAAGTTTTATCAAGCCGGCGTGTCGCCGCAGAAGAAAGCCGTTTCCGTCGGCGGTAAACTGACTGGTAAATCATTCGTTTTCACCGGAACACTCGAAAAAATGAGCAGAAATGACGCCAAAACCCTGGTTGAAAAAGCGGGCGGAACGGTTTTATCCGGTGTAACCGGTAAAACAGCGTATGTGGTCGCGGGCAGCGATCCCGGCTCCAAACTCGACAAGGCCGGGAAGCTGGGCATCCGCGTGATCAGCGAAGTTGATTTTTTAAAACTTTTCGACGGGACATCAACATGAAACGAACCCATGTCTACGTCTCAGGCCGCGTGCAGGGCGTTTTTTTTCGCGCGGAAACTAAGCGCGCGGCTATGAATTTAAGCCTGACGGGCTGGGTCCGCAACAGGATTGACGGGCGCGTGGAAGCTGTTTTTGAGGGAGACGACGCCGACGTGGACAAAATGATTGAATGGTGTAGAATCGGCCCGTCGGCGGCCAGAGTCCAGGATGTCTCGGCCGCCGACGAAGTCTATACCGGCAGTTTTTCAAGTTTTACGATCAAGGATTGATGAACCGTCTTCCCACCGGATCCGACAGTTCATGATTCTTACTTTACCGCGGCTTTGAGGTCCCTGCCCTTGTCCGTTTTTTCCCAGAGGTATTTGTCCATAAAGAGCGTGCGGGGAATTTTTCGGTAAATATTTCCGTTCAGCAGTCCGAATTTTGTAATCATGCCCTCCGGCGTCAGGTCAAAATTCTGTTCAATGATCTTTTCGAGCCGGTCATCGGAAATTTTCCCCGTACCGAATGTGTTGACGTAAATGGAGAAAGGTTTCGCGATGCCGATGGCATAGGCCAGTTGAACCGAGCATTTGGAGGCCAGTCCCGCGGCCACGATGTTTTTAGCCACATAACGCGCACCAAAGGCCGCTGAGCAATCCACCTTTTCCGGCGTCTTATTGACCACCGCGCCGCCGCCTAACTGAGCCCCGGGATACCCGCCGTAAAACTGTACGACCAGCTTGCGCCCGGTCACGCCGGAATCCGCCGCACTGCAGGAATTGATGGCATTCCATTCGCCAGTCGGGTTGAAGATAAATTCCGTCTTCCTGTCCACGCAGTCGCCGAGGCAATCAAACGCGATCTTCTTTGCGCGGTCGCGTACTTTCAGTCTGTCACCTTTGACGAAGCGGTAATCAATCGAGTTGGACATTAACACTTTTGCCACGCGAATGGGCTTACCGGTTTTGTTGTCATAATCCACGGATACCTGCCCCTTCCCGTCCGGCGCGAATATCGGGTCCTGGCAGTACTCGAAGGCCCGCATCATTTTATTGACTAACACGTAGGGCAGAGGTAGAAGCTCCGGCGTTTCGTCGCAGGCGTAACCATACATGATCCCCTGATCACCCGCTCCGATTTCCTGGTCCTTGTTCAAAAGACAGCTTGTGCCCTGATTGATATCCGGCGACTGGGGGATGATGGCGTTGAGTACACCCATCAGATGGCCGTTCAAGCCCACGGCCGCGTGGTTGTAACCCAGATCCAGCACGGCGTCCCTGGCAATTTTATCAATATCGACATAGGCTCTCGTCCTGACTTCACCTCCGACAATGCAAATGCCCTTGCCCAGGAATACCTCAATGCCGCAGTGCGGCATATTCGCCAGCGTCATCTTCATTTTTTTTTCTTCATCAAGGATCGCCGCGATCACGTTGGCCGCGATAATATCGGCAACCAGATCCGGATGACCCACTTTCACACTTTCCGATGAAATCTGCATCTTTGTTCTCCTTACAGTATTTTTTTGTGCGGGCTTCATGGGGAAAAAACAAAAAACCCGCGCCAAAGCACGGGTTCAATTCATTTTCGTCATTGATATCAGTGCTTTAGCACATTTATAGAGCGGAGCAATTTACTTTTAAATCACCGCTTGGACCGCACTCTACCACACAACCGCTTAAAATCAAGAGAAATAATTGTGTTTCGGTCTTTTAGCAGGCAAAAATAGATGGATACAAGACAATAGTGTCTTTTTTTGGCATGATTAGTGCAAAACTACAAACTCGCAAAGGAAGCAAGGTAATGCGGGAAATAATGATCCAATTCAGGCTGATGACAGGAAATTAATACCTACGCCGGGAATAATAGTCCGGCATTTCAGAGGGGGCGTTTTTTTAGCTTACAAACAACATTATTATATTCATCGTACAGCAAATCACGCGGAGGGCGGAATAATGGAAGCGAAAAAGATTTCAGAAAGGCAACTCACCGAGTTTTATGAGACAGCAAGACAATCCTTCGTCGCCAAGATGAAGACGGAAGACGATGAGCGATCCAATTTAAAATTCAGAATCGCGGCTTTCGTCATTCAAGAACTGTCTCATTCCACCCCTTCGTGGTTTCAAGGCTATTTTCTTTCAAGCATCCCCGGTTATGAAATGGATACAGATATTGAAGACCAGGATGTGGCCGGCGTGGAAAACGCATTTCACGATGCCATTGCCGCCTATTTGATAAAACTGGAATCTGAAGTTGATTATGTGAAAGAGATATTTTCCCGTTTCACGAAAGATGGGGGAAAAAAGGATTACTGGAAACCCATTTTAGCGGATGCATTTCTTATCGTGGGCATCTACTTTGCGCCATTATCGGAATCCTGGATTCATCAACGCAACCTCGGGGGAAAGCATACGAAAAATACGGCGCGCCCCGTACGCCCGGATCATGCGTTCATTTTTGGTTAAGCTAAGCTTTGGCCCCGAAAGACCCTCTCGGATTGCATGTGAATCGGCAAGTCATGACGAAACACCATTCTCCACCGGGGAGCCCGCCCGGCGATCATCCCGGAAGATCATGAACTATCATTTCTTCCCCTATTTGCTCCTCATCTTTCATTGATACGGTTTTCAATTGACCCTCTTTTTTCTTAGCTGAGTTCTATAAAAGAGAGGCCCGAGCCACATTACTCACAACAGATTATCTGCATAATATATAGTTATAGTTATTATATTGACATATTTTCACACATTATCTATACATATTTAAACATATTCAGAGTGTTTATTGGATTCCATCAGGGCTCGACGCCGATGACAACAAGACAAGATGATCGCCATCTGACTTTGGAGCACTTCATGAAGCAGGAGTTTTCGATTCTATGAACGCAGACTTGGTATCGGTTAAGACGATTGACGACGTAATCCTTCACGGCGCCTTCTATGAAGGGGTCCCTGAAAACCCAACCGTTCTGCTGATGCACGGATCGCAGATGAATTTTTACACGGGCCTGGGTTCATCCTTGCCGCCGATACTGGCCGGTCTGGGTATCAATTGCCTTACGGCCAATTTTCGCGGGCATGATATGACGTCGGCTCCAGATGGTTACAGCAGAAAAATGATCGGATCGCTGTACGATAACTTTCAGGATTGCGTTTTGGATATCTCGGCACTGCTTTCTTTTATCAGTGACCGGGGACATGGAAAGGTTTTTTTGCTGGGGCACAGCCAGGGCGCTTTCAAAATCCTATACGCCCAGCGAACATTGCGCGATCGAAGGGTCAAGGGGGTGGCACTGATCAGCCCGCCTCCCTCAGCGGCGGACATGACCATGTTCATGATTGGCCGCAAGGAATTTGATCGGGCCCTGTGCGAAGCCAGAGAAGCCATCTTGAACAACAACCCTTCTCACTTGATCGTTTCTCCTGCACGGGGCAATATGCCGTTTATTTTCTCGGCACAGACCTATGTCTCTTTTTGTGATTCCGATATTCCCGTTGACGCGCGTTATTTGTGCCGGGATTTAACGGAGCCTCTTTTGGTCACCAGGGGCGAAATGGATCTTCCACCCATTTCGAAGGCGCTCATAGAAGCTATCCGGGACAATTACCCCCGCCCTGATCTTTGCAGGCTCGCGGAGCTGCCGGATGCCTCGCACTTTTATGACGGACAGGAGGACGCACTGGCACGGCTGGTAATGAATTGGATGACGACATGCATAAGCCAGGCGTGATCCCTCCTGCCTGGAACAACTGCCCGGCGGTAGAGGACGGCTTTTGACATTCATGAATCCCAAAATAAATAACAATTTGAAATGCAAATTTTTAGAAACAGGAGGCAATTTGAGTCATGAAAAAAAGTGGAAACGGGCGTCTGGAAGGTAAAGTGGCCATCATTACCGGAGCCGCCGACGGCATCGGCCGTGCGTCGGCTGTGCTTTTCTCCCGGGAAGGGGCGAAACTGGTTTTAGCCGACATCAATGAGAAAGGCCTGGAAGAAACCGCAGCGCTTGTAAAAAAGGAACAAGCAGAGGTTGTCTGCAAACCGACAGACGTCTCGAAGGAAAGCGATGTCGAGGCATTGATTCATCTTGCCGTCAACACCCACGGGCAGATTGACATCGTATGCAACAATGCCGGCATTACGGGACAATATTTCACGCTCGACCAGGAATCCGGGGATGATTGGCAGAAAGTGTACGCGGTAAATGTCCTCGGTGCGGTTTATACGATCAAGCATGCCGCCAAACATATGCAGGCCCGAAAATCCGGCGCCATCGTCAACACAGCCTCTGTCGCCGGGATACGCGCCGGCGCCGGAACAAACGCATACAGCGCCAGCAAGGCCGCGGTCATTAATTTAACACAGACGACAGCCTGTGATCTGGGTGCTTATAACATTCGCGTCAATGCCGTTTGTCCGGGATTGATCGAAACGGGCATGACCCGTCCTGTCTTTGATCTGGCCCGCGAGAGAGGAAAGGAAGAAAAGCTGGGCAGCCGCTGCGAGCTGAGGCGCTTCGGCCGTCCTGAAGAAGTGGCCCGGGCCATTTGTTTCCTGGCCAGCGACGAGGCAAGCTACATCACGGGACAGGCGCTGCCGGTGGACGGCGGCAACACGGCGTCGCTGAATCTACCGGGCATGAAATTCTGATTTCAGAAACCTCCATGATTAAGCAACGCCTCTTGTATACACAAGTCTTTCAGCTGCATGTCACCCTGGTGCATTTCGCCCCGGGGTGACATGTTTGCTCGTAACTGTCCGATTATTGTCACCAAGGTTTATTTTCCCGCGATCACCAGCATTTCATAATCATTTGTTGTTAACTTATCATTTCTGGAAAAAGCGCCCAGTTTTGCACCGAAGATATCTATCGTTTTAAAATTTAACGATTTGAGAAGCCAGGTGATTTCTGACGGGACATAGTATCTTTCGTCACATTCAAGAGACTTTTTATTCCCGGAGTCATCGACAAATTCTGTAATGTTGTGGTCACGAAATGTCATCAGGTCAAATGTATTGTCTCTGTAAGTTGCCCCACCTTCTTTACTTTCTGCCGCCATAAATTCTTTGACGGAATGGAACAAAGGAAACAGCCCGCTTAAGGTTGTAAATATCATTTTCCCGTCGGGTTTCAATGCATGAGAAGCATTTTGAAGGATCTGAAAGTTCATTTCATCAGTCTCCATTAAAGGAAATCCACCTTCACACAGCATAATGACCAGATCAAATTCATTGATGAAATGAGGCGTTCTTGCATCGTGTTTTTGAAAATCAATTGTGAGCGACTTCGCGGCTGCTTTCTGTTTTGCGCATCGTAATTGTGATTCAGATAAATCGATGCCTGTAACTCTATAGCCCCGTTTCGATAATTCGATGGCATGCCTTCCCGTTCCACATCCAACATCAAGGATACGGGCTGCTTTGTTATAACTAATTTCTTTTTCTATGAAGTCACATTCACCGATGGTCCCCTGGGTAAAACATTCAGCATCATACGTTTCAGCATAATTTTTAAATAACTCCTCATACCATTGTGACATACTCATTTCCTTTTTATGTTAGCTCATCACCGGCGCACAACAGCAGGCGGTTCGCTTTCTCGCTCACTGCCTTGTTTGAGTTTCCGTAACGTTGAAATCCCAACCGGGAAATGATGCCGAACCATCAATATCCCGCTGAGCCCCATGTTCTGAATCAATGATCACAGCCCCCGAACCTTAAACTTTCAACTTTAAACTCAAATATTGCTGAAGCGTTTCCCAAAGCCGTCACACATCGATCTGATGCAACGCCAGCTCCCGATAGGCATACTCCAGATAGATTTTTTCCTTCATGAACAGATCGAACAGATCCGCGTCGATGTGGTTTTCGGCGACCATCTGCTTGAGGATTACGAGCGCTTCGGTGAGCGTCTTGTCTTTTTTATAGGGCCTGTCGCACGCGGTAAGCGCTTCGAAAACATCCGCCAGGGCAATGATCCTGGCCTGCAGGGGAAGCGCATCCCCCTTAAGTCCCTGAGGATAACCGCTGCCGTCGAGTTTTTCGTGATGCGCGGCGGCGTACGCGGCAATGTTGCGCAATTTTCTCGGGAATGGCAGACTGTCGAGCATTTTGCGCGTGATGGCAGCATGATTGTTGATGATGCTTCTTTCTTCATTATTGAGCGTTCCGCGGCGGATGCTCAAATTATAAATCTCGTCCTTGGTCAGCAAAGGCATCATCTGCGCGTTGGCGCTCCATTTTCGCTGCCCGATATTCTTGATCCGCTCAATCATTTCATCGGCGGTAAATTCACTGCCGTTATTGATCCGCACCAGAAACTGATATTCCTCATCGAGTGCCTGAAGCTCCCTGGCGACATCTTCCGGCGAAAAACCGGCACGGTTTTGCCGCGCTTCGTGCATGGCCATCTGATATTCCCTTTTGAGCACTTCAAAACGGGTTTTGATGTCTCCGATGCGGTCGTAAACCTTTTCGAGCTTTGTGGATTTGTCGACCACATGCTCCGGCGTGGTGATTTTTCCGACATCATGCAGCCAGGCAGCCATCCGCAGCTCCTGGATTTCGTCTTTGGAAAAACTCACCTGCGCGAAATGCCCGTCACTTACAGCGTTGATTTTTTCGGCGATCCTCATGGTCAGGTCGGCCACGCGACGCACATGCCCGCCTGTGTATGGAGACTTTTCGTCAATGGCTGTGGCAATGGTTTGGATAAAGGAGTCCAGCAGATTTTCCAGATCGGCAATCAGCAGATTGTTTGTCAGGGCTACCGCCGCTTGCGAGGCCAAAGCCTCGGCCATCCTTTGCGCCTGTACGGAAAAAGAAATCCCTTCGCCTGTTTTTTCATCCCCGGCGTTCAGAAGCTGAAGCACGCCGATGATGTCGCTGTCATGATTGCGCATCGGGACCACCAGCATGGAGCGCGACCGATAGCCCGTTTCCCGGTCGAACCTCCTGGTTCCCTCAAAGTTAAACCCTTCGGCATGATACACGTCGGGGATATTAACCGTCTCGGACGTCAACGCCGCGTAAGCGGATACGTTGGTATGGTTGGGTAAACCGTCCTCGTTGGCAAGCGCCACCGGCGGCCAGGTCATTTTCGAGCCCGCGCCGCCCATATTCAGCCCCAGCGAGGCGTTTTGAACGAACGCAAATTCAAGTTCCGTTGCATCATCAGACATCACGTACAGCGTTCCGCCATCTGCGTGCGTGATCGCCCGCGCTTCGGTCAGGATGGTTTCCAGCAGACGATCGATATTCTTTTCCGCGGAAAGCGCCACGCCGATATCGATTAAACGTCTGACGTGATCCGCATCAATGGTCATTTTACTATTGCTCATGTTCCTTGTGGGCACCTCCCGCGCTTATCGGATAATGACGTGATCAATGTCCTTTTCCAGCGTCTTTTTTATTTTCAGCAACACTTCATCCGGCCATGTTGTTTCTTTTAGGAATTTACGATCCAGCGGCTTTGTCGGCCGATATTTCTGCAGGATATAGCGCTTCGCGCCCCGAATATCGCCGGCGATTGCCAAGAGATCCGTCTCGGTCAGCTGCGATTGCACGATCGTCGTGCGGAATTCATGCGCGATGTTCGATGCGAGAATCATGCGGACGCTTCCTGAGATGCTTTCTGTATCCACGGGGGCGTTGACAATCAGCGCGTATTTATCCGGCGGCGCTTTCACATCCATTGCGATATAATCGATGAGTTTTTCTTTGAAGAGAGAAGTGATGACATCCGGCCGCGTGCCGTTGGTATCGATCTTTATGGCAAAACCCAGCTTGCGGATTTGTTTTATGAAAGGAATTAAATCGGCCTGACAGGAAGGCTCCCCGCCTGTGAGCGTTACCGCGTCGAGTTTGCCCTGACGTTTGTTTAAAAATTCCAGAATGTCTTTTTCAGGCAGGCAGGGCTGAAACTGCTCTGGGTCCACCAGTTCCGGATTGTGGCAATAAGAACATCGGAAATTGCAGCCTTGCGTAAAAACAATGGCGCTGATTTTTCCCGGATAATCAATCAGGGAGACTCTCTGCAAACCGCCTATTTTCATCTTTCTTTGGCAAGGAGACCCCATCCGAGAGGGTGGGGAGGAATTGCCAGCCTTTAAGCCGCTATCCTCTCTGTCCTTGCACTCTTCCTTTCGATTAAGAATGTATTGCCTCTTTCGAGACGGTTAATTTCTTTTACGTTAGCGGAAGCGTGAACCTTTGTGCCGTCAAGAAGGCGAAGATCAAAATAACCTGTGCTTCTCCGGCCAAACACGAAACATTCCTTCCCTTGAAACGATACTTTGTCGTATCGCTGGAACCCCTTAACGAACCGTGGGGCTGTATTTCTGATATGGCTGCGCTCTCCCTTGAACAGCTTCCGGTTGCACTTCCGCACCTGTTTGATCCTGAACGGATCGACTCTTTTCTGAGAAGTCCCACCGGCAATGGCATAGGCATCGTTGATGTGCGACTTGGCTAATCCGAGGGCTATCCGGTTCGTCTTGGTGATATACCCGTAAGTATGATCCGCGCCGGTTTCGTTGACCAGTCGCCAGCGCACCATCGACACGAAAGTTTCCGCCTTGAACCCGTTGCTCCGCTTGATGATGAGATCCAGCAACCCTTTGTGGTGCTTGTCGTGGCAGGACTCGCAAAGCGTGATCAGATTATCCGGGCGATTGCCGCCTGTTTTTCTTCCTTCAATGTGGTGGACATTCAATATTTTGTCCTTGCGGGAGCATTTTGGGGCCTGGCACCTATGCCCGTCCCGATAAAGGACGTATTCCCGAACATTCCAAAACCCGGCTTGATCGCCATTCTGGTATCCGCAGCCTTCGATTGACGGATTCTTGATCTTCTGGATGTTAAATGCAGCGACTTCGATAATTACCCTGCTGACAGGCAGGATGGATTTTATCCCGGCAATCAACTTCTTGTGGCTGTCCAGTTTGTGCTGAATGGAAGGGGCAAGCCAGCCTTCCGGTTTCCTTCGGTTATCGAAACGCGGCTGCCGATACCACGTTTTACGGTTTCGTCTGTTTCTTCGGAACATTCGCCGTTCACTGTTCAGATCGACCAAATCCTTCCGAAGTTCCACGTCTGCCGCGTAAACCTCAGCCGTATTCGTGACAGCGGAAAGCCCCACATGGGTAAACCCGCTATCCACGCCCAGCGCCACAGGTTGAACGTATCCGCTACTGCCGTGGATAAGCCGGACGACAAAAGGCGTTCGCTTCACCACCGCCGCTTTGCCCGCCGATAAAAGCATCCTTGCCTTGCGCGAAGAACACGGCATCAGCGGGCGACCATTCTTGTTCAACACATAAACCATGTCCTTCCTCCTTTCCACAAATTTGTGCCGGTTAAAAAAGAACCGGCCAGCCTTACTCAGGCTGTAAGCGCCGCATCGGGGTTGTTGGAGTGGCTTGTCATGCCGGCAACACCGTCCCTGCCTCTCAGGACTTTTAATCACCGGCGACAGAGCCTGGAGCGTGCGGAATACCCCAAGGTGTCATGACCATACCAACTGCTGCTTTCTCAAGCCCCCTTGTCAACCAGGGCCTTTACAGGCCCCTCCCGTGAGGAAGGGGTAGTTGACCGATCCATCTTCTTCAACACGACGACCCTTGAACCCTGGAACCCCGCGGTACGGAGTAGTCTTTCATGGTGATATGCCCTCCGCGACCTACTGGAAGCGGTAAACCTGCCGGGAGTCGAATTCCTCCTGTTTGCCTTTGTTCCACTGCTTGACCGGGCGCAGATAACCGACCACCCGCGAATAGACTTCGCAGGCTTCGGCGCAGGTGGGACAGGTGTCGATTTCGCCCTTGATATAACCGTGGGACGGGCAGACGCTGAAGGTCGGCGTGAAGGTCAGATAGGGCAGATGATAGCCGGTGCAGATTTTGCGCACAAGGGCTTTGACGGCGCCGGGATCGTCCACCCGCTCACCCGCGAAGGTATGGAATACCGTGCCGCCGGTATAGCGCGTCTGAATCTCATCTTGCAGATCGAGCGCCTCGAAAACATCGTCGGTGTAGTTGACCGGCAGCTGCGTGGAGTTCGTGTAGAATGGCTCCGCGTCTGCTGATTTGCCGTCGCTGGCCGTAATGATATCCGGATATTTGACCTTGTCGGCACGCGCCAGACGGTAAGAGGTTCCTTCCGCCGGTGTGGATTCCAGGTTGTAGTTATTGCCGGTTTCCTTCTGGTAGCCGATCAGGCGCGTTCGCATGAAATCCAGCACTGCTTTGGTAAAGGCCTGTCCTTCGGCCGAGGCGATATTTTTTCCCAGAAGATTGAGGCAGGCTTCATTCATGCCGACCAGACCGATGGTGGAGAAATGATTTTTCCAGTATTCACCGAACCGCTCCTGAACATTGCGCAGATAGTATTTGGTGTAAGGATACAGGTTGCTGTCTGTAAATTTCTCCAGCACCTTGCGTTTGGTCTCGAGGCTGTCCCTAGCGATGTCCATCAGTTTTCCCAATCGCTCGGTGAAGTCTTTTTTGGATCTGGCCAGATAGCCGATGCGGGGCATGTTGATGGTGATGACGCCGATGGAGCCGGTGAGCGGATTGGAACCAAAAAGCCCGCCGCCTCTGACTTGCAGCTCACGGTTGTCGATGCGCAACCGGCAGCACATGCTGCGCGCATCTTCGGGATTCATGTCGGAATTGATGAAGTTGGAAAAATACGGTACGCCGTATTTCGCGGTCATCTCCCACAGGTCGGTCATGTTCGGGTTGTCCCAGTCGAAATCTTTTGTGACACTGTAGGTGGGAATGGGAAAGGTGAACACCCTGCCCCTGGCGTCGCCTTCGGCCATCACCTGCAAAAAGGCCTTGTTGAACAAATCGAGCTCTTCCTGAAATTCGCGGTAGGTTTCCTTTTGGGGCTTGCCTCCGATAATCACAGGCTGGTCGGCGTAGTATTTGGGCACCGTCAGATCGAGCGTGACGTTGGTAAACGGTGTCTGGAAACCGACGCGCGTGGGAACGTTGATATTGAAAATGAACTCCTGCAGCGCCTGTTTGATTTCCTTGATCGTCAATCCGTCGTAACGGATAAAGGGCGCAAGCAGGGTGTCGAAATTGGAAAACGCCTGTGCGCCCGCCGCTTCGCCCTGAAGCGTGTAGAAGAAATTCACCACCTGGCCCAACGCGCTTCTGAGATGCTTGGCGGGTTTGCTCTCCACTTTCCCGGAAACGCCGCGGAAGCCCTGCAGCAGCACATCATACAAATCCCAACCGACACAATAAACGGAAAGCAGGCTCAAATCGTGAATATGAAAATCGCCCTCGTTGTGTGCTTTACGGATTTCCGGTGAATAGATTTCGTTTAGCCAGTAAACCTTGCTGACTTCGGAGGAAATGTAGTTGTTGAGCCCCTGCAGGGAATAATCCATATTGCTGTTCTCGTTGATCTTCCAGTCCGCTTTTTTCAGGTACTGATCGACGAGATCCACTTCCATTTTGTTGGCGATATCGCGCAGCCGCGAGTGCTGATCGCGGTAGATAATGTAGGCCTTGGCCGTCTTGCGATAGGGGGATTGCAGAAGAACTTCCTCGACGATATCCTGGATTTCTTCCACGGAAAGAATCTTGCCGTTGAAGAGCTGCTCTGCGAGGTTGAGCACCTTGATCGTCAGTTTACGCGCCTCCTTCATATCAAATTCATCCGTGGCCGCGCCGGCTTTGGCAATGGCGTGGGTGATTTTTTCGGCATTGAACTTAACCTGGCGACCGTCGCGCTTGCGGATCTTGTTATTCATGAAGCCCCTCCCCCAAGAAGCAGTTTGCATTAATGTTTTCGAAAATAGAAAGTCAGCCCCAAACCCTATATATTGGGGTTGGCGGGAATATTACCACTACATATAGTCAGGATCAAGAAATAAATGGCTTTTATGAAAAATAACCGCCGGTCATTTCAGGTTGCAATTTTTCTGCGGCCGGTTTATGGTCGAGCCATCAAATAAAAGGACAACCGTTTTTGGATATTGATTCGGAAAAAGTTAAGAATGTTAAAGGTTTTTTAGATGAGGCTGAAGCCACTCGCCTCTATGAGCTGGCAACTGATGCCGCCCGCCTGGGACCGTGCCTGGAAATCGGCAGCTATTGCGGAAAATCCGCCATTTTTCTCGGCACGGCTTGCAGAAAAATGAACACTGTACTGTTTTCCGTCGATCACCATTCAGGTTCCGAGGAACAGCAGCCCGGCGAGGAATATTACGATCCCGATTTGCTGGACCCGGCCACAGGCAGAATTGACACATTCAGGTTATTTCGCAAAACGATCCGGGATTTTGACCTGGAAAATACGGTGGCGCCGGTCATCGGGCGTTCGGATATTCTGGGACGCGTTTGGAACACGCCGCTGGGCCTTCTTTTCATTGACGGCAGCCACGCCTATGATTCCGTTTTGAGCGATTACGACCTCTGGGCAAAGCACGTCGTGCCGGGCGGCTATCTTGTCTTTCACGACATCTTCCCCGATCCTGCCTGCGGCGGTCAGGCACCCTACCTTGTTTATCAAAAGGCTGCTGCCACAGGATTGTATGATGTCCTGCCGCTTTTCAAATCACTGGGCGTATTGAAACGCAAAGCGTTATCATAAATACATCGAACCCAGCCTGCATGCGGCTTTATCAAAAATGATTTTCATAAGCGGTGTATTGCGCACCCAAAATGTTTTTTATTTTAAAACGTCGAGTGTTCCGTCGAGCTCTTCGGCAACATCCCTGTTGCAGGACCGGCAGCGCTTCGCCCCCCGGAAAAGCGGTTTTCCGCAATCCGGACAATGATAACGTTCCAGTTCCGCCCGCGCCCATTCCACGGAGCCTTCCTCATCCCCGAGTTTCGCAACCTTATCGCGCCACAGGGGAATTGTCCTCTTCATGACCCGCAAACCGGTGGCCAGGCCGAAACCATTGATCATGTCGCACGGCCACTTCTCGCATTGGTGGCAGGAATAAAAACCCTTGCCGCGCACACAGTCCCGGATAGAACACATCTTGCAATATCCGTAGAGCATCTCCGGCGGATCGGGCTGCATGCAGCCGCGGCATGCGGTTTCCTCCGGCTTGGTTCCATAGAGGTTCCCCATGACCTCCCTGAACTTCTTGTTTTCGTCCCTCGTCGCAATGTAGACGCCGCAGGCGCCGCAATAAAGACCGCATGGCGCCATCAACTTCCGGTCGCGTATCTCTTCTTCTTTCCACCCTTCCATATATCCGCCTCCCCAACAGGTCTGTATAAAATAAGAATTGAGTCTATATCAGGAAACCATCTCCTCAATGATTGCCTTCACCGGCAAAATATGGCTGATCCGCGCGCTGACCTGGCCTGCGCCGAACGCGGCGCGCTCATAATTGCCTGTCGCCGCGGGGTTGCGATCCAGTTCAGCCGCGATGTTTTTCACATCGGGGTCGGCCATTTTCTGCTTGATCCAGGGGGTAAGGAGTATCCTTTCCGCCGTTCGCATGCTGCCGGAAGGGATCAAATCAGTTCCGCCGTCCGGACATTCAACAATGGCCTTTTTCCACTGCTCTGAAACAGGGCTCTCGCTGGAGGCCAGAAATCTCGTGCCTACCTGTACACCCTGGGCACCCAGGGCAAATGCCGCCTTATAGCCCCGCGAATCCGAGATGCCCCCCGCAGCCACAACCGGCACTTTCACGTGATCGCAAACCAGCGGGACAAGCACCATCGTTGATGATTCGGAATTCAGTGAACGAAGACCTCCGGCTTCCGAACCGACCACCACCAGTGCGTCTGCGCCGGCGGTTACGGCACGTATCGCGTGCTGGAGGGCTAGAATCACATGAATGCCTTTCATGCCGAGATCATGAATGAGCGGATAGATATCCTTCGGAGACCCCACGGATGTGGTAACCGTTTTCACACCCGCGCCCGCCAGTGTTTCCAGAATTTTTTCATTGTGCGGATTAATCAGCATGATGTTGGCCCCGAAAGGCTTATCGGTCAGCTTGCGAACTTCATCCACGAGTTTTTTTACCTCGTCCGGATGACTGATAAAACCCAGTGCCAGCATTCCGAAAGCGCCAGCTTCAGAAACGGCGGCAACCATTTCAGGGCTGTTGAACGTCCCGATGGGACCTTGAATGACAGGGTAACGACAACCCAGTATTTCGATCAATTCTGACATATCCGTAACCTCCTTTTGGTTAGAGCGACTATAAGAATTGCAGTTTTGCATGTCAAGGAATTCCTGACCGCAAACGGTTTGGCACGCAACCGGCGTAAGCATGGGCAGCTTCCAGGCTGCACCCTGTCATGGCGGGGCCGCGCATTCGTCTGATTCATCCAGGCGGCATACACGATGCTTCCCGGTAAGCGGACAGGGCCACTCCAGTTCATACGCCATAAGCCTCATGGGTTTGCCGTCCTTGTTGGCCCGGCCGTACCGGGGATCGCCCATGACCGGGTGTCCGACTCCTGCCAGATGACGCCGGATCTGATGCAGCCTGCCGGTTTCGATGACGACTTGCAGCGTGGAGGTGTTCGTTTCAATATGGCGCGAGATCACGATGAAACGGCTTACCGCCTCCTTGCCGTCAAGAGGATCATCGATGATGCCTTCATTGGCGTCCGGCATTCCGGATACTTCCGCGCGATAGCGCTTGATGACGAGATGATCCTGAAACAGTTTGGAAAGCTTCGCGGCAACCTGCTTCGAGTGGGCCACCATGATAAGGCCCCGGGCTTCCCGATCCAGCCGATGGACAGGATACACCTCGCGGCGCGGATTGAAAAACGCCTCCACCTGCCGCAGAAGCGATCCATGATCTCCGTAATCCGTGCCCTGAGTCAGAAGATTTGCGGGTTTAAACCAGACGCTGTAATGTTTGAAATCCTTCAGACACAGCGCGGGCGGAGCCTCCACTGAAAGAACTTTCGGGTCATAGTACATCTCGACGGTATCGTTTCTTTTCAGCGTGAAAGTGGCTTTTCTAAGCCGGACACGGCCGGAGCCTTTGCGGACAAGCCACACGGCGCCTTTGTTCATGGCATCCTTCACACGGGCCTTGGAAAGCCCCGTACGCGACGCGATATAATCACATGCCTGTGGCGATGCGTTATCGTTTAAGGTTTCAACGAAACTGAATCTGGCGGGCAAGGATGAAATCTGCATATTTTTTTACAAGCACCCAAAATTCATATCACCGTCTTACACCTCACCCGTCTTCAAATGCGCCGGACTGCCGTGAACACGACCGCCGTCGATCACCAGTGTTTCACCCGTCACGTAGCTTCCTGCTTCCGAGGCGAGAAAAACGACCGCTCCGGCTATCTCTTCCGGCTCGCCCAATCGTATCATGGGAATCGACTCGAGGGCCTTTTCGTTGACATCCGGATCTTTCCACAGGGCTTCGCTAAGCCTCGTCTTGATGATCCCCGGCGCAATGGCGTTGACCCGGATATTGAACTGCCCCCATTCCTTGGCCATCACCTGGGTGAGCATGACCAGCGCGGCCTTGCTCACGCAATACACGCCCAGTTCTCCTGCGCGAATACCGCCGATGGAAGAGATGTTGATAATGCAGCCGCTCTTCTGTTCCCGCATGATCCTGGCCGCCATCTGACTTAGAAATAAAATCCCCTTGAGATTGACATTCATCGTGACATCATAGGTTTTTTCATCCTGATCAATCAGTGGGCCATAATAGGGGTTGGTGCCCGCGTTATTAAGCAGGATGTCAAGCCTGCCGAATTCTTTCATTATCCGGTCGATCAACATTTTAGAATCTTCCATTTTACCGTTGTGTGCCGCGACGGCCATCGAGCGAACACCACGGGCCCTGATTTCTTCGGCAACCGGGTCCAAATCGGCAATTTTACGGCTGCTGACTACCACATGGGCGCCCGCATCGGCCATCGCCAGGGCGCTGGCCTTCCCGATTCCGCGGCTTCCGCCTGTCACAAGGGCCACTTTCCCTTCCAGGGAAAACTGAGATAAATTCATAAATAACTCCTTTCATCGTCGATATTTTTTATAGCCGAACCACACCCAGACGCCGCCCCAGAAAGCGACGGCCGGCATCATGCTGACGGAGAAAATCAACAGTGCATTTTCCTGCCATGGTTTCAAATAAACAACAAAACCCGCTATCCACAAAAAAGTGATGACAATAGCCAGACGCATCCAGCCCGGAAGATACGAGGACAAAACGCGATAACGGGGTACGGGCTCTGGCTCAGGTTTGCGGCCCAGCCACCGGGGAAGAAAAAATACCGCCACTGCAACTGCCGCCACCACCAGAATTTCCTGCATACCCGCTCCTCATCGAAAATATAATTCAGCCGCCTGCCTGCAATGCTTCACGCATGGCGACCGGATGGCTATAGCATATTTTTTTCAATAAACCTATACAGTCAAGTACCCGGAGAAACAACGAACCTTTCCCGGCAATTGACAATCCGCTCATGAATCTGGTATCGGGAACCTTCATATGTTAGAAAGATGTGCAAAGCGACCCGGATGGAAAACGCAAAAGCGCGCAATGAAACAGTATCCTTTCCCGGATAAAGGTTCTTACCGGCTCATGCAGATGGATCACCCCGACATTCCTGTAAGGATTTTAACCGCCGTTCGCGACAGCCGCTGGCTGTGGGACACTATGGGGCCAATCTATAACGAGCGCATCTTTGACGCCATTGGTGAACTCTACAACGATGTCGTCCGGAACCTGCATGTATCGGGGCCCGCTCGCATCCTCGACGCCGGGGCTGGTCGGGGGTATATTTCGCTCATGCTGGCCGCCAATAATCCACAGGCTATGATAACGGGTATCGACTACTCTTCCATGCAGGTGCGCGCGGCAAAGAAATTCCTTGCGCAAAGAAAGATTATCAACTGCGCTTTCTTCACAGACAATGTCATGAACCTGCGGTTTCAGGACACGCTGTTTGACGCGGCCGTAAGCATCGGATCCATCAAACACTGGCCGGACGGCCCGCGGGGATTGAAGGAAATTCATCGCGTCCTCAAACCCGGCGGACAGCTGGTCGTTTCAGAAACCGACCGTGAGGTGTCTGACGAAGCCCTGTGGAAGTTTATCCGCCGCTTCCGCGTATGGTTTATCCCCAACCGCCTGCTCTTTTGGGGTTTGCGCCATGTGATCTTTGGACAGAGCTATTCGGAGCGCACGCTTAAAGCCTGCGTCGAACAGGCCGGGTTTCGCGATATTGAATGCCGGCGTGTGGCAGATTGTCCCTATGTGATCGTAAGTGCTAAAAGGTGACGTACGGCAGTCTGTCGCGCCGGAAATATTCGAAAGGATACCCCCTCTTGTGAACACAAATGCCCCTCTCATTTTCGGCCTGGGTCAATGCGCGCTGGATCACATCGGCATCATTGATGTTTATCCCCCGGCGGACGTAAAATGCGAGTTTTCCAACCTGGTCATTCAAGGCGGTGGCCCCGTCGCCACGGCACTGGTGGCATTGAAACGCTGGGGGCTGGACTGTTACATGGCCGGTGTCACAGGCGACGATGATTTTGCAGATCGAATCACCGAATCCCTGGCCATTGAAGGCATCGACATCCGCGGCATTCGGAAACGCAACCATCAGCGCTCGCAGATCGCCTTCATCATGAGCGAACCTGAAACCGCCCGCCGTACAATCTTTTGGCAAAGACCAACCGGAAGCCCCCTGGCCCCGGAAGAAATCGATGAGGCCACGCTTCTGAAAAGCGCCGCCCTTCATACGGACGGGCTTTTTGCTGAAGCATCACTTTATGCCTGCCGCAAAGCAAAATACGCCGGCACTCCCGTTATCGTGGACGCGGGAACGCTGCGCGACGGAATGCTCAAGCTCGCCTTGTTCAGCGACTGCTATATCACCTCTGAAGCTTTTTCAAACGCGTTGGCTGAAACACCCGAGGATACCTGCCGGATACTGGCGGGGATGGGTGTGCGTATTCCCGGCGTTACGTTGGGCCGGGAAGGATATGTTGCGCTCGTCGACGGCCGTCTGATTCGCAAAGAAGCCTATGCGGCAAAGGCCATTGACACGACCGGCTGCGGCGACGTTTTTCACGCGGGTGTCACCTACGGCATCACACAGGGGTGGAGCGCGGAACAATCCCTGGACCTCGGCGCATGGGCCGCATCCCTCGTCAGCACGCAAATGGGCGGCAGGCAGAGCATACCGGATCAGCATCAGGTGCAAACCCGATATGCCTGAGGTCTTGCGTAGCGCGCTTCCTACCGTAAAGAACCCTACACATATTTTCGGCTGTCCGCTTCAGCGCCGGCGTCCTTCTCTTTCATTATTCGCAACAAATCCAGTTCATTACGATTCTGGCGGCAACATCAATCTTTGGCATGCTCAGTGCTTTACGAATCGCCGCTATCTTTTATTTTTCAGGAGGAACATCTAAACGATATGAAAAAATTTAAAAAAATACTGATCGCCAATCGCGGCGAAATCGCCGTGCGAATTATCCGCACATGCAAAGACATGGGAATTCGCACCGTCGCGGTCTATTCACTGGCAGACAAAGAAGCACTTCATGTTCAACTTGCTGACGAAACCTATGAGATCGGTCAACCCGATGCGCTGGAAAGCTACCTGAATTTTGACAAGATTATCGACGTCGCGAAACAAAGCGGTGCGGACGCGATTCATCCCGGCTACGGGTTTCTTGCGGAAAACCCGGATTTTGTCGAACGCTGCGAAAAAGAAAACATCCTGTTCATCGGACCGCCGAGCGGCTGCATGGCGAAAGCCAAACCCAAAAACCGGGCACGGCAGCTCATGAAGATGATCAATATTCCCGTCACGCCCGGGTGTGACGACGCCATCACCAACGGCACCGAGGAAGGTACGCTCAGGGCGAAAGAAATTGCAGCCGACATCGGATACCCGGTGATTGTCAAACCCTCCGGAGGCGGAGGCGGGATCGGTATCATGATTGCCCGCAATGAAGAAGAGTTGAGCAAAGCCATCGCCGGTGCGGAAACACGCGGTCTCAAGGCGTTCGGCATGTCGGCTTTTTATATTGAAAAGTTTCTCAAAGGCATGAAACATGTAGAGTTTCAGGTACTGGCGGACAGCCACGGCAACGTGGTGCACTTAGGCGAGCGCGACTGCTCTGTTCAGCGGCGGTTTCAGAAGCTGGTCGAGGAAGCGCCCTGCCCCATTGTGAGTCCGTTTTGGCGGATGAAAATGGGCGCGGCAGCCATCGACGTGGCCCTCGCGCTGGATTATGTCGGCGCGCTCACCGTTGAATTCTTTTATTTTCCGGAAGAAAGAAAGTTTTATTTCAATGAAATCAACTCACGCCTGCAGGTGGAGCATTGCGTCACGGAGCTGGTCACGGGCATCGACATCATCCGCGAGCAGATCCGGATCGCCGAAGGCGAAGAGTTAAGCTTCAACCAGGACGACATCCGGATGAACCTGCACGCCATTGAATGCCGTATCAACGCTGAAGACGCACTGAAAAACTTCATCCCCTCGCCGGGTATCATCTCAAAACTGCGCCTGCCGCACGGGCCGGGCATCCGCGTTGATGAAGGGATTTATGAGGGTTACACCTTTCCGTATCATTACGACTCTCTGATGATGAAACTGATGAGTGTGGGAAAAACACGTGACGACGCCATTGCCCGTATGAAACGGGCCTTAGGGGAGTTCGAACTTACAGGCCCGAAAACCACGATTCCCTTTCATCATGTCATTTTGAATGAAGAAGAGTTTCTAAGCGGCGACTACACCACGGACCTGGCCGACCGTCCGGAAATCAGAAACCGGCTCAAAGCGTAAACCATCCGGAATTGATGCCAATCCCGCCGACATGTTTCAAAGTCGATGATCGCCGTCTTTGCAAACCGGCTAAAAACCGGAATTTTCAGAGCTCCTCAGCATCGATCCTTTTAAAAACTAAAGTCTTCGACGTTTTTTTTCGATAACTGAGACTACGAATGTTTTTATGAAAGACAAGTATGCAAATTCTGTTAGCGGATGACGACGCCAATACCATCAATCTGGTCAGTAAGTATCTGATCAATTGGCGCTATGAGGTCGTGACCGCCCGAAACGGATTGGAAGCCATCGATATTATTGAGGGAAGCAATCCGCCTCCGCTTATTGTCCTCGACTGGCTCATGCCGGTGATGGACGGTATCGAAGTGATCAAACAAGTCCGGAAAAAGGAATTTTCCACACCCCCCTACATCATTCTCTTTACGATTCGCGATGAAAAACAAGCTATTATTGAAGGGCTGGATGCGGGCGCCAATGACTATGTGACCAAGCCTTTTGATAAAGACGAATTTCACGCCAGAATTCGGGTGGGCGAACGGTTTGTCGAACTGCAAAACACCCTTGCCCAAAGGATATTCGAACTGCAGGAAGCCATGGTGCAAATCAATACACTCAGGGGTATTCTTCCGATTTGTTCTTTTTGTCATAAGATACGCAATGATCAAGAAAGCTGGGAAAGAATTGAAAAGTACATCACGGATCATTCGGAAGCCAGATTCAGTCATGGCATTTGCCCGGAATGCGCCGAGAAGCATTATCCACAATTTTTGAAGAAAACATAAAGAGGCATGAATGAGTATTGATCTTCGCACGCTGGTCATTCTCGCCGGCATTACCAGTATCATCCAGGTCATTGCGCTGTTTTTCCAATACAGGGTGAATAAAGCCCGTCATGGTCCTGGATGGTGGGTGATCGGTTTCGCATTCCTGTCCATGGGATATGGCTTCCTTTTTCTGCGCGATCTCACGCCAATCAATGCGATCACCATCTTTCTTGCAAATGCGCTGTTGGTCTCTGGCTATACTTTGATATACATCGGCGTCATGCGATTCCTTGACAAAAAGGAAAACCACCTATTCATTTTCACGATCTTAGCCATTTTTATTCTTTCCTTGATTTATTTTACCTTTTTTAAAGACGATATTACCTTACGAACGGTGCTGATTTACGGATCTGGCGGGGTTATTTCCCTTTTATCCGCGCGAAGTCTTTTTCTTGCCAGGACGTCATCGTTTCGGGCATCGGCGTACTTCAACGCCGCGCTTTTTTTTGCCATGGGATGTTTTTATATCTTCCGGGCCCTGTTGACACTTACTGTTTCGCATGTCAGCGAATTATTCACCCCGACAGGGATTCAGACGGTTTCGTTTCTGTTTTTATTTCTTCAGGGCGTTTTACTGACATTTGGTTTGATCATCATGGTCAACCAGCGCCTCCATGCGGAATACCGTGAGACCAAAGACAACCTTCAACAGATTTTCAACACCGGCCCTGATTCGGTTCAGATCACACATCTGACCGACGGACGGTTTATTGACATCAATGAAGGTTTTACGAAACTCACCGGATACGAGCGCACCGAGGTCATCGGCAAATCGACACTGGACATCAATCTCTGGAAAAATCCCGCGGACCGCCGGGTATTTGTTTCCACGCTCCTCGAAAAAGGTTCCCTCGAAAACATGGAAGCCATGTTCCGGCGCAAAGACGGCAGTCACATTATCGGTCTTATATCTGCCAAGATCACTGTTCTGCAAGGTGCCCATCATATTATCAGCGTGACCCGAGACATCACTGAGCGCAAGCGGGAGGAGCAGCACATAAAGGAAAACGAGGATATGCAGCGTCTGCTGCTCGAAAATCTTCCGGTAGGGGTTGTTATTGTCGATCCGAAAAGCAAAATGATTGAGCAGGTGAATCGTCATGCGGCGGATTTGTTTGGCGCTCCGGCGGATCATCTGGTGGATCATCGCTGCCATTCACTTCTGTGTCCTGCAGATGACGGCGCCTGCCCTGTGTGTGATCTGGGTAAGAGCATCGACAACTCGGAGCGGGAAATGCTGTGTAGCGACGGAAGCCGTCTCCCGATATTAAAGACCGTGAAACGGTTCCGATTGAACGGAAGAGAAAAACTCCTCGAATGCTTTGTGGATTTATCCGGGCAGAAAAAGGCCAAGGAAGCCTTAACCGCAAGTGAATCGCGCCTGCGTGCCATCACCGACTCTGCGCACGACGCAGTCGTGATGATGGATACGGAGGGTCTTATCTCCTATTGGAACCCCGCCGCCGAACGCATTTTCGGATATACGAAAGATGAAGCCGTTGGTCAGGATTTGCATACCCTTATCACACCGGCGCGTTATCATGAAGCCCATTTAGCCGCATACGCCGCTTTTCGACAAACCGGATCAGGCAGCGCTGTGGGCCAGACGCTTGACCTGGAAGCTGTCCGCAAGGATGGCAAAGAAATCGATATCCAGCTTTCGCTTTCCGCCATCCGGATGGATGACGGCTGGCATGCCGTGGGTATCCTCCGCGACATCACTTCGCAAAAGAAGGCGGCGGAGACACTCGGCGACAGCGAGGAAAAATACCGTTTACTGAACGAACATGCCGTATCGGCGATTGCTGTTCATGAAATCGTCCTTGACGAGGCGGGGCATCCGGTCGATTACATATTTTTGAGTGCGAATCCGGCATTTGAAACCCACACAGGATTGCGGATCGCCGACATTATTGGCCGCCGGGTCACAGAGGTCATGCCCGGCATCGAGAAGGCACCCTTCATCGAAGCCTACGGACGAGTGGCACTGACCGGCGAATCCACCAGTTTTGAGGAGTATTCCGAACCATTGGACAGGTATTATTTCATTAATGCTTATCGGTTGGGAGAAGGACGTTTCGCCACGGTGTTTGACAACATTACCAGGCGCAAGCAGATCGAAGTCGAATTGCGAGAAAAGATTGAGGAACTGGACCGCTATTTCACATCAAGCCTGGACTTGCTTTGTATCGCCGGCGTGGAAGGGAAGTTCATCCGTCTGAATCCGGAATGGGAGAAAGTACTCGGCTATACCATAACGGAACTGGAAGGCCGATCGTTTCTCGATTTTGTCCATCCGGACGATATGGCAGGCACGCTCGCGGTCATGTCGAAACTCGGCGCACAGACGACGATTTTAAACTTTGAGAATCGATACCTGTGCAGGGACGGATCCTACCGCTGGATCGAGTGGCGGTCGCGTCCGCAAGGCGACCTGATTTACGCTGCGGCACGCGATATCACCGATCGCAAGCGCGCTGAGGCAGCCCTGATCGCCAGTGAAGCACAATACCGCCATCTGATCGAAAACAGTCATGATATTATCTACACGCTCAACACCGATGCGATCCTGACTTTCGCGTCGGACGCCTGGATGCTTCTTCTCGGATATCCGCCCGACGAGGTCATCGGCAAAGTCATTTTGCCGTATATTCATCCGGACGATATCCCCGAATGCACCTTGCGCCTTCAGCAGGTGATTGAAACAGGCCAAAGGCAGACGGGCATTGAATACCGCGTGCGGCACCATGACGGAAGCTGGCGATGGCACACCTCCAGTGTTGTCCCTCTTCGCGATGAAGCAGGAAAGATCACATCCCTAGAGGGCACGGCCCACGACATCACGGAACACAAAAGCAGAGAGCTCTATAGACAGTTATCCGCCAGCGTACTGAATATTTTCAATGAAACCGAAAGCCAGCCAGATTCAATCATACGGATTATCGACACCATCAAGCGGCACACCGGATGCGATGCCGTGGGCATACGCTTAAAAAGCGGGGACGACTTTCCCTATTTTGCTCAAGATGGGTTTTCTAATGAATTCATCCTTTCGGAAAACACGCTGACTGCCCGCGACCATACCGGCTGTCCCTGCAGGGACAAAGACGGGAAAACGCTTTTGGAGTGCACCTGCGGCCTGGTTCTTTCGGGGAAAACCGATCCATCCAATCCACTTTTCACACCGGACGGAAGCTGCTGGACCAATGATTCCTTCCCCCTGCTGGAACTGCCCGCCGATCAAGACCCCCGACAGCATCCCCGAAATCTCTGCATTCACGAAGGCTATGCCTCCGTGGCGCTGATTCCAATCCGCGCCAAAGAAAAGATTGTCGGGCTTCTTCAGATCAATGACAGGCGGAAAGGGTTTTTCACCTTGAGCGCCATTTTCGCGCTCGAGGACATTTGCGCCCATATCGGTGACGCGCTTTTGCGCATACAGGCGGAGGAAGCGCTGCGGGTCAGTGAATTGAAATACCGGTCCATTCTGGAAAATATTTCCGAAGGATATTATGAAACGGACCGCAAAGGCGAGATTGTTTTTGCCAACGAGGCCACCTTGTCCATGTTGGGTTATCTGCCTCATGAAACGGAAAAGCTCTACAAGATGAACTACCCGGACCACATGACACCGTCAACCCGAAAAAAGTTGGACGATGCCTATCGGGAGGTTTACAAGACGGGCGTATCAAGCCAGCTGGGCGAATTCGAGTTTATCCATAAGGACGGCACTTCCCGGGTCTATCAGCTGAGCATCGGTGTCAGAAGGGATACAGCCGGCAACAAAATCGGCTTCAGGACCATGACGCGGGATATCACCAAGCTCAAGCAGGCTGAGGTGGATATCCTGGAGGCAAAAGAAAAGGCCGAAGAGGCCAGCCGGGCCAAAAGTGAATTTCTTTCCATTATGAGCCATGAGATTCGCACGCCGCTCAATGCCATCATCGGCATGTCCGAACTGCTTTCAGAAACACGCCTCGATACTGAACAGGAAAACTATGTAAAGACTTTCAAAAACGCGAGTGAATCATTACTGGGCATCATCAACGACATTCTTGATTATTCAAAAATTGAAGCGGGCAAGGTGGACCTGGAATCGGCGAATTTCAACCTGGTGGATACGGTGGAAAGGGTATCTGAAATTCTGGCCATGCAGGCCCATCGGAAGAATATCGAACTCATCGTGGATATTGAGCCGGACGTGCCGTACCAGCTTCTGGGCGATCCGCAGCGGCTCAGACAAATCCTGCTCAACCTGATAGGGAACGCGGTAAAATTCACACAGCAAGGTGAAGTCTGCGTCAGGGTGAAAAAAATCAATAAAGATGCCGTCACGGGAAAATGTCTCGTCATGTTTTCTGTTGAAGATACAGGAATCGGGATCCCGAAAGAGAAACTGCAGCATATTTTTGAACGATTTGCCCAGGCTGATTCTTCCGTCACAAGACAATTCGGCGGCACGGGGCTGGGGCTGCCCATATCGAAGAAGCTGGTGGAACTCATGGGCGGCCAACTCCATGTGGATAGTGAATCCGGCAAGGGCAGCAGCTTTTATTTTCGGCTTGAATTCGGCATGCTGGATGAAGCTGAAACCAGGCCGCGCGAATCCGCCCTGGATATGCGCGGACTGAAGGTGTTGGTGGTTGACGATAATGCGACCAACCGCCTGATCGTCAACCGGACCCTTTCGCCCTGGGGCGCCGATGTGACGGAAGCCTTCGACGCCAAAGACGCAGTCAGGGAACTTCGCCGTTTAATCGATGCGGGCAATGAACCCTACAGACTCATTATCATCGACCGCCAAATGCCCGGCATGGACGGTTTTGAACTAGCGGAATATATCCATGACGAGCCCCGTCTTAACACATCGGTCATGATCATGATGACGTCCGACTCATTCAACACCGATATGGACAGGGTTCGAAAGCTGGGCATCTCCGATTATCTGTTGAAGCCGGTAAAACGTTCGGATCTCAGAGGGGTTATTGAAAAAGCCCTTCGGACCGGAAAGCCCGCACAGGAAGAAAAGATCGCTCCGGCTCACACCTATGAACACCTCAAACCGCTCAAGATATTGCTGGTGGAAGACGCGGAAAATAACCGGATGCTGATCCGTGCCTATCTGAAGAAAACGCCTTTTCGCCTGGAAGAGGCGAAAAACGGAAAAATTGCCGTAGACAAATTCAGAACCGGACATTATGATCTCGTATTGATGGACATGCAGATGCCGGTGATGGACGGCTACACGGCCACCCGGGAAATCCGCAACTGGGAGCGCGAACAGGGTTTAGACGGCACGCCGGTTATCGCGCTGACCGCGCATGTGTTCAAAGAGGATGTTGAAAAGAGTATGGCGGCGGGATGTAACAGCCACCTGACGAAGCCCGTCCGGAAAGATGATCTGATCAATGCCATCGTCGGGCATACCGCAAAGGAGTGATGTGGCATGACAAATGAAAATCCCATAACGGTCAACATTGATGCGGACCTTGAAGATTTGATTCCGCAGTTTATGGAAAACACCCGCAATGATATCCTCTCGATGAATGATGCGGTGGCGGCAAATGATCTGGAAACCGTCCGCAGAATCGGCCATAGCATGAAAAGTTACGGAATCGGCTATGGCTTTGATCACATCAGCACTCTGGGAAAGACGATAGAAAACGCCGCAACCGGCGGGGACGCTTCACTCATCCATCGTACCCTGGAGGAAATGACAAGCTATTTGAACAAAGTAAAGGTGATTTATGACTGATCAAAATTCAATTCCCGCCGAGGCCGAAAGGCAAGATGACATGGCCGACGATAAAATCAGGATCCTGATCGTCGAAGACAGCTCGAACATCAATATGCTCTACGATCACGGCCTGCCGGACGCGGTTTTTGAAAAGCGTTTCGCAACCAACGGCCAGGAGGGTCTCCTCATATACAATGACTGGCAGCCTGAAATCATGATTCTGGATGTGATGCTTCCCGTTGTCAGCGGCTATACGATTCTCAAGGAAATCCGCCAGAACCTGCAGGATTCATCGACCGTCATCATCATGTCCACCAGCCTGTCCGGCAAGGAAGACGTAACCACGCTTATGAAGATGGGCATCCAGGGTTATATCCTGAAACCTTTCGGCATGAAGGAAATCGGAGGAAAGATTTTAAAGTATTATCAAAAAGTGCATCCCGGGAAGGCAACGGCTGCGCTTGCAATCCATGAAAGGATCATCGCTGATCTTGTCAGAAACGCTTTGAAGTCCAAGCTGGCCCCGAAAGTTCAGGAAACGGATCAATGGCTGAATATCGCGCCGGATTTCACCGCGGACGAGTTTTCCGACACGATGACCGTGGAGGCGTTCTGCGGCGTATTTGGCACCGACCAATATGATGTAACCGTCAAAGCGGACAACAATACCCTCGATAAAATCAACGAACTGCTAAGGATCCCCAACCTGTGCGACAAGATCACGGAAAAGAAAAAAGCGGATCTTTCAGGTGAGGACATCAAAAAAATCATCAGCGCGCTGGAACCCCACCGCAGTGCCGATTACGCAAATATTTCAGAAACCCTGCAAAACAAGATCAGGGCCCTGAACCGCCTTTTACTCAAGGCGGTCTATCCGGATAAACTTCCGGAAACAAGGCTGACCAAAACACCTTAATCAAACCAGTGCCTTTGCGCATGATCAGATGTAAACTATGCCCACGTGGTCGATAGGATGATTGGACTGCCATCTTACCCGCTCCTGGATAAGGCATACGGCTTGCTGTTAAACCCCTATTCCGTCGAATAACACCGTCGAAAGATACCGTTCGCCCGCGTCGGGAAGAATAACCACGATGTTCTTCCCGGCAAATTCCGGCTTTTTTGCCAGACGCACCGCAGCGGCTGCGGCCGCGCCGCAGGAAATACCGACAAGCATGCCTTCTTCTTTTGCAAGTCTCCGCGCAAATTCCACGGCTTCAGCGCTGTCCACCTGCTCGACACGATCGACAACCGACAGATCTAGGGTATCGGGGATGAAGCCCGCGCCAATGCCCTGAATCTTGTGCGGCGAGGGTTTGAGTTCCTGGCCCGCCAGTTTCTGGCTGATGACCGGGCTTTCCCTGGGCTCGACGGCCACGGAGAGAATCTTTTTGCCCATCGTCTTTTTGATGTAGCGCGACACGCCGGAAATGGTGCCGCCCGTGCCGACACCCGAGACCAGCACGTCAATGCCGCCTTCCGTGTCGTTCCAGATTTCGGGCCCGGTGGTCTTTTCATGAATTGCAGGATTGGCCGGATTCTTGAATTGCTGAGGGATGAAATACTTGTCCGGCTCGGATGCGGCAATGGCTTCGGCTCTGGCAATCGCGCCTTTCATGCCTTCCGTGCCGGGCGTCAGAATCAGATTCGCGCCGAAGGCCGCAAGCACACGCCGCCGCTCGATGCTCATGGTTTCCGGCATGGTGAGTGTGAGCTTGTAGCCGCGGGCCGCCGCCACGTAAGCCAGTGCAATACCGGTGTTGCCGCTGGTGGGCTCGATGATTTCCACACCGGGTTTGAGCAGCTTTTTTTCTTCAGCGTCCCAGATCATGGCCGCGCCGATCCGGCATTTCACGGAATAGGCGGGGTTGCGTCCTTCGATTTTCGCAAGCACCGTTGCCTTCGCGCCGTCGGTCACGCGGTTTAATTTCACCAGCGGTGTATTGCCGATGGAACGCGAATTATCTTCATAGATTCTTTTCATGGTTGGTCTCCTTTTTTATTCTTGATCCTTGGACCTTGAACCTTGTACCTAAATCTGCCCCAGCGCCTGATCGATATCCGCCAGAATGTCGTCTATATGTTCAATGCCGATGGACAGGCGGATGAAGTCCGGCGTCACGCCGGTGGCCTGCTGTTCCTCAGGCGTCAACTGCGAATGCGTGGTCGATGCCGGATGAATCGCGAGGGTTTTGGCATCGCCGATATTGGCCAGATGCGAGATCAGTAAAAGCGAATTGATGAACTTCTTTCCCGCCTCGATGCCGCCTTCGATGCCGAACCCCAAAATGGCACCCGCTCCGCGGCTCAGGTATTTGTCCGCTCTGGCTTTTTCCGGAGAGCAAGTAAGCCCCGGATAATTGACCCACGCGATTTTGGGATGGTTATTGAGATGTTCCGCCACGGCCAGCGCGTTCCGGGAGTGGCGCTCCATTCTCAGGTGCAGGGTCTCAAGGCCCTGCAAGAATAAAAACGCGTTGAAAGGCGACATGGCCGGTCCGAGATCGCGCAACAGCACAACCCGCGCTTTGGTGATGTAGGCGATATTCCCCATGGGTTTGAGCGCCTCGATGAAGTTGAGCCCGTGATAGGCCGGATCTGGATCGGCAATGAGCGGGAATTTGCCGTTGGTCCAGTCGAACTTTCCGGAATCCACAATCAGACCGCCCAGCGACGTACCGTGTCCGCCGATAAACTTCGTCGCGGAATACACCAGGATATCGACGCCGAAATCAAACGGCCGCAAAAGATACGGAGAGACCGTATTGTCAAGAATAAACGGGATGCCGTGCTTGTGGGCGATCGCGGCAATGCTTTCGAGGTCCGCCACGTCCATCTTGGGGTTCCCGATGGATTCAGCATACACGGCCTTCGTTTTCGGACCGATAGCGGCATCGATCGCGGCCAGGTCGTTGGACTTTACGAACTTCACCTTGATGCCCAGTCGGGGAAACGTATAGTGAAACAGCGTGTAGGTGCCGCCGTAGAGATTGTCGGCCGAGACAATTTCGTCGCCTGCCTGCGCGATGTTGAGAAGCGCAAGCGTAATGGCCGACTGCCCGCTTGCAAGTGCCAGCGCCCCGACACCACCGTCCAGTAGTGCGAGTCTTTTTTCCAGCACATCGTTGGTCGGATTCATCAGCCGCGTGTAGATATTTCCAAATTCGGTCAGGCCAAAGAGCGCCGCCGCGTGATCGGTGTCCCGAAACTGATATGAGGTCGTCTGATAAATCGGCACGGCGCGCGATCCCGTCGTCGGGTCCGGCTGCTGCCCTCCATGCAGCACCAATGTTTCAATTTTCAACTGATTGTCAATTTTACTCATATTGATATCCTTTCATCCATGCACTATTCACCATCCACTATTCACTAATCACTTTTTTCACGCTCTCAATCACTCCCCCGCCGAGCAGCTCATCGCCAGCATAAAAGACGAAGGCCTGACCCGGCGTGATGGATTCCTGCGGTTGCATAAAATCCACAATCAGCTTGTCGCCTTCTTTCGTAACCTGACAGTGCGCCGGCTTTTTCCGGTAACGGATCTTTCCTTCCACGGCGTCGGGAAACGTATCGTTCAGAAGATTCACATCGCCCGCAATCAGACCGGTTGCAAAGAGTTCATCTTTTTGCCCTACGATTACCCGATGATTATGCGCATCGATCTCCAGAACATACAAAGGGTGTTGAGCACTGACGCCGAGGCCGCCGCGCTGGCCGATCGTGTAATGAATGATACCTCGATGACGCCCCAGGACCTTGCCGCTTCGGTTGACGATATCGCCTGTGGGAACAGATATGTTTCGATCGGAAAAGACACGACCATAGTCACCTCCCGGCGTAAAACAGATATCCTGACTCTCCGGCTTTTGGGCGACATGCAATCCGGCCTGAAGCGCCAGTTTTCGCACTTCTTCTTTGGTGAGACGGCCCAGCGGGAACAAGATGTAGGACAGATCCGACACCGCAATCGGATACAGGAAATACGTTTGATCCTTCATCCGGTCAGCGGGGCGCAGCAGATGCCATCCGCTCGCGTCGCTCTCAATCCGCGCATAGTGGCCGGTTGCCAGCGCGTCAAACCCCAGACCGCGGGCTTTTTGCAAAAGCGCCCCGAACTTCAAATAGCGGTTGCAGTCCACACAGGGATTCGGGGTTCGTCCCTGCAAATACTCGGCTGTGAATTTTCCAATCACCCGTTCTTCCATGAGCGGGGCGAAGTCAAAAACAAAATGGGGTATACCCAGCTGACCGCAGACTTTTTTCGCATCCTCAATCGCATCACCGCCGCAGCAACTGGCCCGGTCGTCTTCGCGTTTGATGCCCAGACACATGGTTACACCCGTGACATCATAACCCGCTTCTTTAAGCAGATGGGCGGCCAGCGATGAATCGACTCCGCCGCTCATTGCAACCAATACTTTTTTTTTGACAGGACTACGATGATCCATTTTCATTTTTGCCCTAGATATTGCTCCTTATATTATTTTCCGCTTTTTTACGGCGCGTGCTCGCCAGGTCTGCCAGTGTCACGGAACTTAATGTCTCGCCAATCTTCCGACCCAATATACCCCAAATATCGCGTGTCGGACAGATACTGACACGTGAGCATGACTCTGGATTTGAAACACAATCAACCAGACAGATATCTCCCTCGAGAGCCTCCAAAATATCCTTTACCGTGATCTCTTCCGGCCTGCGCGCAAGTTTGTAGCCCCCGTGAGCGCCTCTTGTTGAATTGATCAATCCGGCGCTGCGAAGCGAGATGACGATCAGACTCAAATACTTCTCTGACACATCCTCCCTTTTGGCGATATCTTTTAAAAAGATAGGAACCAAATCATAATGATCGGCCAAATCCGACATCATTCTCACACCATATCTTGACCTTGTCGACAGTTTCATTCCCTGTTCTTTGAACACTACCTTTCCTATCGATTCGATAGTAATTAAACTGTTATCCAAATTCTGTCAATACTTTTTTTAATCATACTCCGGCGTCATATACCTCGAATTGCGTGAGTAGGATTTTCTTATCTTGTTATTTGCCGCCTGGTCTTCGACTAGAGGTTTTTATAGGATGCCCTCTCATTTTCATGCCTTTGTTCCTTGACCATTCGGCCTTTTCAGTGTACGAAACGGTCAAATGATCCGAAAAAACATGGGCTGTCGTAGTTGAACGACCCGTCGCTTTTCGGGGCATGAAAAACAACATCCCCAATCACAAAGGAGACAATCCATGACCGAGCAAAAAATCACGAATATTCAGATCAACACCAATAATCTTTACAAGGAAGAAAGTTTCACAGACCTGACGTTTGCGACCATCCGTCGATTGACGCCCATCCAGATTGACGGATCTCCGGATGAAAGCCGTGAAGCTATTTTTACCGGCATGGCCCAGCTCATGTCTCCCAACGGCCCAATTCCGGTTCAGTGCATCATAGACGGCGCGAAAACCCTCAGCGACGCGGCAGCCAAACTTCCCGATGCGATTGAAAAATCAGTCCAGGCGATGATCGCCGAAGCCCAGGAGATGGAACGCAAGGAAGCGTCCCGAATCGTCATGCCCGGCCAATAGAAATGATCAATGACCGCATATGAAAGAAAAGGGCAGGCTCTTTTTCAGAGTCTGCCCTTTTTTAATCACTTGTTTGAAAGAAATGCCTACTTCTTGAAGCGCCTTGCGAAACCCGCCAGGCCCAAAAGCCCCAGGCCAAAGAGGATCAAAGACATCGGCTCGGGAACGGGCACATTATAGCGGACAAGGTAATTCTGTTTATCCAATCGGTTAACCACCTGCCCGTCTTCAATTGTTGGATTGACCGCCAATGCCCATCCGGTGCTTGACGCAGGGATCGAATCCTTCACGGCAGTCCAGAGTGCTTCCGCACTTGTGTTGTAGGTGGTTGTATGAGTCAGAAAAGAGCCCACACTTAAACTAAATCTACTGTCAAACATGATTTCCCAAATGGCTATCTGTGCGGCCGCTTTCCATACCTGTTCACTAGCCGTTCCTTCATAGTTGGTATAATAATAATCGGCAACTGCCACCGCGGCAAGGTACTTGCTGGCATCCAGACCAAAATTTGAAAGCCCGGAGTCGATTGAAATCAAGGTGTATTGTGTTCCTACACCCTGTTGGGGCGCCCATGCGTTTTCCACGCAAAACGCCTCATCAAGAGCCCCCCCGTTTAAGGACACATCATAATCAAGAAGGAGATTAACCTTTCCCAACACCGGCATGGTGACACTTGCCGATGGCGATGAAGCATATAATGTCAGTTCTGCATTTCCTATGATACCGGCATTCGCATAAAGCGGAACCATGAAAAGCACGGCTAAAATCGTAAATCGCAATAATTTTTTCATTTCACTTCCTCCATAACGTTATTGAAAAATAAGACAAGCACACAATATGCCACAAACCATCCATCTGCCGTAATAATATGTATCCTATTGTATTTGATGATTAATGATTTCATTTCAAGCGGGCTTGCCTGCCCTGATGATAATTTTTGATTTTCAATTGTAAAGATATCCGACACCGGCAGGAACAAATAACCTGATGATTCGGAGCAGAAATGTCGCCAACGGGCTAACCCCTTCAATACACTGCGGATATTCGATGTAAAGTTTTCCGACACCCCTTCGCCGCCCGAAGATCTTGACATTTGTCTCATAAGGGCATAGATTTATGTAAAAGCCGACAGGATATGAATGCCATGCCGATTTATGAATATTCATGTAATCAGTGCAAAAAACAATTCGAGGTGGTCACACTCAGCCTCCGTGAAAAGCCAAAAGCCGTTTGTCCGAAGTGCAAATCGAAAAAAACAAGTAAGATGATCTCCAAAGTCGGAAAAGGGAAATACGGATCCATGAGCTCCGGCGGATCCACCGCCACCAGCACCACTGCAGGTTCAGGCTGCGCGTCCTGCTCATCTTCAAACTGTTCTTCATGCGGCCATTAGGCCTCTTGATACCGCATCGTTTTTCGATGGAATGACGTTTTGGCCATACGCTTTGATGTTGATCAACGATCAATTGGCCTCGAACTCAGTATCGCACTTTCTGAACCTCTTTCATTTCTTCCAGCAGCGTTTCTTCCCGCTATTGTTGCTTTCAGCGCCTGACCGAATCGGCTTTCTTTTCAGGCATCGTTTCGTTCAGGCTGTCAATGATAGCCGGTCGTACAACCGGCGCAAGGTGTGACCAGACTTTTGAACCCTTTAAACGGAAAGGAGAGAGAAGATGGGAAACATTTATAAAGTTATTGAAATTATCGGAAGCAGCGAGAAATCCTGGGAAGAAGCGGCAAGAAATGCCGTGGAAACAGCGGCAAAAAGCCTCAAGGAAATCCGGATCGCTGAAGTCAAGGAACTCGACATGAGGGTTGAAGAAGGCAAAGTTGCCGAATACCGCGCGAAACTAAGAGTATCCTTCAAGTATCTTCCTGCATAAAATCTGCGCGTGGACCCAACCCGGTCAACCATTCACTCATCAGCCTCCCTTCCGGCGCCGGGGTTCCCGCCGCTGGAAGGGAGGCAAATCGGCGCTCCGTGCCTCATGTTTATATCAAACGCAGCCTGACGGCTACCGACCACGCAACCGGTATTCCTCATAACCGCCCCGCAGGGCATAGATGGACTTAAACCCTCGTTTTTCCAGAAGCCATAACGCCAGATTTGTTTTATTGATTGTCCGGCAATACAGCAAAACCGGTGTGTCCTTATATTCATCCAGGGAGGATGGGTCAGCGTGCAGCACCTCAATCGGAACATTCACCGCATCCGGCACATGCCCCTGTCCAAACTCCAGAGGCGTTCGCAAATCGACAATCACCGCACCTTGTTCTTGAGCCACCTTCTTTAACTGATCAACGCCGATCCATCGGATAGACGTTACCTCCCCGGCCTGAGACTGTGACAGTATCCCGGAAAAAAGAAACAGCATCAATATGCCCAGGGCTCTGATCGACAGGCCGGCAGGCGTCCTTGTTTTTCTACTCATTTTACGTCTATCCTGCAAACCAGCCATATGCCATACCGGCAATGGTTGAAAGAACCACGACGATGAAGCAGTAAACGGCTGTTTTCTTGATGCCCATAATGCTGGCGATGGCAATCATGTTAGGCAGGGATAAAGCCGGTCCGGCCAGAAGCAGAGCGAGCGCCGGGCCCTGCCCCATGCCGGAACCGATCAGCCCCTGGAGAATCGGTACCTCGGTGAGCGTGGCAAAATACATGAGCGCACCGACAAGGGAGGCAAAGAAATTCGCCCCGAGTGAATTGCCGCCGACGAGCATTTGGATGTATTGTTCGGGAATCAGCGCCGGATGGCCGGGGCGACCCAGAAGAAACCCCGCCACCAGCACACCGCCTAATAAAAGCGGCAGAATCTGTTTCGAAAATCCCCAGGTGGCATCCACCCAGTTTTTGAGTTCCTCTTTGACAAACCATTTTTTGAGCATGAAGGCTAAGACGGCCAGCAATAACACAACCAGATACCACTTGAAGCTGAAAATCGTATTCCACAGCTTACCGTCATCATCTGCGGGACTCGCAAACGAGGCGAAGATTAAAATCAGCACCATCGTCAGCATATACAGACCATTTTTCCAAAGCGGCCGGGTTTCATCCTCATCCGGCAAAAAGAGTTCGCCGGTTTGACGGTTGGCGTCATCCTTGCGAAAAATAAACGCCATGAGCAGACCCGTCACAATGGCAAAGACGATCGCGCCGATGGCGCGCGCCAGGCCCAGCTGCCAGCCCAGCACTTTGGCGGTGAGAATGATGGCCAGCACGTTGATGGCCGGACCGGAATACAGAAATGCCGTGGCCGGACCAATCCCCGCGCCGCGCGTGTAAATGCCGGCAAAGAGCGGCAGCACCGTGCATGAACAAACCGCCAGCACGGAACCGGAAACGGACGCAACCGAGTAGGACAGGATCTTATTGGCCTTCGCGCCGAAATATTTGAGCACCGCCGCCTGGGAAACAAAAACAGTGATAGCGCCTGCGATAAAGAAAGCGGGAATCAGGCAGGTGAGCACATGCTGGCGGGCATACTCCTGAAGCATCATAAACGCTTCGAGACCCGCCCGGCCGATAAGCGCGGAATCCCACGGGATATAGTAGGCTCCGAGGAAGATCACGACGATTAAAAGGAGCTTTTGCAATTCTTTCATTAAATCATAAAACCTCTCATAAGGGTTGTTCAGGGTCTCTTCACGAGAGACAGCTCATACGGATCATGTTCCGCCAAATAAGGGTATGCCGCATCGCAGGGAAACATCGCCTGCAAACCCAACCGTGACCTTATCGCCCTCGACAATGACCGGGACCTGACGCTTTCCGCCTGAAAGAGAAAGCATTCTATCAAGACATTCCGGATCCTCATCGACATCGAAAAAATGAGCCCGATCACCATAGGCCTCACGCGCCTGTATACAGAAAGGACAGGTCTTCGTGCCGTAAATGATCATTTTTTGATCCATTGTTTCATCCTTTCTTTGATGATTTTGCTATACGGCTGCGTCTTCCAGCCATTGACGGATCTTATTCTTTTCCGGGGTCGTTCCGACGGAAACGATTTTTTTGTTGATGACCAGCGCCGGCGTTCCCATCACACCGTATTTACCGATTTCAAGCGGGTCGGTCACATGAATCAACTCGCCGGGCATATTCATTTGAGCCATGACATCCCTGACATCCGCCTCCAGCCGGCTGCACTGTGCGCAACCGGGACCTAAAATCAATACTTCCAGCCCTTCGAGCATTTCTTCCTCAACTGGCTGCCCCAAAAAGATTCGAAATTCGCGAACAAGCACCTTTTCATAGTTTTCACGGGCGCTGTCCGGTATATAGTTGTGCGCGGAAAGCCGGCTGATCATTTCACTGCCGATCACATCATCACTTTGCAAAAAGAGGCCCGGCTTCATTGCTTCCATGACTTCCTGCAACCCGACGATGCCGACCAGACTCCCTTTCACTCTGATTTTTGTAACTTCTTGCGCTGCCACAATCATTAACCTTATTTTTTTACTGCTTTTTTATCGTCTCCAGATGCGACTTTAATGTTGTCAAGCCATCCCAGATTTCGTCTGTCCCGATATACTTCTTTACGTCTTTAGCCGAATACTTGATGACAAAGGTTGGTGTCTGAGTAATTTGATTTTGTTTAATACTGGCGCTCAGCATGGGGAAGAGCGATTTTTCATCCATCGCCTTCCAGATAACATTCTGCTCCTTGAGATAAGCCACCAGATCATCCTCCGTCTGGATACGTCTGACCTGTGCCGCATCAAAAAGGATTTTGCGGACATGAAAGACATTTTCTACAGCGCTGTTGGCATTCACCGCATAGAGATAATACTTGGCATAGATCGGGGTCGCGCGGGAAAAAGGGACGTCAACAGATGTGATCTTGACCCGACCGGTTGCCAGCAGTTCCTTCAACAGCGGTTCCGCTTTCGTATCGATCCTCCGGCAGGGCGGACAGAAATAGTCCGAATACATGATCACTTCATAGGATCCGGTTCCCAAAGATGGAATGACGCGGGGGACGTCCTGTCCGTAAGCCGGCGTGACAGAACCGGAAAAAGTAAGCAGAATCGTCAGATAACCCAGCACACTGACCAACAGCAACGGTAACTTTTTAATTTTCAACATTGGAAAATTCACCTCCCCAAGGAAATATAGCCACATCCGGCGACGGTTTTCATACCAGACAGATGGGACTTCGTAATTCAGGATAAACATCGTGATCAGCACCACCGAAAACGCCAGACAAAAAGGGCAGTAAACATCGTTTTGCAGCTGAAAAGCGTACAGGTGGACTTCCACCCCCAACCCCGCGGCCAAAAGCGCCCGGACAAAGTTCGTTTGACGAAACGCGGCAAAAACAATGACCACGACCATATACGCGATACCCACCCATTTGAGATCGATTCCCAGAACATCTCCCTTGAGGTAGCTGCACGCCGTATCGCAGTAGTCATAATATGCCATGATGCCGACACCGGCCAGCGCCAGCACAATGGTCAGGATATTGCGGTATTTTTTTATCATGTCTATGATCTTCATTGTCGCTTACCTCATCGTTTTGTCGGTTCGTTTTGGAAATACCGGGTCTGGAACTTCAACGCCACCGTCACCAATGCAATCATCACCGGCACTTCGACCAACGGCCCGATCACGGCCGCAAATGCCACGCCGGAATGGATGCCGAACACGGCAATCGCCACGGCAATAGCCAGCTCAAAATTGTTGCTTGCCGCCGTGAACGCCAGGGTGGTTGTTTTGGAATAATCCGCGCCCACCTTTTTCCCCATGTAAAAGGATACCAGAAACATCACCACAAAGTAAATCAAAAGCGGAATGGCGATGCGCACGACATCGAGCGGCAGTGTGATGATCAGATTTCCCTTCAGGCTGAACATCACCACAATGGTAAATAAAAGCGCGATCAGCGTCAACGGGCTGATGAGCGGCACAAAGCGCGCATGATACTTTTCTTTGCCCATGATCTTCACGCCGATAAAACGTGTGAGCGCCCCTGCGATGCAGGGAACGCCCAGATAGATAAAGACGCTTTCGGCAATCTGGCCGATTGTGACATCCACGACGGAGCCTTGAAGACCAAAGTATGGCGGGAGCACAGTGATAAAAAACCACGCAAACACGCTGTAGAATAAAACCTGAAAAATGGTGTTGAAAGCGACGAGTCCTGCCGCATATTCGGTACTGCCTTTTGCCAGCTCGTTCCAGACGATGACCATCGCGATGCAGCGCGCCAGGCCGATCATGATCAGCCCCACCATGTAATCCGGCTTGTCCGGCAGAAACAGGGCAGCCAGGGCAAACATGAGAATCGGGCCAATCACCCAGTTTTGTATCAGCGACAGGCCAAGAATTTTTACATTGCGGAACACCTGAGGGAGTTCCTCATACTTCACCTTGGCAAACGGCGGATACATCATCAAAATGAGTCCCACCGCAATCGGAATATTGGTCGTCCCGACTTGAAAACGATTGATGAAAGACTCGACTCCGGGAATGAGGTAACCCAAACCCACGCCCAGAATCATGGCCGTGAAGATCCACAAAGTCAGAAAACGATCTAAAAAAGATAATTTACTGGTGATACGCTCCGACATGGCACCCCCTTAGTGAATCATATTTTCTGATTGAAAAAAATCCGTCAGTTTGTCTTTGATTTCATCGCGTACACGGCGAAACTGCTGCAATATTTCTTCGCCTGTCCCTTTTGCCTGCGCCGGATCGTCAAAACCAATATGCGTTTTTTTTGTGCCACCGATATAAACAGGGCAGGTTTCATGGGCGCTTCCGCAAAGCGTGATGACATAGTCAAACCTCTGTCCGTCGAATTCGGAGAGATTCTTGGAGCGGTGCGTTGAAATATCAATCCCGATTTCCTTCATTACCTCGATGGCCTTCGGATTGATAAATGACGCCTGTGTTCCCGCGGAAAACGCCTCGATCCGATCACCGAAATAGTGATTGGCGATCCCTTCCGCCATCTGCGAACGACAGGAATTAGCGGTACATAAAAAAAGAACCCTTTTCCTCATATCTCTCCTAAATAAAATTCAAAGCGATTAAATAAACGCCGCCCATAATGACCAGCACGCCGCAAATCTTTTTGAGGATGACCGCACCTTTGGAATTCTCCGTCCAGTGCAGATAGTGCTGAACCACTTCCGTGAAGGTTCCAGCGAAGACCAGTACTGCACAATGGCCGACGGCAAAAGCTGCTAGAAGCGACATTGCCAGCACCATTTGCGTTGACGCCATGCTGAACACCACGCCCAGCATCGTCGCCATATAGGCAAACGTGCAGGGTCCCAGCGCCACACCAAAGATCAGTCCCAAAATAAATGCCGCCAGAAATCCTTTCCTTTTGTAATTCGGATTCGTGCCGCCCTCCATAAAAGGCAGTGGCAGGATGCCCAGCAAATTCAAACCGACAGCAAAAAATACTATTGCCACAAAATAATTTCCGTAACCGCCGATGTCACCCAACATGCGTCCCATCAGTCCGGTAACAAGTCCGATTATCGCAATCGTGATGAGAATGCCTGATCCAAACAGCAGCGAAAGGCCAAAAGCCCGCCGCGTGGTGATGTTGCCCTGGCCGTCAATAAACCCGACAATTAGCGGAATACAGGCGATATGACAGGGGGACAAGATAACCGACAACACCCCCCAGAAAAACGCGGCCCCGATTGCGATTTCAGGCGACTGCGTCAGCGCGCCGGCAAGCCATGTAAAAAGCTCAACGAGCATCTACTTGACCCCCTGCATTTTCAGCACACGAACCACGTCCGCTTTTGGATAATAGCCTTCATGTCGGAAATATTCTTTGCCGTCTTTGTCCAGAAAGACCTGGGTGGGAATCACGCGAATATTGTATTTGGCCGCGTCTGTTTTGCCTTTTGGCGTCCAGACATCGTGAAACACCACCTCAACCTGTCCACCGAATTCCTCCTCCACGGCTTTCATGATCGGCTGCATGGCCCGGCACGGGATGCAATTAACCGACCCGATCTCCACAAAGGTCACCTTCGGCATAGCGGTTTTTTTTGCCTTGTCGGCGGGCGCTTTCGTAGCTGCTGCCTTGCTTCCTTCACCCTGCGCACAGGCATAAGGGACATCCACGGAAAGCAAGACGAAAGCAGAAACAGCCACTATGGCCAAAGTCCTGATTAATTTTGAACGCATTCCCATCTAAGTCCCCCTCATAATTCACTTAAAACATGATACTTCGTTGCGTTACCGCGTTTCGGGATCAACCTTTTATCCAGCTTTCAATCTGGTCCGCCGTGGGCATTTTACCTGCGATCTTGACCTGTCCGTCAATGACCAGGCCCGGCGTGGTCATCACGCCGTAGGTCATGATCTGTTTGATGTCTTTGATTTTGACGATGTCCGCTTCGACCCCGGACGTATTGATAACTTCACGGACCAGTTCTTCGAGCTTCTGGCATTTGGCACAGCCTGTTCCCAGAATTTCAATTTTCATATGCACCTCCTACTTCTTACAGGATTTTAGAATTTTATTGTGCTCTTCAGCATTGGCGGAGAGCACCTCTTCCACGCAGCCGATGAAATCCAGAATGCATGTGCAACGCAAGGTGTAGTAAATGCAGTTGGCCCTTTTCTCATCGCTCACAAGACCCGCATTTTTAAGTACGCTCAAATGCTTGGAAACTGTGGACATGTCCGATCCGATCATTTCGGTGAGTTCGTTGACGCACCGCTCCTGCTTTTGCAGCTCCTCGATAATCAGCAGTCGACTCGGATGCGCCATTGCCTTAAGAATCCTCGCGCGGGCCTCATACCGGGGCTTTAATGAATCATTCATGGGTAACACCTCATTTCTTATTTGGCCATATAGCCAAATAGCGATAAAGTGTCAAGGAATTCTTCCGTGATTTAAAAGGCGGCTGTCCAAAACAGGATCACAGGCTCATCCATCGTGATTCCATTGAGTGGACCATTCATTGAACAAACCGGGGCTTTCACTGTTCGCATGCATTTCTCCGTCTGTTCAGATGCGCCTAAGTCCGGATGGACGCCAGAATAACGGGAATTTCGTCATAGTCCTTAAACCAGATGGGGTGGACGCCCAACTGTTCAAGGATAAATGTCTGCTGGTCCACATCGACGCGGTGTACTTCTTCGATGATGGATATAATCTGTTCATGCCAGCCGTCATCAGCTGTATTGAACCTGGTTTCCCAATCGGTTTTGAGGCCGCTGACTTCATAACGGTAAAAGTACGACAGGGCCTTTTCATTGATCCGCTGTAATTCAGCCGGATCGGGCTTTTTCCACACCGGTTCCTTAAGCAGGGCGTAGTTGTTGGTTTCAACCGGCATCTGGGAGACGGCATCCAGCAATCGCCGCATATTTCTGTCCGACATCGAAAGACCGATCATCAGACCGGTGGAGCCGGACAGCGACTGGATCTGCACCAGATTGGCCCAGGAATAAGCATCCTTGGCGGACTGATGGTACTGGTCTTCGGTAAAAACAATGTCCTGCTCGGTCAACTCCGTGACGTTGAGCGGTACGTAACCATGGACGTGATAGATGGGTAACTTCCCCCGCGCAAGCGGCATGGATTTGCAGATGGCTTGAAAGGGATGGTCCGCAAGCGCGATTTCCAGGAGTGAATCGTAGTTATAGGTGATGACGCTCCGAATCCCCTGTTGTCCGCTTACCGAACCCCGGCACAATTGCGTGATCGCACCCAGCGTCGGGTTGCCTGAACAAATGGCCAGGGGCGCAATGGCTGTATTGCCGGTGCTGAATCCGTCGAGGAAACCGGCATAAAGCGTTTCCCACAGGTGAAGCATGAAATCATCGTCATCCTTGTAGTAACGGCGGAGTTTTCTCGCCGTAATTTCCAGAGGTTCGTTTGAGCGTTCCAGATGCCATTCGGCGGTGGCAAACAGATAGCTCGGGTAAAGCTGCCAGGGATGCAGGGAATGTTTGCTCAACGCGGAAAAATACATCGCCAAAACCAGCTTGTCCCACGTCGGAAGGCCGCTTCCGACCGACACGCCCGCTCCCAGGTAAAGCGACAGGTTGCCGCTTTGATAGGCTTTTCGCAAAGAATCCATCGATCCGTCGGCTCTGTTCATCAGCAAATCCCCGAAAAAGAAATTTGCAAATCATTAACAGCCGGTTTTTGAATGTCAAGTCAAATTCTTATGGACTCGCGATCAATTGCATTGACTCTTAAACACATTTCATATATAGAATTGCGGCTTTAAGAATGAGGGGCAGACACGGAGCATCGACATATTCGATGCCTTCCGTGACGTCCCGAAATGAAATGGTTCCCATAATATCAGACATTGGTTATGCAGCCAAACGATAGAAGGGGTTTTTTGTAGTGATAAAATGGAATTTTTTTGGAGGATGCTCCTCCATCACGAATCGCAGCGGGTGCATCTTTTTTTCAATTTTTCTTTGTTTATTATTTCAGGTTGTCTCAGCATCGGCTCAGACCGAAACGAATGTAACCGATGAACCGGATCGGCTCTGGTCGGTAAGCGCATTTGGCGGCGTTTACACCAACCGGGATTTCGGATCGACTATCAGCCGGTGGCCCGATGATACTGAAAACGACCAAATGATAGCGTTGTCCGTCTCACGGCGAATCGGCCAATGGGGACGGCACCTGACCTGGGAAGTGGAAGGCCTGTTTGCCGAACATTTCGGAAAGTCCGGAAGTTATCGATATAATTATGAAGAAATGGCCGCCTTTATTGTCTTGCGTTACCATACATTTCCCTGGAATCGTTATGTCCGAACCAGCTTCGCTATGGGAGAAGGAATTTCCTACACCACACAGGTGCCCTACCATGAGCAGTATAAGGCGGGAGATGACGGTTACCATCGCTTCTTGAATTATCTGATGGCCGAGTTGACATTCGGCGTTCCTTCGGTTCCTTCTTTAAATCTGGTCTACAGGATTCATCATCGTTCCGGGATTTACGGCCTGATCGGTGACCAGGGGTCTAACTACTATTGCATCGGAGTGCGATTCTCTTTTTAAACCGGACACGGTTTGTTTCTGACTGATATCGCCCGTCGTCTCCGCTGAAGACTTCCCTTCATCTTCAGCACAGCGATTGCTATACCCCCCCCTCACCGACCAAATCTACTTGCGGCGTCAGGATGGATATGCTACCCATCCGCCACCATAAAAAGAGGTTCACATTAAATGATTCATTTCAGCGGCATTTCCAAACAGCATGGTCCGCAGATCCTGTTTCGGGATGCCAGTTTTCAGATTTTGCCGGGTTCGCGATCAGGGCTCGTCGGCCCCAATGGCGCCGGTAAAACCAGCATTTTCCGCCTGGTCATGGGCGAAGAAGAATTCGACGCGGGCGAAATCACCAAAGCGCGCAATACGATGTGCGGGTATTTTTCCCAGGATATAGGTGCCATGTCCGGTCGCTCGGCACTGGACGAAGTCATGTCCGCATCCATAGATGTGATGAGGATGGGCGCTGAAATCCGGGAGATGGAAGCGGCCATGTGCGAACCGATGTCCGATGACGACATGGCCGATTTGCTAAAGCGCTATGGAAACATACAATCCGAGTTTGAACATCGCGGCGGTTACGATCTGGAAAGCCGGGCGCAAACCATTTTAACAGGCCTGGGCATCGGCCCCGACGATTATCATCACCCGGTGGAAACCTTCAGCGGCGGCTGGAAAATGCGCATCGCGCTCGCTAAAATCCTATCCATCAATCCCGATGTCCTGCTGCTCGACGAACCCACCAACCATCTGGATGTGGAATCGATCATCTGGCTGGAAGACTGGCTCTCTACATCCTTTAAGGGCGCGCTTTTGATGACAAGCCATGACCGCGAATTCATGAACCGGGTCGTCACTCGTATTATTGAAGTCGCCAACCGCACCATTACGACCTACAGCGGCAACTATGATTTTTATCTTCGCGAACGCGAGATCCGGCGTGAGCAGCTTTTGGCCAGCCACCGCCGTCAGCAGGAAATGCTCGCCAAGGAAGAGGATTTTATCGCCCGTTTTGCCGCACGCGCCTCGCATGCCTCGCAGGTTCAGTCGCGCGTCAAGAAGATCGAGAAGATTGAACGCATTGAAATCCCCCCCGAACAGCGCAGCATCAAATTCGAATTTGCCGAACCCCCTCGAAGCGGTGACGATGTCGTGAAGATCGACAACCTGGGCAAAACATGGCCCCGCCCGGACGGCGGAATCAGGTCCGTCTTCAGCGGGGTGAGCGGCATGATCCGCCGTCAGGATAAAATTGCCGTTGTGGGCATCAACGGCGCGGGAAAGTCGACCTTCTTGAAAGTGCTGGCCGGTCAGTCCGAACCCTCCTCAGGCCGCCTGAATCTCGGTGCCAACGTTTTTCCCGGCTACTTCAGCCAGCACGCGATGGATGTTTTACAGCCGCAAAAGACTGTCCTGGAAACCATGCAGGATGCCATGCCGCAGGCCCATCTGGGCGTACTGCGGAATTTGTGCGCAGCCTTCCTGTTTCAGGGGGATGATATCTACAAACGCATTGACAAATTATCCGGCGGGGAAAAAAGCCGGGTGGTCCTGGCGACGATGCTGGTGCAGCCGATCAACTTATTAATCCTCGACGAGCCGACCAACCATCTCGATATCCAGTCGCGCGAAACATTGCTTGCCGCGCTGCGAAACTTCACCGGTACGGTGGTGCTCGTCAGCCACGACCGGCACTTCCTGCGCTGCCTCATTAACCGCGTTTTTGAAATCGACCACGGGGAAATGCGTATCTACAATGGCAGTTACGATGACTATCTGGAAAAAACCGGACGGCAAGACGGAATGAGGCTGAAGGCTCAACAATAAATATTGCACCTCACTGCATGCCAACCGATGTTGTTAAAGAATACAGTCTGATCAAAGGAGACACTTGATGATCTTGCCCATCCTCCAAAGCGCTCTGGGCCTGTTGGCTTTCATGGTCATGGCCTGGATTCTATCTGAAAATCGCTGGTCTGTCAGTAAACGACTGGTTTTATCGGGGCTGATCCTCCAATTTGTTCTGGCCCTGTTTTTACTCAAAATCCCGATTCTGCGCGACGTCTTCCTTGTGCTGAACTCCGCCGTGGAAGCCCTGGAAGCAGCCACACGTCAGGGAACCGCTTTTGTATTCGGATATCTCGGCGGCGGCCCCCTGCCCTTTGAAGAACCCTACCCGGGCGTCACCTACATCCTGGCTTTCAGGGCTCTGCCGGTGATCATCGTGACCGCTGTTCTGACAACCGTCTTATATCACTGGAAAATCATTCCCTTTGTGGTCAAAGGCTTCTCCGCCGTCCTCCAGAAAACCATGGGGATCGGCGGAGCGCTGGGTGTAGGCAGCGCGGCCAACATCTTCGCCGGCATGGTTGAATCGCCCTTGTTTATCCGTCCCTATGTTTCGTCGCTGACACGAAGTGAACTGTTCGCGCTGATGACCTGCGGGATGGCCACCATCGCCGGAACGATGCTGGTTTTGTACGCTAGCATTCTGGGACCTGTCATCTCTGATGCCCTGGGTCATATCCTGGCAGCGTCGTTCATCAGCGCGCCGGCTGCGATTCTGATTTCCGGCATCATGATACCGGAAACCGGAAAGCCCACCACGGGCGACATCGTCCCGCCTGTGGAAACCCGAAGCGTCATGGATGCCGTGGTCAAGGGCACCTCTTACGGGGTGAAGATATTCATCAGTGTTGTGGCTTTACTGGTGGTTTTAGTAGCACTGGTCAGTCTCGTCAACCAGGCCATGGGCCTTTTCCCCCAGACAGGTGGTGAAAAATGGACTCTGCAGAGGGCGCTGGGTCTGCTCATGAGTCCTCTGGTCTGGCTGGCCGGTGTGCCCTGGAGCGAAGCTTACACAGCGGGAAGTCTGATGGGAACCAAGATCATCCTCAATGAAATGCTCGCTTATCTGGATATGGCGGCACTGCCTCCCGACGCGCTTTCTCCTCGCAGCAGGCTCATCATGACGTATGCCCTGTGCGGTTTTGCCAACATCGGCAGTTTGGGCATCCTGATCGGCGGTCTTTCCACCATCGCGCCTAATCGTACAGACGAGATCGTAGCCCTGGGACCCAGGTCGATCGTGGGAGGTGTTTTAGCCACACTGATGACGGGAGCGGTCGTAGGCATTCTTTACTGATCAGAAGGAATCCGTGAAGAAGTCTCATAAAAGGCACACAGGAAACAATCAATCCAGACAAACCAGGGCGCTTTCCTTTTCTCTTGAAGTAAGGATCACTTCGGGATTCAGGTCTTTTCTTTGCGAAATGAAATGATAAAATGTACTCAAGGCAATTTCAGGTGTGTTGTTGTTGCCTGAAAGATGGGACAGAAATACATGCGTAAGCCTGGGGGACGCATGTTTTACGGCCAGCAAAGCCGCCTGTGTGTTTGAAAGATGGCCCACATCAGAGGCTATTCGTTTTTTCAGATGGGGGGCATAATCTCCCGCCTGCAGCATATCGTCATCATAGTTTGATTCCAGAAACACTGCATCCGCGTTCCTCAGGTGAGCAATGACGTTTTCGCATTCCAGACCGATATCCGTCAGCACCGCGACATTCTTTCCTCCGGAGGAGATGGAAAAACCGCAAGGCTCCACAGCGTCGTGGAATTTCAAAAAAGGATGGATGCTCAGATTGCCCAGCGACACCGGGTTCCCGGGCGAAAAGAAGCTGAGGCGTTCATTGGCAATGCTCCCTGCGTAGGCCTCATAGGTCTTCTCCGTCATAAAGACGGGAATCGCGTAGCTTCTGGAAAGCACATCAATACCTCGGATATGATCGGTGTGCTCGTGGGAGATAAACACCCCTCTCAATTTGGACAGGGTCAGCCCGAGCCTGTTCATTCTTTCAACGATCTGTCCGGCGCTTATGCCTGAATCGATTAAAACGGCGTCATCGCCATTTTCGATGTAATAACAGTTCCCGTTACTTCCGGACGCGATAGCCGCAATTTTCATTTTTTCTTTTATCTCCAATTATTCGTCATTTCAGGGCTCATGCAACCGAGCTTTACTCTCGCGGGGATGGGACGTGTCTGACACAGCATGGTTGAGAATCCGTCAATACTGCTATTTCCATGATAATTTTAAACAACAATATTGATGTCACCCTATTGACATTTTTGCACAAATATCAAGCTAAACTTTAATCAGAAACGACCCTGCTATATAAATAAACGCGTAAGCTGGATTTCAGTGCGCTGTGATCGGTTGCAGACACTTTGCCATTCGAAGGAATGGCATCTGAGAGCGCGAAAGCGACACGACTCTATTTGACAATTGTGCTGTTTTCAGCCTATACTCCATGCCAATTCATAATCAGGAATGGAAGCTGTAGCTTAAAGGAGGAATCCAATGAAAACGTTTTTGGTTTGCTTTTTATCCGCCGGACTGATCCTGGGCGCCGGTATGATCACCGATGCGTCGGATAAGTCCAATACCTCATCGGACAAGAGCATCACGGAGTCCGTTACGGATACGGCAAAAGGCGTAAAAAACGAAACCGTTAAAGTTTACAAGGAAAGCAGGGACGCAGTTGTCCGCGACGTCAAGGACATGAAAGAGGATATTCCCAAAGGCTTAAAGGAAGCGAAAGATGAAGCCGTCAAAACCTCTAAAGAGGTAAAAGAGGGCGCCACGGAAGAACTCAAGGATATCCGCGACGGGCTGACCCGGCCATTTAAACCGGAAACCGAAAAATAATTTCGAGGAACCCCACATTGCATTTTTTCTCCAGATTCGCCTTTGCGGTGATCATGCCGCTTATCCTTCTGGCGCCTGTGAATACTGCAGACGCCGGTTCCATCACGCTGCATCATCCGGCAACGGTTATCGTTGAACGGATCAAAATCAAGACACCTCTGACATTTTGCGGCGAAACCGTACCGATCGACAATCCCGACGTCAAAGAGCGCCTTGAGCGTGAGATGCTGATCTCTGTGGACAACACGGATGATATTCTTCTTTGGCTCAAGCGCGCCAACCGCTATTTCCCGCATATTGAAAAAGTACTCAAAGCGCATGGCCTGCCGGATGATCTCAAGTACATCGCCATTGCGGAAAGTTCACTTCGTCCACAGGCGGCATCGGGCAAAGGCGCCGTCGGATACTGGCAGTTTATCGAAGCCACAGGCATGAAATACGGACTGATGGTGAACAGCGACATCGATGAGCGCCGCAACGTTTTCACTTCTACGGAAGCCGCCGCGAAATACCTCAAAGACCTCTATACGATGTTCGGCTCCTGGACGCTGGCCGCCGCGGCCTATAACATGGGTGAAGACGGACTGCAGGCGGAAATCATCGTTCAGAAAGTCGGCGATTACTACAGACTGCATCTTTTTCAAGAAACCCAGCGCTATGTCTTCCGGATTCTAGCGGCTAAAATCATCATGTCCGACCCGTCCAGGTTCGGTTATGTTCTGGCCCCGGAAGATTTGTATGAACAACGGCCATTCGATGTCGTCGAGATCACGGCCATCCAGCCGGTACCGATTCATTTAATCGCCGAAGCGGCCAATACATATTTTAAAGTGATCCGGGACCTCAATCCGCAGTTGCGTAATTATAATCTGCCCGCGGGCAGTTATACCCTTCACATTCCCCGGGGCTCGGCCGACGGATTTCCCGACCGATACGCCAGGCTCTCCGAACAATGGCTTGCACAAAGAGACCAATTCCTCTACACGGTTCAAAAAGGCGATAATCTGTCGTCGATTGCCGCCCGCTTTAATGTGCCGCTCAGAGCACTGATGATCTGGAATAACATCACAAACGGCAGTAGAATCCTGCCGGGAAATAAGCTCTATATCTTTTCGGACAGTTTTCAACAGATGAACAAAAACGGTGATACGCCACCGCCGTAGCAACACCAACTAATAAGAACAGTATTTGGAATCACCCGCCGGGCAGGGGTTCGAAGGATGAGACTTGGACCTGACGAAAACCGTAATCGAGCAGAAGCCTTGTCTGTCTTGAGCGTATTTTCGGATTTTGCGCGCCCAAAACAATGGCAATCAGTCTTTGATCACCCTTGACCGCCGTAGCGACCATGTGGAATCCCGCGGCGCGCACATATCCGGTTTTCAGCCCGTCCACACCCGGGTAACCGCGAACCAAATCATTGCGATTGGTCAGAACCGCCGCGTCGAAAGTAAAGTTTTCCATGGAATGAATCTTCAGCGCGCCGGGAAAGCGCTTCATGTATTCACACGACAGGAGCAGAATTTCCCGCGCGGTTGTCTTTTGCCTTTTGTGCGGCAAACCGTGGGGATTGACAAAATGGGTCTGCCGCATGCCCAACTGTCTTGCCCTGAAATTCATCATATCCACAAAACGGTCCACACTGCCGCCAAAATGCTCGGCCAGCGCGACTGATGCGTCATTGGCTGAATACACAGCCATCCCCATGAGCAGATCTCCCAGAGGGACCCGCACACCTTTTTCATACAATATTTTCGAACCCCCTGTATTCACGGCGTTGGCGCTGACCATGACAAGGTCCGAGAGGCGGGCATTTCCGGATTCAACAGCTTCATGGATTAAATACAGACTCATGATCTTCGACAAAGAAGCGGGCTGAATCAGCCTGTCTGCGTTGAACTGATACAATACCTGACCGGTCCTCATATCGACCAGCATGGCGGCTTTGACCCCCAAAGACTTCGAATCCTGTTCCGACGCGGAAGCCATTGCAGGCAAAAGCATCAGGGCGAAACCAATCCATGCGACTTTTTTAAATAATTTTATTATCTGTGCCAGCTGATCACCCCCTCTAAGCATCTTTAATGGCGGCCGCAGGAAAGACTATATGTGCATTCAAGACCTTCCTCTGTGCTTTACATCACAACTATGTCGATCTTACGAAATCCGGCTTCCTTTTCCTTCTTCCTCCAGTCTTTATCATGCCTCAATTCCTGCAGCGCCCGGCCGCTATCTCAGAATAGTTTCTCTTCTCGATATTTCGGTCAGACTATAGAGACCGCGCTTTGCATTGTCAATACAATATTGTTGCGTTGATCTGTGATTCATGAGTTGTTTTTTTACGAAAAGTATTATAATTTATAATCTCAATACGCGATACGCATAAATACAATAATCAGGATCAGGTGATGTTGAATCGTAAAAATATTGTCCGGTTTTTCACCTATTTCTTTTCGGTTGTCTGCTTATTCTTATTATTCTCCTGCACAGGGACGAGGATCGTTAAATACGAGGATGTGGATGTAAGAAAAGAGGGTCCGCTCGCCAACGCATATCATAAACTCATCATCCATGATTTTGAATCCGATCATAATCTGGAGAAAATTAGCACTCATGCCGTAGCGGCCTGCGAGTCCGCCACACTAAACGAACTGCTCGAGATCGGTGCAATCCATCAAATAGAGAAATCGAAATCAAGGACACTGCGTCAGGATAACGCCCTGATCCTAAAGACCTACATCACGGCGGACGGCGCAGGCCCCACAAATCTTTCGGCGGATGTCCGCTTGATTGACGCAGCCACCGGACGAACCGTTCGTGTAAAGCATTTATCAACGGCCGGCAGGCCAACCGGAAAAACACGGACAAGCCCTGTGAAAGGGCAATCCGTTTCGACTAAACTCGGACAAATGATTGCACAGTATGTTTCCGAAACAATGGGCGGCAACTAGAAAGTCCTCTGCAGATAGATGACTGCCTTTAAATCTTCAATACATGCGGTACCCCCTTTCACCTTTTTGCCTTCTTCCATTGCATCTGCCACCTTCTCATGATCCATGAGCATAACACTTGACAAATCTGCGATTCTGTTTTAATTACTATGATTAAAATAGTCTTTAAACGGATTTGTTCATGAAACTTTCCACACGCTCAAGATATGGGGTGCGCATGATGATCGCGCTGGCTGAAACAGCCGCCGCGGGGCCTGTCTTTTTAAAAGACATCGCGGCCGGTGAAAACATCTCGGAAAAGTATCTAAGCCTGATTGTCATTCCCCTGCGGGCGGCGGGCCTGATCCGATCGATCCGGGGCGCTCACGGGGGATACATCCTGGCCAAAGCGCCGGAAGATATTTCGCTGCACGACATCCTGAAAGCCGTCGAAGAAGACACGTGCCTGGTACAATGTGTCAGTGAACCGGCCAGTTGTGACAGAGCGGCGTCCTGCCCGACACGCGACGTCTGGACCCTGCTTAGCGATACGATCAATCAGACGATTTCCGGTGTCACACTCGCGCAGCTTGTCGCCGACAAAAAAAACAAAACCGGGGGTATCGAAAAGAAACCGCGACGGGGCAAAAAGGGAGTATAGTTTTGTATGGACATCCGTGAAAGAATCATAAAATTAAAAAAAGAAAGAAACGCCGTCATCCTGGCGCATAACTACCAGCTGCCGGAGGTTCAGGACATTGCCGACTTTGTCGGTGATTCGCTGGGATTGAGCATGACTGCTGCGAAAACCGACTCGGAAGTAATCGTGTTTTGCGGCGTTCACTTCATGGCGGAAACGGCAAAAATCCTGTCGCCTTCCAAAACCGTCCTGCTGCCGGACCCCAAAGCCGGCTGCCCGATGGCCGACATGATTGACGCGGAAGGGCTCACGGCGCTGCAGGCCCGGCATCCCGACGCGGTAACCCTGTGCTATGTCAACACTTCGGCGGATGTGAAAGCACATTGTGACTATTGCTGCACATCGGGCAACGCACTGAAAATGGTGCAGCATATTTTGAAAAACCACGATGAAATCATTTTTGTTCCCGACAAGTATCTGGCACATTATGTGTCGCAGCAGGTCGGGCGGGATTTTATCGTCTGGGAAGGTTTCTGCCCGACGCATGCCCGCATCGAGCCTGATGATATTGTACGAGCCAGAGAGGCGCACCCGCAAGCCAAAGTGCTGGTGCACCCTGAATGTCCGCCGTCTTTGACCCAACTGGCCGACATGGTGGGCTCCACGGAAAAGATGTGCCACTTTGTTCACGATGACGCGGCCACAGAATTCATCATCGGCACGGAACTGGGCATCATTCACCGAATGAAAAAAGAAAATCCGTCTAAAATCTTTTATCCGGTCTCCGACAGAGCCGTCTGCCCCAACATGAAGCGAAACACCCTGGAAAAAATTCTCTGGTCACTGACCGACATGACTTATGAAATCACGGTTCCGCAGGAAACCATGGACAAGGCCCGCGGTTCCATCGAAAGGATGCTGGAGGTTGTTTAAACCCTGCAGGGAATAACCGCTAACCTGAAGGTCGCAAACCGTTTTCCATAACTGGCTTATATTTATGAAAAAAGAGTCCCTTGGAATCATTGATGCCCAATACTTTACGTTTGCCGAACCGCCGCGCCGGCTGAAGCTGCAATCGGGGCGGAGCCTCGGACCTGTCACGTTGGCGTATGAAACTTACGGTACGCTCAATGACAAGAAAACCAACGCCGTTTTGGTCTGCCACGCGCTTTCCGGAGACGCGCACGCCGCGGGGCTTTCGCCCGACGACAAAACACCCGGCTGGTGGGACGGCATGATCGGCCCGGGCAAAGCGCTCGACACCCGCCAATACTTTGTGATTTGCTCCAACGTGATCGGCGGCTGCAAGGGCAGCACCGGGCCATCGTCGATCGACCCCGAGACCGGGAAACCCTACGCGCTGGATTTTCCCATGATCACCATTGCCGATATGGTGGAGGCGCAAAGGAATCTGATTGATCACCTGGGCATTGAAAAGCTTTTATGCGTCATCGGCGGCTCGATGGGCGGTATGCAGGCGCTGCAATGGGCGTCGGCCCACCCCGACCGCGTGCTCTCGGCTATTCCCATCGCCACGGCGCTGAAACATTCGCCGCAGCAAATCGCCTTCAACGAGGTCATCCGCCAGTCGATCATGGCGGACCCCGCCTGGCGGAAAGGCTATTACTACGAGCACGGCCAGCCGGAAAACGGCCTGGCGGTCGCGCGGATGATCGGACACATCACCTTCATGAGCGACCAGTCCATGGAAAAAAAGTTTTCGCGTAAACTCAAAAAGGAAAACCTCAGCTTTCAATTTACCGACGACTTTGAAGTGGAAGGGTACCTGCGTTATCGCGGCTACAATTTCGTCAAGCGCTTTGATGCCAATTCCTATTTGTATATCACAAAAGCGCTGGACTATTTCGACCTCTCCGGGGACAGCTTTCTGGCAGAGATCAAAAAAACCACAGTTCGCTTTCTGGTCATTTCGTTTAAGTCCGACTGGCTGTACCCCCCCTACCAGTCCCAGGAAATCGTCAGGCTTTTAAAGCGCAAGCACGGTTACACAACATATTCCGATCTGACCTCCACTTATGGTCATGACGCTTTTCTGATTGAAGTCGAAGACGAAACCCGTCTGATCAAGAATTTTCTCGCTCACATACCCCAAAATTAACCCGAAAGAACCTGACTATGAAATTGGATCATCAAATCATTGCAGACGTCATCACCGAAGAGGCTCATGTGCTCGACCTGGGCTGCGGTGAGGGTGAACTTCTCGCTTATTTACGACAACAAAAAAAGGCGCAGGTGCAGGGAATCGAACTAGACGAGGACCAGATGCACGCTTGTGTGGTAAAAGGCCTCACTGTCCTGCAAGGCGATATCGAAAGCGGTCTTGTGGATTATCCCGACGCTTGTTTTGATTACGTGATTCTCAACCAGATCATGCAAGAAATCCGCAAAGCGGATTTTGTGTTGCAGGAATCACTGCGTGTCGGGCACAGGGTCATTGTCGGGTTTCCCAACTTCGCACACTGGTCGGTGCGCCTGGCTTTGACTTTCTCCGGCCGGACGCCGATCAACGACGCCCTTCCTTATTACTGGTTTGAGACACCCAATGTGCGTTTCCTCTCCATCCGTGACTTTATTGATTACTGTAAAAAGAAGGATATTCGGATTGAAAAGCAATTCTTCCTGGGCAAGCAGGGCACCATTTCTTTTCTGCCAAATTTGCTGGCGCAAAACGCCATCTTCGTTATTTCAAAAAAATAAACCGGAGTATAGTCTATGGAAAAAAAGATACTGACATCGAACACGATTGGGGCTGTCGGCCCCTATTCCCTGGCTGTTGAGGCAGGCGGTTTGATTTTCATATCAGGCCAGTTGCCGGTTTTACCTGAAACGGGTGAAATCATCACCGAGGTGAAAGCCGCGTCATTCCAGGCGCTCACCAATTTGCGAACCATTTTGCAGGACAACGGCCTGACGCTTGATCATATTATCAAAACGACGATCTATTTAACGAACATGGCCGACTTTGCCGACGTCAACGAAATCTACGCCAGTTTTTTCGCGGACACGCCACCCGCGCGTTCGACCGTTGAAGTCTCGGCGCTTCCGAAAGGCTCGCCGCTGGAAATTGAAGCCATTGCCGTGAGGAAGTAAATATTATGGGTAAAATTCTGTCCGTCAATATCAGCGATAAAAAAGGCGAAAAGAAACATAACATCGGCGCGGCCCGCGCAGTGATCGACCAGGGTCTGGAAAATGACGCCCACATAGGAATGGTTATCCGTCAGATCAGCCTGCTCGCGTCGGAAAGTATCGAAAAAATCCGCCGTAAGGGGCTGGATGTCAACTACGGCGATTTCGCGGAAAATCTGACGACCGAAGGCATTGAACTTTTTACCCTGCCTGTGGGTACGAAAATCACGGTCGGCGCTGATGTGCTTCTGGAAGTCACGCAAATCGGCAAGACGTGTCTTGCGCCCTGCGCGATTTTTCATGCGGTGGGCGACTGCGTCATGCCGAAGGAAGGCATCTTTGTCCGTGTTTTGTCCGAAGGGGTCATTTCCGTGGGTGACGAAATCACCGTTGTTGAAACGGATTGAGAGTTCTCAGCCGGTCGAATGTACGGTGTATCAGGTCAGCAAGATTATCTGAATGTCCATGACATTGGTTCCGGTTGACCCTGTGATAAGAAGTTCCCCGGTATTTTTGAAATACGTATAAGAATCATTCTGGTCAAGATAGACGTCCGGATGGAGGCCTTTGGCCTCCGCCTTCCCGATGGTATATCCATCAACTATTGCACCCGCCGCATCCGTAGGCCCGTCCGTACCGTCAGTGCCTGCGGAAAGAAGAGTTACACCCTCTACACCGGCCATCTCCAGGGCAAAAGCCAGGGCCAGTTCCGTATTTCTCCCGCCAATACCTTTGCCCCGGACTTTGACGGTTGTCTCTCCCCCGGAGATCAGGCAAATCCTGCTGCCATCTGTCGTTCGCCCTTTGATGTCCCGGACTTTCTGCGCGAGCCATTTCGCCGCGTCCCGGGCTTCGCCCTGAATTTCAGACGACAAGATGGTCGTTTTAAAACCCGACTCGACAGCCATTCGCGCCGCAGCATCGGTGGCTATTTTGTTGCTTCCGATAATGATATTCTCTACACTCTCAAATATCCGGTCTCCCTTTTTGGGGGTATCCCCCGCAATTCCTTTCGCACCTGTTGTCAATCTGTTCAATATCCGATCCGGCATTTTATCCGTCAAGTGATATTTACCGATCACATCGAGTGCATCACGAAAGGTGCTTTCGTCAGCCGCTGTCGGTCCGGATGCAATGACATCGATCGGATCCCCTATGACATCGGATAGGATGAGAGAGATGACTTTTGATGGATAGGCGATTTCTGCGAGCCTCCCTCCTTTGACGGCGGAAATGTGCTTTCGTACCGCATTGAGTTCTTGGATATTCGCCCCGGATTTAAGTAATAACTCCGTAACCTGTTGTTTTTCACTGAGGGTGATACCGTCACAAGGCGCAACCATCAGAGCGGAACCGCCACCGGATATCAGACACAGTGTAATCGTGTGAGGACTGCCGCTTCGAAGCATTTCCATGACCCTTCTCGTCGCAGCAAATCCAGCGCTATCAGGCACCGGATGACCCGCTTCATACATCTCGATATTGCCTTCGAGCGCTCCCGGAGCGTGTCCGTATTTGGTGATGATGATCCCTCGTGTGATCAGTTTCCCGACAGGGCTTTCGGTAAGCGCGCTTGCCATGGCAAAGGCAGCTTTACCGAAGCTCACCAGGTAGAGCTTTTGACAGTCTTCTTTGTAATATGCGGCAGATATCGATTCGCAATGGTTTTGAACTAATATGTAAGGATCGACAGCTTCGAGCGCCTCTTTGAAAATCTGGACAGCAGTTTCGCGGGGCCGATCGTTTTCCATTTTTCAGGTTTCTCCGGCAAATCCGTAATTCAGAGACTATACATCAATTGGTTTGAAGATCGGCACGATGCCCATCACAACAAATACCATCGTTTCCGCGGCAGGTCCCCAAAGCCTTCCGGTAACGGACATGATCATGCCGAGAGCAAAGGCCGCAACGAAAGTCCCTTTGATATTGCCGAGCCCTCCTACGAGAACCACCGCAAAGCTGATGAGCAAAACCATCGAACCCATGTACGGATGGACGGAAGTAATCGGTGCATACAAGACACCGCCAAGCGCGGCCAGGCAGCTTCCCATGATAAAGATATAGGCAAAATACTTGTCAACATTAATGCCCAGGCTAATCATGGCATGCAGAGGACCGGCTTGATTGTTTTCCCGGTCAATGAATCCTTGATCGCCCGCTGAATATCCTTAAAATCATAAAATCGGATCAGTCGGTCGAATGGAAATTTTCCGGACCGGTGCCATTGGATCATCCGGGGGATGAAATCCTGGGGCACCGAATCGCCCGCAATAACCGCGACAGCTTTTTTCCCCTTCGGCACAAAATCGGGAATGCCATCACCTGTGAAATATGCCGTGGTTCCCGTCGGGAAGTCACATGAGCGGCCGCGCGCATCATCACCGGATGGCCGGTCGTTTCCAGCGCGTAATCCACGCCCTCCGGAACCAATCTTCCCACGGAAGTCAATACATCTGAGCGGCGGGCGTTGACAACGGCGGTTGCGCCGAGTTCTTGGGCCAGTTTTAGACGCTTCGAAAGGATGTCCACCGCGATGATCGGATCGGCTTTCACAATTCGGGCCGCCATAACCGCCGATAAGCCGACAGCTCCCACACCGAAAATCACCACACTTTCCTTGTGTCGAACAGCAAGCTGGTTGACAATCGTCCCTGCACCGGCTTGAATACCGCAGCCCAGTGGAGCGGCTTCCTGCAGGGATAATCTTTTGGACACCCGCACCATATTTCGATCTGTCGCCAAAACATGCGAGGCAAACGACGACTGTCCGAAAAAGTGACCGCGAACGCCGTCAGGCGCAAGTGCGTTTGTACCGTCCGGACGCTGAAAACCGAAGTTGAGCTCATAAAACCGGCTACATCCCGACGGCCGCCGGCCCCTGCAAGATCGGCAGACACCGCACGACTGATAGGATAAAATGACATGGTCGCCGGGCCGGACAGACTTGATCTTGCCGCCAACCTCTTCCACCACACCGGCGCCCTCATGCCCCAACACCACAGGACCGTCCGCAGGTTCCCAGTGATGCGCCATGCTGATATCCGTGTGGCAAACACCGCTGGCAACGATCCGCACCAACGCTTCATCATCCCGGGGGCCTTCCATCCGGAGCGTTTCTATTTTGACGGGGCCATCCTGTTGGCGCAAGACAGCCGCGCGGATATTCCTGACTTTCAGGTTTTCGGAACGAAGCATCGCGGGATCAAGCCTCTGTCCTTTCCCTGAATCGCGCGTATTGCCGCATGCGGGCAAAGACGTGGACAGCCTGTTCGGGAAAATCATAACAGGGAAGACCGCCGGCATCTAAAAAACGCTCACAGGCTTCTTTGTCTTTACCGTCCCCCAGAAGAGAAACAAAAACCGGCTTGCGTTGGTCCGCCTTCACGATATCAAGCATGGGCTGATAGGATTCCGGGTTTGCATCGGCAAAGGAGATAAAAATAATGCCGTCTACGCCATCATCATCCAGAAGGGCTTTGATAATCTCAGATGTTGTTGCTTCGTATCCATGCGTCAGCCAGTCGGGGAAAATATCAATCGGATTTTTTGTCTTGGATGCCGTTGCGATCACCCGGGCAATCCTCGCTTGTGTGGCCTGAGCCAACCTGGCGACTTTTAAGCCCAGTTCAATGGTCGTATCGATGCTCATGATCGCCTGCGCTCCGCTGTAAGTGACATAAGCCAGCCGGTCCCCCCCGGGCAGGGGCATGTTCAAAAACCCTTTCAGCGTGCGGACAAATTCATCGATGGCATAGAGTCGAATCGCGCCGGACTGACGGACGACGCCTTCAAAGACGGCATCTTCCACGGCCATGCTTGCTGTGTGAGAGGCCGATGCTTTCGCTCCGGCTTGTGTGCGGCCGCTCTTGATGAGGAGAACAGGCTTTTTTGCCACAGCTGCTTTGAGATTTTCCAGAAAAAGGCGTCCGTCTTTGACATCTTCCAGATACATCCCGATGATTTTGGTCTGCTCGTCTTGTGCAAGATAGGAAAGGGCATCCGATTCGTTGACGTCCACCTTGTTTCCCAGACCGATGCCTTTGGAGAGGTGCAAACCGTTAAGCGAGCTCAAATAGCGCAGCAGCGCCCCGACAAAAATCCCGGATTGTGCGGCAAAACCAATCGAACCTGGCGCAAGCATCCCGGTATTGGCAAAATAGGACGTTGTCAGTTTCGTTTTTGTGTTGACCAGGCCCAGCGTATTGGGGCCGAAACCCCTCATGCCGGAAGACTTTAAAATCGCGCGGACGTCTTCCTGATACGTTGCGCCCTCGACCCCCGTTTCAGCAAACCCTTCTGCGGAGATCACGACGCCCTTCACACCTTTGCGCGCGCAGTCTTTCAGGGCATCCGGCACAAATCTGGGCGGGATCAGCAAAACCGCGAGATCAACGTTGAAAGGGACCTCCTGCATACTCTGATACAGAGGCAGTCCAAAGACTTCCCCGCCCTGCGGATTCACGCCCGCTATCCGGCCCTGAAAACCCACATCCTGGAGGACTTTCAGAAGCTGCGCGCCGGGCTTTTCACGGTCTCTCGACGCCCCGATCACCACGACACTTTGCGCATCCAGAACTTCCCGAATCGGCCGCATTCCTCTTTCCTCACCCATTATTCACAAGTACTCCCACCAGCTCCTTTTCAAAGACGGCCATGACTTCATCTACCTCTTTTTGGCGCATAAATCTTTTTGATGCGGCGTACATGGGAACACTAAGCCGGAAAAGATCCCTTGCATAGGCTTTTGCCGCCTCCAGGACATCGCCATTTTCTGCAATCAGATCATCAACGATTCCTTTTTCAAAAGCTTCCCGGGGCGTATAAATATGCGCATGCAGAAGAGCTTCCTTCCAGAAACCTGGCGGAACAGAGGAACGGCAAATCATCAATATCCAGCTGGGCAAAACCATGTTGTTGGCAATTTCATTGATCTGAATCTTATAGGGCCCTTCAACGGCCATGAAGCGGTCGCAGGCATAAGAAAGAATGGCGCCGCCGGCAATGGAATGTCCTACATAGGCCGCAATCGTCGGGATAGGAAACAGATAGATTCGAAGCATGATCGTGGCAAATGTTTTCTGGAATTTGAACTGCTCCGCAATGGACAGGGTCGGCAGCAGTTTCAAATCCAGACCCGCTGAAAAAACACCCGGCCTGGCCGTAAAGATGAGAGCCTGCGCGCAGTCGGCTTGGGCCTGATCAAGACAATCGCTCAGTTCACTGAAAAATTCCCAATTCATGACATTCATTTTTCCGTCATCGAAGCGGATCTGGGCGATACGATCTTCGATGGAATATTGCATTTTTTTCACGTCTCTTTTCCCTCCTGTTTCACCGTATGATATTCATGATTCACCGGACGTGCCAGCTCAAGTGATTGGCCACAACCTTGATGAATACTTTTTTAATCTTCGTCATGTTTACAATACCTGGATTGGATTCTCACCCGTTCGCCAGCCCGTCTTGTTTAGAACCGCGCGCGACTTCTTTTGCTGTCACATATTCGGGCAGTTTCATTTTCCTCTCCTTTTTTGCGAACGGTTATATCCACTTCAGAATACCTGCGAACACGATCAAAAGGAAAGCATCCACAACAAGCAAACCGCCGATCACCGCGCCCTGCACTTTCGGCTTCCAATCATAGCACAGGAAGGAAACGACAAAGAAGGGAATATACACCAAGAAAAACACCGACAGCGAACCCCACCAGGAGTAGACCCAGTGAAAGGCGGGGGTCATGGCCAGAAAGATTTCGATAAACGAAAACAAGGCCGCGTTGACTACCGCAAAAAAGATTCGATTGTTGATGCCCAATATTTTGAGTTTGGGATCTTCGGGAAGTATTTTGGAGAGCACTAGACCGGCTACGGAAAACATCAGGCTCAATTCAATACCGACACCGACAAGAATCAGAAAGGATGTGCCGGCAGGCACCGTCCAGAGGGCATGCCCGCTCGCGTATTGGATCAGTGCGTTCGCAATCTCGAAAAGCCAGTGGACGAGGTACAAAGAAATCCCGGCGGCAATCCCCCTCCAGTTCTTCTTGCTGATTTCGTTGGTGTACACATAGATCACCAGGGCTAAAAGCGTGATGACATACCACTGAAAATGATCGCCGCTGCGTAAAATACCGAGAGCCTGCTGGGTTAATTCCGGCTGATTCATATGGACTCCTTTCTTGATTTTGAATCCGGTGGAACTTCCTTCCCTTTGGAAATCAATCTTCAGTACGCTGTAACCAGAATATGCAGCCCTCAATATCACAAATATTAGACAAATAAAATCATTCATTGACTTGCCTTAAAGCAGTCACACATCTTCTTTAAGGAATGACAGCAAAATTGGTTTGACAATGTTGCGATAGAATACTATCCATCCGGACAACAGAACTGCGAACAGGGATATAATCCATTTTAAGGAGTGAATAAATATATGAGCAAAAGACTGGAAAACAAAGTGGCAGTGATTACCGGCGGAACCAGCGGCATTGGAGAGGCAACCGCAGAGGTTTTCGCCTCCGAGGGAGCGAAAGTGATCATCGCAGGCCGTTCCGAGGAGAAAGGCAAAGCGATTGCAAAACGGCTGGGTGCCAATGTCGTCTATCATCGTACCGATGTGATGCTGGAGACGGACATCAAAGCGGTGATCGATCTGGCCGTGTCACGCTTCGGCAGGCTCGACTGCCTGTTTAACAACGCGGGCGGACCGGATCGCGGCACGCTGGAAACCGTGACGCCGGAAGATTTCAACTACAGCATGAACCTTCTTTTGGGTGCTGTCGTCTTCGGAATGAAGCACGCCGCGCCCGTCATGAAGGCACAGGGCGCAGGCTGCATCATCAATAACTCCAGCGTCGCCGCAATCCGCATGAACCAGGGGGGCTACCTCTACACCGCGGCCAAGGCGGCAGTCACGCACATCACGCGAGTGGCAGGCACGCAGCTTGGACCTTCCGGCATTAGAGTCAACAGCATTTCTCCCGGCGCGATCGCCACACCGATCTTCTGGGGCGGATCGCAGGTTGCCAATACGCTGTCCGACGAAAAAAACGCACAAAAAATGGAAAAACTCAAAAACAGCCTGGCCAAGGCCACGCCGCTTCCCAGAGCCGGACTGGATAAAGATATCGCCTGCGCCGCGCTTTTTTTAGCATCCGACGAAGGCAGCTTTGTCAATTGTCATGACCTGGTCGTGGACGGCGGAAGAACGTCGCTATTCCGGGAAGGGGCGTAAACAGCTTCCCGTACGCCCACGGTGACTGTCCCGGCAGGAGGGTTCTGGAAATGTTCAGTACCTATCGAAATACTCGATCCATCAAGAGATCAAACCGGCACGCGGAGTTCGGCAACAGCCCAGCTTCGTGTGTCGGTTTTCTTTACAAAAGCGTTTATGGGATAATACGCAATGATCTCAAGGATATGCATTCATACTTGCGATTCTTTTCGGAGAATTTTACAACATGAATTTATATACATAGTAAAATTCATAAGATAACCAATTGATGCCTAAAAAAGATGTTGTATGGCCATGTTTTTTACTGTCGGGTTACTTTACAAATTTGAAGATCAACAGCAGGCGATGTTGGCGACAAACATAATATTACTTTCTATCTTCAATATTATCATTATGTTATAATTTTTTATATAATAATGGCACCTCTGGTATACATGTTGCTGAGATAATAGTAAAATATGAAAATAAACAGGCATTGTGTTGCCATATAAGGAGAGAAAATGAAAAAATACTTAGCGATTATGATGGTTCTTTGTGGATTGCTGATAAGCGCAAATGCTTGGGCGCTTTCCATTACGCCGGCTACAACACCTCAGTGGACGGGCACGATTACCGCCAACATGAATGCCTCTCAAATTGCTAATTATGTAGAATACAATGGCATATTGAGCGAGTTGTATAAGCAGAATGTTGGGGAAGGATTTGACAGTGGTAGCTTTGCTGCATCGTATGAAACATTATTTGACAACGAGCCGAATGATCCTATGGATGCGACAATCACATACGTTGGAGGCGCATACATCACTGGATCACCTCTCTATCTCTACGTTAAGGATGGCGCAAGCAACCCAGCATTTTACATTTTTGATATCAGTAACTGGAATGGTATTGAAACTATCTATCTGAATAATTTCTGGCCCAATCGGGGCGCTATTTCTCATGTAACCATTCTGGGCAAAGTATCTGCCGTTCCCGAGCCGGCCACGCTGATTCTTCTTGGATTGGGGCTTTTGGGAATTGCGGGTTTCCGCAGAAAAAAATAGTTTGATCATCTTTCCAATTCAAAAGGCGGGTCTGAAAAAAATCAGACCCGCCTTTTTTACTTTGTGCGCCTGATGGATTATCACTGTCGGGCGTTATGGGATTCTTTACGGTGCAAGGCTTTAACACGTTTTCCCGATTGATCGCAAAAAAAGAGCCGCGCTCTTTCTATGGAGCGCGGCTCTTTTTTTCATGTCAGGAATTGAATAATTACTTCACTGCGTCTTTCAGGCCTTTGCCGGCTTTGAATACCGGAACCTTCTTGGCGGCGATTTTAATGGCTTCGCCTGTCTGGGGGTTTCTGCCTTTGCGGGCTTTTCTCTTGCTTACGGAAAAGGTTCCGAAGCCGACCAGTGTAACGCTGTCGCCCTTCTTGAGCGCTTTCTGGATTGCCGCCAATGTCGCATTGACCGCGGCATCCGCCTCTTTCTTCGTCGAAACTACTTTTGCCACTTCTTCGATCAAATCTGCCTTGTTCATTGCTCACCCCTTAATAAAAATTTTTTTGACAACAGATGCCGCAAAATAACCCTTCTTGAAAAAAAAATCCACCTTTTTTATTCAAGATTTCATTTTTCTCAATCCCTTGCTCAGCGCCTGTTTCTTGAACTTTTTCGCGCCGAAAATGAGGTCCTGCTTTTGAATGAATACCTCCGTGTCCGGCGGTACGGAGTGCGTCAGCCACACGTTGCCGCCGATAACGGATCGCGCCCCGACAACCGTGTCGCCACCGAGAATGGTCGCGCTGGCATAGATGATCACGTCATCTTCAATCGTCGGATGTCGCTTCTGATTTCTCAGACGCTTGCATTCCGCACGGCTCAATGACAAGGCCCCCAGTGTCACCCCCTGATAGACTCGCACCCTGTCGCCTATGGTGCAGGTCTCTCCGATTACCACACCGGTGCCGTGATCGATGAAGAAACTCTCGCCGATATGGGCGCCCGGGTGGATATCAATGCCGGTGCGGCTGTGCGCATACTCCGTCATAATCCGGGGCATGAGCGGAATATTGAGATGATGAAGCTTGTGCGCGATCCGATAAACCATCATGGCCCAGATGCCCGGATAGCTGAAAATGATTTCATCATAACTTCCAGCCGCGGGATCCCCGTCGAGCGCGGCCCGGATATCTTTTGCCAGCATGGCGCGCAATGCCGGCAGTTCGTGAAGAAACTCAATGGCTAATTGATGTCCCAGCGGTTCACAATGTACACAGGTCTGATTCTTGCGGATACAGTCATGACGAATGGCCAGAACAATCTGTCCGGAGAGAATTTCGTAGAGCGAAGTAACCTGCTGACCCAGATAGTATTCAAGATTGGTAGAATCCAGACGAGTAGGGATAAAATAGCCCGGATAGAGAATCAGCGCCGAACGGCGCAGGATATCAATGATCGCTTCCCGGTAAGGAATCGGCTCGGTACTGACATGGTCGAAACACCCTCCCGAGCCGCACGAACTCACCAACGCATCAACAATAGCCGGGATTTCATCACGGTATTGCCCGACCGACTTGATTGTATTTTTACATTTATCACCATTTGTTGAGCGTTTCATCTGTTCACATGATCCCCGTCATTTCATCCGCAACGAAAGGCTTTTCGCTAACACCACTATCCACCATTCACCATTCACTGTACATTACAAGCCTGGCCCGCCTGATTCCAGAAAGGCGACATGCCGCGCAGGCGTTCAATAATGGCGGGCATATTCTCTATGACAAAATCAATTTCCGCCTCGGTATTGTAAACGCTCAGACTGAAACGAACGGAACCATGCGCCATGGTAAATGGAACACCCATTGCGCGCAGCACATGCGACGGCTGCAGCGATCCGGACGTGCAGGCCGATCCGGAAGAGGCACAGATACCCAGCTCGTTCATCAACAGAAGGATCGCCTCGCCTTCAACATATTCGAAGCTGATGTTGGTGGTATTGGGCAGACGATTCGTCACATCACCATTGACACGGCTTTGCGCAATCCTGCCCAGAAGCGCCTTTTCCAGCTTGTCACGCAGGCGCCTCACAAAAGTGTTTTCTTTATCCAGATTTCCCGCGGCCAGCTCGCAGGCTTTGCCCAGACCGATGATGCCTGCCGAGTTTTCCGTGCCGCCGCGACGCTCCTTTTCCTGATGGCCGCCGATCATAAACGGCGCAAATTTCGTCCCGCGTCGAATATAAAGCATGCCGACGCCTTTGGGGGCGTGCAATTTGTGACCTGAGACGGAAAGCATATCGATCACATTGTTTTGCATGTTGATCGGAATCTTCCCTGCGGCCTGAACAGCGTCCGTATGAAAAAGGATTCCTTTCTCACGCGCCAGATGCGCGGCTTCTTCCACAGGAAACAGCACGCCGGTTTCATTGTTCCCCCACATCAGACTGACAATGGCCGTATCCGGCGTCAGATTTTTCTCCAGATTCTCCAGATCCAGAATGCCGTTTTTATCAACCGGCAATTCGGTGATCCGATAACCCTGTGAGGCCAGATGCGCACATAACGCACGAATGGCGGGATGCTCCACCCGGCTGATCAGGATGTGTTTTTTATCCGGTTGCGTGACCAGCGCCGACCGGATGGCCGCGTTGTCGCTCTCCGTACCGCAACTGGTGAAAACGATTTCTTCCGGCTGTGCCCCGATAAGCGCTGCCGCCTGCTCGCGGGCAGCGCGAATCTTCTGTCCGACCTGACCGCCAAAATTGTGCATACTGGAAGGATTGCCGTACAGTTCGCCAAAATAGGGCATCATCGCGTCGAGGACCTCCGGCGCGACCTTCGTCGTGGCGTTGTTGTCCAGATAAATCGTATTCATTTGGATACCTCCTCCACGGTGATGTCCGGAGAAACCATCTCTTTTAAACGATGCTCGACAAAATGCTTAAGCGTGATGTCGGCTGCCTTGCAGGTCGCGCAGGCGCCCCTGGTCGCCACGAGAACGCGATCCCCGATAATATCGATAATGTCGATATCCCCACCGTCCTGTCTGAGTGACGGACGGATTTCACGGTCGATGGTTTCTTCGATCAGCTTGATTTTCTGAAGGTTCGTCAGTTTCGGTTTTTCGTCGGGCTTTGCCTCGGCTCTGACACTTTCGATAATCTGAGCGATCGCATCCTGACAGGCGCCGCAGCCTCCACCCGCTTTCGTGTAGTTGGTGACGTCCTCCACTGTCAGCAGGTTGTTTTCGCGGATTGCCCGCTGAATTTCCTTGTCGGTCACACCGAAACATTCACAGATGATTTTCGCGCCGGCTTCCATCGCCGGAGCGCCTTTGTAATTCTCGATGGCTTTTTCCAGAGCCTGTTTGCCCATAACGGAACAATGCATCTTTTCATCGGGCAAACCGCCAAGATATTGCGCGATGTCCTGATTGGTGATTTTGATCGCCTCATCAACGGTCATCCCTTTGATCATCTCTGTGAGCGCGGAGGAGGATGCAATCGCACTGGCGCAGCCGAAAGTCTTAAACTTCGCATCTTTGATTCGCTTGTTCTCGTCCAGTTTAAACGTCAGCTTTAAGGCATCTCCGCAGGCCAGCGACCCGACTTGCGCCTCTCCGTCCGGATTTTCAATCTCGCCGACATTTTGCGGATTGAGGAAATGTTCCTTCACCTTGTCCGTATATTCCCACATAAGCACTCCTTGGTTTAAGCCCTTCCGGCAATTTGCCGGCTTTTCAACCGCCCTTGTTTAAATCTTTTAAGACGCTTTTCTTTTAAATGCAAGCTATTTGATAGTATAGGACACGCCGGCTGCGTGTCAAGATGCTGACGAAATATTAAAAGGTGAAGAGAATAAACATGGGCGATTTCGGAGCCATATGGGCCTCGCGCCACTCTTTGGCGTCGATGTAACCGTCCGCGTTTTTGTCCAGGGTGCGAAACTGTTTGGCTGCGGTATCCATAAATTCTTTCTTAACCACTGTACCGTCATTGTCCCGATCGAGTTTTTTGATGAATTTTTCAGCGTTGATTTTATCGACGGCCAGGATCTCCTCCCGGCTCAGGATGCCATCACTGTTTATATCGCGCTTCGCGAATTTTCCGGCCACGGCGTCGAGATATTCCTGCTTGCTGATTTTTCCGTCCGAATCCTGATCAATTTTTTTAAAGAGATCATCGGCGGCCCAGGCAAACGCCGCAACAAACAAAGAAACCATCAATATCGCAAGTATTTTTTTCATATTCACCTTTCTTTAAAAATCCTTCGGCAATGCTTCCAGCTCGGCCAGGGAAAATACCGGGCCATCCGTGCAGACGTATTTGTAACCGACGTTGCAGCGGCCGCATTTGCCGATGCCGCATTTCATACGCATCTCCAGCGAGGTCAGAATGTTTTCCTTCGAAAAGCCCAGCTCGAAAAATACCGGCAGCGTGAACTTGATCATGACAGGAGGGCCGCAGATGACGGCCACCGTGTTTTGCGGCGACGGTGCGACATCCTTGCAGACGGCAGGGACGAATCCTTCCCTGCCGGTCCAGGTTTCATTTCCCTTATCCACAGTAATCACGGTTTTCATGTCGTCTCTTTTCCCCCAGGCAGTCAGTTCATCCTTGTATAGAAGCAGGCCGGGGGTTCTCGCGCCGTAGATGACGGTGATCTCTCCGAAACGCGAACGGTTGTCCTTATGCAGCATGTAATTGATGAGCGATCGAAGCGTGGTGAAAGCAAATCCGCCGCCCACGACCACGATGTTCTTTTTTTCCAGAAATTCGATCGGCCAGGAATTCCCCAGAGGGCCGCGCAGTCCGATTTTCGCGCCTTCGTCCATATCATGCAGCGCGGCGGTCACCAGTCCCGGCACGACCGTTCCGGCTCGCTGAACGGTAAATTCAACGTAGCCTTCTTCCGTCGGCGACGAGGCGATACCGATGGGGGATTCGCCTTTTCCGTAAATGGATAATTCGGCGAATTGACCCGGCATATAGTTAAATTGTGCCTGGTCTTGCGGATTTATAAATTTCAGGCGAAATGATTTGATGTCATGGGTATCCACTTCGTCGATGATTTTGCTAATTTCAACCGGCATGGGAATGTAAGGATTATTTGAACACATGGTTTTCCTCAATTATTTTTAATTTTCAATGATCTTTTCTGTTTTCGGCATCCGTGTCGTGTCAATCAAGTGATGTCATTTCAAACGCCGGGAGACATCCAGGATTTCTCAGCCGTAAAAAACGCCTGCGAAATGACATGGCAGCGTTACCATGACATCAGGCTTTTATCGCCTCGTCCACGATAGAGAAGATGTCGATATTCACCGGACAATGTTGCGTGCAGCGGCCACAGCCGACACACGAGATCACGCCGTACTTTCTCACATGATAGGAATATTTATGGTTGATCTTCTGGCGCAGTCTCTGAAATACCTGTGTCCGGGGATTGTGCCCACTGGCTTCCAGGGTGAAGTCCGTAAACATGCAGGCGTCCCAGACCCGACGGCGGGTTCCTTTGCTGAAAAGCGTCTCGTCGCAGATATCGAAACAGTAACAGGTGGGACACACAAAGGTGCACACCCCGCAGCTCAGGCAGGCCGCGGAGGCTTTCTGCCAGAAATCGCTTACGTGAAAAAGATCTTCGAATTTTTTTGCGATGCTCTTGTCGTCAACGCAGGTAAAGCGGGTTTTGACGTTTCGCCCCCCGACGATGACATCCTCAAAATACTTTTCTTCATCAGCAGAAGCTTTATCAAGCCCGTTTAATCCGGCCAGAAGCTTTTCGCCTTTGGGGGTGATGCCCTTGAGCAGCAGATCTCCGTCCTTTTTAATCATGAAAATGTCGCTGCCTTCGGGATCGGCGGCGCCAATACCCAGCGTCTGATAAAATTCCTCCACGCGGGCCGGAACATCCGGATCAAAGGCATAGCCGAAAATGGTGGCGGCTTCCCTTCTTTTCTGCCAGTAGGGATCGACCGCACCGGTGCCGGAAAAATGGATATCCATGATTTCGAAACTCTTCACATCACAGGGACGGACGCCAAAGAGGAAAGTCGGTTTCAAATTCAGCTCAACAGGTGTAGCCTCCAGAACGGATTTTCCTGTCTGATAATGGACAAAATCTTCCATATGGGGAAAGAATGCCGACTTGGGAGACAAAATGGTATTGTGAAAGTTCAAATCCACCTGATTGGGGTCTGATATTTCCCGGAAATTGAAGCCGGCGGCTTCCTTTACGGGCGCAAGCAGCGTTCCGGCTTCCAGAAGCGTTGCGGCCAGTCCGGATATTTTATTGATGGCTGTTTTTTTCAACACGAAGAACTCCTTACTCCAAAATTTTATCGGAATCGTCCACCCGGAAATTGACCAGCGCGGGTTTGTCTTCAATACTCATGCCCGCAGCCTGACCGAACATCTCCTCACACTCCTTGGCCACTTTCTTATGGAACAGATACAAAGGAATATCCACGGGACAGGCGCGGGAACATTCACCGCAATCAATGCAGCGCCCGGCCAGATGGTGAAAGCGGGTCAGGTGGTACATCAGGTTGCCTGCAGGCTCAGGCGACTTATCCCCCCATTTGGGCTTGGTCTGGTCGATAAAGCAGGGATCGCAGTAGCACATGGGGCAGGCCTTGCGGCAGGCATAACAACGGATGCATCTATCGAATTCCTTCTGCCAGAAGGCCCAGCGCGCGTCTTTGTCCATCGCCTCATACCCGGCGAGCACATCATAGGGTGAAACAACTGGCTGACCATGCACTTCTTCACCCAGCAGGACATCATACAGGACCGGGTTATACAGACCGCATGTGGTTTTGCTGTCGATGGTTTCTCCTGTTTTGGGGTTTTTCATGCCGGATACGGGAATGCCCAGGATAACCAGATCCTCCCGTTTGACCTTCTCTTCCTGAATCAGTTGAATCACGGCTCGGCTGTCCGCCGCTTTCACGGCCACGGCGATTTTTGTTCCGCGCGGATAGCGAACCAGATACCGGGCCATGTTGTAGGTGCAGAATTCATTAAAGACGATATTTGCCACGTCGGACGCGCATTTGGCGACATACGGCATCGGATGCTTTTCATCGTAACCCTTGCCATAGGCCAGAACCAGGCTGACCGATCCGGATTCCAGAAGCTTTGCGGCTTCGGTTTTCAGTTTTTCTTCAATCTGCTTAAAGCTCGTTGCCATATCTTCTCCCAACGCTATTGTTCAATCTTAAATTTTGTCTGGGGTCCCAGGTTTTTAATCTGCTCGGTAAATTCCGTAACCACTTCGGCGAATTTATTGCCTTCAGAGGCGGAAATCCACTCTACACGGAATCGGCCCGGCTCCAGTCCGGAAAATTCCAGAATTTTTTTTGTCACGGCCAGCCTTCTGCGGGCATAGAGATTGCCGGTATTATAATGGCAATCGCCGGGATGGCAGCCGCCGACGAGAACCCCATCCGCGCCAAGTTGAAATGCGCGAAAGATAAACGAAGGATTGATCCGGCTCGAACACATGACGCGAACCACCCTCAGATTCTGCGGATACTGCAATCGCGTGGTTCCGGCCAGGTCCGCGCCGGTGTAGGTGCACCAGTTGCAGGCAATGCCCAGTATTTTCGGTTCAAATGACATAAACGTTCCTTTCTAACATCACGATCAAACCCATTTTATACATTGTCATTTCGACCGAAGGGAGAAATCTGATTGTGTAAATATTGAGGCGACCAAAGATTTCTCGCCGCTTCGCTCCTCAAAATGACATGGCGACTCTGTCTAAAACTCCATGAGGCCTTCCATCTCAGCCAACACCTGATCATTGGTAAAGTGCCGTGCGATAATCGCCGAAGACGGACAGACGGACGCGCAAAGGCCGCAGCCCTTGCATAACGCCTCGTTGATTTCGGATACCCCCTTTTGCTCGTTGAAAAACGGCGCACCGTAGGGACAGACTCGCACGCAGTTGAGACAGGCGCAGCACGACGCAGGATTGACCATCGCCGTGGTGGCCTCCAGTTCCAGCTTGTCTTTCACCACGATCGTCAGCGCTTCCGCCGCCGCGCCATAGGCCTGCGCGACCGTGTCGGGAATGTCTTTCGGGCTTTGGCAAACGCCCGCGATAAAAATCCCCTCCGACATGGTGGAAAGCGGCGCAAGCTTCGGATGCCGCTCCATAAAGAAGCCGTACTTGTCCGTGCTCAGGTTGAACAGCCTTGCGATGTCTTTTGAATCCGCGCGCGGCTTCATGGCAGGCGACAAAACCACCATATCCACCGGCAGTTTGATGAATTTTCCGGTGATCGTGTCTTCCGCTTCGACAATCAGACGACCCGGTTCATCGGCGCTTTCCGCCACGCGCGCGCCCTTGCCGCGGATAAACTTCACATCCTCTTCAATGATGCGGTTGTAGAATTCTTCATAGCCTTTGCCGGCGGCGCGCATATCAATGTAGAACTGATAAACGTCGGCGGAGGTCTTCTCCTTGAACAGGTGCGCGAATTTGAGCGAATACATGCAGCAGACCCGGCTGCAATGTTCATAATTATTTTTGTCACGGCTGCCGATGCAGTGGAAAATGGCAATGGCCTGCGGCTCCCTGCCGTCTCTGAGCGTGACCTTGCCGCCGGTGGGCCCTGCGGAATTGAAAAGTCGTTCCACTTCCAGCGCGTTATACACGCCGGGGTATCTGCCGTAACCATACTGCAGCAATGGCTTGGTGTCCATCAGATCATACCCGGTCGCCACAATGACCGCGCCGACTTTTACGGTCGTAGAGGTATCTTGCTGCTCGAAATCAATCGCCTTCTGCTCACAGACCTTTTCACACAGCCGGCATTTGCCTTTGATAAAATAGGTGCAGGCATCCCGGTCGATCACCGGTTTTTGCGGCACAGCCTGCGGGAAGGGAATGTAAATGGCTTTTCTTTTCACCAGGCCTTCATCCCATTCGGAGACACCCTTGCCGGGGCATTTCTCCGTGCAGGCCAGACAGGCGTTGCACTTGTCATGATCCACGTATCTGGCTTTCTGTTTAACTGTAATATCGAAGTTCCCGACGAATCCCTTGACTTCGGTAACCTCGCAAGATGTCATGAGGGTGATATTTTTATGCTGCAAAACATTGTCCATCTTGGGTGTCAGAATACAGGCGGAGCAATCCAGCGTGGGGAAGGTCTTGTCAAACTGCGCCATGTGTCCGCCGATGGTGGAATTCTTTTCGACCAGATAGACTTTCTTGCCGGTGTTGGCCAGTTCCAGTGCCGCCTGAATGCCTGCAATCCCGGCGCCGACGACCATCACATCGGGGTTGACGTCAATCACGCGCGAGGTGAGCGGGGCCAGAAGTCTCGCCCGGTTCACCGCGCCGTTTAAAAGCGCCTTGGATTTGGCCGTGCCTTCTTCAATGTCATGCGTCACCCAGGAGACCTGTTCACGGATATTGACAATGGACAAAAGATATTGATTGAGGCCGGACGCCGCCAGAACCTTGCGGAAGGTCTGCTCGTGCATCAGCGGCGAACAGGCCGTCACGATCACGCGATCGAGCCTGTGTTCTTTAATATCATTGGCGATCATCTCCTGGCCCGGCGTGGAACACATGAACTTGTAATCCTTCGCGACCACCACATCCGGCAGCGTGGCCGCAAACTCGGCCAGTTCGCTCACCCGGACCGTCTTGGCTATATTCAAACCGCAGTGGCAAACAAAAACACCAATTCTGCTCATACTTTCTCCTAGTGCGTTACTCTTGTCTTCCTTATCATCAGCATCAAACGCCGCGTGTCTTCTAGATGGCGCAAGTGTCTACAACCGGCTCATCAATATTGATGTCCAGGCTCTCCAGCAAGAGCTCGGTGACGTCCTTGATCTTTATTTGTTCATCGACATTGAGCGTCCGGCTGCTGTCTTCAAACATGGTAATGCAATACGGGCAGGCCGTCGCCAGCACCTGCGCGCCGGTTGCCATGGCCTCTTCGATTCTCAAATCGCTTAATCGCTCACCCTTCGCTTTTTCCATCCACAATCCGCCGCCGCCTCCGCCGCAACACATGCTCTGCTCGCGGCTGCGCTCCATCTCAACGAATTCGACACCGGGAAGCGATTTCAGAAGATCGCGCGGCGCGTCGTAAATCCCGCTGTGACGGCCCAGGTAACAGGGATCATGGTAGGTGACCTTGAGGCCGCCAAAATCCTTTTTGGGGGTAATTTTGCCTTCCTTGACCAGTTTTGCCATCAGCTCACTGAAGTGGAGGACTTCATAATCCTCGCCGTAATCCTTTTTGAAGGTCGCCAGGCAGTGAGGCGATACGGTGATGATTTTGGAAACACCCTGCGACTTGAAATAATCCAGGTTGTTGTTTTTGAGTCTGTCGAACAATTCCAGATCGCCTACTTTTCTGAGGCTTTCACCGCAGCAGTTGACATCCACCGCCGGCATTCCCCAGCTGATGCCGGCCAGATTTAATATTTCGGCGGTGGCTCTGGCTAATCGGACATTGCGCGGGTCGTAGCAAACCGTGCAGCACGTCCAGAACAGATATTCGTGATCGGCGGTATAGAGTGGATATTTTCCCCCGGCCCAATCGTTTCGTTTGGACTGATCCCCCGACCAGGGGTTTCCGCGCGCCGACATGGATCCGACAAATGCCCGCAGGCTCTGCGGCAGCATGCCGCCCCCGCTGTATACATTGCGAATGGCCGTCACGATATCGATGATCTCCACACCGCGCGGGCAACGATCCACGCAGAATTTACAGGTGGAGCAGTCCCACATTAAATCTTCGATGCCGTCGAGGCCCAACTGGCCGAAACGCACGAGTTTGCGGATGTTGAAATGGGTGATCGGCGTCCAGGGACAGGTGCCGGTGCAGGTGCCGCACTGATAACACTTCTTCAGCGCCTCTCCGCCCGCCTCCATGATTGCCTGGGACATTTCCAGATAGGGGGTAACTGTTTGCGACATTCCATATCTCCTATGTTTTTAAAGCCTTAAAACAGCTTATCTGCGTATCGGACAGACGCGTCGCTACTTAACATATGAGAGAAAAAATCGCAAATTCAAATTGCGTTTTGGGGGATTTTTACCCGGCGGCCATTGTCATCAAGTAACCTAAGATCGAGAAAATGTTAATAAGAAAACCGGGTTTAAAAAGGCTCTTTCAGAAAATCGTTCAACTGGCTGAGGTCCTATACCAAAAAAGGGAACCCGTAGGTTCCCTGGTAAATACTTCCTTAAACACTCTCGTCATTTCTTCTAGTATTCGGGCGTCAGTTGATCAAGCTCCGCAAGCGAGAAGACCGGACCGTCCTTGCAGACATACTTGCTGCCGACGTTGCAGCGGCCGCACTTTCCGATGCCGCACTTCATGCGCATTTCCAGTGAGGTGATGATGTTCTCCTTGGAAAAACCGATTTCAAAGAACACCGGCAGGGTGAAGCGAATCATGATCGGCGGACCGCAGATGACGGCCACCGCGTTTTCCTTGCTGGGGGCCACTTCCTTGCAGACTGTGGGAACAAAACCCTCCCTGCCCTTCCAGGTCGCATCGCCCTTATCGACAGTCACGTTTAAATTTAAATCCGACCGTTTCCCCCATTCTTCCAGTTCATCCTTGTAAAGCAGCAGGCCGGGCGTTCGCGCACCGTAAATCACGGTGATGTTGCCAAAGCGCTTGCGGTTGTCGTCGTGAATCATGTAGTTAATCAGCGACCGCAGTGTGGTGAAGGCAAAACCTCCGCCGACGATGACGATGTTTTTCCCTTCGAGATATTCCAGCGGCCAGGAGTTGCCCAACGGCCCGCGCAGACCCATCAGGGTGCCCTCTTCCATCTCATGGAGCGCGGTGGTGACCACACCCGCTTTCTGCACGGTAAATTCGACATACCCCTTTTGCGTGGGAGAAGAAGCAATCCCGATGGGGGACTCGCCTTTGCCGAAAATGGAAAGCTCGCCGAACTGGCCGGGAATGTATGCGTATTTTTCTTCGTCTTCGGGATTCACAAATTTAAAACGAAACGTTTTAATGTCTTTGGTATCGACTTCGGTAATGATTTTATCCACCACGACAGGATACGGTATATACGGGTTTTGCATTACGAACTCCCTGTTTATAATTTTGAAATGTCTTCAACAATTTTTCGAATATCAATATTCACCGGACAGGACATCACACACCGTCCGCAACCAACGCAGGCGATGGCGTTGAAGTTGTCCACATAATATTTGAACTTGTGCATCGCACGCTGACGCCATCTTTCCTTCTGCGATGTCCGCGGATTGTGACCTGAGGTTTCCTTCGTGAAGAGTGGAAACATGCAGGAGTCCCAGGACCGGATGCGCACACCGTCCGCGCCCTTGACTTCATCACTGATATCAAAGCAATGGCAGGTGGGGCACATATACGTACAGGTTCCGCAGGCCAGGCACTTGCTGTGTATCGTGTTCCAGAAGGGATTGTCGAAATTGACGTCCAGGATCGGTTTGACTTCGTGCGCGGGGATCTTCGACTGGATGGCCTCTTTTGCTTTGGCCGCAATCTCCTCTTTCCTGGTATCCGCCGCGGCATCGGCTTTGGTGTCGCCGAAATAACGGGTCAGCTTTTCTCCTTTGGCGGTAATGAATTCCACCAGGTAGTCCGAACCAATGTCGGTCAGCAGAACATCCGCACCTTCCGAAGAAACAGGCTCTCCGTCCACGGACGTGCAAAAGCAGCTCGCGTAGGGCGGCTTCACGCAGGCCATCGAGATCACGGTCGTGTTGAGCCGCTTGGCGATATAATAAGCGTCCTTGTATTTATCCTGATCGAAGAGCATGTCGAGCAGAGCGAAACTGTGCGCATCGCAGGGGCGCACGCCGAACAAAACAGACTCAGCTGCTTTGTTTTCCTCTGAAGAAAATGCCATGCCTTTTTCGGTGCGTGTGTATTTCATCAGGGTTTCCGTGTGCGGAAAGAAAACATTTTTCGGAGCGTTTTTGGAATTCAAATACGCAAGGTAAGGCTCGCCGTCTTTCTGAAGGGGTTCAAAAAGGACATTGTCTTCTTTTTTAACCGGCGCCCAAACCAGAAATTCTTCGGCCATCTTCTTGGCAATTCCCGCTAGTGCCTCTTTTTTAATCAAACGTTTTTCCATAATTGTCCCTAATAAATTTTTTTATCCAACCTTTGAAAATTAAAAGCGTCGGTTTTTCTGCTTAACAATTCTTAAATCAACCGTAACTGGCTCAACAGCGGCTGCACATCCGTCAAATGTGTTTTAAATGTTTCCTGAGATCCGGAAAGTCCCAATGCCAGCGAAATCAATTCCGTAAAATAGAAAACGGGCATTTTCATATTCGCACTGGGGCGCATCTCCAGATTGGCCAGGCACATGGGACAGGCAGTCACCACGCAGTTTGCACCCGCTTCTTTCGCGGCGCCCATCAACTTGTCGCACATATCCACAACAATGGCCGTCTTGCTGACCGACATTGAACCGCCGCAGCAATCGGTCTTGTACGACCAGTTTTTCACATCGGCGCCGATTGATCCCATCATCTTGTCGAGCATGAAAGGGTTTTCATAATTTTCAAATTCACAAACTTCCGGCGGACGAAGCAGCAGACAGCCATAGTAGGAAACGGGTTTCAATCCGGTCAGGGGTTTGAGAACTTTCGCCGCCAGCGCGTCGATGCCGATCTCGTTGTAGATCACATCAATCGGGTTGCGGATGGTGATGCCGCCCTGATATTTGGCGCCAAGAACCCCTTCAATCCTCGCTTTGAGGTCTTTGTCGGCCTTCAAGTGATGCTCTGCCATTTTGAAACGATTGAAACAGGCGGCACAGGGGACCATGACATCCATCGCGTTTTTTTCTGCGGCGATAAGATTGCGCGCCGGCAATGCAACGGATAAATCGAAATTCGTGTTGTGCGCCGCGGACGCTCCACAGCAGGACCAATCGTCAACTTCTTTGAGTTCGATGCTGAGGGCCTGACTGACTGCCTTCATGGACTGATCATATTCTTTTGCCATCCCATGCAGCGAACAGCCCGGATAGTATGAAACTTTCAAGAGACTAGCCTCCTTCTATGCTTGTTACTTCGACGCGTCAGACCGCAAGCGGTCCAACGCAAAACCATTATCTGCTCTGCGTTTTTTCAAAAATACCCTTAACCGATTTCATGTCCTTCGTTCGCGGCGGGAAAAACGATAACTTTCCCTTGAGCAGCATACCCGGCGCAATATCCACATCCGAAAAGAAATCTTTCGATTTCAGCTTGTAATGAACGGTCATCATCATTTCGTGGACACGGCCGCCGAATTTAATGCTGGAAAGGAACGCCTCATGGAACTTCAAGATGTTCGCCTCTTTCGCGGCAACACCTTCTTCAATCGCCATCTGTCTGAGCACATCCATCATCCGTGCGATATCCACCTGATTGGGGCAGCGGGTGATACAGGTTTCGCAAGACAGGCAAAGCCAGATCGTGGAGCTCGCAAGCACCTTGTCTTTCTGCCCGTTCTGAATCATTTTGATAACCTTGTTGGGGTTATACTCCATGTGTGACGCCACAGGACAACCTGCGGTGCACTTTCGGCAGTGGTAACAGGCCTGCAGGGGAACACCGTGTATCTTTTTGTTTACTTCTTCCAGAAAAGTTTCCATGTAAACTCCGTTATTTCAAACAAATTATGGGTTGAAGACAAAATCTTCTTTATCGTGATGCTCATCATATTTGCCCAGTGGCGGCATATCATCCATTGACGAACCGGCCCGGTTTCCGAAGAGTTCCCAGCCGTCCTTGTCAATCTTCTTGAGGAATTTTCTCAGATCCACACCCATCGGACAGACCGCAACGCAGGACCCACAATCCACACAGCGCCCGACCATGTGATACAAACGCATCAGCTGAAACACCTGAGTGTCGGTTTTGTCTTCGCCGATACCGACCCACTGAGGTTGGCTTTGTTCTGCAAAACATGTCGGACAGTAGCAGGAGGGACAGGCCTGACGGCACGCGTTACAGCGAATGCATTTTTCCATTTCCTTGCTGTAGTAAGCCCAGCGCTCTTCAACCGTTTTGCCCTCAAATTCCTTAACCTCGTTATATTCGGCGTCGGGATTCATGGCTGCCGCCGGCGATCCGACCATCGTGTCGGAAATGATGGGATTGTTAAAGCGACAGGTGCGGCAACTGGCGGCCAGAACATCTTTGAGCGCAACCGCTTTATCGCCGTCGGAGGTTTTCATTTTGATCTGGTCGCCGTCGATGCTTCCTTCAGTGATATCCACGCCACCAATGGCGGATTTAAGCGCTTTGCCGTCCACGTAGCCTTCGCAGGGAACACCGATGATGTAGACGTCTGCGCGCTCGTATTGCCTTTCCTGCAGTTGAATAATCAACGAGCGTGTGGCACATCCACGTGCGACGACACCGATGACTTTCTTCTTTCGGTCTTCCGGCTTGACCCGCTTCTGGGCATTCTTATGCTGAGTGATCAGATCGTGCACAAACTTGACCGGGTTCTGCGTGCACAGATGATTCCAGACCAGATTGTCGGCTTCCTCCGGTGTCGTGACAAAACATGGTGTTGCCGTTAACGGAAGCGTGCCTTTTTCGTAGCCGATGATCACGTCGACTTTCTTTTCCAAAAGCAGCCTTTTTGCTTCTTCCCGCAATTTTGTTTCGATGTTTTCCACAGTGATGATTTCCCCGTTTATTTTTATTATCTTCCCTTAAAAGGGACTAACCAAACTTTTTGACTAGCTTATTCGCCGGCCCCAGGGCCCTGACTTTCGCCGTTACTCCCTTGATGACCTGCGCGAAGCGATCGCCTTCGGAGGCCGAAACCCACGTGAAGATCGTCCGATCGCCTTCCACGCCGATGTAGTTCAGGAAACTTTTTAACGTCGCAAACTTGCGACGCGCCACCAGATTTCCCGAGATATAGTGGCATTCACCCGGGTGTCAACCGGAAACCAGAACACCGTCGGCGCCGTCCTGCAGGGCTTTGACGATATAGAAAGGATTGATTCTTCCGGTGCAGGGAACACGGATGATGCGCACGTTCGTCGGATACTGTATTCTGCTGATCCCGGCCAGATCGGCGCCTGCGTACGTACACCAGTTGCAGACGATGGCGACGATTTTCGGTTCCCATTCTTTGCTTGCTAAATTTTCAGCCATATATTCTCCTTCTAACAGCTCATCTTCAAAGCCGTTTACCTTAGTTTATGTTATATATCTGTGCCAGAACTTCTTCGTTATTGAAACCGTTTAAGTCCACCGCGTTCATGCGGCATGACGCGGTGCAGACCCCACAGCCCTTGCACAACACGGTATTGACCGCTGCACAGGCTTCCTTGACATCCACCTCGATGGCGCTGTAGGGACAATTGATTTCGCAAAGACCGCAGGCCGAGCATCGATCTTTGTTCACATAGGCGGTTTTGCCTTCCGCCTCGATAAAATCAAGGCTCAAAACCAGACAGGCGCGCGATACGGCGGCATTGGCCTGGGTGATCGATTCATCGCTGAATTTCGGCGAATGCGACATGCCGCACATGAACACACCGTCGGTTGCGAAATCCACCGGGCGCAGTTTCACATGCGCTTCCAGGAAGAAACCGTCCTGATTGGTTGGCACTTTCAGCATATTGCCGATGGCCGCGTTTTCGGGATTCGGCACCACGCCCACGCTCAAAGCCACGATATCCGCCGGCAGAGTGACCGATTCATTGAGAATCGGGTCAAATACACGCACTTCAACTTTATCACCTGAAGCGAGGACTTCCGGCTTGCGGTTCTCTTCGTAAGAGATAAACTTAATATTCGCTTCCCTGGCTTTCTTATAATAATCTTCCTTGAAAGCAAACGTCCGGATATCCCTGTAGATGATGGTGATGTCACGCGAAGGATTGGCGGCCTTGAGCTCCAGAGCGTTTTTGATCGCCTCGGAGCAGCAATAACGGCTGCAGTAGGGTCTTTCCTTGTCGCGGCTGCCCACACATTGAATCATAACGACTTTTTTCACCGCTGCGAGCTTCGGATCCTTTTCATAAAGAAGCACCTCCAGCTCCCGCTGCGTTTTGACTTTCGTGTTCTGACCGTAGAGGTATTCTTTCGGCTGGTTCTCATAAGCACCGATGGCGACCAGCACCACGCCATGTTCGAAAATTTTCTCGCCCTCTTTGGTTTCCACGGTGGTTTTGTAGTTGCCGATGAAACCATCGATCTTCTTAATCTGTGAGGAGGTCACCACCGTGATCAATGGATTGTTGTAAATTTTCTCCAGCAGGCCTTTCAGGTGAGATCGAGTATCCAGGCCTTCAAGGGTTTTGTACAGATGATTGTAATTGCCGCCCAGACGGTCCTCTTTTTCAACGATGAATGACGCGAAGCCCTGATCGGCCAGCGACAGGGCCGCAGTCATACCGGCCAGGCCGCCGCCGATGATCAATGCCTGATGGTTTACAGCCAGTTGACCGGGTTTTAACGGTTTGAGATATTGTGCCTTGGCAACAGCCATTCTTAAAAGGTCTTTAGCTTTTTCCGTGGCTTTTTCCGGTTCGTGCATATGCACCCAGGAATTCTGGTCGCGGATATTGGCCATCTCAAACAGATACCGGTTCAAACCGGCTTTCTCGCAGTTTTCCTGAAAGAGTCCTTCATGCGTTCGGGGTGAGCAGGACGCAACGACGACCCGTGTGAGATTTTTTTCTTCGATAACTTCCGCCATCTTCACAGCCGTATCCTGTGAACAGGTAAAAAGATTGTCGGCCGTGTAAACGACGGTCGGCAATGTCGCTGCATAATCTCTGACCGCCGGCACATCGACAACGCCGCCGATGTTGATGCCACAGTGACAGACGAATACGCCTGTACGTACGCCCTGACCGCGCAGATCCTTTTCTTCGGGGACATCGGGCGGCGTAATCAATGTGCCGCGTCTGGAGGAGAGCATGCCTTCTGCACAGGCGGCGGCGGCTGATGCCTCCATAACGGTTTCCGGGATATCTTTCGGCCCGCCGAAGGCGCCACAGACAAACACACCGGGACGCGAGGTCTGGACGGGATTTTCCAGCGAGGTCTTGCAGAAACCATGCTCCTCGAGCTCGATACCGAGACTGGCGGAAAGCTTTTTGGCGTCTTTCGGCGGCATGAGGCCGACCGATAAAACGACCATGTCGAACTCTTCTTCGGTGAGGCTTCCGTCCTGATTGACGTACTTGATCAGAAGATTGTTCGTCTGCTGCAATTCCTTGATGGTCGAAGGCATGGAACGGATGTAGCGAATGCCGTATTCCTCCTTAGCCCGTGTGACGAAACGGTCGAAATCCTTGCCGTGAGCGCGGATATCCATGTAGAAGATGGTGGGTTCAAGACCCTTTGCGTGTTCCTTGCCGATGATCGCTTCTTTGGTTGCGTACATACAGCAAACCGAGGAACACCAGCTGTTGTCGCAGGAAACGTCACGGGACCCTACGCATTGGATAAAGGCAACCTTTTTAGGTTCCTTTCCGTCGGAGATTCTCTGAACATGGCCGAAATACGGACCCGACGCGGACAGAATTCTTTCGAACTGAAGCGCGGTGACCACATTTTTGTATATGCCGTACCCATATTCACCGCGCTGCCGGGCATCGAATATTTCAAACCCGGGAGACGCGATAACGGCGCCGACTTCAATGGTTTCCTCTTCCACGGTCATGTCGTGGTCGATGGCTTTGGCCAGACAGACATCCACGCACTGGTAACATTCGGAACAGATGCCGCAGGCCAGACAGCGGTTGGCTTCGGCAATCGCCTGGGCCTCTGAAAAACCGATACCCACTTCCTGAAAACTGGTCTTGCGCTCTTCGGGTTTCATGTGCGGGTATTTTTCGCGGGAAACCTTGGGGACGCTCGAAATATCGGCCTTGTCCGCCAGGTCTTTGTTCCAATCCTTCTCGCGGCCGGTCTTCATATCCTCGCCGCGCAGGTAACGATCAATCGACTTGGCTGCTTCCTTTCCGGAAAAGACCGCTTTCACCACGGTCTGCGGACCGGTGGAAACGTCGCCCCCGGTAAAGATACCGGGAATGTTTGTCGCGAAGGTCACAGCATCGAAATCGACATTGTTCCACTTGTTGATGGATACGCCGCTTTCCTTCGTGATGAATGACAAATCCGCTTCCTGGCCGATGGCCGGAACAATGGCGTCGCATTCAATGATGAATTCCGAGCCTTTAATCTCGACAGGACGACGGCGACCGCTGGCGTCGGGTTCACCCAACTCCATGCGCGTACATTCGATACCCGTGACTTTTCCATCCTTGCCCACCACACGCTTGGGGGCAACGAGGAATTTCATTTCAATCCCTTCTTCAATCGCTTCTTCGATTTCCTCCGGAGAAGCCGGCATTTCCGCGCGGGTCCGGCGATAGAGGATGAAGACATTTTTCGATCCCGTGCGAACCGCCGTTCGAACAGCGTCCATCGCGACGTTGCCGCCGCCGATCACGGCGACTCTGTCGCCTAAAGATACTTTTTCACCCAGGTTGATACGCATGAGGTAATCCACACCGTGGATGACACCCGCCATGTCTTCGCCGGGAATATTGAGTTTGCTGCTCTTCATCGTGCCGCAGCCGATGAAGATTGCGCTATAGTCACTTTTGAGCTGATCAAAAGAAATGTCTGTTCCGATGCGCGTGTTGAGATGAATTTTCACACCCAGATCTTTGATCACCTGAATCTCAGCATTCAGGACATTTTTGGGAAGGCGGTATTCGGGAATACCGACGGCCAGCCAGCCGCCCGCCACCGGCAGGGATTCAAAGACTTCCACGTCGTAGCCTTCAATGGCCAGATAGTAAGCACATGTCAGACCCGAAGGCCCTGCTCCGACCACAGCCACTTTCCTGCCTTTGCTTTCCTTCTTTTCCGGCAGATAGCGTGTGTCGCCGTTTAGATCAAGATCCGCCACAAAGCGTTTCAGATGCATGATATCGATGGCTTCGTCCACCTTGCCGCGCATACAGGCCGTTTCGCAAGGATGGTTGCACACCCGGCCGCAAACGATGGGAAATGGATTGTCCTGTTTAATGAGCTTGAGGGCTTCCTTGAACTTCCCTTCCGCGATGAGCGCTACATAACCCTGCACGCTGATATGTGTGGGACATTGCGCCTTGCATGGCGAGGTGCCGAGCTTATCGATCGCAAATCCGCTGGGAATCGCCTGAGGAAAGTGCCGATAGATGGCTTTCCTTTCACTCAGATTTCCGTTGAAGGTGGATTTGACGGATATGGGACAAACTTTCTCGCAATCGCCGCAGCCGGTGCATTTGTCGAGGTCAACATAGCGCGGCGCCGAAGTCAGTTTGACTTTGAACTTTCCGGGCTCACCCTCGACGGACTCGACCGTACGCCGCGTTTTGATTACTACGTTGGGATGCCGTCCTACTTCGACGAGTTTCGGCGACAGAATACAAGCGGAACAGTCATTGGTCGGAAACGTTTTATCGAGCTGCGCCATCACACCGCCGATGCTGATCTCGTTTTCAACGACATAGACTTTCATTCCGGAATTGGCCAAGTCCAGAGAAGCCTGAATACCGGCGATTCCCGAACCCACCACCATGACCGCACCAACTTTTTCGTTATCTTTTACCACGTGATTGCACCTCGTTATTCGATGAAAAACTTCATGTAAAACCTGCCTGAGTACAGAGTCTGACCGGCGTTCGTCGGCTAACATACTTTAAACACCATGTCAAGAGGTCAAGATGAACTGATTCGGATTTTAGCGTTTAAGTACAAGTATTCACTTGTATATATTTTTGACTATCGTTCATAATGTTTTTGTTGGACACTGAAGCGTAAACCGGAAAACAATGGTGTCAACCTGCAGATTTACCTAACATATCAGCACATTAGGGCTACTCACACCCGGCTGCATCGATAATATTAAAAAATACAGGCTGTTGCAAAGCCACCCTCACTGCTTTGCCAGGCTGTCCTAAACAGGATCATTGCCAAGCATGCTTACGTTCATCACTTAAACAGCCTGCCCTTTTTGCGTGATGATCAAGCTGCCCGTCATTTTGTCGACGAAAATTTAAAACGGTATTCCCGTAAATCCCATCAAATAACATCAGATGGGGGAATAATTTCGCATATACTTGATTTCACGTTAGATTTACAAATAATACTCCGAAGGCAGATTCCTCCAAATAATGTTGAAAAATGTTCATTTTTTGCAAACCGTTGCTTTACACCTGTAAAAAAGGGGAAAGACCCCCGACGCATTTTGAAAGAAATATATATTATTTATATGAATTAACAACACCTTAAAAGATATGTTCATTTATTGATGATCATCAAATCATGCTGGCATGATATTTGTTTGTTATGTTTCATTAAAAACTGAAAAACAATGAGGGTCATGCAGATGCGATTGGTAAAATTAAAACAGCCAAAAAAAAATGCTGCGGATCATGGTCATTTATTGACATTGCTTGAGCCAAATCAGGATGATATTCTTTATTTCTACGATAGAGACCAGTTTCATCACATCCTCCGTCTTGAAAGAATGCGTTCAGAACGATCACAACATCCGCTTTTACTCATGCTTCTGGATATTTCGGCGACAGCCAACCACGGCCATATCCAGGAAACGCTCACAAAAATACTGTCTGCAATCTGCCCCGCGCTCAGAGAAGCGGACATTCGCGGATGGTATCATTACAACAAAACCATCGGCATCATCTTCACTGGAATCCCATCGATAGATGCGAACTCCATTGAGGTGATCATCCGTAAAATTCACAAGCAATTTCAAGAAGCACTCGATCCCGGTTTATTCGGAAAAATTAATATTTTCTTTCATATCTATCCCCGGACGTCGTGATGGGCGCCTTCAGATTTTTTTTAATGCTTTTTTTCATTGTGCTGCCCGTTAGCTCATGCGGATTCGCGCAACCCTCAGAACAACGGTCGCCGACTGTGGGAGGGGCATGCTCATATAAAGCCTACCCGGGATGGGCAACGATTGTGCTGGTCAAACCCAAGGAAGAAGCGTCGGGCAGAAATGAGAAACGATTCGAGGTGAATTTCTCTTTTCTGCCGGACGATAAAATCGAGGAAGATTTCGCCCGCACGGAAGGAAAAATGTTTCCACTCTACGATGAACACCTGCGTCATCCGGATGCGGAATTTATCGACAAACACCAAATCCGGACGGGATATGTTCTCAGAGGAACCCTTGAGGTCATCACCCGGGGGACTTGCACGCCTGTTTTCTTTAATTTTCCCGATTTAACCTCCGAAAAGTAGAATCCTTGTATGACGACAAAAATCACCACACCAAAAAAACTCTTTTATCTCGCCCTGGCTTTTGCCGTTTTGTTTCATTTCCCCACCTGGCTGTTTGCCCAGACTCCCGACTATCATCGGGTAATGAGGCCGGACACGGACACGCTCATTAAGTGGGTGGACGAATATCAATCCGCACCGAAGGCATCGATCCATCCACAGCTCAATACCCTTCTTCTGCGATCCGCCAGTCAGTACACGCCGACATCCATCAGTCTTCTCGACCGCCTTCAATATACACCCGAGCAGCGAAACCAGGGAAACTGCGGTAATTGCTGGGCGTGGGCCGCCACAGGCATCATAGAACTGGCCTTGTTTGAACAACTCCGTCACAAAGACGAACTGTCCATTGAACTGACCAATGCATGCTATCCGGCCGATGCCTGCAATGGGGGATGGCTCTCCGATTTCCGGGCATTCTACCACTCAAAGGGGTTTGCAATCCCCGCGGGCAATCATGACCCAAAATACACCGGCCTCAGTTATAATGCTGAACGGTGCGCTGCCATCACCACGACACCACGCTATCCGTTTTCATGGGTCGCCCAGCACGAAGTCATTCAAACAACCGGGACCGATCCTGAAGCCATCACCAATATCAAGAACATCCTTCAGCAGAATAAAGGTGTCTGGTTCGGCTTTTTCCTTCCTCACCTGGCAGCATGGAACCAATTCTTCGATTTCTGGGATAATCAGCCTGAAACCACCCTGTGGACGCAGGAGCAATACTGCGGCACTGCCTACAATGCGAATCAAGGCGCGGGAGGTCACGCGGTGCTGATCGTTGGCTATAATGACGACGACCCTGATTCCGACAATCATTACTGGATCGCACTCAACAGCTGGGGAAAAACACCTATGCGTCCCGGCGGGCTGTTTCGAATCCGGATGAATATGCCATACAATTGTCAATTCGCAGATCTGATGCAGACCTTCTATTTCATGACACTCCATGTCACTTATTGTGATTACACATTGAATCCGGCAGCTCGCAATGCCTCTTCCAGGGCAGGCACAGGAGAAATTGCGGTAACCCCCTTGGACGACATGTGCGGCTGGACGGCCGTCAGCCGTGATGAATGGATCACAGTCCACACCGCAAGCAACAGTATTCTTTACTCGATAACTGAAAACACCGGAATGACCGCCAGAGCCGGTACTATCCATGCGGGAGGCAAAAGCTTCACGCTCACGCAAGCGTTTCGACTCAACGTGGCCTCTGTGAGCCCGCCTCACAACACTATTGAGGCGGATATAGATGAATCCATCCTTGTCACATTCAACAAGGATATCAAACCGGAAACCTTCAACCACGACACGTTCACGATCAGCGGCTCCATTGCGGGAACAATTTCTTACGATGCGGCTTCGCGGACGGGCGTCTTTACGCCGGCTCAGCCCTTACCCGCCCAAACCCGCTTTACTGTGAACATTTCAACGGGCATTGAGGATTATGACGGCGAAACCCTATTGTCGCCCTACTCCTGGTCTTTTACCACCGCTTCCGTCAAACCGGCAACCCCCTCGCAAGCCGGTGCGTCCGGAGGCGACGGCTGCTTTATCGCCACAGCAGCGTTCGGGTCGCCGATGGAAAAAAATGTCGCCATACTGAGAAATTTTCGGGATACGCACTTGATAACGAATGCAGCCGGCAGAAAATTTGTATCCCTCTACTACCGCTACTCACCGCCCCTGGCCCGTACGATCGGCGAAAGCGATGCATTGAGATTCATCGTCCGTGCGTGCCTGATGCCTCTGGTGGTCTTGACAGGTACCATGATGAAGTACGGTGCAGCTGCAACCTGCGCGCTGATATTAATCATCTTGATGCTGACTATCGTCGGATTGAATGTTCTCAAGCGTCGCAAGATGTTTTTCGATGAGCTGCCAGAGAACTTCTTTTCCCGTCATGTCTTTCGAGGAAAAAAGAATGGCATTTTTTGACGCAGTCGGCCCCAACGCCTTCTCAATGAGTCTTCGGCGCGAAATAGCCTGATTATTGGATAATTTGTCGGATTTCGTTAAAATTGACAAATAAGGAATGCGATAATGCTCCAGCCAGTTTTGTAAAGCAAGGTCATCTTCACTCGGATCGCGGCGGATATCCAGAATCAAAATAATCAAAGCAAGATTCTGCCTCTCCCGCAAATAGGACTCGATCATGTCACCCCAGTCTTTTTTCACGGACCGGGAAACCTTGGCAAAACCGTATCCGGGCAGATCCACAAAGAAAAATTTCTCGTTGATGGAAAAAAAATTAATCAACTGTGTTCTTCCGGGTGTGTTGCTGGTTTTCGCCAGGTTCTTCCTGCCCACCAATGCGTTGATCAGGGAAGACTTCCCGACGTTGGAACGCCCGACAAAAGCGATATCCGGCATCGTCGGCAAAGGATACTGCGGAGGCCAGACGGCGCTTTTTATGAATTCTGCTTTCAATATTTTCATAGACTTTTTCCAGCTATTCAGAACTGCGGGCTATTCCTTTTCGAAGACGATACCGTACTTTTCGAGTTTGCGCTCCAGTGTCGGACGCGCAATCCCCAGCGTCTCACAGATTTCCCCTTTATTCATGCTGGTTTCCCTGAGGACTTTCCGGATATAGCGCTCTTCCACCTGATCGAGAGTTAAGAACTTGCCTGCCTCGTCATGCGTAAACAAGTCCTCCGTTTCTTCATAATTGCCCGAAAGGGCGGGATCTTCTTTCCCCAAATCCGGGAAATCCGCAATCCCCAATACCTGTCCCTTGGCCACAACGCAGGCCCGTACCAGCAGGTTTTCCAGCTCGCGGACATTCCCCGGCCACGCATAGAGCATAAATTTTTCCATCACTTCATCGGACACCCCGATAACCTTTTTGTGCAGATCCAGATTGATCTTGGACAACAGGTAATCAATCAGAGCCGGAATGTCCTGACGACGGTCGCGAAGCGGCGGAAGATTGATGGCGACAATATTCAAACGATAATACAAATCCTCCCGGAATTTCCCCTCCTTGACCATTAATTTTAAATCTTTATTGGTCGCAGTGATTATCCGGGCATGAACCTTGACACTGTCTTTGCCACCCACCCGCTCGAATTCCATCTCCTGCAAAACACGCAGGAGTTTCGCCTGCAAATTGATCGACATCTCGCTGATTTCATCGAGAAACACGCTTCCCATCCGGGCCAGCTCAAACTTACCAAGTTTACGGGCGATGGCGCCGGTAAACGAACCTTTCTCATGGCCGAACAGTTCAGACTCCAGCAATGTCTCAACAATTGCCGAGCAATTAACGGCGATGAAAGGTTCTTCGGGCGACGTGTTATTATGAATCACTTTGGCGATAAGCTCTTTGCCGGTACCGCTTTCACCCTGTATCAGTACAGTTGTGCGGCTTTTTGAAACCGTGCCGATGGTCTTGAAGATTTCCCGCATTTCGTTGCCGGTGCCGATAATGTCCCCCACACGGAAGTTCCGGGACGGTTCCATGAGAAGCCCGTCGATCTTTTTTTCCATTTCAAGGGACTTGAGGGCTTTTTTAATGGCGATGTCCAGCTCATCGACATTGATCGGTTTGTGGATATAATCAAACGCGCCGCCTTTCATGGCGTTGATGGTGGTTTCCATGTCATGAAAAGCGGTAATCATGATCACCTTAACGTTCTCATTTTCCTCTTTAAGATCTTCTAAAACAGAGAAACCGTCCACATCGGGCAGGCGGATATCCAAAATGACAACATCCGAAGGTTCCTCGACATATTTGTTCAGGCCATCGGTTCCTGTCAGAGCGGTTCTGACGGTGTATCCCTCCTCCGCCAGATACAAATCCAGTGTCTCCACAATCGACGCATCATCATCGATAACCAGAATAGTTGCCATCATCGTAACCTTCGAATCACGGCGGTCCGGCCGCCGCGCCTGCCCTGAATTTTGAATTTAATCATCCTTCTGACTCTGATACCCTTCGCTGCTGGGCAGGGTGACACAAACCTTTGTCCCCTTGCCGATTTCACTGATGATTTCAATTTTCCCCTGATGCTGTTCAACGATTTTGGACACCTGCGAAAGCCCTAGACCAGTCCCGTGTTTTTTCTTTGTAAAAAAAGGATTAAACAGATGAGGCATATCTTCGTCAGCGATTCCTGAACCGTTGTCCTCCACAATGACCAGCACCGACGGCGGTTGAGAACCGATGCTGCGGGCAGATATCCGGATGGATCCGTTAGCTTCCACCGCTTCCACCGCGTTACGGATGATGTTCAAAAAAGCGTCCGTAATCATCGCCGAATCAACGTTGACCTGCGGGATATCTTCGACATCAATCTTCATGTCGACAGATTTGGCCTGAATGCCCTGTTCAGCCAGCGCAATGGCCTGTTCCAAAATCTTGATCAGATCCGCCTGCGCAATCCGGGGCGCCACCGGTTTGGCATAGACCAGCACATTGTTGACCAGTTCTTCGAGGTGTTCAACTTCCTTTTGCGCGATTTTAAACCGTTTCAGATCATTGCCTTCCGGCGTCATGCGTTTTTCGAGAATCTGCAGACTCATCTTAATTGACGAAAGCGGATTCCGGATTTCATGGGCAATACCCGCCGACAATTGCCCGAGCGCCGCCAGTTTTTGACTGTCATAGAGTTTCTTTTCCAGGTTCTTTAATTCCGTAATATCCCGCTGAACCAGGATGTAATGATCCGTACCGACCACGGGTGAAGTCGTCACCAGAAGAATTGCCTTGCGGCCGTTTCGCCTCGTTACTTCAATCTCGTAAGGGCGATAGTTGCCGTTTTTCGCCTCTTCCCACTTCGTCATCACCAGGCTTTCATTTTCAGGTGCGACAAACTCCAGGAAATGTCTGCCTTTGAACTCGCTTTGCGCTTTTTTGATGCCCATGCTCACAAAATTGACAACGCCCTCATTATCCACTTCATAGATCTTATCCGGCAGGCTGTTGACAATCGATCGCATGTAATTATAGAAACCCTCAATCTCCCGCCTTAACTCAATATTTTCCCCTAACTCGTTTTGCAGGGTTTCCGTGTATTCCCGCAGGCTGCGCGTGAGTTCTTCTTCACGGGAAACATCCTGAAGGGTTTCCATGGCGGCGATAATGCCGCCGTCCTCATCATAGATGGGCGCCGCCAGAAAATACATGTAACGGCTCCGCCCCCCGAGGCTTTCAAAGTGATCGTAGGCTTCATAGGCCCCAAATACTTTTTCAGATTTCCTGACTTTTTTCGATCCGTAATATTTATTGAGCGCATCAATGTCATTGTCCATGATTAAATCGACAACCAGGGGTCGTTTGACAGTGTAAAAGGGCTTGTAATGATGATCCGTACCCAGAATCTCTTCCGCCGGACAACCCGTCAGTTCCACGCAGGCACGATTCCACAGAATGACTTTATGATCCCTGTTGACCACAAAACTCGGGATGGGCGACCCTTCGATGATGCCGTCGATGATCTTCTTCTCCCGCAGCAGTTTCTCCTGCCAGGCTTCACTTTCCTTCAGTCTCAGGTATTCTTCCCTCCTCCGGATGCGCTTGCCCTCGCGAAACGCAAACGATATTCCGGCCACCACGGTCACCAGAATCAGGATCATGGCGCTGAACATGGTGTATATAAAGGTGGTGCGCACGGGGGCCACCACGGGAGCATAGGGGGCAACCGCAAGAATGAACCAGCGCTGGTCTACCGTCTGAACCGGATAATAGGCAATGATGGATCTTTGTTTCTCCGTCTTCTGATGAAGCAGGATGTCGACATGCCTTCCTACAGACTCCGGAAACTGAATACTGGAACCGTCGTTGTTTTTTAACAGATCTCGAATGCTTTTACCGATATAATAACTGTCCGGATGCAGAACAATCGTTCCCTCCTGGTCGACGAGCCACAACTCACCTAACTCATTGTCCCGAATCTGCCTCTCGCAAAGATCAACCAGGGAAGCCAGCGAATAGGACACCATCCAGGCACCGGAAAATTCTTCCTGATTTCTCCAGACGGGATAGCCCCAGATTAAATACCAGCCGGTCTTCTGCGGCGGGTATTCACGCGCGAGCGCTTCGGAAAAGACCAGCCAGGAATGCTCTGTAGGTTTCTGTTTTAACGCGCCGAAATAAGCGCTCATATTAACGGCCGGTAAAACCCCTCTCGGCAGTGCATGCCGAACGATTCCATTGCGGTCAAACAGAAGAATTGCCTGGACCGCCGTGTCCCCTCCCGCATAAAGAATCTCGGAGTTTGGGTCCATCGCCCTGGGCAGAATCCTCCCGTGGGAATCAAAATCGGAAAATAAGGCGATGTTCTTGCCGACATTGACAAAATTCTCGGTCATCCGGATAGCGGCGTTTTGTACGGAAGCCAATTGCTGGCGGCTGAACATGCCAGCCATTTCCTTTTCACGTGCGTTGTTAACGGTAAGCGCCAGAAGAAGAATCAAAATGATTACAACGATGCTGGCATATAGAATGCGCAGCTTCGTCGCCCGATATAGGAACCTGCGAATCCGCTTGACCATCTCCACCTGTTATTCTTTATCTTCCTTCTTTTCATTATTCGATTGTCGAATTCCGATGAGCACATAAACCAAAACGGCGGCGGTCAGCGAAATCATCAGTTTTGCCAACCCGCTCTCCATCTTGAGCGCATATGTACATATCAGCCAAACAATCGGATAAGTAACTGCCGTCAATATCTCCTGCATGATCGTCCTTCGTCGTCGTCATTCATCGATTTTCAGCAGCAACCTAATGAGGTGCTTTTGGGATACTATCGGCGATGCAACAAAATTTCAACTGAAATCTAATATTTTACATTTCCGCGATGTGTAAGTGGGAACCGGTATGTCTTCACAAATCGGCTGAAATGTTTCGTTACGGAATTCTTAAATCGACCCTTCACACCCTTACAGCCGCGCTGTACTCCCCGATCATTCCATTTTTAGGTCTGTTGAATGTTTTAAACACAGTGTTGAACGAAATATTAAACGCCGGTCATTTTCTGACAGGGCGGCACCGAAAATCAGTCGGGGCGGCAAGTCCGGAAATATTATTATTCGCAGACAGGATCATTGATCTTAAACCAAACAATCTCATGATTTTAGAATACCGCCGCCTTCTTCCCTTCGCTTCCGCAATGGTTGAATTTGGACTGATGAGCAAAACATGGCATGCCTCATGCAATCGCGTTGTGCTGACTGAAACGAGTTATTTCCCTTTAAATGGCATATTCTTTATGCTATAAACCGGGCAATAATAAAAAACAACAATGTGTTAAGGAAAGGAGACAAATAATGTCACAGAATTTGAGTAAAGGAATTTTTGCAGCTTTTTTTTCCGTAGTGGTTCTGCTTTTATCGAGCCAGTTGGTTTTTGCACAGGAAGCAATCCCGGCAGGTGATGCGATGGCCAAGTCGGTTTTTGCAGTAGGGGCAATGTTGGCCGCCGGTATCGCTATCGGCGTTGGTGCCGTCGGCGCCGGTCTGGGTATCGGAACGGCCGCGAGTGGCGCGTGTTCCGCAGTGGGTAGAAACCCGGGCGTTCAGGGCAAGATCATGATGACCATGCTCGTCGGTATGGCCATGGCTGAATCGATTGCGATTTACGCACTGGTCGTTTCTCTGGTTTTACTTTTCGCCAACCCCTACATGAGTTACTTTTTGGGTTAATACTTCGCACGTTAACTACAAAATTAACCTAGGTTAGGGGGAAATCATAATGTCAGAAAAGAAAAAAGATAAGCAGTCATTACCTATCGGAGGCGTGTTCTTCCTGCTTATCGTAATCCCCTTATCACTGATGGCATTCCTAATAGCCAACGGCATGTTTAAGCTTGGGGTTACTATAAAAGAGAGAACGGTGAGCGTTCTCGACGAAAAGTCTCAGGAAGAAATTAAATTACGTGCCATCAATACCGCTGACGACGTCGCCAATTTCCTGATGGAGGCCAATAAAGATGTTCTGGTCGCCACAATCTTGCCTGCAACGGAAGCGGCCTACAAACAGTTCGTTTTGGAAAATAGAAAGCCTCTCTGGACCAAGGAAGGCAATAAAATCCGTCAGGCCATGTTTCCTCTGTACAAAGAAATGATCCTTACGGACAGAAACGGAAACGAGCTGATCAAGGTTCTCAACGGCAAGGCCGTCGAAACCTCCAAACTCAAAAACGTCAGCAATCCTGCGAACACCCTGTATCAAACAGAAGATTACTTCGCAAAAACCCGGCAGCTCAACAAAGGCCAGGTTTACGTATCCCCGGTGACGGGTCATTACGTAACAAGGGAAGCTTTTGAAAAAGGCGAACGTTTTTCAGGGATTGTACGATTTTCCACACCGGTTTTCACCCAACAAGGATTCGCCGGAATTATCTCTCTGGCTATGGACTACCGCCATCTGGCCAAGTTCACCAACCATACCGTTCCAACCCAGATTGAGCAGTTGTTTGAGGTCAACGCCGCAACGGGTAATTACGCTTACATGGTGAACGCCGACGGATTTGTGATCGCCCATCCTAATGACTATCACATCTTCGGTCTTGGAAAGGATGGAAGAACCGTTCCGGCTTTAACGACTGAAAACTCGCAGAGTCTGACTTCAAAGGGAATGGAAGTGCTCAATCTTAAGCAACTGGGATTCATGGATCCCAAACTGCCGACGATCGCCGAGCAGGCTGCGGCAGGCAAAGCGGGAATCATCACGTATCAGTTCGGCGGAGTGACGAAATTCGTCGCCTATGCGCCGATCAAATTTTACGCGGCCAATCTGAAGGAACCCGCAGGCTTCGGCTGGGTCGGCATGGGCGTTGAAGTCGAGAAGTATAACGAGGCAGCCACGCAAGTTTCCCAGGGTATCGAAAAAGAAGCCAAAGCCTGGACGGCAACCGTTATTTTCATCCTGATTGCATCGATGATCATCCTGTTTGCGATCATGTGGCTTTTGGTTCGCGGTATCACCCGCTCTCTGCTTGCAGATGTGCCGGAGGGAGCCGAAGGTGTCCTGTTCGACGATGACGAAGACGACGACGACAAGTAAACGTCGTGTGATCAATCTGTAAAAAAAGGCCGGATCAAACGATCCGGCCTTTTTTATAACGTTTTATAAACAGGCACGAGAGAAGCTCATAAGCCGAGTTCTGTTTCGCGCTCCGGTTACCCGGGAAACGCGACGATGATCATTCATCTGGGACACCGGTTACCCGACGCCTCTAGCGACACTACCCGAGAACTTCGGACGGGCCGCCCTCAAACGTTCTCCTATTTGGTCTTGCTCCGGATGGGGTTTACCATGCCTTTCCTGTCACCAGGAAAGCGGTGAGCTCTTACCTCGCCTTTTCACCCTTACCCCGCCTTTAAGGCGGGGCGGTATATTTTCTGTGGCACTTTCCTTAGGGTCTCCCCCAGTCGCCGTTAGCGACCATCCTGCCCTGCGGAGCTCGGACTTTCCTCCGGCGAATCAAAATCCGCCCGCGATCATCTGATCTTCTCCGGCCTGAGAATAACCCTACATTGATTTATGATTTCTTTCAAGGACTCTTCGCCGGAACCTTCCCGTTTCTTCAGACCGAAACCTTGTATTCGTCAATCGCAAGGTTCGCCAGCCGGTCCGCCTGGGCGTTATGACAGCGCCGTACATGCCGGACCGAATAGGAATGAAAGGAAGCCAGCAGTGTTCGTACTTCCTGCATCAACTGTTTGAGATTTTCGTTTTTGACTTTATAGGACCCATTGATCTGGTTGGCCAGAAGCTCGGAGTCCAGGTAAACTTCGATGTCCGGATAGGCATGGTTCAGAGCGGCTTTCAGTCCGAGAATCAGCGCCCGATATTCAGCGATGTTGTTCGTACAGTGGCCGAGATATTCCTTTCCCTCCCAAAGGACATTTTCACTTCCATCCGTGATCACCGCGCCCGCGCCGCCTGCGCCGGGATTCCCCCGGCAGGCTCCGTCCGTGAACAGTTTGACAGCGTTTTCCTGCATGACAATCAAAGCGGATTGTCCTGGTTTTGATAATACATGATCCGGTTGCAATTGGGGCAACTGAGCAGCTCACTGGATCGCTGCAACTCATTGTAGAGCTGCGGCGGAATATTCATGTGACAACCATTACAGACGGCCTTCCACACGGGAATGACGCCGATACCGTTGTTGCGTTTTCTAACCTTTTCGTACTGAGCCAACAGGTCTGAGGGAATACTCTGTTGCAGCTCATCGCGCTTATTTTTCCATACCAGGGTATCAGCGTCAATCGCGCTGATGTCATCTTCATGGATTTTCTTTTCACTCTCATGCTTCCTGCGGGCCTCTTCGAGCGTTTCCTCATCGCGCTTGACCATAACCGAGAGACTCTCCATCTCTTCGAGCAGCGTGATGGCCTTTTCTTCGAATTCACCGCGCGATTTTTCAGACGTTTCAATTTCTTTGAGCATCGCCTGGTATTCTTTATTGTTCTTCACCTCGAGAAGTCGTTCCCTGGTCTTGACCATTCCTTCGTTGAGTTTTTTTATCCCTGTTTCACACTCGGTGTGCCGGGATTTAATTTCGTCAAACCTTTTTTTATTAACCTCAACGCTCTCTTTGTAGGCCAGAAAATCCGCCTCCATCTTTTGGATCTTCTCAGGCAGCTTGACCGTCTTGGCCGAAAGCTTCACCAGTTGAGTATCACACTCCTGCAAAGCAATTAATAACAACAATTTCTCTTTCAAATGATATCTCCTTCAGCTATTTGATAAAAAAAAAGCACCCATCCTAGGTGCGTTTCATAAAACCGGGCGATCATTTCTTGTTTCTACCCCGTAAAATGACAACCTCCGTTGTCCCTTTACGGCCGCACAGACACAGGCAGCATCAAAGCAGCGCTTGGTCTTTGCGTATAAGGTTTTTGGAGTCATGCTTGATTGTCCATTCCTGATAGGGTCTGGTGGGCCCACCTGGGATCGAACCAGGGACCTACCGGTTATGAGCCGGTGGCTCTACCAATTGAGCTATGGGCCCGCCTTTTTTCTACTGATCATCACCGCCGACTCCAGGCTGCTGAAACAACACAGCAACTTCCGCTGCCGTAGCCAAAAAGGCCTAACCTGCCCTGCCCATAACGGCGCTAAAGTTTTTTTAACTATACCGATTGACTGCGCTTGTCAACCTCATTTTGACGCACGTTTCCGCACGCTGCTTTTATCCGGTTTGGCGGAAGGCTCCAGATCGTCTTCTGAATCCTCCAGGTAGGTTTCTCCCGAGTCGCCGAATGTCACACCGGCTTCAGGCAAAAAAGCGCCCAGCCGGTCGCTGATTCCAAAACGCATCCTCAATACTTTCTCTTCCCTGGGGGTAAGCGTGGACAGAATCTTGCGGGTCTGATCCGCCAGATCCATGCTGATGGTGGCCTCCGATGGGGACATGATCTTTTTATCTTCGATAAAATCCCCCAGATGACTGTCCTCTTCCTCACCGATGGGGGTTTCCAGAGAGATCGGTTCTTTGGCGATTTTTAGAACCTTCCGAACCTTTTCGAGCGGATACTCCATTTTATTGGCGATCTCCTCCGGTGTCGGTTCACGCCCCAGTTCCTGAACCAGGTAGCGCGATGTGCGTATCAGCTTGTTGATGGTTTCAATCATATGCACGGGGATGCGAATGGTACGTGCCTGGTCGGCAATGGCGCGCGTAATGGCCTGCCGGATCCACCAGGTCGCGTAAGTGGAAAACTTGTAGCCGCGCTGATATTCGAATTTATCGACGGCTTTCATCAATCCGATATTCCCCTCCTGAATCAGATCCAGAAACTGCAGGCCTCGATTGGTGTATTTCTTTGCGATGCTGACCACCAGCCGAAGATTCGCCTCCACAAGCTTTCTTTTTGCGATTTCAGCTTTGATCTCTCCGTCCTCGATGGAATCCACCACGGTTTTTAATGTTACCGTCGGAATACCGACTTCCCTTGCGATGTGCTTGCTCCGCTTCTGAGCCTCCACCACAGCCTCGCAACTCTTACGCAGAAGGTCCATGGAAATTTTGGCTTCTTTGGCCGCCTGTTTGGCGTCCAGCTTGGATTTTTTCATTTTGGACAGGGCTTTTTCCATTTGCGTAATCGTCAGGCCTGTTTCTTTTTTATAGTGATTGATGACTTTTTCCGATTTTGTGATTTCATCGGTATAGCACTTTAAATTTTCGATAAAACGGTGAATCTGTTTCTTGCTGAAACGAATTTTCCGGCATAATGTAACAATGTTTTTTGTGTTTTTTTCCAATTCAGCGGTCAGCAATTCTCTTTGCTTGGGCCTCATGGTCTTGGACTTGAGTTTTTCGCGTAGAACGTCGTTTCGATCACTAAAAAGCCTGATGCGCGCAATCAGTTTGAGCACCCTTTCTTTTTGTTCTTCTTCCTCCATGACGCCTTCTTCGTCCTCAATATTATCCACAATGTATTTGACGCGGATTTCCCCCGAGGACAGTTTTTCGCCGATGCTGAATACTTCGGCAATGGATACAGACAATTTGAAGATGGCCGACATCGTTTCACGCGCACCCTCTTCAATTTTTTTGGCGATCTCCACCTCGCCTTCGCGACTCAAAAGCGAAACCAGGCCCATTTCGCGCAGGTACATTTTAACCGGGTCTCCGGTCTTCCCCGCACCGGGAACCAGCGCCAGCGTCTCGGGATATTTTGTGGGCAGGACATCCTCCACCGTTTTTTTGACGATCAGCTTCTCGCCCTGCTCGGTATCGATAATATCAATGTTCTTCTCACCGAAGAGCATGATGATATCATCAATCTGATCGGACGTGTTAATGTCCGGCGGCAGCAGGTCATTCACGTCATCGTACGTTAAAAACCCTTTTTCCTGCCCCAGCGACAGCAGATTTTTAAATTCATCGGATTGAATTTCTTTGGCCATTTGGAATCTCCCGAAATCATGTATTGGTCAGTGTAATTCTTTTTCTTCCTTCATCAAACGCTGCTTTTCGCACGTCAACGTTTCCATCCGTTCCCGGTCGTTGCTATCCTGAGCCTGTTTCAGTTGAAGCTGAACCAGGCGTTTTTGCTCTTTGTACCACTTTTCCTTGATTCTCCGGGCGTTATCGGAAAAATTGCGTTCCACTTTATTCTCATCGGTCGGAGGCGCCTCAATACTTAATTTATAAACAGATTCCCTGAGCGTCTTGTCTTCATCCGCGGCCAGAATCACGTTAATATCCAGATATCCCAGCAGTTTATATGCCTGGATCATTTCTTCGCAAACTTTTTTCAGTCGCAAATCCAGAAAATAGTCAACAACTTTTTCAATCTCCATCTGCATCGTCATTTGCGGATATTCCAGAAGCAGACGAATCAGATTCATCTCCAGAGGATTCATCGCCATGGGCGCCGCGTGTTTCGGCGCAGCTGTTCTGGACGTGATGTGAACTTCCTTGCGATGCAGCTCCCTTTTTAAGAGGGCCTGATCAATCCCCAGTTTTTCCGCGATTCTTTTGATAAAAAGATTCTTTTCGATTTCATTGCCGATTTTATTGACGAATTCTATCGCGGTTTTTACCAGATCACGGTTTTCCTCAAAGGTTTTCCCGTCTCCTAGAACATGATCAATATAGTAATCACTGATCGCCGGCGCAACCGCAATCAGTTCATCGAGTTTCTCCTTACCATGTTTTTTAATGTAATCATCCGGATCACATCCATCCGGAAGTATTAACGCCCGGGCCCGCATATTTGCCCCTAAAAACAATTCCAAAGAACGGTCCAGTGCCTTGCGGCCTGCCTCATCCGGATCGAACAGGGCCACGACATCCTGAGTGTAACGACGCAGAATTTCCAGATGTTCCCTGGTCAGGGCCGTGCCCAGCGTCGCGACGACGTTATGGACGCCCGCGTTCGATAAGGAAATCACATCAAAATACCCTTCCACAATCAGACAAAACCCGCATTGACGGATCGACTCTCTGGCTTTTGGCAATCCGTAAAGATTTTTGCCTTTACTATAAACGGGCGTCTCCGGTGAATTGAGATATTTCGGCTCACCTTCACCGATAATCCTTCCGCCGAATGCGATAATCTCCCCGAAAATGCTTTCAATCGGAAACATCAGCCTGCCGCGGAAGCGGTCATAGAAACCGCCCTCTTTGCCGGAGATAACCAGCCCCGCCTGCTCGGCGGATTTCAGGGACAAACCGCATCCATCGAAATGGTCCGCAAGTGAGCGCCATGTGTCGGGTGCGTACCCCAGACGGAACCGCTCGACGGTTTCCTTAGTCAGGGATCGCTTCTGCAGATAATCCCGCGCGATTTTCCCCGCCGGCGACGCCAGTTGCCGGGTGTATTGTTGTGCTGCCCTCATATTCAAAAGAACCATCTCTTCTTGAAGCGTATCGGGTTTGCCGCCGAAGGTCCTGGGGGGAAGAATCACTCCCGTCTTTTCGGCCAGGTGCTTGATCGCTTCCGGAAATGATTTATTCGCAATTTTCATCAGGAAGGTGATGGCATTTCCGCCTTCCCCGCAGCCGAAACAGTAAAAAATCTGCTTTTCACGGTTCACGGTGAATGAAGGCGTTTTTTCCTGATGAAAAGGGCAAAGTCCCAGATAATTGCGGCCCGCCTTTTTAATGGTCAAATACTCCGACGCCAGTTCGACAATATCAACCCTGGTTTTAATTTCTTCAATCTTGCTGTCATCAAAGCGCACGAATGATTCTCTTACCCGCCTCATACCTTCACAGGCGTGTTTAGGGGCCCAAGGTCAAGACAAAAGGGCCTTCACTTTTTCCCCGGCAGCTTTACCGTCGGCCTTGCCGGTGATCTCCGGTATCAGCACTTTCATTACCCTGCCCATGTCTTTGACTGAAACTGCGCCAGTTTCAACGATGATTTTCCTGATCAACGATTCGACTTCCTCATCCGACATTTGCGCGGGCAGATACCCCTGCAGTATTCTTAATTCCGCTTCTTCTTTTTCCACCAGATCCGCTCTGTTGCCTTTGGCAAACTGTTCGATGGAATCTTTGCGCTGCTTCACCATCACGGAGAGAACCTGCATGGTTTCTGTTTCATTGAGCGGCCGCAGCAGTTCAATTTCCTTATTGTGCAGCGCCGTCTTCAGCATGCGGATGGCGGAAAGCTTTACTTTGTCCCTGGCTTTGGCCGCCTGCGCCATCTCTTCATTTAATCTCACATTCATATCCATATTTTACCACCATCTCACCCTAACGTATCTTCCAGTTTCCTGCCGCCGAGCAGATGCATGTGCAGATGAAACACCACCTGCCCTCCTTCCGCGTTACAGTTCACGACAGTGCGAAATCCTCTTTCGGCAACGTTTTTGATGACGGCAACTTTCCGGGCGGCAGCCAGCAAACGCGCTGCCGTATCCGTCTGGCTTGTATCGATATCCATCAGCGTCGCGATGTGCCGCTTCGGAATCATGACGACATGCACGGGAGCCATCGGGTGGATATCATCAAATGCCAGAATATCGTCGTCTTCATAAACCTTTGCGCAGGGGATCTCTCCCGCAACGATCCTGCAAAAAACACAATCCTTCATGGGCTTTCCTCCTTCGGATTGGATGCCTGCTTTGCGGCCCTGGCAACCGCGTCCTGAAGCGACACCGCACCCGTGTAGAGAGCGCGGCCGACAATCACACCAAAGAATGAACAGTCTTTGACGGACAGTAAGCGGTCGATATCATCCATCGACGCTACACCGCCTGACGCAATGACCGGAATGTTGACTGCCTTTGCCAGTGCACGGGTGGCCTCCACGTTGACGCCTGTTTCCATCCCGTCGCGCTGAATATCGGTATATACAATGGCGGCAATTGGGTCATTTTCATAACGCCTGGCCAGTTCCACCGCGTCCTGGCCGGTTTTCTGCGTCCAACCGTGCACAGCAACCCGACCGCCGAGCGCGTCAATCCCCAAAATGATCTTTCCGGGATAGGTCGACGCGGCCTCCCGCACGAACGTCTCATCCTGAATCGCTGCCGTGCCGAGGATAACAGCGGATACGCCGTTTCCGAGATAGTGATGAATGGTTTCCATACTGCGGATGCCGCCGCCGACCTCGACAGGCACGGAAACGGAACGGGCAATATCGGCAACTATAGACGCGTTTTTCGGCAAGCCGGCAACAGAACCGTCCAGATCGACCACATGAATCCTTTGGGCGCCTTTCTCTTCCCACAGGCGTGCCATATCGACGGGATTTTCGCCATAGACGGTCACGCGGTTAAAGTCGCCCTGAGCCAGTCGGACACACTGACCGTTCTTAATATCGATTGCAGGAATAATGATCAAATTGAATCTCCTTTTGGCCAAAACCCGTCCTAAGCGCCGCTTAAAGATTCCGCAAAACGTCCTGGTCTTCCGGCACCGCCGGAACTCAGTTTTCAAACCCGGAAAAATCTGAAAACACTTCATCAATACCCAATTGGGTCAGCTCCCGGGCGGTCAACCATTTGGCACCGCCTTTAAAAAAGGAAGGGGCCTGAAAAACATCTTCCATCAGAGATTTTTGCGTTTTGTCGAAAATTCCACGCCAGAGCGTTTTTCCATCCGTAACGGAAATCATGTGAATCTCAAAGGCCACGGAAGCCGGACGTTTAGCGGAATAATCGTACCCGATCCTTTCCCGGTAACGGTAAAGAAATCCGGCAACAACAACATCCGCGAGCAATTCCCCTCCAGCCTCTGTGATGATCTGCGTTATGGGTTTTCTGAAAGAACCTGCCTTGATTCTCTGATACACACCCGCCGCTTTATCCATATCAACGAGTTCAATATTTTCAACACCGCGCAATTTATCCGTGAACCGTTCCTCGAGGATTTTTTCCGCGTCTTTTGTTATCGGGCCTGCCGAACTCAAATTGCCGCAAACCGGACATCTGACCGGGGCGGATTCATCTTCCGGAACTATCGCCTGAAAGGGGATGACGGCCACACGGGTAATCCCGTCGGCGGATACGCCCGTCGCGGGGACCGCCAAAACCATCCAGGAGAAAATGACTGCCAGCATGAAGGCCCGGAAGATCGGACGCAGGAACCTCTTCTCGGATAATATGAACAATGACACCCTCCTTCTTTCCTTCTAAAGGATTCCCTTGGTGGACAAAACACCGTCTATCGCCTTGTTGAAAGTGACTGCCTGAGTAAGAGCCCGCGCAAACGCTTTAAACACCGCTTCGATGATATGGTGCGAGTTGTTGCCATAGGCCAGGTTGATGTGAAGCGTGATCCCACTGTGGTCGGTAAAGGCCTTAAAAAATTCTTTCACCAGCGCCGGATCGAATCCGCCGATTTTCCGGCGCTCATAGCGAACTTTGTAAATCAGGTAGGGACGGCCTGAAATATCCATATGGACATGGCACAGGCATTCATCCATCGGCACGGATGCCGTTCCGTAACGATTGATTCCGGTTTTATCGCCCAGGGCCTGTCCCACCGCTTTGCCCAGACAAATTCCCAGATCCTCAACCAGGTGATGATCATCGATATCCGTATCGCCACGACCTTTAACCACAAGCTTGAAGTGGCCGTGCCGGGCAAACAAATCCAGCATATGATCCAAAAAAGGAATCGTCGTGTCGATCTTACTTCCGGTGGACTGATCCAGATCAATAGTCAGATCGATATCCGTTTCTGTCGTTTTTCGGACAATTTTTGCCTTCCTGCCCATATTAGCCCTTTCCTATCCGATGACTTTGTTGAGCGGATATTCAATGATGCCTTGCGCTCCGGCTTCCAGAAGCTGCGGGATCAGATCGCGCACCACCCCCGTATCAATGACAGATTCAATCGCGAACCAATCTTCGGAATGCAACGTGGATATCGTCGGCGCTTTCAAAGACGGCAGGAGCGCCATCACCCGCTCCAGATCGGCCCGAGAGACATTAAGTTTCAGGCCGACCTTCCCCATCGCGAGCAGCGAGCCAACCAGCAATGTCCGAATTTGTTCGATTTTTTTGCGCTTCCACGGATCGGCAAAAGCCTTGTGGTTGGCAATCAACTGAGTGTTGGTCCGCATCAGTTCGTGAACAATCCGCAGTTTATTGGCACGGATCGTCGATCCCGTTTCCGTGACTTCCACAACCGCGTCAACCAGACCATCCACAACCTTCGCTTCCGTCGCACCCCAGGAAAATTCCACATTCACCTTGATTTTCTTTTCAGAAAAATACCGTTTGGTGAAAGCCACCAGCTCCGTGGAGATGTGCTTGCCTTCCATATCTTCGATTGAACGGATCGGCGAATCATCCCGCACCACCAGCACCCATCGCGCCTGACGCGTGGACACCTTGGAGTAGACCAGATCCTGTACCGCCAAGACATCTGAATGATTTTCCATAATCCAGTCAATGCCGGTCAGTCCCAGATCCAGATGGCCGTCTTCCACATAGCGCGACATCTCCTGCGCCCGAACCAGGGTGCAGTTGATTTCGGGATCATCAATATCCGGAAAGTAGCTTCGGGAATCATAGGTGATCCGCCAGCCGGCTCTTTTGAACAAGTCAATCGTACTGTTTTCCAGACTCCCTTTCGGAATCCCCAATTTTAAAACACTCATTTATAAACATCCTTCGGATCAAAAATCATTTCCCCTGCTTCAACCCATTGTCCGCCCTCGAGCCTGCGGTAAAAGCAGGATCGATGCCCCGTATGGCAGGCGGCGCCACCAATTTGCTCCACCTGCATTAAAACGGTGTCATTGTCACAATCCATGAAGATCTTTTTGACGATTTGAACATGGCCTGAGCTTTCCCCCTTGACCCACAGTTTCTGCCTCGACCGGCTCCAGAAAGTCGCCTTGCCGGTGAGCACGGTCGCGTCCCAGGATTCTTTGTTCATATACGCAAGCATCAATACATCTTTTGTTTCAGCATCTTGCACAATCGCCGGAATCAGTCCGTCGGTTTTATCGAAATGCGGTTCCATCATCCTTTTCCTTTGTTATCCTAGTTTAATATATCCAACTACAATAAACTTTACTTTCTAGATGATGAATCCTATTAAATCAAGCGATATTTCAACCTCATGATGATCTATTTCCGGCTTGCCTAACCTTTATATTCATGATAAAAAAGACCAACTTCAATGGGTTAAGGGTGCCGAAATTCATTATCCTGGAGGTATACATTATGTCTTTGCTGACGGGGGGTGTGGTTGCCGCGGTGTTCGGACTGATCTCGCTGATATTCTGGTGGGGTGATTTTTTGGCCATTATACGGGGCGCGCTGCCGATCAGCCTTCTTCTGGGAGGCGCGCTGGCCATCTATGTCGGCATCGATGAAATCCAGGATAAAATCAGGGAAGAAAGACAACGACAAGATGAAGAACTGGAAAAAGCCAGGGAAGAAATCGAATCTGCAAGAGCCGAAACCCAACGTTACAAGGAAGAATTAAATAAGTTCAAAGAATCGAAAAGTTAAAAGCTGTTCTTGATAAAATCTCGAAAACCCGCTAGAGCAACAAATCTGGACCATGGCTCCACGGGATGATATCACGCCTGTCGTCCCTGTCAATCTGCAGCAAATAAAGAGGGGGAAATGTCAAATGAAGAAAGGGTTTTTTTCTGTAGCACTATCAACGTTCATTGCCTCATTGTTTTTCGTATTCGGAGGCACGTCGTCAGCCACAGCGCAGACCATACTGAGCTATAGCATCTTTTTCCCGGCCACACACGCTCAGGCCAAAGCCGGAGAAGACTGGGCCCGGGAGATCGAAAAACGCACGGGCGGAAAGGTTAAAATTAACATCTTTGCCGGCGGATCGTTAACGCCGGCCGACCAGTGCTATGACGGTGTGGTCAAGGGAATTACCGATATCGGCATGTCCCTTTTCGCATACACCCGCGGCCGTTTTCCGCTTATGGAAGCGCTCGATCTGCCGATGGGTTATCCCAGCGGCATGGTCGCCACCCGGACTGCCAATGATTTTGTCAAAAAAATGAATCCCAAGGAGCTCGATGACGTCAAAGTTCTGTATCTGCACGCGCACGGCCCCGGCCTGCTTCACACCCAGAAACCGATCAGCAGCATGGCTGATCTCAAAGGCATGAAAATCAGATCAACAGGCCTCAGCGCGAAAATCGTAGAAAACCTGGGCGGCGTCCCCGTTTCCATGCCGCAGGGAGGTACTTACGAAGCGCTCCAAAAAGGCGTTGTGCAGGGCACACTGGCACCGATGGAAACCTTGAAAGGATGGAAGCAGGCGCAGGTGGTTAAGCACACAACCGATTGTTCCAATATCGGCTACACCACCGCGATGTTTGTCGTGATGAATAAAAGAAAATGGAACGCCCTGCCGGAAGATGTAAAAAAAGTATTCGATGACGTCAGCCGCGAATGGATCGCTGTGGCCGGCAAAGCCTGGGACGATGCGGATGTGGAAGGACATGAATACGCCAAAGAACTGGGCAACACGACCATCAAACTCTCCGCGAAGGAAGCCGCATTGTGGGAACAGGCTGTCCGTCCTGTGGTCGACGGCTACATCAAAGACATGGACAGCAAGGGCCTTCCCGGAAAACAGGCAGTTCGGGAAGTCGAAAGTCTCATTCATAAATACTCGGAAGCTAAAAAGTAACTATTTGGAAATTCATGCTCAGTCCGACAAAATACATCGCGCGCGCAGGCAGCGGTTTCAACACCATTGCCTGCGTCGCGCTTCTTTCCATGATGTTGCTTTCCACAGCCGACGTCATTTTGCGCTTATTCAACAGACCCATTCCAGGAACTTATGAACTGGTAGGTTTTCTGGGCACCGTGATCGTCTCATTCGCCCTGGCGTATACCTCCATGGAAAAAGGCCATATTGCCGTTGAGATTCTCGTAAGCAGACTGCCGCAGCGCATACAATTAGCCATTGAGACTTTCACCAATTTCCTGAGTTTCATCCTTTTTGGATTGATTGCCTGTCAGGCTTTCATTTACGCCCTCGATATCAGGAAAAGCGGCGAAGTCTCCCTGACGCTTCAAATGCCGGTGCATCCGTTCCTTTTCGGAATGGCAGCGGGATTTGCTCTTTTATCCATCCTTCTGGTCGCTGACTTCATCACATCTTTTCGCAGGACGGTTTCCCGATGACTCCTACAATGGCCGGTATAATCGGCTTTGCCATCCTGATTATTCTGATGTTTTTAAGAATGCCGGTAGGCTTTGTCATGGCCATCGTCGGCTACCTGGGATTTGGCTACATCATTTCCTGGAGTGCCGCGTCGAGTCTTGTCATTCGCGACTTTTACTCAACATTCAGCGCTTACAATTTAACAGTGATCCCTTTGTTTGTTCTGATGGGTCAGGTGGCTTTCCATTCAGGAATCAGTGGCAGGCTCTTCAACGCAGCCCATAAATTTTTCGGCCATCTTCCCGGCGGTCTGGCGATTGCAACCATCGGTGCATGTGCCGGATTTTCAGCAGTCTGCGGATCCACCAGCGCGACCGCCGCAACCATGGCCTCCGTGACGCTTCCGGAAATGAAAAAGTACAAATATGATCCCGCGCTGGCGACAGGCGTGGTTACCGCTGGCGGCAGCCTGGGAATTTTGATTCCGCCGAGTACGATCTTCATCATTTACGGTATTATGACCGAGCAATCCATCGGCGAGCTTTTTATGGCGGGGATTGTCCCGGGCATACTGCTGTCCTGTTTCTTCGTTCTTTCCATCTTAATCTGGACATATTTTCGCCCGGACATCGGACCGCGCGGCCCCAAAACGACATGGGGTGAAAAATTCAGATCCCTGTCCGGCCTCATCGAAACCCTCGTATTGTTCATTTTAGTCATGGGCGGACTCTTTGCCGGGTTTTTCACGCCCACGGAAGCTGCCAGTATCGGCGCTTTCGGAACAATCATCATTGCACTCATCGGCCGCCATCTCACATGGAAAGGATTCAAAAACTCGCTGTATGACACAACGCGTATTACCTGCATGATCTTCGTCGTGGTCGCCGGCGCCACGGTCTTCGGACATTTTCTGGCCGTTACGCGCATCCCCGCGGACATCGGTTTCTTCGTTTCCGAACTTCAATACCACCCGATGATCATTATGGGCATCATTATCCTGATCTACTTGCTTTTGGGGTGCCTGATGGATTCGCTGGCCATGATCATGCTGACCATTCCCATTTTTTATCCGGTGATTCTGACTCTGGGCTTCGATCCGATCTGGTTCGGGGTTATCATCGTTGTTGTTTCGGGAATGGGCGTGATTACACCGCCGGTCGGCATTAACGCCTATGTCGTCGCGGGTGTCGCCCGGGACGTGCCGTTGCATGTCATCTTCAAAGGATCCCTGCACATGCTTTACGCCATGATCGCTCTGGCTATTCTCTTGATCATCTTCCCGCAGATTGTGACTTTCCTGCCGCAGATGTTAAGGTAAGCTCAAACCCGCGACACCCTTGCCGTCGGCTAACTCTTCCCCTTGCCGGGTGAGTAGTGGACTCGCACCACCAAGTTTGTGCGCCCTGCCGGGCGCACCACTATAAAAAAAGCCCTGTCATTTGACAGGGCTTTTTTACCTTATGGAAAAGAATCAGGCGAATTCGCCGGGGGGGATGACGGATTTACCGAACTTTTCTAATGCCCCCGTCAGGCGGTTTCTCAGCATCTCCAGGATCACGTAAAACTCATCTGGAATATTATCCTCTTCCCTGTATGCTTTTTCCACGCGGTCCAGTTTCTCTAAGAATTTATCGATCCGGATAGAGAACTGTTTATCATAATCCTCGCGTGAAAACTTCTTTTCAAAGATCTTCTTAAACAGTTTGGCGATGTCTTCATATTTCGGGATATAACCAACCGGCGTTTCAATCGCGCCGTACTCACCGTGAACACGTCCTTCCATCCACATAAGCCACACCTTTTTATCCACTTTCTCGTTTAGGAATTTGCCGTCCTCTTTCAGAAAGTAATTTGTAGCAAAAACCACCGGCTTGACAATTAACCGATCACCGAATTTCAGATGATTTTTCAGATATGTCCCCAGAGGCACAACCAGAAAATCGAGATTGGCCATCGGCGACAATTCTCGAACGCCTACCGCACCAATGGTCGCGGCGGTGGTTTCAGACTCCAGTGAAGCGCCGATAAACATGCCGTGCGCCCAGTCAAAGCTCTGATAAACAGGCACAGATGTATCGGAATCGCGCCCGCCGTAAATGACACCACTGATGGGCACACCTTCCGGATCATAGAGTTTGGGGTCCACGTTTTTGAGTTCACTCAGACGAATGGTGTATCGCGCGTTTTTGTGCGCCAGCAGTATCTCATTTCCTTTTTCGTCCTTCTTGCCTTTTTTCCACGCGCCTGAAAAATTTTCGCCTTCATCCGGAAGGATCTGGCCCATCCCCAGCCAGTATGGCTTGTCGTCCTTCACCAGCACGTTGGAAATGATCAGCTCGCGCGGCGTGGTCAAAGCCTCGTAAATAACCGGATCATCAACGGGATTGACATCTTCGATGATCCCGAAAATCCCCTGTTCGATGTTGACTGCATAAGCCTTGCCGTCATCGGCATGCCGGATATAGGCAATATCATCGCCCACAATCTGCTGACCGGGAACCATCGCGGTAGAGGTTTTGCCGCAGGCGCTGGGAAACGCGCCGGTAAAATAGGTCACGCGTTTTTTATCTTCAGGCTTCACGCCCATGATGAACATGTGTTCGGTCAGCCAGTCTTCCTTATTGGCTTTGTAGATCGCGAGCCTGAGCGCCAGTTTCTTCAATCCCACACTGTTGCCCGCATATTGATTATTGACGGTAAGCACCCGTTTGCCCAACACATCGATAAAAATTCTGCGATCCTTGATATTCTTTGTGTTGTTCCGTTCGTCGAGTTCGCCCGCGGAATGAACAAGATAGAAAAATTCATCGGAACCGTTCAATGATTGAAACTGCTCATAGCCGACCCGGTAGAGCAGATCTTCACTGTGGGAAACATAGGCGGAATCGGTAATCTGCAGTGCGGCAATGGAAAAGCGAGAATGGCGCGGCCCCAGGCAGAAGAAACGGACAAAACATTCCTTGCCCTTCATAATGCCGTCCATAATCTCATACACTTCCTTGAGACCTTCCTCACGGTCTTTGACATCAATAATTTTGGAAACCTTCATATCGGGTGTCACCAGCAGACAGGTGTTCTTTTTATCGCGTCCCTGATCCTGAATGCCGTCAAAATGCACCGTGTGTCCCGGCATCGACAGCTTTCTTTCCTCGCCGAGTTCCAGCGCCTGCTGGCGAATGTAAGCAATATCCGTAAAACTGTCGGTAATGACCGACACCTTGGCGGGTTTGCATAGGTTCACATATTCTTCAACAATTCTTTCCACATGCGGATTGTTGAGTTGCTTGATCTTCTGCAGATTTTCATCGTTCAAGATTGTCTTATCAATGTTCAATTTTACGTCCCCCTGGTTTGACTTTTATTGTTGTTCCTGCTTGACATTAAAATCGACCTTGTCGGCATAAAATAAACTCCGTGACTTAAAGATTGAAGTTTGGCTCTGACGTCCTGAAAACCATGGTAACCGGATGGAAATACCCGCTTACTTGTGCGACCTTAAAGGAAAACACACCAAAAATCAATCAGTATTTGCAAGGACATTTTCATTTTCTCAGGCGACCGAGTCAGGTTAATCCCCACGAACATCTCCATTATTTGACAGAATAAATCTTTTCATTTAGCCGTCCTTCAAACCAAAAAGGGTCAGCCGGTTTTCTCCGCTGATAAAAAACGCAGCCCCAATCACTTGCGGCTGCGTTTTTTATCGCAATATTGATCATTCTCTATCGTCGACCGTCCCGGCTTCTGTTTTGCTGGTCTTTCCCCCGTTTACCCTGCGGTCCGGCCTGTCTGGGCGGCGGACCCTGTTTTCTATATTGATCGGACCTGCCATGCGGCCGCTTCTCCAACCCCCTCACACCCCAGTGCCGATCCCTTTCCCAATGCCTTCTTTTTTCCCAGTCTTCCCAGTTTCTTTCTGTATAGCCATGCGGCATGCGGCGCTGCTCCCAGCGATGCCCCTTCCAGCGACGCTCGTAATAGTTCTTGCGCCAACCGGGGGGAACCTTCGAGTAAAAAGAGGGTACACGCTCATAGTAAACCCAACCCCGGTCATGGTGCTGCGAGCGATACCAGCGCCCTTCCCAGGGACGCCACCACCAGCCGCCATAAAAGAATATATCATCTCTGACATCGGGAGCCACATAGACGTACGTCTCCGGTATTACGATCAGCTCGGGCGGCGCCGGAAAAACAATCGGCGGTGGCAAAGGAATATTTATGCGGACTTTAACATCGACCTGGGCTAAGCCTGAAACCGGCATAAAAACCGCCAGGACCAGAAACGCAATTTTAACAAAGACTTTTTTCATTGATTTCTCTCCTTCTTCGTCAAACTGACACAAAAGAATTGAAACGCAGCGTCATCAACAAGCGCTGCAAAAACGGCTACATTTTTTGAGGGATCAATTCGATCCAGTAATCGTCCGGATCATTGATGAAATAAATCCCCATCGCCTTGTTTTCAAAGCAGATGCAACCCATTTTTTCGTGCAGTGCGTGCGCGGCGGAAAAATCGTCCACCTTAAACGCCAGATGAAATTCATTGTCGCCCAGATAGTAAGGCTCTTTTCGATCTTTCATCCAGGTCAGTTCCAACTGATGCGACGTCTTTCCATCGCCCAGAAAAACCAGAACAAAACTGCCGTCCGGGGATTCATGCCGTCTTATCTCCGTGAGCTGCAGTGCTTCTTTGTAGAATGCCAGGCTTTTTTCCAAATCCAGCACATTGAAGTTGTTATGGGCAAATGTGAATTGCATTTTTTGTCCTTTCCGGATTTTTTACTTTTTTATTGCGTCCAGACCGAATCCGCGACTCTTCATATTGTCGAACTGGTTTGTCGGCAATTCGGCCAACTGTGGCAGGTGTGCGCCTGAACAAAGCGTCTGTCGACTTTGCGTCCGTCACATCCAGCGCAGCGGTTTCCAAACCTTCCGCCTTGAGATGCCTGATGAACAGCCTGAAATCAACACCACCGGGTTTTTATTCATGAAAGTGCCTCCCGGGGGATCTGTGACAGGATTACCTTCACTATATAAAGCATCGGCGCATTTCGCAAATGATATTTAAGGGGTCATCCTGCGGGATTTACCAAACAGGAAGAGTAACAGCGCGGACAGGGAAGACAGGCCGCCAATCACATTCGAAAGAACAGGGGCCAGACTCAAGCCGATCGGCGCCTGCAAAATGAAGGAAACACTGACCGCCGTCATTCCTGCCGCCGGAATCGAGGCAATCCAGTGGCACTTGCCCTGTTTTTTGAGATAAATGGCCGCCGCCCACAGCACCAGCATCGCAAGCGTCTGATTGCTCCAGCCGAAATAGCGCCATATCATTTCGAAATCCTGAAAAGAAATGATAAAGGCCACAATAAAGAGCGGTACGGCAAGCATCAGGCGCTTTGCCGCCTTATTCTGCGGAAAGCGGAAAGTTTCAGCCAGAATCAGGCGCGTGGACCGGAAAGCCGTATCGCCGGACGTGATCGGCAGGACAATCACCCCCAGAATGGCCAACCCGCCGCCGACCGGGCCAAGCAGGCTGTTGCAGACCTGACTGACCACCAGGGATGGAGACCCCGCCTGGATGACGGCATTAAGGTCTGCCGGATTCTGATAGAAAGACATGCCGGCGGTCGCCCACACCAGTGCGATCACCCCTTCGGCGATCATCGCGCCGTAAAACACGAGACGCCCCCGGGATTCATTCTGGATGCAGCGGGCCATAATCGGGGACTGCGTGGAATGAAACCCGCTGATCGCACCGCAGGAAAGCGTGATAAACAAAAGCGGCCAAATCGGCAGTCCTTGTGGATGGGTGTTGACCGTAAAATCCAGATTGGGAAGCACGGGAAAATCTGCAGCGGCCATCCCGACGATCACGGCTACCGTCATAAACAAAAGCAAAGCGCCAAACAGGGGATAGAATCTGCCGATTATCTTATCAATGGGCAGAATCGTCGCCAGGAAATAGTAGACAAAAATGCAGATCACCCAAATATAGACGGGCAGGCCGATCAGATTGCCCAGAAGTTTGGCCGGGCCCAGCACAAAAACCACACCCACTAAAAGCAACAGCAAAACCGAGAACAGACGCAATACCCATCGCGTTTTCGTCCCCATGAACTCGCCGACCACTTCAGGAATCGACGCCCCCCTGCTGCGCAATGAAAGCATGCCGCTTGCGTAATCATGCACCGCGCCGGCAAAAATGGCGCCGAAAACAATCCACAAGAGCGCCACCGGCCCGTATAACGCACCGAGAATCGGCCCGAATATCGGCCCGATACCGGCAATGTTCAGAAGCTGAATAAAAAACACCTTCCAGGTGGGCAGGGGCATGTAGTCCACGCCGTCGGCCATTGTGGCGGCCGGCGTGGGATTTTGAGAATTCGGGCCGAAAACGCGATTGACAAAAAAACCGTACGTGAAATAGCCGACCACAAGAAGGGCTATGCACAAAAATAAGTAAAGCATAAAGAGAGCCGACACTTTCCGATGTATTCTACCTGATCTTGTCAATCGGAAGACATCCGCGCGAACTTGAGTCTATCTTCTACCACAAAGCCGAATACGGAGCATCATCATGACTTTCCGATCCGCAGGGTCTTTGGATTAATCCGCCGGATAAGCGACGGCCTGAACCAGAATAACTTTTTGCGAGTCGCGAAGCTTCATCTCTTTTGCCAGTGCCTCTTTATTGAAATAAGCGCGCACGCCTGTGGCCAGCCCTTCTGATGCGCAATACAGATAAACATTCTGGGAAATAAAACCCGTATCCACGGCGGAATACATTCTCTTATCTTCATCGCCGGTCCTCATACCCATCCGGGAGTAGTCCGCCACATAGATCAGTTGAACCGGCGCGCCCACAATCAAGCCTCTTGACGGCTGCAGCAAGTGGGCCGTATTCTTGCGCAGGTCGGCCCTGAGCACAGGATCCAGCGTGTGGGTTTTGGCGTTATAAAGATAGAGTCCGTCCTCCATCGCTACATAGACATCAATTTCCTGCCAGTTGTGTGCCGTGGGTGCCGTGCGCTTGCCGCTGTCCACCCGGCTGATCCCCGCCGCCGCCCACAACAGATTGGAAAGCACTTCCGCCGGAAGCTTCTCCGTGGCAAACATCCGGTCCGTCTTGCGATCCTTCAAAGCCTGCATCAGCGGCTTCCCGCCTTTTGTATCCGGCGGCGGAAGTTTAATCGGAGTCAGATCGGTGGCAAGGGCTGTGGAAATGAAACAAAATAAAACGACGATGAGGAGTACTATTTTTTTCATTGAAACCTCCAATTGGCTGAAAACTCTTTTATAAATAAGGCTCACACAATTCATACACACTTGAGGTTGAACAATTTTTACCGAATCTAGTCCTTTTTCTTTCATTATTTTTCTATTCTGTACATGACCAAACGCGGATAGGTTATTTTTTGTCGAGAATATTGCGGAAGATTTCTATCGGCTGGGCGCCGATGATTTTGTACTGGTTGTTGATGATAAAAAGAGGCACACCCGTTAAACCGATCAAGCGCCCTTCCCTTCCTGCGTCCTCCAGACGAGCCGCATAACGGCCATCGTTCACGGTTTTGAGCATTTCCCCGGCATCCAAATGGCTTTCTGCGGCAAGGGATGCAATCACATCCGGATTGCCGATATCTTTTCCTTCGGTAAAATAGGCGTGGAATATTTTCTCATGAAATGTGTCATAAAAGCCCATATCACGGGAAAATTCAGAGGCCATCAGCGCCAGCTTCGAATTGGAGAGAATCGACAGGTCGCCGAAAGCAACACCCGCGTCTTTCCCGCGCGCGCGCAGCTGCTCGATAAATGAAGAAAGATCTTGAGCCTTGAAGCGCCTGGAAAGCAGCATGCCTTGAGGCGGCGTTTCCGGATGCAATTCATAGCTCACCCAATGGTCATCAATGGGATATTCTTTCTTCAACTGATCGACAATGCCCTTGCCGATATAACAAAAGGGTCAGATGTAGTCGGAAAATATTCTGAACGTTGACTTTTCAACCATTTTCTAACCTCTCATCCGGTTCGGTTTTGTGACTTAAGTGTGCCTGCACCTGTTGCCCCGATCTTTCGGTAATTATACCGCATTATTTTGATGTGAACATCAAAATAAATGGATCCACGGCAGGTATTTCAGGCGAAAAGATTTTTACATGCCCGGAGTCTGGAATAGCCATTATCCAATGAATATCATTAACATAAATAATATATTGACTTACGGTCAATATATGGGTAGAATGCATTCGCTCAAAAATACTATCCCATTATGTAAAGGAGAAGTAAAGATATGGCATCAAATTTTTTGTATTCCACCCGCGACCACAAGTTTATTTTAAAAGAATGGCTGGACATGTCCAAAGTCTTTGAGGCAGGACGCTTCAAGGGGGGGTATTCCGTCGACGACATCGATTCCATTCTGGAAAACGCGATGAAAATCGCCAAAGAGGCCGTGGCGCCCACCAATGAAGACGGCGATACCATCCACGCTAATTATAAAAGCGGAAAAGTCACCGTTCCCGAATCCTTTAAAAAAGGCTACTGGACGATCCAGGAAAATGGCCTGGGTTCGAGCAATGCCGATCACGACGACCCCAGCTCCATGCCTTTGTGCGTAATGGGCGCAACCAATGAGTTTCTTGCCGCCGCCAATGCCGCACTGGGTCCTTATGCCATGGCGACAACCGGTTCATCCGGATTGATCCGCGACTTCGGCAGCGATAAGGTAAAAAATATTTTTCTGCCCAAAATGTACAGCGGCCAGTGGGCCGGCACCATGGACCTGACGGAACCCAACAGCGGATCCGACGTGGGGGACATCTCCACCAAAGCTTTCCCCACAGATGAGCCCGGCGTTTACAAAATTGTCGGCACCAAATGCTTCATTACCGGCGGCGACCAGGACATTACCGAAAACATTATCCACCTGACACTGGCCCGCGTCGAAGGCAGCGTGCCCGGCACCAAAGGAATCTCCCTGTTTGTCGTACCCAAATACTGGCACAACGAAGCCGGTGATATCGGTGAATTCAACGATGTCAACTGCGGCGGTATTGAACACAAAATGGGCATCCGGGGTTCCGCCACCAGCATCGTTAATTTCGGTGAAGAAAATAACTGCCGCGGCTACCTTCTGGGGAATCCCCCCGTTGAGGGCAAAGGTGAGGGCATGGCCCAGATGTTCCAGATGATGAATGAGGAACGCGCCGTCACCGGACTTGCGGCAAATGCGGCAGCCACCGTCTCTTACAACAATGCGGCCATGTACGCCGCCGGACGCATCCAGGGACGTCAGATCACCAATCCCAAAGCCGGCAGAGTCCCCATCATTAACCACGAAGATGTGCGCCGCATGCTGATGTTCCAGAAGTCCATCACCGAGGCCAGCCGGGCCATGATCTGCATGTCCTACTACGCGATGGATATCGCGGAAAACACCGACGATGAAAACGAACGCAATCGCGCCAAGGCCTTTGTGGAAGTCAACACACCAATCATCAAGGCCTGGTGTTCGGATCTGGCATTTTTGAGTGTCTCGGAAGCCATGCAGTGTTATGGAGGCTACGGCTTCTCTGAAGAATATCCCATCGCTCAGCAGCTTCGCGACTGCCGGATTTACCCCATCTGGGAAGGCACCAACTATATCCAGTCGATGGACCTTATCGGCCGCAAATGGATGATGGCCGGAGGAAAGGTCTTTGCCACCTGGTTTGGAGAGATCGAAAAATTCGTAGCTGACCATAAGGATCATGCGCTTTTTGCCCCTCAGGTTGCCCTTCTCGCCGAGGCAATAGGCCAGTACAAGGAAATTCAGACAACCATGGCCAGTTACCTTGGACAGGGCAAGTTCGGGATGATCGGTTTCTTTGCAACGCGGATTCTTCATGCAACCGGTTATCTTTACGGAGCCAAGCTGCTTTTGGAACATGCCGTCATCGCCCAGAAGAAAATCGACGAAATCGGCAAAGAACACTTTGAGTATCCCTACTACGCGGGCAAAGTGGCTTCGGCCAAGTTCTTCGCTCATAATCTGTTGCCCAACGTAGGTCTGACTTTGAGGGTCATCAAGGAAGGCGACACTTCCGTGATGGAAATCCCGGAAGCGTCCTACCTGCTGGACTAGCACATCCGTCTTCGGGGCGGGGAAGCGACCTTCCTTAAGCCCCGGTCTCATGGTTCAGTTTTCTGAACTCCCCCAATTTGTGCCCCGGCATCCGCCGGGGCACACCTCTGATCTCAGTCTCCGCCTGAACCAAATGCCCCTCGAAACGGTTCGTCTTTGCGTATGAATGCATGGAAAACCGGGATATTTTTCCACATCCAATCTTTGCATTTTTATGGTAGAGAAGGTTCAAAGAATAGCAGGAGGGGGACTGATTCCATTGTCGGACAGAAAAAAGCACATCACAGGGATACTTCTCGCGGGTGGCAGGAATTCCCGCATGGGCGCCAATAAAGCGTTTTTGGAAATGGACGGCATTCGCCTGATTGATAAAACGCTGGCCTGCTACCGGCAGATTTTCAGCGAAATGATTATCGTCACCAACGATCCGGCAGCCTACCTGGAATTCACCGATGCCGCAGTGGTAACGGACATCTATAAAGGGAAAGGCCCTCTGGGCGGGATTTACACAGGCCTGTTTTATTCACAGACCCCCTATGCTTTTGTCAGTGCCTGCGACATGCCTTTCATCAACATGGATTTTGTAGAGTATCTGATTGGGCAAACAAACAAACAGGATGTGATTGTTCCTGAAACTGCCGACGGCTTCCAGCCGCTGCACGCGATTTATTCGCAAAACTGCCTTCCTTCCATCAAAAGGTTGCTTCTGGCGGACAAACTTAAAATTACCGGGTTTTACCGCGATATGCGCGTTTTAACGATAGGCGAAGACCGAATTTCCCCGTTCAATCCAGACGGCCGTCTTTTTCATAATCTCAATACGCAGGAAGATGTTAATAATATCCAGGCCGCAAGGCCGAAGGAACAAGTTTAGATATTCCTGTCATATTTTTCGTTGAACTGATCTATTGCTTCCTAACGGATCCATCAGTTTCCACATCTTGTTGTGCAACATGGATGGGTTCATGTTCAACCATTTCAGCTCTAAAATCGCTTAATCGATTGATAAAGATCAGCGGATTGTGTTAATTCACACCGACAGCCTTTTCTAAGGATTATCTGACATGAAAGTAAGATATGCGTTGATCGTCGCAGCGGCATTGCTTCCTTTTCTCCTGCCGCCAACGGCCGTGAGCCATGAAAAAGCCAGTGCATCGGACACGCTCACCATTTACATTGAAAATGATGCTTTCGGGTTTGAAAATAACGATCGCCATTACACCAATGGATTAAAGCTGTCCTGGATTTCACGCGACCTGACGAGCTATCGGGACGTTAAATCGCTGCCCGCATGGATGCACCGTGTGATTGAGCGGGTGCCTTACATCAATGATCCGGACCGCCTGCGCACCCTTTCCGTTTCCATTGGACAGAACATCTACACACCTGAAGATGCGGAACGGACCGATCTGATTGTGGACGACCGTCCATACGCCGGGATCACTTATCTGGGAGTTGGTCTTCACGGCAGAAGCAGGCATTCCATGGATACCCTGGAACTGGGCATCGGCGTTGTCGGTCCCGATTCTTACGCGGAAGACTGCCAGATCATGTTTCATAAGTGGATCAAAAACACGAAACCAAAGGGATGGGAACACCAGCTTCACAACGAGCCCATCGTAAATCTGTTTTATGAACGCAAGTGGAGAACCCGGCAGATCAGGAAGCCGGAAGGTTTTGGATTCGATATCATTCCGCATCTGGGCCTGGCTGTCGGCAATGCCTATACCGGCGCCAACGTGGGCACACAGCTCCGTATCGGCTGGAATATCCCCAACGATTTCGGTACATTTCTGATCCGTCCGGGATCAGACAGCAGCGCGCCCTATGATAATGACGACCCCCGCTTCTTTCAGCCGAGGAAGCGTTTCGGTATTCATATTTTTTTTGCAGCCGACGGGAGAATTGTTTTGCGCGATATTCTGCTGGACGGAAACACGTTCAGGGACTCTCACAGCGTCAAAAAGGAACCGTTTGTTGCCGACTTCATCGGAGGCGCCGGGCTGATCATTCATCGCGTCAAGATAACCTTTTCTCTTGTCTACCGGACAAAGGAATTTGAAACGCAGCGCAAAGAGCAGCAGTTTGGATCCATTGCTGTTTCATACACCTTTTAATCCGTTGTTGTCCTTGATCCCTTTATTCTTCAGTTCAGCACCGGCATTCGCCGGTCTGCGCACGATGTGCTCCGCTTTTGCCTTGTACCTTGATCCTTGAACCTATCTTTTATTGGGCATCGGCTGGGTCCATTTTTTGTTTTCACCGTCGTAATACCATTTATCCGGAAAACCTCGGCGGCGGATGAAGGTGGGATTTTCGGCCCAGCGTAAAAGATCCCTATAGGCCTCATGAATTTTACGAAATGTAACGGCCTGGCCGCCTGCGTCGGGGTGGTGGATTTTAACCTGCCGCCGATAAGCGTTTTTGATCAGTGCGGCCAACTCGCGAGACCCCAGATCCGCCTTTGCGATATCCAGGTGGATCAGATTTTCGGGTTTAACGGTCGGGATCCGCATGAGCCGGGGACGTGACAGTCCCTCTGAAATCACAACCCTTTCGGCCATGGCCAGAACGCACCGGGAGGCGAGATAATTTTTCGCTGTCCGCTTTTCTTCAGCCCACCAGGCATCACCCAGCAGATTGGTTAGACGCCCGAAATCCTCGGCCGGCTTGCTTCCCTCTTTACGCAGGGCCGCATATCGAAAAATCTCCCGCATGCCGTGAGGGACCACATCCAGAATGATCACGGTATCCGTGAAATAGAAAGTCGCATAGCGGATGTTCAGGGCCTGAAGCAGGCCGCTGCGGGTATTGAGCTTCTGCCGCAGATGCTGCCGGCATTTCACCGAACAATAGCGGCGATTTTTGATATTATCCGTCGTACCGCAGGAAAGACAGGCATTCTGTCTTTTGCTTTTTCCGGTAGATTTGCTTTTGATTAACATTGCGTCATGAAAAACAGCCGGTTCGTTTTCAACACCAAACCGGCTGTAATATTCTTCCTCCAATCCGGCTTATTTGACCGCCAGATAACCCTTCGCCAGCGCCTTGTTCACATGCAGCACACCCTTGTTCATCTCTTTGAGGGGATAGTCGGCGGTGATCACCGGCAGCGCGTCCGCCTCTGCCTGGGTTTTAATGACCGATCCAACGGGAACAAAGCGGCCATCGGCAATTTTGACGCCCATCAGGATGACGCCCGGTTCGATGACACAGTTCTTTCCAACAAAAGACTTGAACACCAGCACCTTCATGCCGACAAACGTATCGTCCATGACCACGGCCGGTCCGTGAATCTGAACCTGATGCGCCAGCGACACGCGATGGCCGACATATACCGCATATTTTTTACCGTTCACTTCCGTCATATTTTTTTCCACAGGTTTGCCATCCTGCTCGGTTTCCAGCGCGTGGATCACGACACCGTCTTGCACATTGGAATCGTCACCGACATGAAGCGGCTGGCCTTCGTCGCCGCGCACACACGCCGTAGGCGCGACCATGACATTTTTCCCCAGAATCACGTTGCCGATTACTGCCGCCAGCGGGTGAACATAGGAGCCTGCGCCGATCACCGGCTCGGATACTTTCGCGCTGAAATCCGTCTGTACATTTTTTTCAATCATGCTTTACTTACCTCCGTTTTCTATAATATTCGTGCGTTGATCCCTTCTCGAAAATCAACGGCATTCACATTTTTTATTTTTCGTCCGGCATGCGCCAAATTCCGCCCTGCTGCTTCGGCGCTGCACCTTTAGCCTTTTCCCTTTCGATCAACCCCCGCCAGACATCCGCCACTTTTGCTTCGGTTTCCGTAAGCGCGCACTGATTGTCAATCACAATGTCCGCGAGGGGAATTTTATCGTGAATGGGCATCTGACAGGACAATCGGAGCTCGGCATCCTCACGGCAGATCGCATTTCGCGTCGTCAGCCGGCAAACCTGCTCTGTTGGTTCCACCATCACCAGGATCGTCAGATCAAACAGAGCCTGCAACCCGGCTTCAAATAAAAGAGGCACATCTGAAAAAACAATCGCATGCGGATGGCTCGCTTTAATATTTTCCAGACGGTGATACCAGGCTTCGAAAACACGCGGATGAACAATGCCGTTTAGCGCTTTTAATTTCTCCGGATCGTTGAAAACGATTCCCGCGAGTTTATCCCGGTCGATGGTGCGATCCGGCCGCAAAATCTCCTGGCCGAACAACACAACGACATCCTGCCAGGCCGACCCATCCGGCTTTTGAACTTCATGCGCCAGTTTATCAAAATCGATCAGTTGACCGCCCAGGCGAACAAACATCTGCGCGACGGTAGATTTTCCGCAGGCAATCCCGCCTGTCAATCCGACATTCAGCATAATCTACTTTTTATTGAGGTCATAGATGATACGCAGACCTTCCAGTGTCAGCATCTCTTCGATTTTATCGATGCTCCTGGCCTCCTGAGCCACAATTCGCGCCAGCCCCCCCGTCGCAATCACCATCGGGTTGGTTTTTGCTTCTTTTTTCATTCTTTCCACAATACCGTCGACCAGTCCCGCATAGCCGAACATGATGCCTGCCTGAATGGCGCTCACGGTGTCCTTGGTAATAATCGTCTTCGGCCGGCTGAATTCAACGCGAGGCAGCTTGGAGGCGCGCGCGAAGAGCGCCTCACTGGAAATCACAATCCCCGGGGCGATGCAGCCGCCCATGTATTCGCCTTTGGGCGAAACATAGTCGAAAGTCGTTGCCGTACCGAAATCCACGATGATGGATTCCTTGCGGTACTTGTCGAAAGCGGCCACCGCGTTGACGATTCGGTCGGCGCCTACTTCTTTCGGGTTATCGTAAAATATCGGCATACCGGTTTTGATGCCCGGTCCCACGATCATCGGCTTGATTTTGAAGTATTTCATGCACAGGGGTTCGAGGATATTCAACATCGGCGGCACAACACAGGAAATGATGATGTCTGAAACGGATTTTATTTCCTTGGCGTTCATCCGGCTGGAATGATACAGGTTGGAAATCAAAACGCCGTACTCGTCTATGGTATGGTCGATTTCCGTCCGGATCCGCCAGTCGTGGATTAATCGGTCGGAGTCATAAAGACCTAAAACAGTATTGGTGTTGCCCACATCGATAACTAAAAGCATGCCCATTCACCTTTTTATGATTGTCGCGTCTCCCGCCGAAACGTTCACTTCTTTGTTGCCGGCCGTGAGCAGAATCAGCGAACCATCCTCACCCAGGCCGATGGCGCGGCCGCTGACCACTTCGCCCTGGAACATCACCTGCACCGCCTGACCCATCATCGGCGTCAAGCCTGTCCAGGCCTGCCTGACCGGGTCAAAACCGCGGACAAGCAGCGTCTTATACCATTTTGTCAGATTTTCATACAGGCGAATTATCAATTCCGGACGCAATATTTCACGGCCCGCCTCAACAGCCAAAGAGGTGGCAATGGATTGAATCTCCTCGGGAAACTGCGCGTGCTGCAAATTGACATTGATCCCCATTCCCAAAACGACGAAATCAATTTTGCTTCCTGACATTTTCATCTGTGCCAGAATGCCGCAGACCTTTCTTTCGCCGATTAAAACGTCATTGGGCCATTTGAGCCGCACCATGTCCGGACAGTATCGGGTGAGGGTTTCGGCCACGGCCACACCCGCGGCAATGGAAATCTGCGGCGCACGCGTGACCTCGAATTGCGGACGCAAGATAATGGAAGTGTAAATATTGGCACCCGCGGGTGAATGCCAGACGCGCTGCATCCGGCCCTTGCCTGCGCTCTGACATTCTGCAATCAGGACTGTTCCTTCCGGCGCACCTCCTGCTCCCAGACGAAACGCCTCGTCATTGGTCGAATCGATTTGTTCATAATAATAAAGCGGGTCGCCGATCATCTTTCCGGCAAGGCTTTGTTTCAGGATGTCTTGATTGATTTTCATAGTGTAAGGCATTATCTTCGCCCCTCACGGGCACGAAATACACCACTGACGAGGGCTATCGCCTGTTCCCCTTTACCTTGAGCGATATATCCGCTGCGCGGACGGAATGGGTGAGCTCGCCTACGGAGATATAATCGACACCGGTTGCGGCAATTTCATAAACACGCTCCAGGCTGACATTGCCGGAAGCTTCCAGAAGCGCGCGGCCGGCGACAAAATCAACAGCCTTCTTCATGGCATCATTGGTCATGTTATCGAGCATGATGATATCCACACCACAGGCCAGGGCTTCTTTGACTTCACGCATATTTTTGGTTTCAACTTCGATTTTCAGGGCGCAAGGCAGCTTTTTTCTTTGCGCATTGACCGCGTCGGTGATGCCGCCCGCAGCTTCGATGTGATTGTCTTTGATGAGAACCCCGTCGTAGAGGCCGGTGCGGTGATTCGTTCCTCCGCCCAGGCGAACGGCCATTTTATCGAGCAAACGCAGTCCCGGAACCGTCTTGCGCGTATCGAGAATTTTCGCTCTTGTGCCGCGCACGGCCTCCACGTATTTCGCAGTCAGCGTGGCAATGCCACTCATGCGCTGGAAATAATTCAGGGCGACGCGCTCGGCCTGCAAAATGGCGGCTAAACGCCCGGATACTTCGGCAATGACGGTCCCTTTTTTTACCCGGCATCCGTCATCGATGAATTTCTTCACCTTGATCTTCGGGTCCAGAAGGTGGAATGCCGCCTCAAAAATATCCAATCCCGCCACAACAAAGTCTTCCTTGGCGATGGCCCTGGCGCTTCCCTTCCTGACCGGGCTGACTGTTGCCTGTGTGGTAATGTCGCCTGTACCGATGTCTTCGGACAGCGCGGCTTGAATGATTTTTTTAATTTGCGGTGAAACCATCATCCGGCAATCTCTTTTAGTTTTTTGAGCGCCCCTTCCAGTGTTGAAAATTTCTCCTGGCTCTCTTTTAATTTAGCTTCTTCCTTTGTAATGATCTCCGGGGCGGCCTTGGCCCGGAAATCGCTGTTGGCAAGCTTGCGCGCGCTTTGCTCCAGATCTTTGGAAACCTTCGCCAGCTCTTTTTCCAGCCTTGTTTTCTCACCGGCGATATCCACAACGCCGGCCAGCGGGACGAATATTCTGGTTGTACCAACCACGCCGGTGGCCACGCCTTTGGGCTCGACAAGATTCACTTCGACTTTCAGGGACGCCAGATTGGACAGATTGACAATATAGCCGCTTCCTGTCTCGATGAGCGTTTTAACGGCTGCGTCGGCGGCCGAAATTAAAACACCGAGCTTATGCGAGGGCGGAATACGCATTTCGCCGCGGATGTTGCGGATGGAGGTGATGATCTCCATGAGCGTCTCCATTTCTTTTTCCGACACCTTGTTCTCCCAGGACTCCCTTACGGCCGGAAATCTGCTGACCATGATGGAATGCTCGTCGCTGTTATTCAGGGCCTGCCAGAGTTCCTCGGTTAAAAACGGCATGAAGGGGTGCAGCAGTTGAAGCATGGTGGCAAATACTTCTTTCATGGCCCTCTGGGTCACCTGCTTTTGCCCCGGACTGACTTTGCCGTATAGCGCGGGCTTGCTGATTTCCAGATACCAGTCGCAGTATTCATGCCAGATGAAATTATAGATGGAGGCGGTGGCGTCATTGAAACGATATTCATCCAGAGAGCGCGTGACCTCTTCTATCGTTTCATTGAGTTTGGCCTTGATCCAGATGTCCGGCAGCGAATCCGCGGCGGGAAGCGGCGCGGATTCGTCATAATCGGCCAGATTGTTGAGCGTGAGCTTCGCCGCGTTCCAGATTTTATTGACGAAGAACTTGTAGCCTTCGATGCGCTCCGGTGACATGCGCACGTCGCGCCCCTGCGCGGTGTAAGCAGTCAGTGTGAAACGAAACGCATCCGCGCCGTACTGATCGATCATCACCAGCGGATCGATGCTGTTGCCTTTGGACTTGCTCATCTTCTCGCCTTTTTCATCGCGCACCAGCGCGTGAAGATAAACCGCCTTAAAAGGCACGTCTTTCATGATGTAGATGCCCATCATCATCATGCGGGCCACCCAGAAAAACAAAATGTCAAATCCGGTGATCAGAAGCGACGTCGGATAGAATGTTTTGAGCGCTTTGGTTCGTTTGGGCCATCCGAGCGTCGAAAAGGGCCACAAAGATGAACTGAACCAGGTGTCGAGGACATCCTCATCCTGCCTGAGCGATGTGCCGCCGCAAGTCGGGCATGAATCCGGATCGACTGTGGCGACTATGATATTGCTGCAGTCGTCGCAATACCAGACAGGAATCCGGTGTCCCCACCACAGCTGCCGGGAAATGCACCAGTCGCGGATGTTGTTCATCCAGTCGAAATACGTGGACTCCCACGAAGCCGGCACGATCTTTGTTTTCTTTTTCGTGACAGCGGCCATGGCCTGTTTGGCCAGCGGCTTGATTTTGACAAACCACTGTTTGGATACCATCGGCTCGATATCGGTTCTGCACCGGTAACACTGGCCGACGTTGTGCGCGTAAGGTTCGGTGCCGACCAGATAGCCTTCCTTTTCCAGGTCGGCCAGAACGTTCTTGCGCGCCTCATAGCGGTCCTGTCCCTTATAACGGCCGCCGTGTTCATTGATGATGCCCTGCCCGTCCATAACGGAAATGATCTCCAGATTGTGACGCTGGGCCATGGCGAAATCGTTGGGATCGGAACCGGGGGTGATTTTCACGGCGCCGGAGCCGAAATCCATCGTCACGTAATCATCGGCAATAACCGGAATTTCCTTGTTCATCAAAGGCAGAATGACGGATTTCCCGATTTTGCTCTTGTAGCGCGGATCGTCCGGATGCACGGCCACGGCGGTATCGCCCAGCATTGTCTCCGGCCGCGTGGTGGCCACGACAATCTCTCCGCTGCCGTCGGCGAAGGGATAGCGGATGTTCCAAAGGAAACTCGCATCGGAAACAAACTCGACTTCCAGATCGGATATGGCGGTGTGGCAACGGGGACACCAGTTGACTATATAGTCGCCCTGATAGATCATCCCTTCGTTATACAGTTTAACGAACACTTCGCGCACCGCCTGCGACAGACCCTCGTCCATGGTGAAGCGCTCGCGTTCCCAGTCACAGGAGCAGCCCAGGCGTTTGAGCTGATTGATGATGACGCCACCGTACTGCTCTTTCCATTCCCAGACACGGGCGATGAATTCCTCGCGGCCCAGATCATGCCTTGAAATGCCTTCGCGACTGAGCTTTTGTTCGACGACATTCTGCGTCGCGATGCCTGCGTGATCCATCCCCGGCATCCACAACGTGTTGTAACCCTGCATTCTTTTGAAGCGGATAATCACATCCTGAAGGGTGTTGTTGAGCGCATGCCCCATGTGGAGCATCCCGGTGACATTGGGCGGTGGAATGACGATGGAGAAAGGCTCCGCGTCGCTTTTATCCTGCGCGTGAAAATATTTATTCTTCAACCAGTACTCATACAGACGTTTTTCGGCTTCAGCCGATTCAAAGGCTTTACCCAGCTCTTTTGTGATCATGAAACATTATTCTCCCGTCTACCCATACGCAAAAGGGCTTGCGCCCTTTCGAGGGGGTTATGAAATACCCCGGTTCTTTCATCAACAAACAGGCGGGGCAAACATCGCCCCGCCTCCGGATTCCCTGTTTTGACCGCCCCTAATCGAATTTCAGTTCCTCTTTGAATTTACGGATCATCAAAAGCGCGTCTACTCCTGCCACGGGTGCAAGCGGTGCGAATTCGCCGGTGGTCATATCCCTGGCTTCCATGATGCCGCGCGAGGTTACAACCATCACGGCGTTGAAGTAAGGCAGATCCGACCGCATATCGGGAAACGGCGATGTCGAACCGATAAACTTCGTTGCCAGCGCGTGGTCACCCGTCACCTTGATTAAAATGTCTTCCAGCATCATCGCGCAGGCGGCACGGGTCACCCGGTCGGCGGGATAAAAATTGCCATCGGGATATTTTTCCAGGCCACGCACGCCGATTTTCAAAATCCCTTCCATGTCCGACTTCAGGGGGTGATCGCCAATGTCATTGGCTGTCGGCTTTTCAGAGACGTCCGCCCGGGCAGCCTTTTGCGGATCCTTAAATGAAGTGTCAAATGTTTTTGTTGTTCGCTTTTTATACAGGACATCGACTTTCAGCTCTTCCATCAAAAGCGCCGCTGCGTCAGCCCGCGTGATGCGCTGCACCAGGGCAATCTGTCTGCCGGTTGCCGACCCGGGCATGGCGCGTGCCACTTTCTGTATAAAATGCCACTGGACATCCGCTTCAGCGGTGTAATCCGTTTTCAATGCCAGCACTTTGGCGAACATCTCGCCTGCGGCGTTGAATTCGCAGGCGGCCTTGTGGGCCAGTCCCATAAAATAATAAGCGGGTGCGTGATTCGCGTCGATCTTCATGGCCGCGTCGAATTCAGACTGAGCCGAAACCAGCCAGTTCTTTTCGCCGGAGAATTGCGTATAAACCCGTATGCGGCTGACATGAACAAAGAGCTTGTCTTCTTTCGTTTTGGCATATTTCCAGGCTTTTTTCAGACTTTCCTGCGCGACCTCGTTATTCCCTGCGTGCGCCTGCACCAGCGCCATGCCGCCATGCGCCTGTGAATACTTCCCGTCGAGCTGGAGGGCCAGTTCGAATTCCCGCTTCGCATCCGCGTATTTTTCATGGCCCATCAGCTTCATTCCCGTATAGGTGTGATGCGGAGGGGTGTCGAGCTGGCTTACGGCCATCCTGGGCGCTTGCGCGCACGCAGTCCACATCAGCAGACAGACCGATAAAGCAGCCGGCGTGAAGATCCTGAAAGATAAGAAAGACATAAGGAAACTCCTTTAAAAAAAAGGTTTCACCTGAATATAATTTAGTTTCTTCCCCGAAAAAGACGGCCTATGATTAGCGTTTGTCACGGTCGAAGTCAAGTCAATATTCACGCCGCCATGGGACGGTTCAAGGCTTTCCGGCACGGCCGCTGAAGCCTTCTTTCAGTTGATGATCCCCCGAAAGACCGCTTAAAAAATCCGCCACGGTTTTCTTAAGCGGCTCGTCGTCATCCGGCCCGAACCACTGAATATCTTTGTCAGCAGAAAACCAGGTCATCTGACGCCTGGCGTAGCGCCAGGTCTCCCGTCCGATTTGTTCGACGGCAGCACCGAGATCAAAATGGCCGTAAAGATGCGCGATCATCTGCTTGTATCCGAGTGATTGAAGGGATTTGAGCTTTTCACTGTATCCCATCGCCAGGACCCTGCGCACCTCATCTAAAAGCCCCGCGTCCACCATTTGCTTCGCTCTGCGGACAATCCGGTCTTTGAGGTCGGAACGCGCCACCTGCAAGCCGATCTTGCAGACGCGATAGGGGGATTCGGCAAACGCATGTTTTTCCTGCAGGGTGACAATGGACTCGCCGGTTTGTTCCAGCACTTCAAGGGCCCGGATCACCCGCACGGCGTCGTTTGGGTTAATCCGTGAGGCTGCCGCGGGGTCCTTGAGCCTGAGCACGTTAAAGAGATATTCCTTTCCATGCCTCAGTCCCATATCGCGAAAGTAGCTCCGCAGGGTTTCATCCACCGGCGGCGTCTCGATGATTCCGCACAGCAGGGCGCGGATGTACAGGCCCGTGCCCCCGACTACGAATATTGGCTTGCCCTGGCCGCAAAGTGCTTCTATGACGGCGCGCGCCTGATTTGCGTAGAGCGCGGCATTGAACTCCCCGTCGGGATTCACCACATCGATCATATGGTGAGGCACTTCCAACCTTTCTTCCGGTGTCGGTTTAGCCGTTCCGATGTCAAGATACCGGTATACCTGCATCGAATCGGCTCCGATGATCTCGCCTGCAAACATTTTGGCCAGTTCGATCGCCAGGCGCGTTTTCCCGGTCGCCGTGGGTGAGCTGATGACGACCAGCAGCGTCTTATTTTCGTTTAAACATTCTTTCGATTTCATAAAGAGAAATATTCACACTGACGGGACGGCCGTGCGGACAGGTCGCGTTAAAGGGTGTGGCCTCTAGATCGCGGCAAAGCGCGGCCACTTCTTCGGTGGATAGTGACGCATTGGCTTTGACGGCGGCGCGGCATGCCAGAGACGCGAGAATCTTTTCCCTGCGTTCGTCCAGAGAAAGAGACGCAGATCCGGCGGCCAGCTGATCGGCAATGTCCGATAGGATCTGGCAGGGCTCTGCGTGCGGCATCGCGGCGGGCATGGCTTTGACAACCACCGCGTCGCGTCCGAAAATCTCGATTTCCAGACCGACATCCAGCAATAGATTCAGCGCCGGTTCAAAAAGGCCGACCTGCGCGGTGGTCAGGCTCACCACTTCCGGCATCAACAGCGGCTGGCTTGATCCCCGGTTATGAACGGAAGCCTTGAGCCGCTCCAGGAGGATCCTTTCGTGCGCCGCGTGCTGATCAATCAGCATCACACCTTCCCGGCTTGCAAATACCAGATAGGTGTCGGCAAACTGCCCGAGATACTGACGCCCGGCAAACGTTATTTTTTCTTCGTATGAGACGGGCTCAAAGGAAGCCGGCATCTCGGACACCCCTCCCGTGCGCACGAACAAATCCTCATGGATCGCCCGCTGAAGATTCTGGCGCGAAAATACCGCGATGTTCCCCGTTTCGCCCCGATCATCTGTTTTCGGCCACCGGAAACCTGAAGCGACAGAGGCGGGTTGTCTGGGCTCAAGGCGGTAAGCAACACCCCCGGAGGCCTGCCGGAGGCCTGCCAGGGATTCGGCCACCGCACGGGACACCAGCTCATAAATGTCACGGGCATTTTTGAAACGCACCTCCAGCTTCGCCGGATGCACGTTGATATCCACATCCGAGCCCGGTACATCCAGAAACAAGACTCCCGCAGGGTAACGACGCGGTTCGATCACCTGGCGATAGGCCGACATCACCGCGTGATTCAGACTGGCATCGCGCACAAAACGTGAGTTGACGAAAAGGTATATGCTTTTGGAATTGGATTTTGTGTACGCTGGCGTGGAAATAAAACCACTGAGCTCCAGGTCTTCTTTTTGCGCGCTTAAAGGACGGCAGTGAAGATGAAAATCCTCACCCAGGACCATGGCGATCCGTCCGGCAATGTCGCTGGCTTGCGGCGCGACAAACACTTCCCTGCCGTTGGCCAGTAAGCAAAATCGGATCTCCGGATGCGCCAGCGCCAGGCGCGCGACGGCGTCGAGACAACTGGCCTGCTCGGTGGCTTCCGTTTTGAGGAATTTGCGGCGCGCCGGAACGTTTGAGAAAATCTCCGTCACCCGTATCTGAGTTCCCGGCGGACATCCCGCGGGTGAAATGTCGCAAATGACACCGGCTTCGGCAAGCGCCATTGTTCCGGCCAGATCGTTGCGACGGCGCGTCAAAAGCTCTACGCGCGCGATGGAGGCAATACTGGCCATCGCTTCGCCGCGAAAGCCGAAAGAACCGATACGATATAAATCGTCGAGTTTTGAAATCTTGCTGGTGGCATGACGCTCGAAGACCAAAGCCACATCTTCATGCTCGATACCAAGGCCGTTGTCGATCACCGTGACCGCCTCGCATCCGCCTTTGACAATTTCGACACGGATATCGGACGCTTCCGCGTCAATGGCGTTTTCGACGAGTTCCTTGACAATCGACGCCGGCCTTTCCACCACTTCACCCGCCGCGATTTGATTGGCAACTTCTTCAGATAATGCGGTAATTCGTCTGGTCAAAGTTTCCCCTGCATTTTTAAAATCATGAAAAAAGCCGCAGCCATTGCGTATAGACCTGACTGCGGCGTGTAAAATCGGATTTACGAATCCGGTTTTAATCCAGAACAATCATCACACGGCATTGCTTCATGAAGGAAGCGTTTTGAGCCGTCGCCACGATCATCTGCGCGTCGGCATTGGAAATCACCAGATCGGCTTTTCCCGGGCCGCCGGTTTTGAGGGCCTTTACCGTAATCGGATTGGCCGTGACACGCTGATTGCTCTGGGCCGCCGTCAGATCACGCGCGTAGCCGCTCATCCCCTGGGAAACGGCGTATTCACGTTCAACATTGGCCGAACCATAGACTTCCTTGCCATCCTCGTCAAAGATACGGGGCGACATCGCCGGCCTAGCCTGAATGCCGCGGGCATCCACCACCAATCCGGTATAGACCACCGGAGCGGGGGGTGCGGGTGCGGCCTCGACAGGCGGCGCAGGCGCGGGTGCGGAAGGGGTTTCCTGTGCCGGCGCGGGAGTCGCGGGTGCGGGCTCCGTCACGGAGGGCAGGACTTCCTTTTGTTTTTCAACAGCAAGCGGCATGACAATGCCGGAGAGATTGCCGTAAATCGGCATTCTGAGTTTGATTTCAACCGTCCCGTCGGACATGTATTGCTGATCCACGACATACGCGCCTTTAACCAGACCCTCAACCTGCGTGTTAATCACGTCGCTTTCCACGGTGTAGTTCCGAACCAATGTGGTTGAATCCACCTGAACACCCTTTGTGATTTCCAACAGATTGCGGTAGGCGTCCACTTTCGCGGCTCGCAGTGCCATGGGCCGCGCATTGATCCGGCCGGCCGTCTGATCCGGCGGGGCGCCGATACCGACCGCTTCAATATATCCGGCAGACCAGTTCACTGAACCCTGTCCGACCTTTTCCACCCATTCGGACATGCTCACGGTATTCTGACAAAAACCAACGGATACAGATAAAAGGAATATTGAGGCCATCACCGCGGTCAAAAAGAATCTTAACTTCATCATACCCTCCTTGTAGCTATCGAAGACCGGCATCTTGAAAAAAATGAATCTTTCTTCAGTTCGGGCGACAAAATAGCAAAAACAGCCGTGTGTTGCAACCCAAATTAAACGGCGTCAATATTACGATTTATTAAGTATCATTTTCATTTTCACGCTTCTTCGCCGCCGAAATCGCCTCCGGCGTCATCTTCCTTCACGAAACGCGGCCGGTTCTGCTTTTTCCAGCCAGGGTCTGATATTGATGTTGTCCCCCCAGATGCCGTCGGCGGAGGGCGGAGATGCCCCCCACCAGTTATGGCGGGCGTCGATATGAATGGTGGAAAAGCTCTGAATGGCAACGGCGTTGTTCATGAAATTATTGTGAAAGATTTTCGGATTGGCCATGCCGACGCATTTGATGGCCCCTTCTCCCGAGTTTTTCGAAAACGTATTGTAGGACAGTACCGGTGCGGCGTCCCTGCGGCAGAAAACCGCGTTTTGCGAGGAATGCGCAACATAGCTGTAGGATATTTCCGGAGCCCCCGCGTAAATATCAAATGCGGTCGTGGCGTATTTCACGATGCAATAGGCAAACGAGCTTGCAACCTTCGTGTTGCCCGAAAGCTTCGCCGCGCTGGAATAAAACCCGGGCGCGGGAGACATTGACGCGGCCGTAAAGACAATCGGATGCTCCCTGGTGCCTCGCGCGACAATGCCGCCGTCTTCGGCAATCAAAGACGTTTTATGCTCGAACTCCAAAACGACGCCCGGCTGAATAAAAAGGGTCGCCCCGCTGTTTAAAATCAAATCCCTGGTCACGAGATAGGGGCTGCGCGCTACGGTCAGATAGGCATCCGCGCTCACCACCCCCCCAAGTTTTTTATTCAGAACATTGACCGTCAGCGAACGCCCCTGCCCGGCCGGCGCGTCTAAAATGGACGCCATCTCGACCCGGCCCTGAATGCCTGACAAAACCGTCAGGATGTTCGCGCTTCCCCACCAGTTTTCCCCTGCGACAAACGGCTCACCTGTCTTTTCCGCAAACAGGTTCCCGGACGGATTGTCGGCGATATGATTGTTTTGCAAAATGCCGCATGAACCCCTGACCAAAATACCGCCCTGCCGGTTGCGGGCGATCACGTTGCCTGTGATGTCCGCGGCGGCAGCCTCCAGAACAATGCCGGCTTGCCCGTTTTCGCATATGGAATTGTTTTCAATTTTCGGCGCCGCTCCTTCGCGCACCGTGACAGCCGGACCGGTATTCTGATGGAAGGTATTTTGGATGACAACCGGTTTGGAAAACGCCCCTTCGATGACCAGCGCTTTTTCATTGCGCATGAACTCAGATGATTCGATTCTGGGAGATGAAGACCGGCAGGTCACCGCTGTGCGCGCATGCTGAATGCGGACATGCCCGAGGTGATTTTCGCGGTCCCTGACGTTTTGGAACACGATGCCCGGCCAGAGGGTTCCATCATCACCACCGGCATCGAAGTCAATGAGATGATCTTGATCGCCGCGCGCGGTGATCCGTCCTTCAATGATCAGAGCCCCGCCCTCCGATCGGATAACTGTACCCGGTTCAATGGTCAGGTGCGCCTTGTCTTTGACCACCACATCCCTGACCAGAACGTAGGGAGACGCCCCCGCGTGCCAGACGGCATCCGAATCGATAACGCCGGAAACCGGGGTCGGTCCCGGAGGAATCGGCATGCCCTGCGTCTGCGCAAACCCGCTCTCATTGCCAGCAAAGTCCACTGCCGAAACACGGTAGTAGTAGGTCTGTAAGTTGGCCAGATCCGCCGCCTTATCCAGGTATTCATTGAATTCTGTTTTTGCAATCTGCACATATCCGGTCAAAGGAGAGGAGGAACGATAAACCATATACCCGGCCAGATCCGCCGCCTTAGATTTTTCCCAGCCAAGCGCTACCTGCCGGTCGCGCCCGCGCGATGAAATCCCGGCCGGCACGTCCGGGGCGGTAGTATCGAGCGTCACCGAACCGACAGCGTCCACCCAGTGGGCGGTATTGCCCGCATCATCCTTGAGATAACCGGTGACGACGGCTTTTTGGATGTTATCGCCCGGAACCACTTTATACACACCCAGATAGGCACCCGGCTCGACTTCCTGCATGTCGATGTACTGTTTATGGTCCCCGATGTTGAACCACGCGCGCATTTTCGGCGCACCCTGAATAACCACCCGGATTTCTTCGCCGGCTTTTTTCGGCAGCCCTCTGGAATCCTGTGTCAGAAGCGCGATGGCCGGCGGACGGGAAGCCTCGGCCAGCGTCGGTGTTGGAATGGTTTTCACCATGTCGCGAAACAGATCGTCATTGGCGCGCAGAAGCTGAATGTCGCGGACGTTGAGCGCGGCGACCAGAACCACCGCGACAATGCCTACGGGATGCGTAGAGAAGCCGCCTTCATGCTTGCGGACGGTGTGCTTGCCGCTCCACAGAAAATGACCTGTTTTCGTGTCCATCATTTTCACGTCCGCGCCCACGGCCACCTGCGAATACAGGACCGCGAAAAATTTATCGAAATTGGAGATCTCGCCTGTCACCACCGCGTCCACGCCGAGAATCCTGCCTAACTCCTGCGGAGTCGTTTTGCTGATGACATCGGGATCGGTCAGCCCCGCGCGGGCCAGAAGCTCGTCTACCCGGTACAGCTCCATATCGGCAAAAGGCAGGGAGCTGAAGTGGTTGTAGAAACCGCGCCGGAGGATATCCACGGCTTCCTCTTTGCCGGAAAGATTGACAAACGGCAGTACGGCGACCGTTCGGGGCATATGGTCTTTCATGGCGGGGTCAACCTGATATTCCCCGCTATACAGAGAACGGATTTCCGGCGTGATGACGGTGGATTGCGTGGCAACAAGGCATCCCTGTGTGATGAGTAGGACAAGAAGGATCAAACCGTACTTCAACCGTTTAGAATACTTCCGCATAAATGAAACCTCCATCCCGATCAAATATGAAGCTGTACCACCCCCCCAAAGCTCAACGCTTTGATTTTGTTCTTGACAACGTTGTTTACATACCACAGATAGTAAAAGATATCATTTTGAAATCAGCCCTGCATGAAGGGTGTCGTTATCGATATTCAATTTGCGCAAACAGGGAAAACAGTTTAAGAAGACGGCGTTTTTTTAATCTCGTGATCGCGTCGATGGAAGATCTGATGATCTTGAAAAAACTGAAAATTTTTACCCGCTGGCTGCGCGCCTTTTTTCTGGAAAACATCACTCGCTGGCTGGTGTTCGGCCTGCTGGTGGGCATTGTGTCAGGTCTGGCGGCCTCCGGTTTCTACTACCTGCTTCAGCTCGCCCGCCATTTCTGTCTGGACGTCCTGGCCGGCTACGCGGTGCCGGCCCCCACCGGCGAGCAGATGTTCACGGCCTCCGCCACGCTGAGCTTCAATCCCTGGATCTTTTTTCTTCTGCCTGTTGTCGGAGGCCTTTTGAGCGGATGGATCGTCTATCGCTTCGCACCGGAAACCGAAGGTCACGGCACAGACGCGATGATTGACGCCTTTCACAACAAAAAAGGGCACATTCGCGCACGGGTGCCCTTTGTCAAGGGCCTGGCCTCCCTGGTGACACTCTCGAGCGGTGGCAGTGCGGGACGGGAAGGCCCCATCGCGCAGATCGGTGCCGGAATCGGCTCGACGATAGCGCGCCTTTTGAACTTAAGCGACCGTGAGCGGCGCATTTTACTTCTGGCCGGCTGCGGTGGTGGACTTTCGGCTATTTTCCGCGCCCCGCTTGGCGGCGCGCTCACCGCGATTGAAATCTTATACAAGGAAGATATGGAAACGGAAGCGCTGGTTCCGACAGTGGTCAGTTCGATTACCGCCTACATCATATTCACATATTTTTTCGGCAACAGTCCTATCTTCTATTTTCCTGAATACACGTTTTCCGATCCGCGTGAATTGGTCTTTTACGTGCTTTTAGGTCTGATCTGTGTTCCCGCCGGCATCCTGTTTATCAAGGTGTTCTACGCCGTCAAAGAGAAAATCTTTGCCCCTTTGAATATTCCCCGTTATTTCAAACCCGCCCTGGGCGGGCTCGCCGTGGGGCTCATCGGCCTGATCTTCCCGCAGGTTTACGGCGACGGATGGGGCTGGATCCAGCTGGCCATTTTGGGAAAGCTCGGCATCGGTTTGATGATCGGGCTTGTGCTCGCCAAAATTATCGCCACCAGTTTTACCATTTCGTCCGGCGGCTCCGGAGGTGTGTTCGGTCCAACACTTTTTATCGGTGGCATGATCGGCGGCGCGGTCGGCTTTTCGGCACACACCTTGTTCCCCGATATCGTGACGCAACCCGCAGCTTTCGTGGTCGTCGGTATGGCGTCGTTTTTCGCGGGCGTGGCCAGCGCACCCATCGGCACACTGCTGATGTGTTCGGAAATGACACGCGGCTATGGCCTGATCGCGCCGCTGATGCTCGTCTCCATCATTGCCATTCTGTTTACGCGCAAACATTCCATTTACAGAAAGCAGCTGCAAAGCAAGCTTCAGTCGCCCGCGCACACGGCCGACTTCACCATCAACCTTTTTGCGGAAACCCGTGTGAAGGAATTCTACATACCGGAAACCGTCACGCCGGTGCGCAAAACCACCTCCTACGGGCAGCTCAAAAAAATCTTTGCGGCCTCTAATGTCGAATGCTTCCCGGTATACAACGAAGACGATATCCTGATCGGCTCTGTCAACTGGGATCAAGCGCGTTCGATTGTCTTCGAGGAAGGCCTCGAAGACCTCATCATCGCTCAGGACATGATGACGCCGCTCCAGACGGTCACACCGGAGGATAATTTCTACGACGCACTCATGAAATTTATGGAAACCAAGGCGGAAGAACTGCTTGTGGTCGGCCCCGACGATCCCAATCTTGTCCTGGGCGTGCTGCGGCATGACGACCTTATCGCGGCATACAATTCGGAACTCAACAGAAGGAAGAATGCGTAGACAACGCCGTGAAGATGACGTTTAAAGTTTAAAGTTTCAGGTTTAAAGTTTAAAGTTGGAGAGTTTAAAAGGAAAGAACCACTTGCAGGGGGTATTAATTGCCTGATCGTTTGGTATCAGATCTGCAAATCTCGGTTTTGCTTTGTGCGTTTGTGCTTTTTCAACTTTAAACTTTAAACTTAAATCCCATCCTTTACTGCACACAACACGTTCGGCTGGTGAGCTGTTTATAATAGTCCTGAAAGGCGAGCTGCCAGGGCTGCATGGTTTTCCCGGTAGCGGCCATGAATTTCTGCATATTCAGCACACTGTAAGCCGGGCGAGGGGCCGGGCGGTCGAGATCGGCGGTTTTCATGGGAGAGATCTTTACGGTATCGAGGTGCGCTTCCTTGAGAATTTTTTTCGCAAATTCATACCAGCTGCAATAGCCTCGGTTGGTCACATGGAAAATTCCCCTGCCCTTTTTATCCATGAGCAGCTCCGTGGCCGCGGCGAGATCCCGCGTGCAGGTGGGTGAACCGATCTGATCATCCACCACGGTCAACTCGCCTGTGGTTTTGGCCTTGTCGAGAATCGCCCCGACAAAGTTCTTTCCCTTCGTGCCGTAAAGCCAGGCGGTGCGAATGATGATATGCTGCTCGGAGAGCTCCTGCAGATAGCGTTCGCCCGCCAGTTTGGAGGCTCCGTATACACTGACGGGTCTGCAGGGGTCGGTTTCTTCATAGGGACGCGTCCCTTTTCCGTCAAACACGTAGTCGGTGCTGAAATGAATGATCGTAATATTTTTCCCAAGGCAGGCTCCGGCAATATTCTTTACGGCTTCGGCATTGACGGCAAAGCAGCCATCACGGTCGGTTTCACAGGCATCCACGTTGGTATAGGCCGCGGCATTGATAATCACCTGGGGCGTCGTGTCAGCCACGGCTTTGGTGCAATCGTCCGCGCGCGTGATGTCGATTTCGTCCATATCCATGCCGATCACTTCATGGCGGTAACGAAACTGCGAAAGCAGATCGCTCCCCAGCATGCCTTTATGTCCCAACAACAGAATTCTCATGATATCAGTACCTGACCTCTTTCAGAAATAAACCGCACGCGGGCGCGGTGATGCCGGCAATCTTGCGATCGCGCGACGCGATAATCTCCTTTATATCCTCCGGCTTTCGTTTTCCCCGGGCAACTTCCACAAGCGTGCCGACGATGTTGCGAACCATATACTTCAAAAAGCCCTTCGCTTCCACCGTAATTTCAATCAGACCATTTTTGCCTGTTTCGATCCGAATGTCCGTGATCGTACGGACCCGGTCAACCACATCCGATCCGGTCGCGCAAAAACACGAGTAGTCATGCGTCCCCGACACGTATTTCGCGGCGGACCGCATCGCCCCGAGATTGAGAGGAGTGCGAATATACCAGCAGTAGTCGCGCCCCAGCACCGGCCGCAGATCCTGATTGCAGATCCGGTACAGGTAAACCTTGCTTTTCACGTCGCGCTGAGCATGAAATTCAAGCGGAACTTCTTCGAGGTGCTTGACCACAATGTCGGGCGGCAAAAGACTGTTGATGCCCCTGAATATTTTTTCGGCGGGAAGCAAGGTAGGGCTTCGAAAATTCGCCACCTGGCTTACGGCATGAACACCCGCGTCCGTTCGCCCGGACCCGACCAGCGTGACTTTTCCCGACGTGACCAGGCCCGCGGCTTCTTCGAGAATCTGCTGAATGGAGACGCTGTTTTTCTGGCGCTGCCAGCCGCAGTAGGCGGCTCCGTCGTATTCCACAATCATTTTAAAGTTACGCATGTCTTGTTAATGAGGCTTGCCAGTTTTTTCCAAAAAGGTTATGACGCAAATCAGTCGCCCGAAATTCACCGTGTGCAGCCGCCGGATGTCAACCGGCTGCGATACTAACGCACACATCAAGACGGGTCAAGATAAAAACAAAATATTTAAAGGAGATCTCCTATGAGCGACGAGGCAAAGCAGGCGACAACCCAGGATAAAATAAAGAACTTTGAGATCCGGACGCAGGCGCTCGCAAAGATGGGCGGGGAAAAAGCCATCGCCAAACAGCATGACGGCGGCAAACTCACCGCCCGCGAACGCCTCGACCATTTATTCGACGAAGGAACCTTTCAGGAAGTGCAGCTTTTTGCCCAACACCGCTCCACGCTTTTCGGAATGGATAAAAAGGAAATTCCGGCGGACGGCGTGATTACCGGTTTCGGCAGGGTCAACGGCCGCACCGTGTTTGCCGCCTCCCAGGATTTTACCAGCGCGGGCGGCACACTCGGTGAAATGCACGCCAAAAAAATATGGAAGGTCATGGACATGGCCATTACCGCCCGAAAACCGTTTATCGCCATTAACGATTCGGGGGGCGCACGCATCCAGGAGGGTGTCCCCTCGCTGGAAGGCTACGGCGGCATCTTCTACCGCAACACCATCGCTTCCGGTTATATTCCGCAGATCACCGCCATCATGGGGCCGACGGCCGGCGGCGCGGTCTACTCACCCGCGCTCACCGACTGGATTTTCATGGTGAAGGATAAATCCTACATGTACATCACCGGTCCGGACGTCATCAAAGCCGTCATCGGCGAGGAAGTCACGCAAGAACAGCTCGGCGGCGCGATGGCACATGCCGCCAAAAGCGGTGTATGCCATGTCGTCACCGAAAACGACAAGGACTGCCTCGACAAAATCAAGATACTTCTGTCCTATATCCCGGACAGCTGCCAAAGCCCGGCGCCTTTGGTGGCCTCGACCGACAGTGAAGATCGCCTCTGCCCCGAACTCGACAAGATTATTCCCGACAAGGCCGTGCGCGCCTACAATATGAAAAGCATCATCAAGTCGGTTGCGGATCACGGTGAAATGTTCGAACTGCATGAACATTGGGCTCAAAATATCATTGTCGCGCTCATCCGTGTGATGGGCAAATCCGTGGGTGTGATTGCCAATAACCCCATGTTCTATGCGGGCGTCCTCAATGTCAACGCCTCGGACAAGGCCGCCCGCTTTATTCGTTTCTGCGACGCCTTCAATATACCGCTTGTCACCTTCACGGATGTTCCCGGCTACATGCCCGGCACGGAGCAGGAATGGGCGGGCATTATCCGACACGGCGCGAAACTCCTGCACGCCTATTCGGAAGCCACTGTTCCGAAAATGACGGTCGTCACACGCAAGGCCTACGGCGGCGCGTATATCGGCATGTGCTGCAAGCAGCTGGGCGCGGATTACGTCATGGCCTGGCCGACGGCTCAAATCGCCGTGATGGGCGCCGAAGGCGCCTGCAATATCATTTACCGCGGCGACATCGCGGCGGCGGAAGATCCTGCGGCCAAACGCGCCGAACTGATCGCGGGCTATGAGGAAAAATTCAACAATCCCTACTTTGCCGCGTCATTGGGCGCTATCGACGAAATCATCCTTCCGCAAAACACGCGCAAAAGGATCATCGCTATTCTGGAGACCATGCAAGACAAAAAAGAAGCCAGGCTAGAAAAGAAGCATAATAATATACCTTTGTAGGCGAGAATGGTGAATAGTGGATAGCGGATAGTGAATGGTGGATGGAACGACGTTTGAAGTTTCACGTTTTAGGTTTAAAGTTTCAGGTTGCAGATTGCAGATTTAAGACTTGGGCGGTCTTTTGGCCGCCTCTTTTTTTGCTTGAAGCAAAACGGGAAATCTGGCTTAATCCGCCGGACATGTCTTGATCCATGACATGGCTGAAGCAGTCCATCTCGCATCGGGAGGAAATCATGAACAGCGCCAACGAAAAAATTATGACGCCCAAAGAAGCGATCAGCCGGTTTGTTCAAAACGGCGATCAGCTGGTCATCGGGAACTACACCGTGGGCAGCTGCGCCGAACTGGTCTATGAGGTCATCAGGCAGGGCAAAAAAGGCTTCACACTGTATTCGCAATCCGGCATTTTCGACGTCGAAGTCCTCGTCGGCGCGGGTTGTGTGGAAAAGCTGGTCACCACCTACGTCATGCGCCCGGCAGGTAAAAAAGGCGGCTCGGCGGTTGAGCGGGCGCTACAAGCCGGAACCATTCAGATGGAGGACTACACCAACTTCGACTACAACGCGCGAATGGTCGCGGGCATGCACGGCTTGTCGTTCATCCAGGTTCTCGAAGGCGTCATGGCCACCGATCTTTTCCGTAAGCGCGGTTTCATGGGCGAAGACAAGTTCCGTGTCATCGATTGCCCGTACACCGGAAAGAAACTGCTCACGGTGCCTGCAGCCAATCCCGACGTCTGCATTGTGCATGTGCAGCGCGCCGACAAACACGGCAATGCCCAGTACTGGGGCGCGCTGGGCAGCGTGGCGGCGGCGGCGCTTGCCAGCAAAAAAATTATTGTCTCATGCGAGGAAATCGTCGAGCACGATATCATTCAATCCAGCCCGCATCTGACGATTATCCCCGCCTACCGGGTCGACGCCGTGGTGGAAGTCCCCTGGGGCGCCCATCCCACGGAGGTGCTGGGTCATTACAACATCGATTTTTTCATGTACGGCTTGTTCATGATGGCCGACTCCACAGCTGAAGGACTCAAGGACTGGATGGACGAATGGGTGTACGGATGCGAAAACCGCGCGGCTTACATCGACCGCTACATCGGCAAATTCGGATCAAGCGTTCTTGACAGCATCAAAGCCAAACCCTTCTATTCCGCACCGGCCAACTACGGCGCTGCTTTCACCTCCCGCTGGGACCGCGACGGCCGTGAAATCTTCACAGGGCTGACCCTCCCTGAAATGGAAACGATTTTGAAAGAAAGGGGGAAATTCTATGAGTAAGCCCTACACTCTTCATGAATTGCTGATCATCGCCGTGGCCAAGGAAATCCACGATTACGAAAACGTCATCCTGGGCGTGGGCCTCCCCACGACGGCGGGCGCACTGGCCAAGGCGCTCTATGCGCCGCACGCGACGCTCATGATGGAATCGGGCATCATCGACTTTGAGCCCCTTCTTCCCCTGAATCATATTGCCGACGCGCACGCATGCCGCGGTTTCTCCTACGCCACGGATCTGTTTTCCGCCTTTACCATGACCTACCGGGGGTTTGTGGACGTCTGTTTTCTGGGTGTCGGTCAAATCGACAAATACGGCAACCTCAACACGACCTGCATCGGCGATTACAACAAACCGACCATGAGGCTGCCGGGTTCCGGCGGTGCGGCGGATTTCATCTCGTACGCCAAGCGCACGGTGCTCACCATGCTGGGCGGCCAGTTTGTCAACACCCTCGATTACCTCACCTCGCCCGGCTATCTGACAGGCGGAGACAGCCGCGATCAGTCGGGATTGTTCCCCAAAGGCTCGGGGCCGTCGATGCTTCTCACCACCAAGGGGGTCTTCCGTTTCGACCCGGTAACCAGGGAAATGTATCTCGCGCAGATTCATCCGAAAGTGAACGTGGAAGACGTCAAAAAAGACGTGCCATGGGATTTGAAAATCGCGGAAGATCTGTCCGAAACTCCGCATCCGAAGGATGAAGAAATCGACTTCATCCGCAACTTCGCGCCCAACATGGCCATCGGCCGCGAACTGATGCTGGAGCTGACCGTGGCGAATATGATGAAGAAGATGAAGAAATAGGCGAAATTGGTGGATGGTGAATGGTGGATGGTAGGCTGAAGGCACTTCCTCTTTTATCCGTCACGCAGAAAAAGAATGGATCGTGGGGAAATGAAGATTCGGAATGGAACACGTTTTTGGTTGTTCACGCGCTGAAAAACAAGAAAGATTTATAAAAAGGAGCAAGACGACAATTGGAAAACCTGAAAAGCAAGGTCGATGTGGTGCTGTTTGATTTTGGCGGTGTCTTGTCGGCGGAAGGATGGAAAAAAGGGCTTCGGGTCATCGCTGACAATCAGGGTCTCGATGCCGACCGGTTTATTTCGGAAGCGGCCCACACGATTTATGAAACGGGGTTCATCACCGGAAAATGCGCAGAAACCGATTTCTGGAATGCACTGAAAAAGAAAACGGGGATTGAGGGCGATAACGCGTCTTTGCTCCACGAACTCATGTCCCGATTTATTCTGGATCACCGGATGATTGATTTCGCAAAGAAATTGAAGGCCGCAGGGCTGACGGTCGGCATTCTGAGCGATCAGACCGGCTGGCTCGATCAGCTCAATGACCGGTTTGATTTCTTCAAATACTTTGACCCGGTTTTCAACAGCTACCACCTGGGAAAGGGAAAACGGGACGCTTCTTTGTTTGATGACATTGCCGCCGTGTTAAAAACGCCGCCGGGTCGGATTTTGTTTATTGACGATGATCAAGGCAACGTCGAGCGCGCCAGGCAAAAAGGCTGGCAGGCCCTATTGTTTACCGATTACGAATCGCTGGGTTTGCAGATGGACAGGCTGGGGCAATTTATTTCTGTTTGAACAGGTCTTTGTGCTTTTGCACAAAGGGGCCGTCTTCGCGCCAGGCGTGGCAGGTATTGAGGAGATACTTCGAGACGATTTTCGCATGATCCGCATCGTACCCCGACGGAATTTGTGAGCGCAGCGACGCGATGCCCTGGAAGGCGGCCGGCGTCATGGCCGTCAGAAGCTCCAGCAAGTGGGTGCATCCCTTGACGCCTCCGGCCAGCTTTTTGACTTTGGCCGAAAAACCGCGCGCGATCGTCAATCCCTTGATGGCCGCCAGACAATGGATCGTCTCTTTGCACACCTCGCGCGGAACCGCCGCCAGATCCACATCAATATCTTCAATCACAAAGTCAGAGGCGTTCACCAGCAGACGGATCACCATATGATGAATGACGCCGCGCGGGAACGTTTCGCCGGTTATCGTATGCGAGTCCTGGAACCGATCGTCCCTGAGAAACCCTTCCACTACAATTCGTTGTCCGTCGTATTCGGAGCTCGATACTTCAATCGTCCTCGTGTGCAGTTTTCGGCCTTTTGATGCCCAGTTGGTTTGCATGGAACACTCCTGAATGTGAACTGCAAGGCATATTAACAGCGCGGCAAGTCATGTCAAGGCGAAATGTTCGCGATAGATTGGGTAGCGCGCGATGGGGAAAGATAATAAAAAAGCTCATGGCTCGTAGCTCATAGTTCATGGCGCAAGGCGGCGTAGCGCTTCTGTCTTCTCCGGCATGCTCCGGAAATGGATCACTTCACACCCTGAACAGATACGACATTTTTTTCTATAATCCGATAATTCGTAACTGCTAACCTGCAGCTTCTTTTGAATTGTCAATAGTTAAGCTGCTACCCCGAGGCCGCCAACGGGTAAGAACATGACTTGATATCTGGCTTATTTGTAAACGATAATATTACATGATGTTAATTGTTAATATTTACTTTCCATAAATATTATTATAGATTATAATGTATTACGTTAATTGAGTGTTAATTGTTTTTTTGCGTTATTTGAAATATTTTTTAACATGGTGTTAAATAATGACGGCAACTTTCAAACATTTTTAAGTTTAAACTTGTCGAGCCTGCTTTTGATTCCAAACTGACTGATTTAGTGATCGAACTCGACCATCTGCGTAAAAAAGAACTCGGTGGCACGACGCCCGCGCCGGTATTCTTTCAACTGAAAGAACTTTTTCATATGCTGGAGAGTCTCTGTTCGGCGCGGATTGAAGGGAACCGAACAACGCTTTCGGAGATCATCGAAAACCGGCTGGAAGGATCACCATCCACAGACGAAAAAATACGCGAAATTCTGAATATGGAAAAGGCGATGGATTTTATTGATAAGAATGTAAAATCTTTCCCAATGGATCGCGCTTTTGTCTGCCAGTTACACCGACTGACGGTAAACGATTTGACGCCAACCCCGAAAGGTGAAGGCGATCAATCACCGGGGGCTTATCGTAGACAGAATGTCAATATTGCCGGCTCGAATCACAAACCGCCGGAATATTTGCAGGTCAATGATTATATGGATGAACTGACCAGATTCATCCAACAGCCGGTTTTACCAAAATATGATCTAATCAAAACCGCTATCGTACACCACCGGTTTGTCTGGATTCATCCTTTCATTAACGGCAACGGCAGAACGGTTCGCCTGTTCACCTACGCATTGCTGGTCAAGCATGGATTTCATGTTGATACCGGCCGGATATTGAATCCGACAGCCGTGTTCTGCAACGACAGGGACAAGTATTATCACTATTTATCTGAAGCTGATTCCGGCACTGATCAGACCATGGCCGCGTGGTGTGAATATGTCTTATCCGGTTTAAAGCTGGTAATAGAAAAAATTGACCGATTGACTGAATATAGTTTTCTAAAAAAAGAAATCATTATTCCCGCAATTGCTTTTGCCCGTGAAAGAGAAATCATTACCGAAACCGAATCCAGGGTCTTAAGAAAAACAGCCGAGCTTGGCGTGATGCAGGCCTTGGATATCAGCGAATTCTTCAGGGGGAAAGCGGCGCCCGAAATCTCGCGCCAGATTGCCCGTTTGAAAAAAAAGAAAATGTTGCAGCCTGAAAAAGAAGGCGCCCGAAAATATGTCATCCGATTTGACAACAATTATCTGCTGCGCGGCATTATAAAAACTTTGGATGAGAAAGGGTTCTTGCCGGTAAAAGACTAGCCCCGTTAGAATGAGTGCGTTCCCTTCTGTCCTCCTCTTTCTTGTAACCTTTCAGCCAGCCAGTATTCACACGATGAATGCCTCTTTGTATTGACAATAATTTTTTGCTTAACAATAAAGCGCTCTTGTTTCAAAGAGGATAAAAATGTTTTTCGAAGATGTGACATTGTTAATCTTCCATTTTTTTTCAACTTTCTCACTGCTTCCAGCCCACCTGAAATGACAAACAAATTTTCCAGAAATCCTTGTAATGGAGACTCATTGACACGAACTTGCAAGATTAAATATTGATTGCTCGTAGAGGCAAGCAATCGAATTATTTTTTGCACATTTTTCTTGCGCCAGTACCCCAGAAAGCGCGTACAAATAACAAGATCAAATTCTCTTTCTGCGTTCGGCAGATATTCAAACCAACCTTTTTCAATAAATACCGATGGGAAATTAATTGTTTCTGTTTTTTTCTTTGCCTCGCTTAACATATCTTTCGAAATGTCAACGCCTGTATAATTTTTTGTTATGGCGTCCAATTGCGGAATCCAACGCCCCGTTCCACAAGGCATATCGAGCACATCTATTTTTCTTTGCCGGCTTTTACGAATAAGAGAAAGAAATGATTCGAAAGCGTTTATTTCCGCCTGCCACACACGACGCTTTTTTTTGTCATAGTTGTGTGCCTCTTCACCATAATATTTATTGTTTACACCCATCTTTTTGCTCCACTTTCGTACCTTGACTTTGCTTGCAGTGAATAGAGTCAGGCATTGAATTATAAGTTTGCCGCCACCACTTCCTTAGCATATCTTCACTGCCTGACGAAGCGCGATGAATATAACAAATTGTGAAAAACATTTCATACTTTCCCGCCATGTATTCATTGAAACAGTTTTTTCGCAATCTGAGCCAATCCAAGTCGCATCCTTACTATTGACATTTGCCTCATCTCTTTCCACATTCATCGGGATCATCACCATATTCGTTTTATGAGATTCCGGCAAGTCAAGCCTTAGCTCGCTTAAACAACATCCCTGGCTTCGCAGATGTTCATAAGCTCGCCCAACTCGAAAATCTGCGGGCGTCTACCGCTGCCTTCGCGGATCACTTTTAAAATGCCTGCTTTTTTCAGGCGCGCCGGCATATTCTCTATACTTACAATAGCATGTAATAACAACTTAATAACTTAGGGGCATCCCCCTTGCCTTGCGCTGTCATTTTTATGCTAATAACCGACATACAATACAAGTAAACAGTGAACGGCGAGACGGTAACTGGTCTCAAATTGTCAAAATGAAGATGCAAACCCGCTGCCAGCCGTTACTGTTATAAATACTTGACACCTTAAGGGCGTGCCGCTTGGCCGCCGCTATTCAGAAAATAATCCTTCGGAAATTATCTTTTCAATTCGTGGGCGGAAGACATTAACAAATCTATTCGCGTGATCGGCAAGCCATTTTTTAATTGGCTCTCTATTGGCTGTAGATCTCAGATCGTCATAGTATGATAATGTGCCGACCGTATGTTTCCCATCAGAACTTTTCCAACTCAGTTTTTCGCGCAATTCGTTTTCGATTGTTTCTTTATCATTAAGCAATTTATCATAAATCATATCGGCTAATGCACCTCGTGAAAAGGTTAAAAACACTCCCACCTCTTTTGTTTTTCGATAAAAATAAACTGTAATCCATGAATTGCTTTTTGCCGGCATTCGCAAAAATATATTTCCCAATGTTGTGCTTTTCGGCAATGGCTGAGCAGCGTCATCTAATTTCAAATCGGAAAGAAATTCGGACCAAAATTCTGAATAGAACTTTTGTGATTCACTCATTTCGCCTGATTCATCTTTTTCTATTTCTTCGGCATTCTTCGCTATCAGCCCATCAGCCTCTAAAGTAATTACCGTCCGATTAACAATCATGGTTTGCGCCAATACTCTCGGCTGAACTAATAGATCCTTATTATCTAACCTGTATATCGCCATCTCGACCAGACCAAACGAAAAATGAAGCGTTCCGTGATTCTCGATAAATTCCGTAATCGCCGCCACACCTTCGCGTATGCCATCACCTACAATCAAAAGAAGAAACTCGCCGTGCTTCAGGCTTCTCGAAACGGCATCAACGAAATCTGCTTCAACCAGATCAGGATACTGTTCGGCAACCAGGTCATACAGGCGTTTTGGTGTGCCTGCACTTGTCCGCAGAGACCTTGTTATTTCCCGTTGAAGACCTTCGTACGTCCAGCGACTTATTTCTTTTGCATAATCCAGTATCTGTCCGATAACTTTGCGGCGTGCCTCCGGATTTCGCCATAGTTTTGCTTCAAGAATAATCAACTTGCCTTCAGGTGTCACATAAAGCAAATCAATCGCGCCTGCAGGCGTATTCAATTCTTGACATATGGGTATTAAATTGACGTAGGATTGATCCAGTTCGCTAATAGGCAACGCCTGCGGATTTTTGAAAAGAAGATCCTGCAACCATTTTTCATCATATTCTGATGCACCGGCACCACTAAGCGGCAGCCGCTCAAGTATTTTTTTACCATGCGCAGATATCAAGATAGGGGAACCAAATTGATTTTTCATTTTTTTACGTACCTTTTCAATTATTTATTGATTATTCTTCAAGGAGAATAAATTGTTTATCATGACGACATTCTTACTTCTTCCAAACACGGACTCATAGCGGATTCATATGGCCGCCCTTAAATTATTAAGTTTATGCTCGATAAGCTTATAACTATTCATTCTAGCATGGGCTTCGCCACGCTCTACCACCTGAGAGACAGCCTGCACGCTGCTGTCGATCTGCCCGGCTAATTCCGTATGGGATACGCCCATGTCACGAGATGACCGATAATAAAACAACCTGCTGCGTGGTTTGCCTATGTTTAATTGCTTTCGCTTCATATCGCTTCTGTCTTTTCTTGCTCAATATTTGAGAAATTTAACAACCTAAGGGCATCCAGCTTGTCCGTTTATTTCTTTATTGAATCAATAATTCCAATCTGCATGACTTGCTGGAAATTTGTTGAGTTCGAATCTTAGTTTCTTCCAGTTGGGTAGGTAGGTGTCCAGATAATAAAGAAATTTATCTTTGTGATGGCGTTCCAAGAAATGAATCATTTCATGAACGATAATATACTCTAAACAATGTTCCGGTTTCTTTGCCAGTTCTAGGTTAATCCAGATTCTTTTCTTCTCGATATTGCAGGAACCCCATTTGGTTTTCATCTTCTTAACTTGCCATGCGTTTACTTTTACCTTTAAAATCTTTTCCCATTTTTCGATTATGGCAGGAATCTGCTTTTTCAGCTCAGTCCGATACCATTCGGTCATTATCTCGTGTCGTTTTTCAGTCGATGCACCTGGTCTTATATATAGGTCGATATAAGTTTTATTTTTTAATATAACTTTTGGCGCGGATTCCATTTCGATGATGCGTAACAAATATCGTCTGCCCCGGAAGTAATGGCTTTCTCTGGGCTTGTATTCTCTGGGTGAAATCCTTTCCTGCCCTTCATATTTTCGCTGGTTTCTTTTTATCCAGCTTAATTTGGAAATGGCAAAAAGCCTGATGGCGTCATCATTCATTTTCAGGGGGGCGGCAATGCGCACGCGTCCGGTCGGCGGATAAACGCCAAGGTGGATATTCCTGATGTCTTTAGAAACAACGTCTATTTTTATGCTGCTGATGGTGATTTGCTTCATTAATAGTCTTGCTGCTTTCTGACGATATTTAATACATATTCAGGCGTGGGATGTTCAATTCTATGCCGCTTGAGAGTTTCTTCAATCGAATATTTAACGGCTTTCGTTTTTTGAATATTGTCTCTCCAGCCGTCTTTCTTTGTTTTCATGATTTTTTCATTCAGATCATTGGCCAACACTTCATTATTGCCCAGATTATCATATAAGGCTCTTTTTGCGCCGGTGTTCAGTGAAATCGGATATTCAGAAGTCGTCTCCGGTTTCATAACCTTACGGGACGCGGCAATAATTTCCTTCAAATACTTCTCATATTCCAGCGTTTCTTCATTGCGCATTTTGATGAGTTCATCCAGAAGAACACTCATTTTCTCGTAATACATTGGATTGGTCGGGGCTTTTTCGATGATTGCTTTACGCAGGTTATTTTCAATCGTTTCCGCCATGGCCTCTTTATTGCGCTGGATGTTTTTGGGCAAATCCTTGACGGCATCTTCACCTTTCGACACCAAAAGCTCCACCAAACTTAAATCATCAAAGTTCGCCAGCATCCGGCTTTCTTCCGCGCCGATGTAGCTGTCAATCAAGTGCCGCATCGCCGGTTCATATTGCTTTAAATCAATATAATCGCCGCTGGCAATTTGAATTTCTTTGCGCAAATTCTCGAAATGCTTGATGTCTGCTTTAATATGCGCTGCTTCTTTGTCCGTATAACCCGCTTCTATCATTTCATCGGCTATATTGGCGTAAGCACGGATAAGCGCGATGGTGAGTTTATATAACGATACCCGCCTGGGTTCCGTGTCCTTCAGGTCATCAGGATTTGCCGTGTTTTTACCGCAGAAATAACGAATATGCGCCATGCTGTCTTGGGGTGGTTCCACCGGTTCGCACAATGCTTTGATGGCGTCCAGCGCCTCGCCCAGGCGTTCCTTGCCTGTCTTTAAACGGTCTTTCAATAAGCCTTCTACATCCGCTTTTTCATAAGCATCGAAAGCGCCGGTGGTGAAATCAGTAAAAGCGTTTTTGAGGCTGTCAAACAAATCCATATAGTCAACAATATAGCCATAATCTTTATCATCGCCGTCCAGACGGTTGACGCGGCAGACCGCTTGAAACAGCCCGTGGTCTTGCATTTTCTTGTCTATGTAGAGGTACGTGGCGGGCGGTGCATCAAATCCGGTAAGCAGTTTATTGACGACTATCAGCAATTTCATTTGCGCAGGTTCATCGACAAATTTTGCTTTGACTTCTTTTTCAAACTGTTCAACTTTTTTGATGGCTTCTTCGGGCGATTCGTTGAAATATTCCGCCAGCATTTTTTGATAAATCTCAAATCGCTTTAATTTCTCGGTATAACCTTCGCCTGTTTCTTCACCTTTAATGTCGGCATAGGTGGGAATGAAGGATGTAACAATGGCGCAATTCTTCAACCCCGCGTTTTGAAACAGCTCATAGTAACGGCAGGCATTGTAAATGCTATCCGAAACCAGCATGGCATTGCCTCTGCCGTTTTGCAGGCGTTCTTTTTTCGCCATGTCCATCATCATATCCATCACGATTTTTTCCAGCCGCGATTTTGAACTGAATACTTTTTTCACCGTGCCCCATTGCTGCTTCAGCTCGGTTTTGGCAAATTCGGTCAGTCCCTTTGTTTTTAAATCAAACCATTCGTCAATCTTGGCCATGGAGGTGATATTTTGCTCAATATCCCTGGCTTCATAGCGTAAATCCAGAACAACTTTGTCGGCCACGGCTTCATCAAATTTATAGGTGTGAATAAATTTTCCGAATATTTCAAAACTGGTTTGCTTGTCTGCTTTTAAAAGCGGCGTCCCCGTAAAACCAATAAACATGGCGTCGGGCAGGAAATATTTCATGGCATCATGCAGCGTGCCGGACTGGGTGCGATGACATTCATCCACAAACACATAGATGTCGCCTTTGGCTTTGAAGTCTGTCGGGATGCTGCTTTTCAATTCCTGTAAATAGGCATCCACATCGCCTTCTTCTTTGCCGCCGAATTTATGTATCAGCGAACACATCAGCCAGGGCGAATTGTCGTTTAGTTTGCCCAGTAAATCTTTCCCGCTTTTTGTGCGGTAAATGTTTTCTGACACGCCTTTGTAAACTTTTTCAATCTGCTCATCCAGTTCTTCACGGTCTGTAATGATAAGCACACGGCCTGCGGGATTGTATTCCCGTATCCATTTGGTCAGCCACACCATCGTCAGGCTTTTGCCGCTTCCCTGTGTGTGCCAGATGATGCCGCCTTCTTTACGCCGTACATGGTCTTGTGCGGCTTTCGTGCCGAAATACTGGTTGTGCCTGCAAAGTTTTTTGATGCCGCGATCAAATACGATAAAGTCATGCAGCAGTTCAAGAAAGCGTTCCTTGTGGAGCAACTCCACAATGTTTTTATCCAGCGGATAATCATATTTGGCCGCTCTGTCTCGAATGGGTTTGGTCAGTTGCAGCAGATGGAAGTCATTTTTATTGATTTCTTCGCTGACTTCTTTCCATTTCATAAAATACTTTTCTTTAGTATCAATGGCGCCGTAAGCGATGCCTTCAATATCATTCCCGGCCATAACATACTGAACGGTGGAGAAAAACGGCTTGATGAAAATATGTTTCTGATTGTCCAGGTTCTGACGGATGCCCTCAGATATGGAAACCGTGCTTCGTTTGAGTTCCAACACACCCAGCGCAATGCCGTTGACATACAAAACAATATCCGGGCGTTTTTTATAGATGCCTTTGATGGTCACTTCTTCGGCAATGGCAAAATCGTTTTCCAGCGGATGTTCCCAGTCTATCAACCGGACGGTTTCTTTGTTATGACCTGTTTCCGGCTGTACATTTACGCCATAGCGCAGCAGCGAATAAACCGCCTTGTTCACATCATAAAGGGATTTGCTCTGGTCGTTGACGGCCTTGCCGAAAGCATACAGCGCTTTGTTAATCAGGTTGAGGCTGTATTTTTTCCTGGTGAGATAGGCTGTGAGAAGTTCATCTTCAACATTGCTGTTGTTTTCCCTTTCTTCCCAGTTGCCTAAATAGTCGTATTTAAGTTCTTTCTGGAATAATGCAATTACGCGATTTTGTGTTTCCCGTTCTTTTTTGCCGATGTCGCTCATATCAACCTTATTTTCCCCGTTAATAAATTTTGCATCATGCCCTGCTTGAGCATTTTATATTTAGCTAAATTCTTTTCCAGTGCGTCTATTTCTGCATCCATATCGGATAGGATTTTGGCAATGCGAATCTGGGTTTCAAATGATGGAAGTGGGATTTTCAAAGATTTGACATCTTTACTGTTTATTGCAGGATAGCTTGACCCTGATATTAAGGTCTCTATTTGGTCGTTTATGATTGATGCAAAGAAATGATGAAATACGAACCCGCAGTGTGCAATATTTTCTTTACACCTTAGGACCGAAAAGCCTGTTGAACAAATCCAATTTGAAACATCTTCTTTAATTAATAAATGTGATTTTAGATTTGGCCTTACGGTAGAAATCAGAATATCGCCTTTTTTTATCTTTCGCCTTGCCCTTGACGGTGCATTGCTGTACGTCAGTTCAGTTGTATTCTTCAAAACACCATAATCAACATCTTCAAGAGAAATGTATTGAAATAAATAATTTGGGCTTGTGTCATAACCTAAGCTATCTAAATCAATGACACCAATTTCTTCCAACTTCTTAAATTCCCAGCCTTCTTTCGGTTTCAGCAACTCCTGCATGGCCCCTTGCTTGATGGCGCGCTTTTTGGCAATGAGTTTTTCTAATTGGGTAATTAGCGCATCAGCATCATTTAAAGCGGTTGCTATGGCCGTTTGCTCGGCTTTAGCGGAGGGGAGTGTAATTTGAAACGAAGCTAAATCCTTATTTGTTATTTGGTTGATGGTTGCCCCTAAGGTTTCATTTATCTGTCTTTGTATGGTATGCGACTGAAACTGATGAAAGGCAAAAACTGAAATATCACTTCTATAAATTGACATAAAAGCACCGAAAGCACTTCCGGCAGTCTCTTTGTCTATCAAAGCACATTTGCCAATTAATTGTCTGCTCCCGTTTCTAACGCAAATCAATATATCATTCTCTTTTACAATAACTCTTTTAGGTAAATCCATATCCACATAGACATTATCTTTGAATGCAAGTTTCCCATTTTGAACATTTGAAGAACGAAGAACCAAGGTGCCATGTGTCTTCACATTAGAAGGGCTATAAGTTAATCCAATTATGCTTTCGCCAATTTCAGATAGCTTTTTAACATCCCAATCACTTGGAATAATACCAACTTCAGTTTTCTTAAACCCTTTTGGTATTTCCATTGCTTCTACCATTTAATCTGATTAATCCTGTTTTGAAGTTCGTTCAGCCTGCCGATCAACTCGGCAAAGGTCAGGGATTCCCCATAGATCATATTTTCCCGCATCTGCTGGTAATCGTTTTCCCATGCGCCAAGCAGGGAGTCCGGGGGGATAAAACGTATTTTATCCGGGCTGTGATTTGCGTAATCCAGCCCCGGAAGACTGTTAAACAGACGGCGATGTTCAACAATGGTTTGGTACAGTTTGGCATCCCTTAGCGCCTTTTCCACAAATTCCGTCCGGCTTAATTTTTCGATGTCGTAGAGGTGACGGCTCAGGCGGTCAACGCGCATTTTCTCTTGAGGGCGTTGAAATTCTTCATGGAGCAGAAAGATTTTTTCCAGAAAGGTGCGTTCAGGATTGACAGTCGGTATAGTGACCGGTTTATCGGCAAAAGGTTGTTCAATAAAGTTCCCGGCCATCAGTGTGCCAAAAGATTTTCGGGTAAAGGGTTCTGTCAGCGAACGGCTGCCAATTTCAACCAGGACGCCGGGTTTTAAATAGGTTTCCTGTTCGGTCAATTTCGGATAATAGATTTCAACAATGACGGGATCCTGATCGTGGTTTTTCACCTCGCGGACTTTTACCGTAACCTCCGCAAAGTCTGCTCCTGTAAATTTATTTTGGAGTTCCTGCACAAAAACAGTGGTTAGAAAGTCATAGGATTTTCTTCTTAATTTGCGAATAGCGGCTGAGCCCAATGTTCCGCTAAAGCCGAGATGCTCACGATTCAGCGCCAAATCAATGTCTTCCGAAAAACGCTGGATAAGATTCCAGCCCTTGCTTAGCGAAGTGCCGCCCTTGAAAACCAGTGCGGGCGCACATTCCATTGAAAATATCAGGGACAAGATGTGCACCGCCCACCAGTCTTTTTCAATAACGAAGGCCGGTAAACCAGCGCGCTTACCGGTTTCGGTGTAGATATTCAGCCGCTGCTGCTGCGATAATTTTCGCCATTCTTTCAGATGCGTCAAGTCATTCATTGGGCTGCCCACTGACAACCGGCCGGAGTAATTTTCTGATCCATTCAGGCGCAAGTTTTATATCATGCTGTAAATGGTAAGGTTTCTCTTTTTTCAGCAATTCCCGAATCTTTTCCAGCTCCTGATTGCTGACCTTGTCTTTGCCAATGGTCCGCAATGCCTGAACAGCCAGTTTACTGAGCTGGCCGATTGCAGCTAAATTTTTAGCACTAGACTTTTTAAACGTGATCGTCTGTTTGCCCAATTTTATTTTCCGTGCTGAGGCGTCCGTGTAATAGACCACATTTAAAGGCACCTGAGTGCTCAATCCGAGTTTGTACAAAGCATAACTTCCTGTCGGCAGGATGCGGGCTTTATCCCGTTTGGCAATGGCTTTGGCAATATCTTCGATGCCGGGCATCACGATTCCCAGAATGTTATCCTTAACCGGATGAACATATATACCGGTGGCCACCCGGTGCAGGTAACCCGTGTGCACTAACCTTTCCAATGCTTTTCCCACAGATTTGGCGTTGCCCATTCCGGCAAAGCTGTCCACAAAAAACAGCGAGCCCCTACTGGCTTTTTTTATTTTTCTAAGTACCTGTAATTCAATGCTTCTATCCATATTATGTTCCGCCTTTTGTCGCAAATATAGCAAATATTTGCGACAAAGTCATCCCTTAAATCCCATTGTTGCCAAGTGCGTTTTTACTTTCCGCCCCAACTGGCTGACTTCACCTTCGAGGCTTGGCAGCGGTGTCTCGTAGCGTTCGGCCAGTTCTTTGATGCGCTGGGTAAGACGGTGGCTGATGTTGTCCATCTCCGTGTGGATGCGTTGCTCCATGTTGTGCATCCATTTCTTCTCCACCACGATGGTCTTTATTTCATTGATGCTCAGATTCGGGTATTGAGTAATGACTTTCTTCTCCAGTCCGGCTAATGCTGTTTTTATTTTTGCCTTTACCTCGGCTTCTTCTTCCATGTGTTTTTTATACTTTTGCAGCATATCGTATTCTTCGGCATTGTCGGCATTGCGTTTGCCGATGTCCTTGATGGCTGTCTGTAAATTCTTTTTACTAATCTTTTGCTTGTCATCCATCGCCTCTGCCAGAAGACCGTCTTCGCCGCCGTGTTCATCCCGCAGTTCGTCCATCGTGGCATTCAGCGTTTCGGCTTGCGCCTCCATTTCGTCAATGGCTTTTCGTTCCTTGGCAAAATATTCCTGAATGATTAACGCTGGCGGTATCAATGTGCCTTCCAGTCCTTCGATACCTGCCACCTGTTTTATTACTTCCTTGTCGCCTTTCTTGGTTTTCTTTTCTATGCGTTTGACTTCGTTGCCGGCCTTCCAGCCATCTGCTGCCAGTTCGTAAAAATCGTCCTGCATCATCTCAGCCCAGTAATCCATCAGATGTTGATACATGGCGTATTTGTCGGTGAGTTGCTTGTTTTCATAATGCGCCAACAGGTTTTCAGAAATGAGGTGTATCTCTTTTTTGGGTTTCAATCCCTTGTCCAATGCCTTGGTATAGGCAGCAGTTTCGGTTCTCCATTTTTTAAATACTTCATCCATCTGTTTGCCGAAGACGGTAAATTCTGGATGGTTGAAAATGGTGTTCTTAATTTCGTCTGGGGCAATACACAATGCGGAATAGTTGGCTCGTTTGCTGGGTTGGAATAAAGTGCTTCTCAGCGTCGGATAAACCTGCCAGTAATGGCTTAAATCATCAATGTCCCGATTGGGAATATCGCCCAGCAGATGGGCTTCAATGTCCTGCAAGTCTTCTTCTTCCTGGCTGTCAATGTACCTTGGAATGTTCAGATTGAAGTCGTTTTTCGGGTCGGCAATTTCCGCAATAGGAATAATCCGTGAATACTTGGGTGTTTCAATGCGGTTGTTAAAAGTGTCCACGATTTTGTGGATGTCCTGCTCGCGCAGGCGGTTTTTGTTGCCGTCTTTGATAAAGCCCTTGCTGGCATCAATCATAAAGATGCTGTCGCGCTTGTCGGCGTCTTCCTTATCCAGCACAACCAAACAGGCGGCAATACCCGTTCCATAAAACAAGTTGGGCGGCAAACCGATAATGCCTTTGATGTAACCTTTTTGGATAATCTTTTTGCGGATGTCCGCTTCGGCATTGCCGCGGAACAACACACCTAAGGGCATAACAATGCAACCCTTACCTTTTGATTTGAGGGATTTAATCAGGTGCAAGAGAAAGGCAAAGTCGCCATTCTTTTTAGGCGGCACAGCATCATAACCATCAAAGCGTTTATAAAGGTCATTGTTCGGGTCCAGACCGTTCATCCAGGACTTGTAGCTGAAGGGCGGATTGGAAACGCCGTAATCAAATTGTTTGAGTTCGCCGGTGGTTTCATCGGTGAATTGCGGCGAGGCCAGGGTATTGCCCTGCACAATATCGGCATCGGGGTTGCCATGCAGCCACATATTCATCACGGCCAGGGCGCGGGTCGCGTTGTCGTTTTCCTGCCCGTAAATGGTAATGCCGTGCGGCGCTTCATCCGCCGATTTTAAAAGCAAGGAACCGGAACCGGTGGTGGGGTCATAAAGTGATTCCGTTTGGCTTATGGATTTGCTGATGCCGATGACTTTGGCCATGATACGGGAAACTTCGGAAGGCGTGTAAAATTGGCCTTTGCTCTTTCCACTTTCCGTAGCGAAGTGCCGCATCAGGTATTCGTAAGCATCACCGAGCAAATCATCATTTTCCGCCCGGTTGCCGCTGAAATCAAGTTCTGACTTTTCAAAGATTTCAAGAAGGTGGCTCAGTTTATCGACTTTATCTTTCCCTTTACCCAGTTTTTCATCATCATTAAAGTCCGCAACAGTTATCACACCCGTCAGGCCGTTGGCCTGGGCAAATGCTCCAATAATCTTGTTAATTTTGTCGCCAATGTCCGACTTGCCTTTATGCTTTACCATATCGTAGAAGCTGGCATCCGGGGGAATCTCAATCAATGGGTCTTTCTTGTCGGATACATATTTCATAAACAGCATCACCAGCACATAGTCCTTGTATTGGCTGGCATCCATGCTGCCGCGCAGTTCATCACAACTTGCCCAAAGTGAGCTGTATAATTCTGATTTCTTAATGGCCATTATGGTTTCTTTCTGACTGAAATAATTTACTTTCTTAGCCGACAAAAGCCGGTGGAACGACGCCTGGGACGTTCATCATAATATCAATCAACTTCTATTAATGATAAACAGCGCCATATTTTCACATCCCCGCATTACTTCTTTTCAGTCGTTAAATTAAAAACCAATTTGATAATAAATTCTTTTTCCGATGGTATGCTGGCGGCGATCATCTGTTGACGTGTTGTCAGGCCTTGATGTATCAGTTTTCTGCTCCCGATATTCTTTTACTTTCAATTGCCCGCCATATTACAACTTCCTGAAAGCATTGCAAGGGAAAAGGTAATTGGTGGATGGTGAATGGTGAATGGCAGATGGTGAAAAGACAGAAGTGACAAGTGACACTACCCCCGGCTCGTGTGCGCTTTAGGGTATTGTGCTACCCCTCTCCCCGGCATTCGCAGGACTTTGGGGCACAAATGGGGGACAAAGTGACGCTGATGGATGAAGCGCTGAAGCTAACCTACGAATCGCTCAAAAAGGTGAAAGGCGGAGAAGTAAAGAAAGTGTTTATTGGCCTAAGGTCTTAAAATATAAGTTCCTGTAATGCGGCTGATCACTGCAATGCACGGTCGTGGCTTGACCGGTGAACACAAAGCACCATGGGCCTGGTGGCGCCCCCGCCAGGCTGCCAAAAAATGCGCGTGCACACATCTTTAAGATAATGCTTGCAGAATCTTACTAAATATATATAATTAGCGAAAATGATAATTTAATATATTTAGTGTAGCCATGAACAACTTAGATGACCTGGGAAAAAAAGTTTTTTTCACGCTGGATGATATTGCCCGGGCGTTCGACATTCAGCCGCCATCGGCCCGTGTGCTGGCCAGCCGTTATGTCCGGCGGGGATTGCTCATCCGTTTCAAGAATAATTTCTACACCACGGCCTGGAGATATGACACTCTGACGCGCCGCGAGCTTTTCAAAATCGCCAATGTTCTGCAAGTGCCGTCCTATATTTCTTTAATGACGGCGCTTGCATACTATGATGTCACCACACAGGTGCAACAAAACTTCTATGAAAGCGTGTGTCTGAAGCGAACGGTTTCCTATTCTGTCCGCGACAGCATTTTTCAATACACAAAAATAGCGGGTGCCTGCTACGGCGGTTTTGTCCGAAGTGACGGGATTTTTATGGCGACGCCGGAAAAGGCCTTCATGGATGCGGCCTACCTTTACTCGTTCGGTAAATACAAATTTGACGTGGCTTCGCTGGACATGAACAAGCTGGATATGAAGAAATTAAAAAGCCTGCTCAAAGATTATCCGGCAAAAACAAAGGAAACGGTGAAGAGACTGTGCGCGATCTGATTTTGCATGAACAATTCGAGCTGGAAATTCTGTCCCGGCTTCAAAGTGGACGGTTCCTGGGTGCGCTAATCTTCACCGGGGGAACGATGCTGCGCCTATGCCATGGCCTGGACCGCTATTCTGTGGATTTGGATTTCTGGGCAGCCAAAGATGGTGTGGACTGGATGAAATACGCCCGCAGACTGGAGGCGCACTTGTCGCAGGATTATAAAATTGTCGATGCGGCTAATAAGCGATTTAGCCTTGTGGTTGAACTGAAGTCGGCGTCATACCCGCGTTCGCTGAAAATGGAGGTCCGTAAAGAAGTCAAACGCGTGAAAACCGAAACAAGCATTGCCTACAGCCCGAATGCCAGCATACAGGTATTGCTGAAAACCGTGACACTCGGACATATGATGAAGTCAAAAATTGAGGCCTTCCTCGACCGCGCGGAAATCCGCGATGCTTACGATCTGGAGTTCCTCATTAAAAGAGGTGTTCCTGTTTCCGCAGATGCTGAAACTGTCGCACGTCTGCTTGCGGGCTTGGAAAAACTCGGCAAAAAGGATTATTCCGTCAAGCTCGGAACGCTGCTCCCTGCCGATTTGCGCAATTACTATCGGGAAAATGGATTTCGGATACTGAAAACACATTTACAAGACAGGTTGAACAAGCTCTGAAATCATCTTAAAAAAGCGCGGTTGTGTCTTGACGGGCGGTTATAAAACGCAATTGTCCTGGCGGCACTTCACACGGATGCAACAGGTTGAAAAACTAATTGACAGGCGGATGCCTTTCATTTATGCTAGCACACAAGTAAGTTGCACACGAGGATGTTGGCAGCATGATGCAGAAAACCGATTGCATTTTCTTTCAGTTCGCCAAGGCTTATCAGCTTTCCAGCCGGTTTCTCACCTCGAAGGTTTCGCAGCTCAACCTCACCGCCGTTCAGGCCATGGTTTTGGGATTTCTGACGGAGGAAGACCAGATCACCTCCAGCGAACTGGGCAAGCGCACGGAACTCGACTCCGCTACACTCACAGGAATTCTTGATCGACTGGAGGCAGCGGGATATCTCGAACGCAAGAGCAATCCCGACGATCGCCGCTCCATCCACATTCATCTGACCTCGAAAGGCAAGGCGCTGGGCCTCAAGGCCTCGCAATTGCTCACCCGCGCCAATCAGGAATTCCTGCAGGTGCTGACGGACAAACAAAAAAAGGAACTTCGCGAGATCATACAAACCCTGCGTCTTTCCAAACCGCGTCTGCAAGACGCAAACGCAGATCCCGGCGCATCCGCCGGAGAAAGGCAACGATGATGGGAACGATTCATAAAACCGGCTGTGTGCTGTGCGCGCAAAATTGCGGTCTGGAAGTCGAGGTGGAGAGTAACCGCATTGTCAAGGTGAAAGCGGACAAGTCCAACGCCAAAAGCGAAGGCTATGTCTGCCGCAAAGGGCTGAATATTGCGTATCATCAGCATAATGCCGACCGTCTTAAATACCCCTTGAAAAAAGTCGGGGATAAATTTGAGCGGATTTCCTGGGATCAGGCCATCGATGAAATTGCAGACAAGCTCAAAAGCATCGTCGGGCAGCACGGCCCCCGCTCGTTTGCCTACATGGGGGCTAGCACGCAGGGATGTCATTTCGAAGCGGCCTTCGGGGTCCGCCTGATGCGGGGACTGGGCTCTCAGTATCACTATGGCGCCCTGGCCCAGGAGTTCGCCGGAGCCTTCTGGGTGATCGGGCGCACGCACGGACGCCAGTATCTTCATGACGGCCCCGACGTCGATGACACCGATGTTCTTTTGACATTCGGCTGGAACGGCATGCAGAGCCACCAGATTCCACAGGCCCCCCGCAAGCTTCAGCGCCTCTCCAGAGATAAAGACAAAATGCTGATCGTGGTCGATCCGCGACTTTCCGAAACGGCAAAGCTTGCCGACATTCATCTGCGAATCCGCCCCGGCACGGACGCGCTGCTGATCAAATCGATGATTGCCATCATCCTGAAAGAAGGCTGGGACAATAAAGATTATCTCGCAAACCATACGTCGGGCTTCAATTCCGTAAAAGGCTATTTCGATAATTTCGACGTCCGTGCCGCCATCTCGGTGTGCGAACTCGACTATGAATCGGTTTATGAAGTCGCGAGGCACTATGCCACGCGTAAATCGTCGCTGCGCTACGATCTGGGCATTTTCATGGGACGCCACAGCGGGCTCAACTCTTATTTGATCGTGATCCTCATGGCGATCTGCGGCAGGCTCTGCGTGCCGGGCGGCAATGTGATTCCCGGCCACATGATGCCCATCGGCTCTCACACGGACGAAAGAGACCCGAAAGTCTGGCGGGCCGTGGCAACCAATGCTTTCCCGGTTTGCGGCGTTTTCCCGCCGAACGTCATGCCCGAAGAAATCCTCTCCGATCATCCCGAAAGACTGCGGGCGGTTCTGGTGACCGGTTCCAACCCGCTGCGCTCGTATGCGGACACCACCGCGTATGAAAAAGCCTTTGCCCGCCTCGACCTTCTGGTTACGGGAGAAATCGCCATGACGGAAACGGCGGCGCTTTCGCATTATGTGCTGCCGTCGCGCACCGGCTACGAATCCTGGGACGGCACGTTTTTTCCGATGACCTATCCCGGCATTCATTTTCAAATGCGCCGGCCGATTGTTGAACCGGACGGCGAGCAACTGGAACTGGGAGAAATTCATCTGCGGATCGCCGATAAGATGGGATTGATTCCGCCGATTCCGGAAAGCCTTTATCAGGCAGCCTTTGAAAGCCGGCCGGTCTTTGCCAAAGCCCTGATGGAGTATGCCGTCACGGAACCGAAGGCTCTTTCAGCCATGCCGTTCATCCTGGGAAAGACGCTGGGTAAAGCCCTGGGATCTGTCCATCTGGCGGCGCTTTGGGGTATGCTGCAGGTCGCTCCCAAGGAGCTTTACAAAAATGCCGTCCGGGCGGGCTTTACGTCGGGTCCTGCTTTAGGCGAGGAAATCTTCCAGTCGATTTGCGATCATCCTGAAGGCATCTTCGTGGGCAAGATTGATCCGGACAACAATTTTGCCCAGGTCAAAACCGAGGACGGCAAAATTAACCTGCACATTCCCGAACTGCTCGATGAATTGAAAACCATCGAAGCCCGACAGGAAGAAGCGGCGCTTGTGCTCCCCGCCGGGTTACCGCTGATTCTCATGGCCGGCCGTCACATGAGCATGAACGCGAATACCAACCTGCGTGATCCGGCGTGGAACGAAGGCAAGCGCGCCTGCACGCTGACCATGCATCCCGACGATGCGGCGGCTCTGAATGTAAAAGACGGACATACGGTGCGGGTCACCACGGAAGCGGGCACGGAAGAAATCGAACTGGAAATCACGGAAACGGCCAGGCCAGGCCATGTGGTCATGCCGCACGGGTTCGGCCTGATTTACGACGGCACTCAATACGGCGCAAACGTCAACCGCCTGACGAAAAACACACACCGCGACCAGTTCGGCACCCCCCTGCATCGCTATGTCCCCTGCCGGGTTGATGCACTGTAGGATAAAAAGCCGCAGTCGAGAGATCTGCCCGGGGCCCAAGGCCCTGGGCACTGACTTCTGCCCTCTGACTTCTGCACTCTGACCTCCGACCTCCGACCTCTGTCCCTACCCCTCCCCCTCCGCCAGCCCTGCAAGCCGTTTTCTGTCCAGAATCGTGATGCTCCGCCCCGAAGTCGCTAAAATGCCGTCCTCTGCCAGTTTTCTGAGCGCACGGGAAAGCGCCTCGGGCGTCGCGCCCAGAATTTTAGCCAGTTCCCGCTGTGTAATGGTCAATTCGATCCGGTTGGTCCTTGCATCTTCCTTCGACGGGTCATGCAGGAGGAAGGAAGCCAGCCTGCCCGGAATTTCCTTGAGCGATAAAGACTCGATGAGGTTCATTGAATCTTTGAGTCGCTGCGACAGAATGAAAATAATGTTGAGCAAAAGGGCCGGCTCCTGCCGGGCCACCGTTTCCACAAGCAGCCCCGGAATCAGAAGAACCAGACTTTCTTCAATCGCCATGGCGCTGGCCGGAAACGAATCCGTAGCAAAAGCGGTGCACAAACCAAACGGGTCTCCCGGCCCAAGAAGCTGCAGGGTCTGCTCCTTGCCGAAAGACGAACTGCGGTAGAGTTTGAGCTGTCCGGAAACGACAACATAAAACGACCGGATTGGATCGTCCTCGCCTAAAACCATTTCTCCCGGTTTGAATTTCTTATACAGGCCCTGGGTCGTCAGAACTTGAATGTTTTCCGCGGAAACGCCCTGAAAAAGAGGAATGTCCTTTATGGGTCTGCCGGTTTCCATATAAAAATAATTCTCCCATGTTGATTCAGATCAATGACGCCTTACCGGCTATGCGGTAAGAACAAATCGAAAAGTGGTGTATTTTTAACACAGACAGACAGGAAAATAAATCAATTAACCAAGGAGATAGAAAAATGAGTCATTCAGAATTAGTCCTACACGCGGACGACAGCAACTTCAACACGGTGGTTTTGAAAGAAACCAAACCGACACTCGTCGATTTCTGGGCGCCCTGGTGCGGACCGTGTAGGGCAATCGGTCCGATCCTGGAAGAACTTGCGGCAAAGTATACGCAAAAGGCAAACGTGGTTAAGGTGAATGTGGACGATAACCCGGTGACGGCATCCCAGTATGGCGTCCGCAGCATTCCCACCCTGATGGTTGTAAAGGACGGCAAGGTGCAGGAAACACAGGTGGGAATGGTTTCAAAAAACGAGCTGGCGGTGATCCTGGACCGCCATATCAACTAGCGGCAAAAGGAGAAATACATCAATGATATATTACTGATTCTGCTGATTATCGGGGGCTGGTTTTTTCTGCAGGTCTGGCTTTTGCCGAAAGACGAACTGCGGTACAGTTTGATCGGCCCGGAAACGACGACATAAAACGCGCGGATCGTCTCTGCCCCGAGCTCGACGTGATCATCCCCGACAAGGCCGCGCGCTTCATTCGCTTCTGCGACGCGTTCACCATACTGCTTGTCACCTTCACGGATATTCCCGGCTATATGCCCGGCACGGATGAGGAAATCATTCTTCCCCGGAATACGCGCAAAAGGAACATCGCGATTCTGGAGACAATGCAGGATAAAAAAAGCCAGACTCGAAAAAAGCATAATCATATATTTTTATAGGCTATAGGCGATGGGCGATGGATTGTCAGGCTGCTCAGAAAGGGGTTTAACGTTTGCATTGATTAGGCAGGGGCGATCGTCAGACCGCCCCCCTCAACATATCATGGGTCCACCGGATATGGAGGCCAGGCGAAATCTTTCATTGGCTGATCCTCCATCTCATTTAGCACAATGCCCTGTTCTCATAGGATAAAGTCAGCCTCTGACCCGTCTCCGGCGATTGGCAGACTAATTGCAATTGCATTGGGTCGGACAGGATCGATGAGCCTTTTTACGCAAACATATAGAAAATTCGGTACTCACAAAACAGTATCCTGCGGGCTTCGCTTTCCTGTGCCAAAACTGACAATGCAAAAGGAGACCAGTATGTCTAAGCACAATATTCCATCTGATTCGGATTCAGATGCGACTTTTATCGGGTGGCAAAGAAGTTTAAAAGATGATGATACCCCCCTCTTCAATATCACCGCCACGGACCATCCGTTGTATCAATCCACAGTCACCGAGGCTACTTTGCGCAGGCTGCACCTGCAGGTTCCCAAGGCGACCTCCCCGTATCATGATTCGGCTCCGGTCCCCTGGCATCTTGCGGGGATCGAATTAAATCACCCCGGGACCGCAAAAAGCGCCATAAAAATGGCCGGACTGGATTACACCGTTTTGAAGAAACCGGGAAAGGCGGAACCTGGATTGAAGGATTCTGCCTGTGCAATCGTGAGAGCAGATACCGGTGAAGTCCTGGGCTCCGTCAAAGCTAGTTATGAACCTGTTCAGAACATGGATGCTTTCGAATTCTTTGATGCTTTGGTTGCTGAAGGCGAAGCAACATACGAGACAGCCGGCTTTTTGGGCAAAGGCGAATGCATCTGGATCCTGGCGAAACTTCCCGGTTATATGAAAGTCCGGGGCAACGACATCGTTAACAAATATCTCCTGCTCACCAACAGTCATGATGGCCGCTCACAGGTTGGAGTGAGACTCACACCCATCCGTGCCGTCTGCAATAATACTCTGACGTCTGCATTGCAGGGCGCGGGAGACATTTCAATCCGTCACGCGCCGAACACAATTAAATACTACGAGCAGGCCTTCACCATTCTCGGATTGTCAAATTCGTTATACGAACAACTCCATGTTAAGTTCAACGGTATGGCAGCCAGGAAGATCACACAGGCGCAATTGCGGGAATATGTTCAGGCGCTGATTCCGGATAATGAAGAGAAGGAAAACAAGGCTAAAACAGAAAAAATCCGCCAAATCATGCTTCATTTGTATGATTCCGGCCAGGGCGCGGATCTCGCACGAGGAACGGTGTGGGGGGCTTTCAACAGTGTAGCCGAATATGCGGATCACCTGATGTTGGGCGAAAATCCAACCACACGCCTGAATTCAATCTGGTTTGGGCATGCGGAAAAATTAAAGTCTAAGGCTTTCCTGCTAGCCGAAAAACTGATGGGGTATGAACCTGTGATCCGGGCAAGCAACAAAGCCGTCGTGTTTTGACACCGGTTTGCACCCCCCCCGGATTTCTTTAGAAAGATTCAGTTAAAGGCGGACGCGACTTTTTTAGCGACCCTGACTTTGACACATGGGTCTGTCTGATCTTGTTCAAGCAGTCTGTATTCCGTTTTTCGACAAAATAATCGCCATCGGTCAAATCGTATCATGTAGGGTTTAAATTCATTTTTTTGAGCATTTTTCAGGGATGTTTCATTTGTTTTCTTAATATAGCCCAGCGCCCATTTTGCACCCATTGCGGCCCCTTTTTCAGCAAACTTTAAACTTCTCCATACCTGGATGCCCAAACCCCGGTATTTTTCCAGGGTAAACACAAACTCAAACAGCAGTTCATGGGTTGACAAAGGCTTCACTGCACCTTTGAAAAATGATTGGATTTTTTCATTGCTGCGGGAATCAATGAGCCAAGCTAAATGGCAAGGCTCATCCTTGACGGTTACAGCGACATAGGGTGTTTGAATCCCTGAATTAATCATATTTAAAATGCGTACCCTCTCCCATAGCTCCGGGATCGTTAATATCCGCTCGTGGATATTGATAAGCGCGGGAATGTCATCCGCGCGCAGTTCGCGCAAAGAAAGGCTTATACGGGGCAGTGGCACCTGAACACGCACGGACAGATTCCGGCGGAGAATATAGTAAATTGTATTGGAATAGAAACGACGCTTCACCTCAAGCAGTACCAGTAACGCAATTTTACATGCATTGACTGCGGCAGAAGGCGTGAACCTAAAAATGGACAATACTGAAACTCCGTCAGGTATATTTTTCATATTTTTTCGATACCCGTTCATGTATTCTATTTAAAACATGAACTTAACCGTGTCTATCCTTTCAGGGTACTATGTTCCTGACTTTGAATGCCGGGTCCATCAACGGTTGTCTTCAGACATTTCCCGGCGCTCTGAATAATATTGTCCACACGGCAAAAGCAATCATCAACACAGCGCCGGAAATGGCCATAAGGAACAATATCTTAGCGACAATATCCGTCATACCTTCGTCGACTTTGGTTTCACGAAACATGTTTTCAATCATGATGCCCTCCTTTCGGCGTACCGCGGTCTCACAGGACTCCGGAAGATTGCCCGACTTACGTTATCCCTGATTTCACTACGGCATCAGCGCCACATCATGCCGGCCTGTTTCCGCAGGATCGTTTACGGATCCGCTTCCTTCCGGTGAACCGCGGTCCTTTTGCCATTCCTGACGGGTCTGCTGCGTTTTGAATAATTCACCAAACATCTGTCCGCGATTCTCGCTTGATGATGATTGCAAATAAAGAAAAAATACCGCCCCGAGAAACACGAATATGGAGAGCAGGGATGCCACAATCGTGACCAGGAGGCTCGCCATCGGTGATTTGACGGCCTGTATCGGAAATGGATGGTATTGTACTCTTGTCATGATCTGCCGGCCTGATGTCTTTATCTTAATGAATCAAGATAGCGTTTCTGTCGATCCAACAAGGCGGGAATGATGATCCCCGGCCCGTCAGCCGCGACGGTGACCCTGTTTTCAACTCCCGGTTCAGACGCCGGAATCACGACCTATTGTTTAGCGTCAGGCGCACGCGTCTTTTCCGGCATCGATTCATCGCGAGTACCATTAGTCTTTCCTGCGCCGCCAAAAGAGAAAGACACACCCATCGTAAATTCCAGATCCTTCATGCTGTTGTCAAAAACATAGATCCGGCGGACATCGGCACGCAGGGCAAGCCAGTCAGTGAAGAAAAACTTCAAACCGGCGCCGCAGTCAACGGCAAAAGCGTTTCTGTCGGAAACCGTCGCGGGATAATCCACAATCTGACCGCCAAAACCCGCGAAGATAAACGGAACAAGCCGGCCATCCGGAAGCAGATTGAAAACGCCGTCCAGTCTGTAATTCACCACACGGGTTGTCCGGGAATCCGGGACATACAGGTCATACTCGGTGGAAATATACTCACCTGACGCTTCCATCCCGAAGTACTTTGTGAAATTGTATCCCAGGCTGATTCCTTTCACCGGAGCAGTGGCAAGCTTCTGGTCGTTGTCGAACAGATAGCCGCCGAGGTAAGGCGTCACAGAGAATGTACCAGGTTTCACCTGCGCAGACACAACGCTGCACAAAAGGAGGATGAGGCCTATTCCGATGACACAGCTAAACAATTTGCGCAACATGAACCCTCCTTGTTCCTAAATGGGCCTTCGCCCTTGAATGATCCTCACCAGCACAATAATGACGGCAATGACCAGCAGGATATGGATAAAATTGCCCACCGTATAGCCTGTCACCAGTCCAAGCGCCCACAAAACCAGGAGCACCACCGCGATAGTCCACAACATAGGATTCTCCTTTCTGATTGCACAGATTCCCTGCCGGACAGGGTAAGAGCCACACGGCCGGCAGGGAACCTGCGTTCTTTCTGATGTCGGACTATTCGATAGTCATCCGGTTATTGACCGACTTTACACCGTTTACGTCGTTGGCGTATTTCGCGGCCAGATCCTTTTCGGCTGCGTTTCTCGCCTTGCCGGTTAACGTCACCACACCGTTCTTCGTGGTGATCGACGTTTTGAGGCCACTGGTCGAGCGATGATACAAAAGCGACGTCTTCACCTGAGCGGTAATGGAAGCGTCGTCAATCTTTGCCATGGTCGTTTGCTTCTTTTTCGGGCTTTTTCCCACGGTCATCATGTTGTTGACGCTTTTGACACCTTCGATATCACTGGCATATTCGGCTGTCAGATCCTTCTCGGCCTTGTTATCGGCTTCTCCCTTAAGGGTGACAACACCGTCTTTGGTGCTCACTTCCGTCATGGCGCTCACATTGCGATGAAACAAGAGGGCCGTTTTCACCTTGGCTGTAAGCCACGCATCCGATCTTTCAGCGGGCTGTTCCCCTTTGATTTCCAACTGGTTGTCTACGCTTTTTACCCCGGAAATATTTACCGCGGTCTCATTGGCCAATGATTTGTGATATTCGTTACCTACGGTTCCCGTTAAGGTGACAACGCCATCGTTGGACTTGACCTTGACGTCATCATCTTTAAGATACGTTTTAAACACATAGGTATTTTTGACAGCGGATTCGATGCGGTCATCGGCCTGGGATGCAAACGCGGGGATGCTTAGCGCAAGCATAACTATTGCCGCCACCATTACAACTACGACTCTGGACATTTTTTTCATGGGTACATTCTCCTTTTGTGGTTGTTCCTGTTGTTGTTCGAGCTTGTTCACCCCCAAAGGATTCAGGCCTTTCGGAGTCTTCTTGATACGAAATTCACAAGTCAATCAGCGGATTAACTCGAGTATGCCGATGACAATGAGGTAGACGGTAGCGACACAACTCAATATCGGAATATCGTCCTTGGTGCCGGAATCCATGGGACTCCTCCTTCCTTCTATTTCACGATCAGATCATTCTTGACGGATGTTACCCCCTTGACGTTCTTTGCGATTTCATTCGCTTTGTCGACGGCCTGCTGGGAATTAACGAAACCGCTTAATTGAACGGTGCCCTTGTAGGTTTCAACACTGATTTTGAACGACTTTAGCAAATCATCCGAGGCAAGCATCGATTTTACCTTGGTCGTGATCACCGAGTCGTCAACGTATTCACCCGGACTCGACTGCGTGCGCGTTGATGCACATGCCGCAATGACGGCGATGAGCATGAAAATAACCAGTATGCTGGCAAAGACATTGTTCTTTTTCATTATAATGACTCCTTTCCGTTTATAATGACTGTGACACATTTTCTCCTTGGTGCATGTGCATCAACCGCCGGTTCTGCAGAATGACCGGATCAATAATATCCCCGCAGAACAGACACTTCCAACCCCAAAACTGCTCATCCCGACCATAAAATTTTTCATAAGTCACGGCACCCCTGCAACGAGGACATTTTTTAAAAGACAGCTCTTCCATCAGGTTTCCTCCATTTCCAAAGCACTTAAATCGTGGCAGAATATGCGTTCATGAGGTTCCGCAAGAAAATGTTTCCCGCACCCCAAAGACCCAGGCATTTTCTGACGGCATGTGGTTTACAACATCATCTCCATTGCCCATTTTATTCGCAGATTGAAAGAATCACTTTCCTGTTATAGCAAGGAGCCTGCCAAGGGTAAAAGGAAGGGGAGATGACTTGATTAATTGCGTAATAACATAGTGTTGAGTATCCAGAAGGAGATTGCCACGCGGCTCAATCCCGATCATTTAGCCTCCATATTTGGTGGCGCCTCAATATGCTGAGGGATACTTTCAGGCCAAGTGACCTGCCGGGTGTTTATTACATCAGGATGTCTGTCAATCCTTAACATTGCTCTGGACTTCTTCCTTCTGACCATGACGCCAGCCCCTAACAGCGCTAAGCCAAAAAGAAGTATCACAGCAAGGTCAGGAAGAAAAATAACCCGGGCCGTCATGGGAAAACCGGCTGCCTCCCCGGCACTACGGTTTGCGTTGAAATAGTCAAAGCCAGTACGACCATCAAAACCGTCACTGTGCAAAAAACCAGTCGAGTTCAGAGTCAGCGTGTGAGGGATACTGCTGACGATTTTGACATCCGTTGCATCATAGGGATGAATCCCACCGGCTTTCAACCTGCCGGCCTCGACGCGCGGATCCGGGCCAGACGCTGTTGTTTGGCCGGAAGATACCTCAATCTGCAGGAATGTTCCGCTAAACGAAGCAGCGCTGTTGATCGGAGTGGCCATAGCGCTTATAGTAATCAGGCCGATCAATACCATCACCAGACAGCACACTCGAATTTTCATGTCTGTTCCCCCTGATACGTATTCACGGGCATGAATGACCACATCTGAATGGACTGGCCTGTCTGCCGGTGATGGAGAATCCCGGGGTTTCATTCTATGACTCAATGTCCCATAGAACCGTCGGGATGTTTTTCTTCTCCATGAACCAGTATTTCCTTCGTCTTCTGGCGTGCCTCCGAAAAATGCCGATCAACATCCTTCTTTAACTCTGTCGCCTGATGCAGGCCCTCATTCATGATCTGACTGGCTTTTGTTCCGACATCCTTTAATAATTCCTTTGAATCTTTCAGGCCCGCGCTCCCTTTCTCTCTGATCTCGGCCCTCAGTTCTTTTCCGGATTTCGGTGCGAATAAAATGCCCGCCACTGCGCCTATGGCGCCTCCGATTAATAACCCGATGAATAAACGGCCATGCGGTAAATTGTGCTCTGTCATGATAATTTCTCCCTTTCTTTTTGCTTTTCGGGCATGCGCCCGGTTTCTGTCAGCCCCTCACGATGAGAACGGGCACGCTTTTATCATGGTGAATAACACCATAGGAAACACTGCCAAGGACGGTTGCGGAAAGCGCGCTTCGACCATGGGAACCCATGACAATAAGATTTGCCCTGGATTTCCTCGCCTCCTTCACGATCGTCACCACAGGATGCCCCTTCTTTATCGAAATCGCCGAGGGGACACCGCTTTTATCGCAAAGCTTCTTTACAGCTCCCGCATACCCTTCGGCCGCTTCCTTCAGATAATCCTCGATAGGCACGGCGTTTTGCCTGGTCGTTTTCGATGCGGGAGCTGTCTGCGCGATGAATGATCGCTCTTCAATAACGCTCAAGATGACCACATCGGCTTTTAACTGTTTTGCGAGATCAACGGCATACAACGCAGCTTTTTGAGCTTTGGCTGATCCGTCTGTCGGCACGAGAATTTTAGAAATCACACAGTCTCCTTTGATTTGATGATCATAAGGCAGCAAGGCATTTCAGCGGATCAAACCAAGAATGCCAATGACAATGAGGTAGATGGCAACGATATAATTTAACAGTTTCGGGAAGATGAATATTAATATTCCCGCAATGAGAGAAACCACCGGCTGTGGCGATATCGCAATCTGCATGGTATCCGGCCTCCTTTCCTGATTTTACACGATCTGATTATTTCGACAATTTCCGTCATGCGATCAGGGGGTCATGAGCTTGTCTATCCCCTCTCTTATGCTGACTGGATCGAGGCGCCGGAATTCCTTCACAACTCTTCGGCCGTCGCGCTTCAAACGCCTGCCATTACTCACTTCCGGTTGATCTCAATTTTATCTCTGTTGCCACCGCTGGAAACCGCGAGCATGATGCCGAGACCAAGCACAATCACGATGCCGATTATACTCCATGCCAGGCCGATACTGGCCAGAACACCCATTTTCCATAGCGCGGCGATAAGACCGCAACTCAGGATGACGTACCCGATCAGATAGAATCCAGTCCATTTCATCATGACATCCTGTTTATCAAATGCCCCGTCTGCATGCATTTCCCCTTTTTGAAAACGATCATTATCCCCGATGAATATTGTTTATGGCTATGTAACAGCAAGTAACCTGCCAGGAGACGTGTCCGAATAAACAGGCTGATTAATCATTAATAAACAAGCTGTTAGATGGACTGATCTGAACAGCCTCGAAAGATCAAATCATCGTTTTGGCCTCAACATGTGACGGACCCTCCATATGTTGAGGACCTGTAAAGAATGCACTGCAACACATTTTAAGAATCACCGGTCGGAATTTTCATCTGAGATTAAACGGATGGCTATTGCAGGCAGGCTTTATACAATTCGGCAAATGCATCAGCAGCCACAGGCCGGCAAAAGTAATAGCCCTGTCCCTCTGCGCAATCCCGGGATTGCAGGAAGGCAAGCTGTTCTGGCGTTTCGATGCCTTCGGCCACGACCCGATGTTTCAGGCTTTTGCCTATTGCGATGACGGCGCTGACAATGGCATCCCCGGGGCCGCCGTCTATGTCCTGCACGAACGACTGATCGATTTTAAGCTCGTCAATCGGGAAACTCCGCAAATAGCTCAGGCTGGAATAGCCGGTGCCAAAATCATCAATGGCAATCTGCGCGCCCATATCTTTGAGCTCATGCAGGGTCGACATGGTCTTTTGCGTGTCCTGCATCAGGCCGGTTTCGGTCAGCTCAAATGTCAGGTGGCGCGGGTCCATGTCCGTATCGGTGAGAATTTCATGGACACCGGCAAGAAAATCTTTTTCCTGGAATTCCATCGCGGAGACATTGACCGCCATCTGATCAATCTCGAGGCCGTCTCGCAACCAGGCCTGCGTCTGCAAGCAGGCCTCGCGCAGCACCCACCGGCCGATCGGTACAATGAGGCCGCAGTCTTCAGCAATGCTTATGAACTGTGTCGGGTATGCGAGCCTTTTATTGGATCGCTGCCAGCGAACCAGCGCCTCGGCGCCGGTAATCGCCCCGGTCTCAAGATTCACCTTTGGCTGATAATGCAGCACAAACCTGTCAAGCTCGAGCGCTTTGTGCAAGGCCTGCCTGACGGACTGCCTTCTCACCGCGCGGACTTTCATTTCCGGCGTGAATACCTGGTATTTGTTGCGACCGCTTTTTTTGGCGTAATACATCGCTGTATCGGCATTTCTCACTACCGTTTCAATGTCCTTGCCGTCGTCGGGGTAAAGGCTGATGCCAATGCTCAAGGTGACGTGGAGCCGATGAATGCCGATGAGATGGGTCTGGCTCACGGCCTCCATCAATTTTTGAGCCGTGAGAACCGCGCCATCCGCATCCTCGACATCGGCCAGCATCACCACAAATTCATCGCCCCCCTGACGACTGACCGTATCCGAAAAGCGGACGCACGACAGCAGGCTCTTTGCGACGGACTGCAGGAGCTGGTCGCCGATAGAATGTCCGAGCGAATCATTGATGTGTTTGAAGTGGTCAAGGTCCAGATACATCAGAGCGACCTTCTTGTTCTGACGTTTAGCAAGCGCAATCGATCGCTCCAGACGGTCGGTCAAAAGCGCGCGGTTCGGCAGGCCTGTGAGAAAGTCGTGTTCGGCCATATGGGCCATTTGCCGGGCAGACTGTTCTGCGATCTCAGCCATCGTCTGGGCGCGAACCGTCGCAATGACAAGCTGCTCGTTTGCTTCAAGCAACAGCTCATCGCTGTGCACATCAAGCGCAGTCGTGGCCTTTTCGATCTCACCGCCTACGTTGATCAGCTTATTGCGAAACTGGGCGGCTTGTTCGCGCAGGTCAGTTGCCTCCCGGCGCAGATTGGCGGCCTCCTGGCGCAAGTCGGCGGTCTGCTGGCGCAATTCGTTGACCCCCTGGAACCTGTCGGCATTTGCTTCGCGAATTCCAACGGTCTGCACATGCCCGGTGAGGGTATTGACGATTGCCGAAACCGGTTTGAGGGCGGTTTCATCAACCTCACGCGGTTTTTTGGCTTTTTTTTTCGGATGACAGGTCCCGTCATGGATACTCATCCCTTTTTGCCTCGATCGACCGGGTCTCATTTTTTCGTCCGTATCGGCTGCCCGCCCAGAATCGCCTCATAGTCGAGCACCGGGTCACCGATAACAATACCATCGTCGGTGATTTCATAGCGTCTGATCTCGGTGCTGTGACTGCTGGCACGCACTTTGACGACCGACATCACACGCTGCAAATTGCTCTGCACCTCGATGTAGCGCTGAACGATGATCGCATCGGTCAGAAATGCCGACCCGTAAGGACTGAAGCGCAAATCAACGTAGCGGTCTTCCAGCTCCGACGTCATCAGCACCGTCACGCCAAGACCGGACAGGACGGCGAACATGCGAAACAGCGACTCCCGAAAATCCTCGCGGAAGCTCGGCGCCACGGCCAGTTCGAATCCGGACAGCGAGTCGATCACCACCCGCGTGGCTTTCATCTCACGAATCATTTGTGTCAGACGGTGAACGATCTGGTCGATTGACAAATCCAGCGAACGGGTATTGATCAAGCCGATTTTCCCCGCGCGAACCAGGTTGTCGATTGTACGGATCCAGGACTGACTGGGCGTTTGTTCAAACGCGACGATCACGCCCGGTTCACCCAGACGTACGCCTTCGGCCAGAAAGGCCGTGGCCAGAATGGTCTTGCCCGATCCGGACGGTCCTGCAACCAGAAGTGAATAACCCGACGGCAGACCGCCACCGAGCATGTCATCGAGGCGCGGCACACCCATGGCCAACCGTGAATTGCTTCGCACAGGATTGGCGGCTTTCGTCGCGTTCCCTGTATCGTCGAGAACGAGTGCCACTGGAAAGACTTCAATTCCTTCAGCGCTGATGCTGAAGGTATGCATCCCCGGGCGGGTCGCCTGACCGCGCATTTTCAGAATCTGAATCTTTCGCACCATCGAATTGCGGTAGACGTTTTGCTCCAGCGACAGCAGACCGTCGGCAATCGTGAAGACCGGATGGGGGTCGTTCTCCGACGAATATTCCCCGATCAGAAAAGTGGTGGCCTGCCAGCCACTCAGGAATATCCCAAGTCGCGAGATGAACTGCTGCGCAGTGATGTCGCCTGCCGGCCGTTTATGCATCTCAAACATGACCGAGCGGAAAGAATCGACAAAAACCAGGGCAGGAGTTGAAATCCTGATTTCCTGTGTGATACGCTCCAGAAGCCGGTCAAAACTGCCTGCTGCGATGTCGTCGCTCAAATCCACAAACCGGATCGAGTCATCGATTTTGTCGAAGTTGAAATATTCGAACTGCTGCTGATAACGCAGCATCTTCAACGGCGGCTCGCCAAACACGGTGAAAAACAGCGCCGGCTTTTCGCGCGTCGCCAGGCCAAACATGATCTGGTTCGCCAGTGTGGTCTTGCCTGAACCGGGAGACCCGACAATGATATTGAAGGAGAATTCCGGCAGGCCGCCGCCCAGGATGGCATCGAGTCCTGGCACACCGGTTACGAGTCGACGGATGATTACTTTTTCACTCATGCGACCCTCTCCTTTTGAGACGACGTTGGATAGGGCGCCCAGACCGGGTCCAGTAATCGCTCAGTCAGTGACTCTCCAATCAAGGTGGTTAACAGATCGATAAAGTTCGTAAGCAGAGCATAGCTTGCCGCCCGGGCGACATCCGGCGCATGATCCTCAAGACGCGTTTTAATGTCGGCTAAGAGGTCTTTACTATCGGCGTGATCCACGGCCATTGACAGCCACGGGTAGGCGGCACCCGTCAGATGCAGCGAGCGGGCGAAAAGGACGTTGGTACCCCGCGGGCCTATCAACGGTTTCAGCCGTGTGAACACCTGGTGCCATATGCTCAAGGTGGCCTTGGCTATGGCCTTCGCATCAGGGGAATCCCCGACACGATTCGCCAGCATTCTTCTCACCGTTTCGCGATACAGGCTACTGTTTGTTGTTGGCATGGAAACGTCTCCTATAACGCGGCGCCGGCTATGAACCTCTGTGCACCACTTCGCTCTTTCGGAATGATAGTTTTATACTAGCGGCGGCTCAACTGTGTGGTTAATTCTTGATGTCTTCTACCGTCTTATCGACTTTCTTGCCGGCGCGCTCCAACGGGCCTTCCTTACAGCCCGCAACCCCCGCAACAACAGCAAGGATGACAAGCAACGCGATAACGCATTTCAAATATTTCATCATTTGGATCTCCTTTCGAGAACAGATGAATGTCCCTTAAACCCCTGATCACTTAACGGCGTCTGGACCAATAGTATCCGCCGCCCCCGAAAAGCAGGAATAACACAACAACGATAATGATGATTTCTAATGTACCCATGATTATTTCCCCTTTCTATTTTTTCATTAAAAAATCTGTAAACACGCCATGTGCGAATGAAGGAGCGGTCATCCGCTCAAAAACAGATCAATGTCCTTTAAACCCCTGACCACTTAACGGCGCCTGGACCAATAGTAACCGCCGCCCCCGAACACCAGGAATAACACAACAACGATAATGATGATTTCTGTTGTACCCATGATTATTTCCCCTTTCTGTTTTGTCATAAAAAAATCTGTGAACACGCCATGTGCAAATGAAGGAATGGTCATCCGCCGCATAAACAGATGCACCCTGTTCATACAATAGCAATTAGCCTGCCATAAGCCCTGCCAAAATCAATGCATTGGTTATATGTTTGAATAACGTGCGGTTAGGTTGACCGGTGCGTGATGCCCCGAAAGTAGAAAGTGTTTGGACCGGCCTCAATATTTGGTGGAACCTCAATATATTGAGGAATATGCTCAAGCGGATTCTTCATGCAAAAACTGCCTGTTTGCAGGTTACATCCAACGGGTAAATAAGCCGGCAGCCGCCTCCCTGAGTTTTTGCAGGAGGGGCCTTTTCTCCCATTTGTCGAGGTGAATCTGGTCGGATTGGGCAAGGTCATCGGCAAACATTCTCTCCATCTTCACCGCAAACTCACGGTTTAAAATCACCGCGTTAACCTCGTCATTGCTCAGCATGCTCCAGTAGTCCAGGTTGGTGGAACCGACCGTTGACCAGACGCCGTCAATGACCGCGGTTTTCGCGTGCAGCAGGGCGTTGCGGCGTTCATATATTTTTACACCCGCCTTCAAAAGCCGGGAATAATTATTCCGCGTTGCGTGCAGGACCAGCGCAGAATCACTGATTGCGGGAAGAAGGATCTTTACGTCCACACCCCGCCCGGCCGCGTCCGTAATGGCATCGAGTATTTGCTTGTCCGGGACGAAATAGGCATTCGTCAGGTAAATGGACTTCTCCGCATACGTGATGGCGGCCACATACACAATAAACGTAATCCGGTTGTCGGAGCCGGGCGTGCTGCCGACAACCCGCACCAGGGCATTCCCCGATTCTTTCAGATCAGGGAAATATTTTTTTCCTGACAGGACGGGCCCTTTCTGGCTGGACCAGGTTTCACAAAAGAGCTTTTGGAATTCGGCCACAGCAGGCCCCTCAACTAAAAGATCTGTGTCACGCCAGGGCAGAGGGTCTCCTTCTACTTTTTTCCTTCCGGAAAGACGGCCTGAGTAGACATTGCTGATGTTGATGCCTCCGATAATGGCGATTTTCCCGTCAGTGATTAAAATTTTGCGGTGATCCGGATGTGTCAAAAACAAGCGTCCGGGGGCTTTAATCGGGCTGACCGGATTGAATTCGACCACCTGAATCCCTCCGTCCCGTAAACGCTGGAAAAAAGATTCCGGGGTATTGATGCTTCCCAGACTGTCGTAAATGAGATTGACCTGAACGCCCTGAGCCTGTTTTTTCAACAGCAGCCCGGTAAATTTCGCGCCAATAACATCATCTTCAATGATAAAGGTTTCGAGGTTGATATGGTCTTTGGCATTTTCTATGGCTTTAAACATCGCGGCGTAGGTATCCGGCCCGTCAATCAGCAAAACGACTTTATTTCCTTTGGTCAAAGGGCTTTCGGTAACCGATTCCACCACGGTAATGTAACGTTCCAGAATATCCGTCGGATCGACTGATTTCTTCAGTCGATCCATGATGGCCTTGCTTTTTTGAGGGGACAACAGCCCCCTGGACGATTCTATGGAACGAGGTTCACGGCCAACCGCCGCCTCATCCATTTTTTCTGTGACATCCGGCAGGAACGCGCATCCCTGGCTGAAGTTCAGCATGGCCGCGCATAGAAAAAGCAAAAATATAGTTCTACGGCATTCCATGATGCCATTGTATCATAATCTTTTTTATTGACCATCATTATTAAGGCCATTGCCTTTTTCGTTTTCATGCTTAAGCTAATTCAAAATAGACAGTCAATGAAACAAGATCCCCCGACAGATCAGTTAAGGAAACGGCCGGAAATGAAACAAATCAAATTCGTTAAAACATCCGTCCAGTCGGTTTTTCAAAAGGCAAAACGGCTTGCGGGGCTCCATCCGAAACGCGGACACTCCCTGCCACCGAGGAACTCACTTTCTAATCTACAGACTGATAATGGGCTGAACGTCAATATCATGAGTTTCAATATCCGGCGCGGAACCAGGCAGGACGGCAAAAATCACTGGATATTCCGGCGCGATCTGGTGAATGAGATACTGAGGCATTACTCCCCGGATGTTTTGGGCCTGCAGGAAGCTCTGGATTTCCAAATTTCCGAAATCCATGCCATGCTTCCCGGATATGAGATGATCAGGATTATCAGCTCGGGCAACAACAAAGTATTACATAATGCCATTTTTTATGACGCGTCGCGTTTCGACGTTTCTGAAGAAGGTACCTTCTGGTATTCGGACACACCCGATCAGCCGGGATCGAAAGGATGGGGGAACATCATGCCGCGAAATTGCACCTGGACGCGGCTGATCGAAAAAGAATCCGGGAAGGCTTTCTATTTTTACAATACCCATTTGAATCATCTTTCGCAGCGTTCACGGAAAAAAGGCGTTCTCTTATTAACCCGGCGGATTTCCGCGCGTTCTCATCCGGACGCTTTTGTCCTGACCGGTGATTTTAATTCCAGGGAAAAGAGTGTGGCTATTCAATATTTAAAAGGCAATGTTTTTTTGAATACCAAAGCGGAAGGGATGGTCCAGAATCCGGATCCTTTGATGGACACTTTCCGGGTAAGGTACCCGCTTCAGCGTAATGCGTCTACTTTTCATATGTATCGTCCATTTTTCTTCCGTTTCAAGCTCGATTACATCTTTGTCCATTCTACCGTCCGCGTGCATGATGCGCAGATTATCACCCTGCGGCGAAAGCACTGCTACCCTTCTGACCATTTTCCGCTTTTTTCCCATATTCATCTACCCGCGGGCATTGCCCCTTCATTCTTGCCGGGAGAATAACCATACCCCAAATTTGTCATAGAACGGCAACCCTGCCGGCTATGAAACTTTTCAGGAGACATTTTGAGATGATAAAAATAAGAATGACAGGCACGGCCTCCGGTACCCGAGACCTTCACATAACCCGATGGCTGTGGATCGCTTTGGTCATTTCACTTCTGACCATATCTTCGTATCGGACGGCCCTGGCCGCTTCCATCCCGGATGGTTCGAGCCCCGTTACCGCCGCGGCCGTTAAACTTGTCGGGTTCGGTGCCAATCCCAAAGCCGGGCTCGATGCGGAGGCCATTGCCACCCTGGTGGATTATGTTCTCGGTCCTAAACCGGAGAAGGAATCCGCCCTGCCGGAAATCCGGAAAGCCACCGGAGCCTATCACGAATTTGACACCAGGATCAGTTTCTCCGGTTACCTGCAATACACCCACAGCAGCCAAATCCCGTCAGTTCTCACCAATCCGTCTTCTCTGCGGTATTCCCTGTGGACCAACGTCCCGGGGAACTCACAAATCTTACCCGCAAGCTGGAAACCGGCCTCAGCAGGTGACAAGCCTGTTATCATTCGCGGTATGGAGCGCAACGGCATCACGCCGGATCTCACCACCGGCGTCTACTATGAATACAATCTGAAAAAAACGCTCATCCATCTCAATCATCAAGGCAGGCAGGTCCTCATAACCATTTCCAATCAGGTGGCTGTATCCGACGTTGGTAAAAAGGGATACATCCTGGGTAACGATGACGATTGGAATTACTATTATTCGGGCGAACCAGGTTCGGCCAGAACAGGACTGGGCTGGATTAAATCCTACATTTACGATTATTTTTCCGTGAATGTTCATGTCGAGGCGGGCGCTTCGCCATCCATGGTCAGATCCGGTGTTTTTCAGTGGATTCGGGCCGGATGGTCGGGAATCAATTTTGCCGAGACAAAGCACGTTGTCTTGGGGATGAAACGACATGGCGATAATTTTAAAACGATCCTTGAATCACCGAGATTGCCGGCGCCAACCCAGCTGGCCTCGACGTATCGGCAGCTTTCTGCCTTGTCCCAAAATGATTTGGCTGCAAAATATGCCGACTTGCAGCAGGCGCGAAAGTCCCTGGCCATTAAAAGCGGTCAGATCAAAACCGATAAAACAAAAAAACCGGATTCCTATGCCGGTACCCCTAAAGAACAAATCGTTCAGGAATTGATGCTGGAATATTTGAAAACAAACTTTGGCAAGATATCCCTGTTAGGGGAGACAGTCGTTTCAGTCAGGAATTAATCCGCCATTGCGTTTCAAAATGACAAATAAGGATCATTACAACACAGTGTCCGTGTAAGTCGGATCGTACATCTTCGATTGGATATGACCATGCAGATCATGAGGTTCCGTAAGCGCCGTGAGTCCTCCTGCGAACGCTACCCTGGAGACGGCCATGGCAATATTTTCCGACACGTCACGAATTCGCGACAGGGAGGGGAAAATCCGTCCTAGCTTGAAGTCCTCCTCCGATACCTGCTTGTCCAGGGCAATGGCTGCCGCGGTGAACATTTCATCCGTCACGCGGGTTGCCTCCGAAACCAGAATGCCCAGGCCCACGCCGGGGAAGATATAGCTGTTATTGGCCTGACCCGGCACAAAGGTTTGACCCTCCATCACGACCGGCTCAAACGGACTGCCACCGGCGAAGACCGCACGTTTTTCCGTGTAGCGATAGGCTTCCTCAGCCGTGCATTCCGACTGGGAAGTCGGGTTGGAAAGCGCAAAAACCATCGGACGCTTGTTGATGCGGGCCATCGCTCTGAGTACGGAAGGCGTGAAGGCGCCGGCCTTGCCCGATGCACCGATGATCGCCGTGGGCCTGACGGCTTCCACAACGTCAAGGAGATCCGTATACGCCGGACAGTCCCGGGCAAAGCGTCGCTTTTGCCCGGACAAATCATTTCGACCGGTGACAACAAGTCCCTTTGAGTCCACAAACCAGCAGCGGCTGATGGCTTCAGAGGCGGTAAGGCCTTCGGAGACCATTGCGGAAACCATGAGGCTGCCGATCCCGAGGGCGGCCCCGCCTGCGCCCAATAACACAATCCGCTGTTCGGTAAGTCTGCCCCCGATCATGCGGCAGGCGGAATACAATCCGGATAGCGTCATGGCGGCGGTTCCCTGAATATCATCATTGAACATGCAATAGTCCTGCCGGTAACGTGAAAGCAGCCTCAATGCGTTTTGATTTCCAAAATCTTCAAACTGGATCAATGCGCGGGGAAATCGTCTCCGGGTTGCCGCCATGAACTCATCGAGCAGGACATCATATTCATCGCCCCGCAAGCGCTCCTCCACCAGGCCGATGTAGCTTGGGTCTGACAGGACTTCATCGTTGTTGGTCCCGACATCGACCAGGATCGGCAGGCATACCCCGGGATCAATGCCCGCGCAGGCGGTGTAAAGCGATAATTTCCCCACGGGAATCCCCATGCCATTCGCCCCGAGATCGCCCAGGCCAAGGATTCTCTCCCCGTCGGTGACCACGATGACCCGAATATCCTTACGGGGCCAGTTTGATAAAACCTCTTGAATGTGCCCCCGGTCGTACTTCGAGATGAACAGGCCGCGCGGCCTGCGAAAAATCCTGCTGTACTCCTGGCAGGCCAACCCCACGATCGGTGTATAGATAATGGGGCTCAGTTCCGTTATGTTATCCACACAAACCCGATAGAACAACTTCTCGTTGCGGTCCTGAAGGCCGATCAGATAAAGATATTTTTCGAGGTTGTCGGGTTTGCGGCGAACATTGTTCATGACATGTTTTGCCCGCTCGGCCTGTGAGAAGATGCGTGGCGGAAGCAATCCGCGCAATCCGAAAGCGTCACGCTCCGCCGCTGTGAAGGCGGTCCCTTTGTTCAGAGCCGGGTCGTGAAGCAAGTCGATTCCCTTCATGTGCCTTTCCCTTCGGGTCGTCTGGGTGCTGTTCGGAGGTCATCGCAATTGGATGCGGTTGATCGTAAGGAAAAGGGGACAGGCTTTATGATGCATGGCAGCCTGTCCCCCTGGTCTGACTTTTCTTTACTGAACATCATCGTGCACTATGGAGCAGGCACGGTGACCGTTGCAAACTCACTTACGGTAACCGCGGCGCCGGAAAATAACCTGCCTTGCACATCTGTCCGCGGCGTCGGGTCTATACCGTTATTCACAGTAATTCCCGCCGAATTGGCAATGACGGTTCCCTTGAAGGTGGAACTCACGCCGAGAGTCGCGGCAGAACCGACAACCCAAAACACATTTTTTGCCTGTGCTAAGTTGGTCAGGACAACGACGCTGTCCGTTGCGGTCGTGAGTGCTGAATCCGTTTGGAAAATGAAAACCGCGCTGGAATCACCCAGTGCGTCGAGGGTGATGGTGCCTGTAAACCCGATCGGATCTGCGGTACGATATAGCCCTGGTCTATAGGTGGGGCCGGGAGTAAATCCATTGCAGCTCGCCTGCGCAGCGGAAATATCCGACGGGCTTGAAAGGGTGCAAGCGTTGGTTGCCCGTACGGAAGCCTCATCATACGCGGCCTGGATATCGGCTTGAGCCTGTACTGCCAGAGCACCGCCGTTATGTACCTGCCCGATCACGGTTGTACCCACAACACAGTTATTGCATGCACCCGCGGGATTCAGCCCGACATTGCCGTTGACTCGTGAATCCACTGCGAGGGTGACATTTGCTCTTTGGGCAAAAATACCGTAAGTGCCGGCCGTCCCCAGTTTGACGGGCGCCTGACCCACAGTGTCTACCGGTGCTGTCTTAAAGCTCCATTTGTAGTTGCAGCTCAGTGAGGTGCCATAGGCGCTTTCGGCATACTTGCTAATCGTCGCCGTATACTCGGTATTCGTCTGGAGAGTTTGCTCTGTCACAAAGGTCGCCGCCGTATACTCGGCATTCATCATAACGACGCCACTCACGTAAGCGCCGTTTCTCACCCTGAGCGTAAACGTGAGCCGCTCTCCGGGCGAGAGCGATTGGATGGTTGTCGGATTCATCACCTCACTGAAATTGACCGTGATCCATTTACCATATGTACCGATAGTTCCGGTCGACACATACACATCACCATCCGTCGGATTGGACGAGATTACCGCGGGTCCCGCCTCGGTACATGTGCCGGGGGCGACCGGATCCTGTCCGGACAATATCAGCGCCTTCTCATCACTGCCACCACACCCGGTCATGAACATCACGCCCATGATGAACATCACCATTGCGACAAAAACTCGCAGAGTCCTGAACCTTTTCATATGTCCTCCTTATAAATACCGTGAATGAAACATCGTTTATGGCAAGCCTTCGTGCAGACTTACTGCTGCCTTTCAGCCTCTTTAAACACTTTCATCTTCAAATTCTTCTCATTTGACGGAATCGAAGGCCGCCTTCAACTTCCCCTCGACTTCCTCTGATATAATCTGAATCTCCGCATTATCCACCATCTGCATACTGACGGTTGGCCGTATGACAGATAACACCGTCTTGCCGTCCTTTTCATAAACAATAATGTTCCAGGGAAACATGAGTCCGATGTCTTCCTCGGCAAGGATCGACTTGTAGGCATTCGGGAAACTGCAGGCACCCAGAATAATATATTTACCCATATCAATATCCAATTTTTCCTTTATGCTCGCCTGGACATCGATTTGAATCTGTACTCCGAATCCTTCTTTCTTCAACGCTTCTGTCATCTGTCCTATGACTGCCTCATAAGGAACATTTAACCCCTTGGTAAAACCGTAATTGACCATCCTGGTTCTCCTCTCTTGAATGCGTCTGGCACACCCTCCTTGCAGAAGCCGCACGAACAGAACATCATCACCATCTGTGACAACCTCTCGATGCTGATCCGGATGCGTCTCCGATGTAACGTGCACCTTTCAGGCACCCGTTTCCCGAAGCTTGTTTGGATTCTGTTCAGATGGCATTTCCAGCAGGGCTGTGAATAGTGGCTTGTATTCGATTCTCTGCACATTGCTTGTGCGTGTCTGATTAAAAAAGCCCTCAATGTGCGCCTGAATCTGCTGCCATCCCTGATCCGGGTTCTGCTGATTCATAGTCATTGGCCTTCCTTTCTTAAATAAGCATGATGGATAGTTTAAGATGGGCAAGTATACCCGGCATATCCGGGGCTTCCCCGTCAAAACATCTGACTGACCTCTGTTCATGATCAGAAGCATAAAAGCAAATAGCCTGCCAATAGACTAATGGGCGCAGATGTTTGGATTCATCCTTTAGAAACAGGCCATTACGCAAATAAGAGACAAACGTCTCAAACGCAAAAAATCATCTTGGCCTCAATATTTAACGGCTCCTCAGTATGTTGAGGGATCGATGGTGAAACGCCGGAATGAAAACCACCAAAAACCCAGGCTGATTCTTGCGCTTTCATCCCGGCATGTGAATGGCAAAACCGGACGGCCGTGACACGACGGATTTCCTAGCCGCGCCTTTTAAAGGCGTACCCGATCAATACCTGTTCCCCGATTTTTGCTTTTCCTCTTCGGCTTTTCTTCGTTTTTCCAATTCCTTCT
>DDWS01000061.1:0-30771 GCA_002347685.1 Syntrophaceae bacterium UBA2280
GCATCAAGATTTGTGCTGAATCCCTGGAGCCTGATATGAGTGGCAACAAATTCCGGTTCAATCGTGAAATTCAAAGTCATGGCAGTTCCCTTATCCATGACCACGTAGCCATCGGGGCAGTTGGCAATCGAAAATTCCTCAACCGGCACAATGACGCGAACCGTGCAAAGCGATGTGAATGCTCCGTCTTCGCTAGTGACGGCAACGGTGGTCAGGCCGGAACTGATCCCCAAAATTTCGCCGTCGGCGTTGACCGTGACCACGCCTTCATTGTCGCTTTGCCAGGTGACATTTCGGTTGGTCGCGTTGGCCGGTTCGAAAACGGGTGAAAGCGACAACGTCTGGCCGACGCCGATCGTGACGGCTTCCGGGTCGATATAGACGGCTTCCACAGCCACCGGCCTGGCAACAGGATAAAAAGGATCATCTCCCCCTGAACTGCAGGCCCCCAGCAGCATCACAGTAAAAAGTAACGCTATTGATGTTTTAGTGATATTTCGCATATTCCATTTCTCCACTCTCATTTCTCAAGGTTTGCTCTTTTTTTGCTTATGAATCATCACTGGCAATCGAAACTTTGCTACCGTCCGCCGCGTACCGGCCAGATGTACATTCTTGTCGTGGCGCTTTTTTCATGGTTAGTCACCAGGCCATCAGGAGAATTCAGGACCATGGCTTTCGTTGTGTCTGAAAGGCTCGTGGTGGATGACCAGAAGTGATAGTAATTATTGAAATGTCCCTGCGGCAGAACAAATCCTTGTTGGCTGAGCCAGTCGGTATTGTCGATTATCGCGAGTTGGACAAGGCTCGATATCTCCACAATGTTTGGCAGGCGCCAGTCGTCGTGCCCGAGGTAGCTGTTCTCGTTGAGGCAGGATACATAGCTCAGGGCATCTTCCCAGTTCTGTTCGCCACCCGCGCAGGCGCCGGGGCCAGAACCGTATGCGGGCACCGTGGCATCTTTGGCCCAGATCAGGTTCGTCAGCTCATCGGTGATCGTGTCATCGCTGTTTTCCTCAAAGCGCGGATTGGGCCAGGCCACGCCTTTTTGTAATTCACCATCCTGCCCCGTGCCAGCACAGGGGATCTCGTCTATTGCCCCGATGTCACCGCTTGGGTCATAGCACAGGCTCTGGCCGGTTCTCATCGGTCTGGCGATTCCCTGGCCTCCGTCTCTCACCGGCCAGATTCGATGAGTGTTGTATTTCCAAGAAGGATCTATGATTCCACTTTCAAAAATGACCGCCCAGGCAGCCCGTTTATTAAAATAATAGTTTGATGAAGTCCAGTAGGTCGTTGTCGCCCAGTTGGAAGAAAAGTAGTTATCCAGCCACTCCAGCGGCAGCGGTTCGCCATACGAAATCAGAGTTTGCAGTTCATTGCGGTTGGGCAGTCGCCAGTCGTTATACGTCAAGTAATTGTTCTGGTTGAGGCACGCCACATAGGCCAGGGCGTCCTGCCATTCCAGGGTTCCTCCGGTGCAACCGGCAAACGTCGGGGTGTCCGCGTTTTTGGCCCACATCAGGCCGGTGAGATCATCTGTCACCGTATCGTCACTATTGTCCTGGAACCGCGCATCCGGCCACTCGGCCCCTTTTGCCAGATCGCCGTCTTGTCCCAGGCCGATGCCTGCGCCGCAGACTGTGGGGCTGCCAGCCATGTCATAACAGGTGTTTTGACCCGTCTGCGGCAGGCTGAAACCCGAAATCACGGGCCCCGGTGCCGGTATGAAAGGTATGCCGTCATCGCTGCTGCTGCACGCCATGATCCCCACAAGCATCAGGCCCGCAATTCCCATACTGATTTGTTTCATTGTTCATCCTCCATTTCTAGTGTTGAGTGCCAAGACATCGTGGACACTCATAATTAATTAGCGCAGTTTGTATTGAAATTCCTCGACCTGGATTTTATCCAGGAAGAGCTTTAATTTTTGTTCTTTGACATTTACGGTAGCTATAACGTATTCATATTTCGATTCGGGTGGTACGGGAAAAGTTTCGCCAAATAGGTCCAGTTTCAAGTCACTTCGGATAAGGCGGACAAAATGATACCGGCCTGTTTCCGGTTTCTTTAAAGGGTGTTTCGGCGAATCAGATTTTTCTGGGAAACGTAATTTAACTTTTGAATCAGACAAGGCTGTCAACGGTGTTTTCCCTTTGAGTTTGCTGAACCGATACATGCTATTGTGACGCTGTTCGAAAGCCAGTGAGCCGGCCTGAAGCTCTTCTTGCGTGTGCATGATCTTCTTTTGAAGAAACATTTTCTGGTAGCGGTCATTAAACTTTTCAATCATTCCGTTTCGCCAGGGTTCAGTCACGGGAATAAACCAGGGCTCGATGTCATGATTCAGGCAGAGTCGGATAATGGCGCCCATGCCGCGGGGATGTTTCCGGCTGCCAAAGAAACTCAGGGAGTTATCGACCTGAAGGTTATTTGGCAACCCCAGACGCTTCCAGATGTTCCATAATCCGTCAATCATCGGTTGACTGGCTTTGGATAAGGCTGGATACACCCCGCAACGAACCGTAGCCGTATCAATCACATTGAGGCTGTAAAAGCGCACAGGGCCTTTCAGGTAACGTGGCCCTACCAGATCGGCTTGCTGTGTCTGGTTGGCTTTAGAAGACGGTAAAACCGGATAGGCCGTCCCTTTTGATTCGTATTTGCCTGTTCGCCTGTGAGTGAGACTGTGTCTGCTCAGAATCCGATTAATGGTTCTGATAGACGGTATAGGCTGCAAACCCTGATCTTCCATCTCCCATTGGATAGCCTGTGCCCCGCAGAATAGATCGTGATTGTAAAGTTCAAGCCGAATGAACTTGACGATCTCAATTGTTTCATCAGGGGTGATGTTGGCGTCCTTTTGGGGTCGGCAGGATTTGCTTTCCCTCCACGATGCATTGTGATCGTCATAACGCGAGGCCCATTTGTATAACCAAGATCTTGATTTACGAAATGATGCGCAGATGGATTCTGGACTTTCTCCATTCTGAAATCGTTCAACCGCTAAAATCCGTTGCAGCGTACTTTTTTCTTTCATGAACACCTCCAAATTCTTTTAGATGTTCATGAAATGTCGTCATAGCTATTCGATTGTCAAAGAACTTTGTCCACGACCTCTTGGCACTTTTTTTGTCCACGATGTCTTGGCACTCAACATCTAAGGCGTAGCGCAGACAGAATGTCCGCTTTCTGCTGGCAGGACATCGGCGCACTGCCGGTATTTAACGGCGTCACTTTACGTCAAATATTTTCTTCTGTCTTCCGTGTGGGTGCTGTTTTGTGTCGTGTGAGTGCTTTTTTAGAAAGCTTTTGCGGCTTAAAATAATGCTTGACTATATTTTGCGATTGCCGGGAGTGATGGGGTCGCCCTTAAATTTTTAAGTTATTGCTGCATGTTATTGTAATTAAATACATTATTGCGGTTATTATCGAGCTATACAAAACTACTTAGTCGTCCCTGAAAAAGTCAATTTTTTCTAAAAAGCAATAGCGGACGTTACTTCAAAATTTATTTCACTCGCATTCGGGTCGACAAATCCGACCGAATGATCAAAATATCCGTAAAACAGCCATTGGAAAATTGACAAAAATAAAGCTCTGATGAGCTTTCTCAGGTTAAAACCACAGCCGGACAAAATCGCGTTCATGCGATCACCGTCTTTTCCCTGGAGATGATTCCGTTCCAACCGATTATCTGATTTCAAATGACCAAAGATCGGCTCAATGGCGGATCGCCTGGCATACCATTTCCAGAGACTGGCCTTCATGCTCTTTTTCTTCTTCCCGGATAAGTGAACTTCTGTCTCCGGAATCGCCTTGGCTACACCACGGTAGCCTTTATCACAATAGGCATGCAAAGGTTGCCAGCCGGTGATTCGTTTGACCTGATGAAGTGCATCCTTCAGCGTGTGCTGGGACAGGGGGACGCTGTTGGCTGGGACAGGGGGACGCTGTTTACTTATGCACTTGGCAGGCTAGTGAAGAAGCAGCGGGGCTCATTTTGCTCCCTTTTCTCAATGCATCAAGTTCAAAATCACTTTGATCAGTTTGTCTTTATCCGACGGCCTGCTGGCGGCCACCATCAAAGTCAGCGCGGCGAGGGCGTTGTCGTCGATGCGTTTGCTTCCATCCTTGCGCCGAAGGATTTTGTTCTTGTGCAAAAAGCTGATAAACATCGCGGCGGCGATGCGCTTGTTGCCGTCGACAAAGCTGTGGTTTTTGGTGACAAAATAAAGAAGATGCGCGGCCTTTTCTTCCAGCGTCGGGTAGAGGTCCTTGCCGTCGAATGTCTGATAGATTGCGCCGATGGCGCTTTTGAAGCTTTGGTCTTTTTCGCGGCCAACCAGCGCCGAATCGTGAAATTTCTTTTTCATGGCGTTGATGATTGTATACGCTTCTTCATACGTCATGACGGCGGTTTTTCGCCGGGTGCCGCCCGGTGAGGACAGACGCTCGTGATCGTAATCGTCCAGAATGCCCAGGCCCCGCGAATACTCGGAGATGATCTGAATGATGCCTTTGGTTTCGTCGGATATATTTTCCAGCGCAACGACGTTGGAAAGAAGGCTGACGGCGTCCTGCAATTCTTTGATATTGCCTGCCTGGGCTTCAAGCCTTTTTGTATTGAGCGTGTAGCCATCCACAAGATGCTTTCGCAAAACAGTGGTTGCCCAGATACGAAACTGGGTGCCGCGTTTGGAGTTCACCCGGTAACCGACGGAAATGATCGCATCGAGATTAAAGTATTCAATATCTCTTTCAATGGTTCGATTGCCTTCCTTTTGAACTGTTGCAAAAGATGCAACGGTTGAGTCCTGATCCAACTCTTTTGTTTCAAACACTTTTCGTAAATGCCGGGAGATAACAGATTTGTCCCTTTCGAAGAGCTTTGCCAGTTGGTTCAGATTTAACCAAACAGTCTCGCGCATCAATTTGACTTCCAGATTGTTTTGATACAGCACAATCTGACCGCCGGAAATATCTTCGATGGGTTTTCCTTTTTGCGGCATGGCCCACACCCCACTTAATCGATAAATTGTTCAAGAATTCGGCGTGATTATTACAACTTATCAGGAGCAATGCAAGAATAAATAAAACAGGATGGGTAAGTACATAAAACGGACGGTTCTATTTAATTGTAAAACGCGAAGCAGGAATAAATAGAACCGTCCCGATTATTTCCACTATCAAGGGTAAAGATTTGCCCCCTATTCCGACCAGGAATCATATTGGCATTCCATTTCTGCGTTGTTGACAGTTTTCACGACATTCCATGATAAAAGTTGTAAACCCGCTGTCAACGAATGCTGTGCGCGGCGAATCATGAACACTATGTTTTCGTCGGCGTTACTTGAGGCTGGTTTGATCTCTTTATGTGCCTTTTGCCAAACGCGGAAGATTTCATCGGCAAAGCCCTGTCCTGCGGTTTTCACGCCTTTGAAGTCCAGTTCAATCGTTTTAAATTTTTCCAGCCCCGCCAATATTCTGCGGGCTTGCGACCGGGAAACGTCGTCTATCTCCTGGTGATACAGCTTCACCCTGATGCCGGTCTTACTGAGTTGAAATGACTCATCGGTATATTGATTGAATAGACTCAAGAGCGTGCTTTTTGATTTCAGGCTCAGGACAAAATCAATCTTTGTCCCCCGGCCGGGCTTATTGGATGACAAGCGCCGCTTTATACGCATCGGTCTTTTCTGTCGTTGCAAATCGCCTTTCTTTCTTTTATAAGCAGACGAGAATGGAGGTCATGAAAAATGCTCATCAGACGTTACCCCGCGCGACACGGGGCAGGCACGGCGAAGGCGCTCCCCCGGGAAGCGGCAAAGGTTCTATTTCTGGCAGCGGCAATCGGTTTCATGAGCCTCTTGATCTGGGGCAAGGCATCGGCTGCGACGAATGAAGCGGCGGCCCACGAGGAGCCCCGCAAGATCTCCGTCACGGAAAGAATATCCTCCATCGAGCGCGCTTTTTTGGAGAGACTGGAAAAGCCGGCGCTCTTTCCTGAGCTTCGGGAAAAAATGAAAGACATGGACCCTTTCTTCCGGGACATGAACATCGACGTCAATCTTCGCAGCTACTATCTGCAACGCAAACAATATGACGACAGTTTCAATGAGGCCTGGGCCATCGGCGGCTCGCTTTCCTACCAGTCCGGATGGTTCCTCAATCACTTCGGCGCAGGTGCCGCGTTTTATATTTCCGAGCCGCTCTGGGCGCCGGAGGGCCGCGACGGCACAAATCTTCTGCAAGCGGGTCAAAAAGGCTACGCCAACGTGGGCCAGCTCTATGTCCGGGTCAAATTAATTGACGATCATTTTCTGAACCTCTACCGCTACGAGTACAACACGCCCTTCATCAATAAAAATGACAGCCGCATGTCCCCGCTGACTTTTGAGGGATACACCTTCCAGGGTGCGTCGGGCCCGAAGGATGGCGCTTTCAGCCTCAAATACGGTGGCGGCTACATTGAAAAAATGAAAGACCTCAACTCCAACGATTTCCTGTGGATGTCGCGGCAGGCCGGTGTGCCGGCCGACCGGGGGGTGTGGTTTGGCGGCGGCCTGTTTTCCATGGGCCGCTTCTCCATAGGGGCGATGGATTACTATTGTGACGATGTCATCAACATCGGTTACGCGGAGGCCAAATATACCTGGCCTGTAACCGACAAATTCGGGGTGCTGGTTTCCGCGCAGTACACGGATCAGCGAAGCACGGGAGACAATCTTCTTACAGGAGCGTCTTTTTCCGGCCAGCAAATCGGGGTGAAAACGGAGATGAGCTACGGCGGGGCACTGCTGGCCACAGCCTTTACCGCAACATCCAACGGCGTGGACCTGCAAAGCCCCTGGGGCGGCTATCCGGGCTATACCAGCGTTCAGGTGCAGGATTTCAACCGGACCAACGAGAAAGCCTTTTTAGTGACTGCGGCATACGATTTCACGCATCTCGGCCTCGACGGTGTGACGGCCTCCGCCCTGTTTGTGCATGGCTGGGACCGCAAAGATCCGGTAACCGGGCAAGCTGCGACCAATGAAAACGAACTCGACTTCGATCTCCAGTGGAGAGCGAAGAAGGGCATTTTTAAACATTTCTGGCCCCGGATGCGCTATGCCGTGCTTTCCGAGCAAGGCGGGCAGGAACGAACGCTGCATGTTTTTCGCATCATCTTAAACTACGAATTTTCATTGATGTGATGCCCGTAAAGATTGGCGGATGGCTCCTGCCATCGCGCAGAGGTTAAGGCGCGATGGCAGGAGGTGTAACCTGCATTATGGTTTTGTTTTCTTCTCGTAGCTTGTGGGACCGTCTTCATATCCGACCTGTTTGAGCCACCAGGACGGATAAAAAACGGGATGCCCGATCTCCAGTTCGGTATTGATGTAGCCGTCGTTGTATTTCACATAGAGCAATTCAGACAGTTTCCACCACTCATTGAGCACCGCTGCGGCATTTGAATTGCTGTAATTCGTCAGCAGCTTGCGGGCGCCCATTTCGTCACCCTTCTTCCAGAGCGCAAGCGCCCTGGCTTCGATTTGTGTTTGCTTAGCAAAGGCATTGCCTTCAAAGCGTTCCTGAACGGCGCGGATATCCTGGATCATATACGAATATTTCAGCATGGAATAGTTGGCCACATAGTTGAAGGCCGTCCACATGCTTTGCCTGTCGAGTTTGAGAATATCCGCCCGCTGAAGCGATGGCGGAAGGTCCAGGGCGCCTGCGTAAAAAGGCATCAGAACACTGGTCGCCGGGCGGTCCGGCCCAAACCAGATCACGCCGCCGATGGCGGAAGGCAGCCAGTTGCGCGCCTGAATCACATAGGAATAAACGCAGCGGTAAATATTCAACGGGCGTTCGAATTCGCCGACAAGCGGCGTCAGCTTTCCTTCCTTATTGGCAACCCCTTCAGCATTGCCTTCGAATCGATGGGGATTGCCGAAGGGACCGGCCGCCATACCTTTGGTGAGGTCAAACTCCGTTCCTTCGTAGTTGTCCCGATGAATGGCAAACAAGGCGGGTACCGTGACCTTTCTATCGGGTTTGACGGCAAACGGATACACCCGCGTGAAGGGGCCTTCCACCCAGGCCGGAAGATTCAATGAGGGGGCCAGGAGGGATTGGGCGCGCCAGACGCGACGAAGCGAATAGTAAGGATGATGAAATTCGCCATCGCCATAGACGGAGGCAAAATCGAGCGGCCCCGCAGAGGGGTTCCACCAGCCCTTTTGACGCGCTGCATCGAAGATGTTTTTCGAAAACATCATGTCGGGGTTATCCGGAAGCACTTCGCGGATACGAAATTGATTGGCCGCGACAAAAACCTGATCGTCCGGCACCCTTTGCGCCACCCAGACGCCGTCGGTGCCGTCCATGTCGTAACCGGCCATTTCCATCACCCAGCCTTCATTCGGGTCGGCCACCAGCAGCGTTTCTCCCGTCCCGTAATAGCCGTATTTCTCAATCAGTTCGCCCATCAGTTTGATGGCTTCCCGGGCGGTTTTGGTTCGCTCCAGGGCGACGCGTGACAATTCGGAGGAGTAAAAAATGCGTTTACCCGGCGCGGGTTCGGGATGCACTTTTGCCTTGTTGGTGCATTCGCCGATGGAGAGCTGATGCTCATTCATCAGGCCATAGTTGGCATCAAAATAGGCATACGTGCGGGCAACTTGCGGGATAAACCCCAGCGGCACACTGGGCGCCACACCTTTTTTATTATAGCCCGGGCCGCGATCCTTGGTCACAATGCGGTGACTGACTGTCGCGCCCCACTGCGGTTTGTAATCCAGGGAGCAATGTGAATAATACACCGCCCGTTTTGAACCGGGTTTATGATTCATGGCCGGCACATAAATCGCACTTCCGTCCCCCAATCCGTCATCGGAGTGAGAGACCATGACCGATCCGTCGGCAGAGGCGTCCTTCCCGACAATCGTCGTCGTGCAGGCCAAGGCCTGCGGCACAAAACTTAAGACCCAAAACAGAATCACCGCAAAAATACTAACTTTCATAATATAAACTCCTTTCGCGTTTATGGATTGACGTAAGACGGCACGGAGCATCACTTAAAGGCGATGCTCCCGGATTACTTTTTACGCACCCACGTTCCCACGGCCACGACCGAATCGGAGGCGCTGGAATGCCGATAGATGATGTTGATCAGATCTTTGTTGATGATTTGACCTTCAATGAAACCATCTTCATCCGCAAAGAAGAAACCGGTGTTGTCCATGGCGATAACGGCGACAAATTTTTCCGTGGCTCGCGGTGATTTGAAGGTTCCGTGCAGGACTCTGCCCTGTTGTTTGGTGACGACGCATTCGCCCTTGAGGGTGCTGAATTCGCCTCTATGGTGGGTCTTCGATCCGTGATCTGCGCCCTTGAGGATCACCCCCCCTTCAGCCTGCACACTCCACGTACCTACCAGGTTGGGAATATCGGACGCTGCATAGCAAATCCCCATAGTCAACAAAACGGCCAACACAACAGCACTCATTGTCATCTTCTTCATGTTTAATCTCCTTTTCTCGATAAAGCTTGTCAGTAATCATTTCCTTCCGCTTCACAGACCTTACGGAAGGCCCAGGTATTTGTTTGCTCTGTTTTGCGCATTGGCCCGAATGTTGAAATAGTAAAAGGGATACTCAAAGCTGTGGTAAACGCCCCGGGGAAGTGCATGCTGTGTCAATGCATACAGAAAATCTTCATCGGCCGTCGTGCAGATCAACACACCGTTTTCGATATCCACCCGGGCATCCGCGTATTGAGGCACGGGTTCAAATGCCAGGGTCACCGGATCGGGCATGATGGAACCCAGGCCTTCTGCAGTGGTGGCCACCGTTTCCGTCCTCGTCCAGGTGATGGGATTGATCACAAGGCCCACCGCTCCGGATAAAATCGGATTGACTCCCGGCTCAACATCCGGCGCCTGCGTGTTATAGGAAATGATCACCCCCGTGTCGTCCGGGCCTTCGGCAAATTTCAAATGCGGATTGTCTTCAATGATCCGGGCCGTAACGGGATAGCCGATCACATAGGCGGCAATCATTCTGGCATAGATATCCGGATGATCTTTCAGATATCCGGTCAGGAAATTAATCAATACGATGGACCCCTGTGAATGACCCGCCAATATAAACGGCCGGCCGGCATTGAAGTTTTTGATGTAGTAATCAAAGGCCGCAACGGCATCGAGCGTGGGAATACCGGCAATCAAGGCGTGACGCTCCGGCAAGGGCAGCGCTATGATATAGGCGGCATCTGCCTGCCTGTAGTAGGGCGCATAAATATTGGCAAAGGTTTCAAAAGCCGTAGCCTGCCGCCCAAAGGCGGAGGCGGAACCGGCCAGCATGGAGGGGTTATCGATGTCGCAAATATTCGGATCGCTGTCATGAACCTTATGCCAGGCCGTCGGATAAAGAAAAAAGACGTCCACGTTATGGGACACGACAGGAATCGACAGCCAATGTTTGGCTCGTGAGTAATCCGTTGCTACCGGTGCAGGATGAAACGGGACAGGATCTGCATGATCACCTCCGCAGGCGGTAAGTGCCAGACTGACGAAGACGGCCATAATCATTGCTTTGATTTTCATTCGATGCATCACTTGTTCCTCCGATGTCAATAATATGGGTATATTTCATGGCGCTGTGCAGGTAAAACTTGCGGCGGCATTCACGTCGCCTGACCCGTTGTATCTTGGATACTGGGGATTCCGGCAGACCGGCAGCGTGCGAAGGATTGCTCCCGTGTTTGTATCGCGCTTGTTATAGAGCAATTGTTCGGGCGCAATATTATTTTCGACCCATTGGGTGATGGCGGCAAACCAGTTCACGTCCGTCAATTCCTCGCCGTCCATGTGACTTCCTCCGGGCACGACAAAGAAACGGGTATTCGTTCCCGGATCAGCCAGGCCAAGCCCTGTGGCCAGATTCACCATGGTCGAATAATTTCTCACATGGTCGTTAAACGAGGTCAGGTTGTCGGATCCATCATGCCAGGAGATCAATTTCCGGCCTGACGCCACAAAGGACGCCACCTTGTTTTTATCGGGCGCGGCGCCCATGAGGCGGAAACTATATTGGAAAAGCGGGTAATCGTCATCCAGAATGAATGACTGTTGTTTTGACGCTTCATTAAACCAGGTCAGGTCTCCAGTCGCCAGCACGGCATTGCCGCCGCCGAGCTTATCGAAAAACGCAACATGCGGAAACCAGTCCGCCCAAGTGTATCCCGAATAGACCGTCGTTGTATCCGCAAGTTTTAAATCGGAGGTGACGTCTTTTACGGTCTGCACCTGCTGGGCGCTCAAACAAACAGCCGGATCGGGATCCGCTGTCGGCTCACCACACTGCAACGTGGCGACATCAAAATCACAGGCGGCTTGATGGGCAATCATGCCGTCAGTGACGCCATCGAGCGCATCGCACGCTGCAATCGCAGCATCCGTCACTGCTTGCCACTGCGATGCGTCGGGCATAGCCGGTGTCTCTGACTTTGCGCCTAAATTAAGCCAGCCCACCGTTTGTCCCGTGAGATCCATGCCCATGCAGCCCGACACGATGCCGTCATATTCCTCCGGCCAGTGATCAGCGGCGATGTAGGCGTTGCGGCCACCGTTGGAACAGCCATTAAAGTACGTGTACGCAGGCGATCTTCCGTAGAATCTATGAATGACGACCTTGGCAAATTCGCGGGTTGTGAGCACGGCCGCAAAGGCATAGTCTCTGGCCGACGCCACACCCTCCGGCGTTCCATCCGCCCAGACCTGCGGCGCCGCCTGAGCCGTCACCGATGAACGATTCCCGCCATTCGATGCGGCATAGACCGAACGCCCGTCTTTTAAAGCGATATTCATGCTGGTGATGGCGCCGGTTGTTGGATCGGTGGTAATGGCTGAAGTGATGGTCCCGTCGAGGCCGCCCCCGCCCTGCTGCCAGAGCCTGCCTGACCAGTTCTGGGGCACATCAATTTCCATGTCCAGATAGGGCGGGCGGGTTGCATTCACCTGGCAGAAAGCAGGGTTATCACCTGATGCGTCGTACCATGTTGTGGATGTGATGATCACATCATCAATGGTGGCACCATTCAAATTGGCGCAGGTGGTCTTAAGTGGCATGAGCGGTTGTATGGATGGCAAAGCAGAATCGCCTGCGCAACCGGCAAGCAGCGTCAGCGCAAGAAACAAGCCAAACGACCACACAACAGAAATTCTTTTCATAGTCATCATCCTCCCGGGATGATTTTTTTAATGCATTGACGCCTCGAACGGCTTACGAAAACAGGGTCTGCAAATGCACCTTCATCGCCGGGCTCAGTTCCACAAGCAATTCTGCATTGTAAGAACCAATATTCGGGTCCATGTCCTCTTTGGTCTTTTCAACTGACGGGTCGAGGCCTGCCGGAAGGGTGGGATCCGCACTGGGGTAGCTGGGGCTGAGATTCGTCGAAACGATCTGCTGGGCGGCAACCGCATACTTGCGCGCCGTCCAGGCAGGTGTCCCCTCTTTTACCGCCGGATCGACGTTGGTGGTCATGATGGAAATCGTATCATCGCTGTTGAGGTTGATCTCGAAGAGACGCGCTTGCTGGGGGAAATCATGCAGCGATGAGGTTTCAACATGCCAGAAGCCCCGCTCGGGCATGGCGGCGTTGTCGGTGACAAACGCCTTAACGGTATTGACGTGACGGTGTCCCGCCATCCACAGAATCAGATTCGGGTGGCTGTGCAGCTCTGCAATCAGCCCCGCCAGATTCACTGCGTTTTGCATGCTGGTGGGATTGTCGGAATTATCAAACCAATCCATATACGTGTCTTGTCCGCCAATCTCGCTCTTATGCGGAGAAACACCAATCGGCACGTGCGAGGCGATGATCATGAGCTGATTGGCCGCATCGCCGGCGTTCAGTTCATCTTTCAGCCATTCCCATCGCGCCTCATCCAGAAAGCCGCGCCCGTGAATACTGGTGGCGCCATCGTCTTCGCGCTGGGTATTGTCGAGCACAATCACTTTGATCGGAATCGTTGATTTCGGCACGAAACTGTAGCAGGCAAAACCGTCTTCCTGATAGGGAGGCACCAGGTTGAACCCGTGACCGGCCGGACGCGACGTGGTGTTAAAAAACTCTTGCCGCCATTGTGCTTTGGTCAGAGAACGCCGCCTGCTGTCGGCGGTAACGATCGGCGGACTGGTAAAGCCGGGGTCTCCGACTTTACCGGCTTTGATAATCGCACCGGTCGGTGTCGAGCCGTCGAGAACCCCCATATAAAACAGGGGAGGCTCTCTGTTATAGATGGCCGCCCCCCGAATCAGGGTATTGGGCATGGCCACAACTTCATGGCTGATACAGGTTCTTCGCATGTTTCCTGCGTCCGGCGGGATGGAGCCCATCCAGAAATGATCATGGTTGCCGATGGCCTGGTACCAGGGAATCGCCGGATTCAGCCCCGCCGCCTTGAAGGGTTTCTGATAATCGATCGAATTGGCCCCCAGATGATCGCCCGAGCTGGGGGTGATGACTTTTCCGTCAAACACATCAATATACCACCTCAGCTCATTGTACTGCGTGCTGTTGCAGGTGTCGCCAAGCGATAGACCGAAATCGATGGGATGCATTGTGTGCAGGGCGTTGACGGTCTGCAAGACGGCATCGAGCACGTGGGTCGTATAAAGCATGGTGGGTGAATAAACGGATGTGATGGTCGCCTCAACGCCGTACTCGTTTAAAGGCTGCATGTAGATAAGCTGCGAAGGGGATTCCTTGTCGGTGATATGAATATCGGTAACGGCAAAGAATCTCAAAAGCGTGGACGCAGAGTTGCCGGCCGGCAGGTCATAGTCCAAAGACATGATATCCGTGCGCTGCACGGGGGCAAGCGGACCGCCATCCCCCCAGACACCGTAACCTTTGGCGTCGTATTCCGAAATATTTTGAAGATTCTGGGGCAAAATGGTCTCGGAAAAACTCTGACTGAGTTGAACGGTCTTCTGAAGCGTCGTGTGAACGTCGGCATCAATCGGGTATCCTGCGACCACTGGCACGGCGCTGTCACCTCCGCTGCCGCATCCCTGGGCCAGCGAGCCTAAAGAAAGGACGGCGACCGTCCCGGCGGAATATTTTATGAAATTACGGCGGCTTAAGCCATCGCGATGCTTCGTAAACCACTCCCCGGTTTTGGATAATGCATCGCTTGCCTTTTCTTGGTTCTTTTCTTTCGTCATGTTTCAGTATCCTTGCATATTTGAATGTTTCGAGCATTAAACACACCTGTCCGATTCAAGACAGTGTTGCGGCATTTGCTGACTTATTAAGAAAAAAATCCATTTCCAGATGAGCAAAACGCAAGCGGTGACCTGATGGACCAGCTTCCTTTAATATCGACATCCTTGAGAAGAACTTGAGACCGAATTGACTGCGCAGCATTGGAACAAGCGGAGGCAGATGTGAGCCACCTCCTTACTTTGAATGGAAACAGCAGGATGAGAATGCAGGGAACGAGGCCCCTGCGCAAAAACAGGAAGATGATTTACTTAGAGTTGTCGAACCTTCATGGCGTGTTGGTCATCATCGTGTCATCGTGTATTTCTGTTCATCTTTCGGCACATACCATTTAATGATGTTGTGTCCGATACCGATGGGTGCAGGCTCGATGCCGCGGAAACGGCTGGAGATGATGATGAGTTCATCAGGAACATATAAAAACGTGTAGGGCTGATCCTCGGCCAGAATCTCCTGAAAGCGGTCGTAGTATTTTTTGCGTTCGGCCTGATTGAAGGTACTGCGGCCCTTTTCCAGCACGTCATCCACCTCGGCGTTTTTGTAGGAGACAAAGTTCAGCTCCTGCGGCGCGGTTTTACTCGAATGCCAGACATCGTAGGCATCCGGATCGAGCGGAATCGTCCAGCCCAGAATCACCGCCTCGAAGCGCCGCTTGTTGATAAAATCCGTCACAAACGCCGACCATTCCACAATGCGGATTTTGACGCGGATGCCGACTTCCGCAAGCTGCCGCTGAATGATCTCCGCGCACTTCTGGCGCGTTTCATTCCCCTGATTGGTGAGAATTTCAAAGGCAAACGGTTTTCCGTCCTTGTCCAGAACACCGTCGCCGTCGGTGTCGGTCCAGCCGGCCTGCAAAAGAAGATCGCGGGCTTTGGCCGGATCGTAATGATAAATTTTCACCTGATCGTTGTGCGCCCAGGTCCCGTGCTTGTAGGGGCCCGTGGCGGGCTTGCCCAATCCCAGCAGCACGCCGCTGACGATCTCGTCTTTGTTAATCGCATAGGAGATGGCCTGACGCACCCGTTTATCCGCAAACAGCGGATGCTTCAGGTTGTAGCCCATGTAGGTGTAGGCGAAAGCCAGATAGCGATACTTGTTGAAATTCTGCCTGAACAGATTGTTTTCGGTCTGGCGGGTGTATTGCAAGGGCGTGAGGCCCATCATGCCCAGATTCTGCGCGCGCAGCTCCAGAAACATCGTGGCGGTGTCGGGAATGATGCGCGTGATCCGGCCGTCGATGAAGGGACGTCCCTCAAAGTAATCCTCATTGGCCGCAAGCACGATCTTCTGCCCGGCGACCCATTCCACAAACTTGTACGGTCCGGTGCCTATGGGATGGCGTGAAAGCGGACTTTTGGTGATATCCTTGCCCTGCAGAAGATGCCGGGGCAGAATCGAGGACGACCAGCTGATCAGCGCGGGTGCGAAGGGCTTGTCGTAGGTCACACGAAACGTGTAATCGTCAATGACCTCGGCCTTTTTAACCTTCATGAAATCTCCGCCGTAGGCCGTGGGCGTTTTCGGGTCGATGGTCACCTGATAGGTATAGAGCACGTCGGCGGCCGTGAAGGGCTTGCCGTCATGCCAGCGGACGTTCTGGCGCAGCTTGAACTCAATGACGAGCCCGTTTCGGGTAATCTCCCAGGATTCAGCGAGATCCCCGACAATGTTCATGTCCTTGTCGTATTTGACCAGGCCGTTGTAGACCATCCCCGCAATCGAATGAGACGCGGAATCAGACGCCAGAATGGGAATCAGATTGCTGGCATCCCCGATATCGCCGCGCACCAGGATATCGCCGCAGGCGACCGGTTTTTCCTCCCGCGGTCCGGTGACATCGGACTGCGGCTGCCTGTCGCACGCGGCAAGCGACAAAACCATCAGCAACAGGATGACCGTAACATTGAATCTTCGCATGGTTTTTCATAGCCCAGGCCGCCTGTCTTTGCAATATGATTTTATGTTTTTGCTGATTGCTTTTGCACAAGCCTTTGCGGAGCCGACGATCCGACGGGCCTTTCAGACAAAAAAAAATCTCTTGACACATGCTGAACATTTATTTAATAGACTTGAGCATACGCTCAGTATCAAGTTGCGTGACGCTGCATCCGACATAAAAAAGCAGTCCGGAAACGGAAAAAGAAAGAGAAAAATGAGCGATAACCGTCAAAACATGATTGACGCAACAAACCATCTGCTCCAAACGCACGGCCTGGCTCGCCTGACCACGCGGGAAATCGCCCGCAAGGCAAAGGTCGCCGAAGGGCTGATTTATCACCACTTCAAGGACAAGGCGGAACTCATCCATAGTGCGATTGAGTCACGATTCAGTGAAACGGAGAACCTCCTGCAGAACCTGCCCCTCCAGGTGGGAACCCGCACGCTACCGGAAATCCTGGAAGACGTGATGGTTTCCGTCTACCGGGCACATTACGAAATGGTGCTGATTGTCTGCTCGATTTTCGCCGATCATCAATTGCGTGTCCGCATGCAGGAAATCATGAAGGAACGGGATATGGGCCCGCAGCACGCCATCGAAGGCTTAAGCGTGTTTCTGGCGGCGGAACAGCGGCTGGGAAGGCTCTCGGATGCCGTCGATCCCCAGGCGGCCGCCAAATGCCTGTGGATGATCAGTATTCAGTCCGCCATGAGCGACCGGTTGACGGGGAGCGAACCTGCGGCAAACCAGGTTCGTCGCGAGATCCGCGGCTATGTGCAAACACTGATGACCGGTCTTGCGCCCAGACCGGAAATCCAGAAAAAAAACGGATCAAAAAAGAGCAATAAGAGAGGTTCAAATGAAAAGGAATAACAAAGTCAGGCTGGTGATTGCAGCGGTCATTTTCTTCATGGGTTTGCTTTTGAGCGGTTGCGGCGACCAGAAAACCGGCGGCCCGCCCCCCATGTCCGAAGTCGCCGTTGTGACGATACAGCCGCAACCGGTGGTGATGACCACCGAACTGCCGGGTCGTACAGCCCCCTTCCTGGCTGCCGAAGTACGCCCCCAGGTCAGCGGCATTATACAGAAACGCCTTTTTACGGAAGGCTCCTATGTTCAGGCAGGCCAGGCGCTTTTCCAAATCGATCCCGCCTTGTATCAGGCGGCACTGGAGAATGCCGACGCCTCGCTGGCCCGTTTTGAGGCTCAGCTTACGACGATTCAGTTAAAAGCCGGCCGCTTGAGGGAGTTGCTCGCAGAAAGGGCCGTGAGTCAGCAGGATTACGATGATGCATCGGCGGCACTCAAACAGGTACAGGCCGATATTCAGTATGCGACAGCCTCTCGCCAGACAGCCCGCATCAACCTTAAGTATACAACGATAAGCGCACCCATCTCGGGCCGCATTGGACGGTCCGGCGTCACCGAGGGCGCCCTGGTGACGGCCGGACAGCCCACCGCGCTGGCAACCATTCAGCAGCTGGATCCCATCTATGTGGATGTGGCCCAGTCCACTGCCGACATCCTTCGCCTGCGCCGACTGCTGCAGGAAGGGCAGCTGGATCCAAACGGCAAAAATCAGCAAAAGGTTCGACTCCTTCTCGATGACGGCACGGAGTACCCCATAAAAGGAAACCTTCAATTTCGCGACGTCACCGTCGACCCGACCACCGGATCGGTCATCGTGCGCATTGTGTTTTCCAATCCGAAGGGCATTTTGCTGCCGGGCATGTTTGTCCGGGCGCTGGTGCAGGACGGCATCAACAAACAGGCCCTCCTCGTTCCACAGCAGGCGGTATCACGGGATCCCAAGGGCAATCCGGTGACGTTGGTTGTGGACGAGGCGGGCAAGGTTTTACAGCGTCCCCTGACGATCGATCGTGCAATCGGCGATGCCTGGCTGGTTGCATCAGGTCTTGGCGAGGGCGACCGGGTTATCGTCGAAGGAATGCTGAGAGTGAAACCCGGCATGTCCGTCAAAGCCGTTCCCTTTGAGAAAGGCGAAAAAACAGCGGAGCAATGAAGCACGCGGGGGCACCCGCAAAAACGAAATAACGGGAGCATCTGATGTTATCAAAATTTTTCCTCAATCGTCCGGTTTTCGCGTGGGTCATCGCCATTATCATCATGTCGGTGGGCATCATTGCGATCTACAACCTACCCATCTCGCAGTACCCTCAGATGGCCCCGCCAACGATTTCCATATCGTCGTCTTACCCGGGGGCATCATCGGAAACCGTGGAAAACAGCGTCACCCAGGTCATCGAGCAGAAAATGACCGGCCTGGACAGGCTGTTGTACATGTCCGCCTCAAGTGATTCGGCGGGAGGCTCGCGCCTTGAACTGACGTTCGCGCCGGGAACCGATCCGGATGTCGCCTGGTCACAGGTTCAAAACAAAGTGCAGTCCGCCTTGTCGGGGCTCCCCGATGTGGTGAGAAATCAGGGCGTGCAGGTCACGAAATCCACCCGCAACTACCTGATGATCGTCGGCCTGATCTCGGAGGACGGTTCAATGGACGGCACCGATTTGCGAGACTATGCCAAGTCCAACCTGGAGCGAATCCTGGCACGCGTACCCGGCGTGGGAGAGGTGGAAGTCTTCGGCGGCGGTTACGCCATGCGCATCTGGCTCAATCCCGACCGCCTGACGGACTACCAGCTGACTGTGGACGATGTCCTCTCGGCGCTCAAAGCCTATAATGTGGAAGTCTCCGCAGGCCAGTTCGGCGGGGCACCCGCCGTGAAAGGCCAGCGTCTCAACGCGCCGATCGTCGTCCAGAATATGCTCTCGACGCCCGGGGAGTTTGCCGCCATTCCGCTACGCACCAATCCGGACGGATCCATCGTGCGGATCGGCGACGTGGCCCGCACCGAGTTGGGAACAGAGATTTACGACATACAGGTTTCGCACAACGAAAATGCAGCAGCGGGCATCGCCATCCGCCAGGCGGCCGGCGCCAACGCCCTGGACACGGCCGACGCGGTAAAAGCGAAAATGGAAGAGATGAGTCATTTCTTTCCGGCCGGCATCAAGGTGGTCTATCCCAATGATTCCACCATCTTCATCAAGGTATCCATCGACGAAGTGGTCGAAACCCTGGTCATCGCTGTCATCCTGGTTTTTCTGGTGATGTGGCTTTTTCTGGGCAACATCCGCGCCACCCTGATTCCGACTATTGCTGTGCCGGTGGTCATTCTGGGAACTTTCGCCATTTTATGGCTCTTCGGTTTCTCCATTAATATGTTGACCATGTTTGCCATGGTTCTGGCCATCGGTCTTCTCGTGGATGACGCAATTGTCGTGGTGGAAAACGTGGAACGCATCATCAGCGAGGAAGGACTCCCCCCCAAGGAGGCCACGGCCAAATCCATGGAGCAGATTACCAGCGCGCTCATCGGCATCGGCCTGGTGCTGTCCGCCGTGTTCGGGCCGATGGCTTTCTTCCCAGGCTCCACCGGCGTCATTTACCGCCAGTTCTCCATCACGATTATTTCCGCCATGCTTCTTTCGGTCGTCGTGGCCTTGATCCTCACACCGGTTTTGTGCGCCGCGCTGCTCAAACCGGTGAAGGCCGGACACCAGCCGGCGGAAAATGCGATTTTTTTTCTGAGGCCGTTTTTTTTGTGGTTCGACCGCATGTTTTTCGGTCTTAGAACAAGGTATGTGAATCTGGTGGGGCACTCCCTTTCGCGCAACAAACGCTATCTTGCCGTTTTCCTGGTGATCATCGCGGTGATGGGCGTCTTGTTTCTGCGCATGCCCACCGCTTACCTTCCCGATGAAGACCAGGGCATCTTGTTCGCACAGGTCATCATGCCGACGGGCGCCACACTGGAGCAGACCGGCGAGGTCACAAAACAGATTCAGCAATATTTTACGGAACATGAAAAAGAAACGGTGGAAACCGTCATGACAATCACCGGTATCGGATTTTCCGGACGGTCGCAAAACAACGGCATGGTCTTTATCCGGCTCAAGGACTGGAAACTGCGTCAGCACGCTGATCTGAAAGCGAAGGCCATTGCGGGCAGGGCCACCGTGGCCCTCTCCGGCATCCGCAACGCCATGGTGTTCGTCTTCCAGCCGCCGGCCGTACCCGAACTGGGCTCGTCCATGGGATTCGACTTTCAGCTTCTGGACCGGGGCGGTCAGAGCCATCAGGCCCTGATGGCCGCCCAGTATCAACTCCTGGGAATCGTCGCGAAAGACCCTCACGTCAGCAAAGTCCGGCCCAACAGCATGCCTGATGTACCCGAATTCCGCATTGACGTGGACTGGGAAAAGGCAGGCGCTCTGGGGGTTCCCATCACATCCATTCATCGAACCCTGTCGGCCGCCTTCGGCAGCGCCTACGCCAACGATTTTATTCAGGGCGGACGTGTCAAAAGGGTGTTTGTTCAGGCGGATGCCCCCTACCGCATGCTGCCTGAACACCTGGAAAAACTCTATGTCCGCAACATCCGGGGGAAGATGGTTCCCTTTTCATCTTTTGCCTCGGGGCGCTGGATATCGGGCCCCCCGAGTTTGACGCGATTCAACGGATTCCCCTCCATTAATATCTGGGGCGAACCGGCGCCGGGTCGAAGCTCCGGTGAAGCCATGCAGGCCATGGAGAACGCAGTGGCCAAACTTCCCCCCGGCTTCGGTTTCGACTGGTCCGGTCTTTCCTACCAGGAACGCATGGCCAGCGCCCAGGCGCCCCTGCTGTACGCGTTTTCCATTTTCGTCATTTTTTTGTGCCTGGCCGCGCTCTATGAAAGCTGGACGATCCCGATTGCCGTCCTTTTGGTCCTGCCGCTGGGGGTCATCGGCGGCATTATCGCGTCGAGTCTGCGGGGGCTGGAAAATGACGTCTATTTCCAGATCGGTCTGCTCACCACGATGGGGCTGGCCACTAAAAACGCCATCCTGATTGTTCAGTTCGCGAAAGGCGGACTGGAACAGGGCATGGGGCTGATCGAAGCCACCGTTGAGGGCGCCAAGCTCCGCTTCCGTCCGATTCTCATGACCTCGCTGGCCTTTGGATTCGGCGTTTTACCGCTGGCCATCACCAGCGGCGCGGGGGCGGGCGCTCAAAACGCTATCGGCACCAGCGTCCTGGGCGGCATGATCACAGCAACCATCCTGGTGGTGATCTTTGTGCCACTGTTCTATGTCCTGATCGAAAATTTCTTCGGCAGACGGCACCGGCAGACGGCGGGTGTGCATCAAAAACCATCTTCCGGCAGCTGGATCGAAAAATTCTTTGCCAAAAGGCAAAAAAGAAAATGAATGGCGACAAAACGGCGTGACGCCACCAGAGGTTAAAGGATATGAACATAAAATTATTTCTTTTCACGGTTATCATCACTGTGTCTGTGTGCAGCTGCACGATGGCCCCGAAGTACGAGCGCCCCGACGCCCCGGTACCGTCCGGCTGGCCCGCCGGTGCGGCCTACCGGACAACGGAAGCCGGCGCATCATCCCTTTCCTGGCGGGAATTCATCACGGATGACCGCATGAGGGAAGTCATCGAAACTGCGCTTTCCCAAAACCGCGATCTGCGGGTGGCGGCGCTCAATGTGGAACGGGCGAAAGCGATGTACGGGATCGGTCAGGCGACGCTCCTGCCCGCCGTCAACGCCACAGGAATCTGGTATAAGGAGCGCATCCCGGACACAGTATCGTCCACCGGAAGCGCCTACATCGCTGAAAAATACAGCGTCAGCCTCGGCATCACATCATGGGAAATCGATTTCTTTGGCCGCATACGCAGTTTGAAAGACAAGGCCCTGGAAGAATATCTGGCCACCGAGCAGGCTCTGCGCAGTTCACGGATCCTGCTTGTCTCCACAGTGGCACAGGCCTACCTGGCGCTTGCCGCGGACAGGGAAGCCCTTCTGCTGGTGTCGAAAACCCTGGCGGCCCAGGAGGAGGCCTTCCATATCATCCGGAAACGCTACGATGCCGGCATGGCCTCCGAACTGGACCTGCGCCGGGCGCAAAGCCTGGTGGAAGCGGCCAGAGGGGACGTCGCCCGCTACACGCAGGGGGTGGCACAGGACGAAAATGCTTTAACACTGCTGGTCGGCTCTCCGATCCGGCAGGATCTACACCCCCCGGATCTCACCCGGATCAGCGCGCCCGGGAACGTATCTGCCGGACTCACCTCGGAGCCCCTGCTGAATCGACCCGACGTGCTGGCTGCGGAACATCGGCTCAAGGCGGCCAATGCCAATATCGGCGCCGCCCGCGCCGCGTTTTTCCCCCGCATCAGCCTGACCACCGCCGTGGGAACCGCCAGCACCGATCTGGCGGGCCTTTTCAAATCCGGCTCCGGCACGTGGAGCCTCGCGCCGCAGATCATGATGCCGATATTTGACGCCCGTACATGGTTTGCCTACAACGTCACCAAAATCGAAAAGGAAATGTCCGTCGCCCAGTATGAGAAAACCATCCAGACGGCTTTCCGCGAAGTGGCCGATGCCCTGGCTGAAAAAGGCATGATTCATGAGCGGATCGCAGCGCAGCAATCCCTGGTCGACGCCCTGACCGTCACAGCCCGCCTCTCCGGGTTGCGTTATGAAAAAGGCGTTGACAGTTACCTTGCCGTTCTGGACGCCGAGCGTTCTCTTTACGGCGCCCAGCAGGGTTTGATAATGCTGCGTTACGCCGGCATCCATAATCTGATCACTCTGTATAAGACACTGGGCGGAGGACAGGATTAGAGGGGGAAGAAGGTTGACGCATGAAAAACCTGCGTCTGCTGACGAAATCAATTCACACGAAAAGGCGGCCATTTTCGTCGGCGGCATACCCGCATGACGAGGCGCTTTCGCATTTTTTCCGAAACGGCCAGGCCATCCCAGGTCTGCGCATCGGATGTTACTTACCCCTTACTTTTGAAACAGCTGCATCATCAGCATCAGGTCGCCTTGCACCTTGTATTTCTGCTGTGCAAACATCTCGCTTCCGTCCGCTTTGCGGGTCATGATATCCATCCAGAGGCCAAAGGGCGTTTCAATCGTCAGGTCGGGCTTTTCGAAGCAACCTTGTTTTGCGTCGGCCCTGCCTTTCTCAATGATGAAATGGCAGGCATCCTCAACATCTCCGGAAAATGTAAACTGTAAAACCACTTTCCTGTTGCCTGCGGCCGCGGCGTTGAGACCGAAAGGAAACAGAAACATGAAATCCGCGAGCGTTTCCGGCCGCGGAACCATTTCTTTGCTGTCAAACTCTTTCGGCGTCACCCCCTCGGCAATGCAGGTTTTCCAGTAGATATTTCCCATTTTCCCGAAGGACTCGGCATCACTCAAAGGCTGGGTGATGACGGCCAATGTTTCCGGGGCGATTTTCATGGTTTTGACCAGCTCCCGCCCTGCCTGCCTGGTCGCGTCGAGCACATCCTTGGCTTTGCCCTGAAGCACGGCCGTCGATAATAAGGAAGCGCCGGCACGGCAGATGGACGCCACGGCTCTTGCTTCCTCGTCGCACGTGCGCTTGAAAAATTCCAGCATGGGGTCGAATTCCGACGCCTCGGGAAAACCGCACACGGTTAGCAAAACGCTCGCCGGCGTCTTGTGGCGCATCGGGTGGAAGGTTTTGCCGTCCTGGTCTTTCTCGAAAAAAGGCAGGGCCGAGGGAAGCGTCCTTTCCATGAAGGTGCTCATGGCGGCATTGATTGTGTGGAAGTAAAGAGGCGTGGCGTACACGGCCAGGTCGCAGGCCGCCCATTTGGGGTAGAGCTCCAGGCTCATATCATCCTTATGGACGCATTTCCCCGGTGTTTTGGTCCAGCAGGAAAAACAACCGATGCAATATCTGATTTTCTTCTCGCGCAGGTTGACGACTTCCACATCGGCGCCTGCCTCTCGCATGCCTTCGATCAGGGGGTTGAGCATCATCACCGTGTAGCTTTCCGCATTGCCTCGCGGGCTGGAATTAATGGCAAGCACTTTCATCGGGGCTCCTTTATTGTATCCTTGAATCAGTCGGGCGATCCTGCCGGATCAGGCTTGATTTCGCCCGCCTTGTCCGCAAACTCGGATGAATAAATAAGCGCGTGCGGCGCGCTGTTCGCTCTTTAGCTTCCGGCTCATCCCATCATCCCTTGCAAAGACCTCAAGGGAGTCCCGGCAGTTTGACGAACTTTCCGGTGCGCTTATTAAAGTCACCGATGACCCATGTACTTTAGTTTCCAGAAGAGACTCTCAATTCATGGTTTTCCGGACCTTTGATTTGAGCCAAAAGCGCTGTTGCCATATTTTTCAGACATTGAAGCGGAAGGTGATGATATCGCCGTCCTGGACGACATATTCCTTGCCTTCCAGTCGCAGCCGGCCGGCGGATTTGACGTTTGCCTGAGACCCGCCGTGGGCGATGAAATCGGCATAGGACATGATTTCGGCTTTGATGAAGCCGCGTTCGAAATCGTTGTGAATGGCACCTGCGGCTTTGGGGGCTTTCGTCTCCAGGGGAATCACCCAGGCTTTGACTTCGTCTTCACCCACGGTGAAAAAAGACATGCGCCCCAAAAGCGAAAACGCTGCGCGAATAATCCGGCCGAATGCCGGTTCGGAAATGCCCATGGATGAAAGAAATTCTTTCCGGTCGGTGTCATCCAGCCCGGACAGCTCCGCCTCGATTTTACAGCAGATCCCCAAAACAGGCTCCGGCAGACAGGCTGCCCTGGCAAATTCGTCGGCAAACGCCAGATTGTCTTCCGCCACATTGACGACGACCAGTTCCGGCTTGACGCTCCAGAAAGAAAAACTCCGCAGGGTGAAAATGTCTGCGGGCGTCAAACCCGCCGCGCGCAGGGGCTTGCCCGCTTCCAGGCAATCCTTTAGCCTGGGCAGTAAATCGTTTTGCGCCACCTCCTGCGGCGAGACCGCTTTTTTCGACATTTTAGCGAGACGCTCCAGCTTCTTTTCGATGATCAATAAATCGGAAAGGATCAGTTCGTCTTCCAGCTTACGGTACGCTTCCAGACTCAATGACACGTCCGGCAAAGAGAAACCGTCGATGACATGCAGGATACCGTCGGTGCCGCTTAAACTCTGACGCACCGCTTCCCACGGATGTTCGCCTACGGCGTGGACATCCACAAAAGGAACCTTTGCGGGTGAAACCTTCACCGGCTTATAAATCTCAACGAGCTTGTCAAAACGCTCATCCGGAACGGACGCCTGACCGCGCACGACGGTTTCATTGTGCGACTGACCGCTTTTACCGCCGGTCATGATTTCAAACAGGGTGCTTTTCCCGCTTAAGGGAAGCCCCAGGATACCCATCTCCATTTATTTAAATTCCTTCTCGATTCTGAGCATCGCCTCTTTCAGGCGGTCATCCGGCACGGTGAGCGAGATGCGGATAAAGCCTTCGCCGTACTGGCCGTAGGCGGTGCCGGACGCCACGACCACGGCGGTTTTTTCAAACAGGCGGTTGGTGAATTCCAGCGACGTCAACCCTTTCGGCACCGGCACCCACAAATAAAAGGTTCCGCGCGGCGGATTAAAATCAATGCCGATTTTTTTGAGCGTCTGCAAAACCATCTCGCGCCTGCGGCCGTAAATGCCGAGCATCTCGTCGACAAATCCCGCTTCACCCCGAAGCGCAGCAATGCCCGCGTACTGCACGGCGTTGAAAATCCCGGAATCCGTGTTTTCCTTGACTTTACTGATGCCCGCGATCAGATCGGCATTGCCGCAGGCCATGCCCAGACGCCAGCCGCACATATTGAAAGGCTTGGACAGAGAATTGAGCTCGACGCCGACCTCCCTGGCACCTTCGGCCATAAGGAAACTGATGCGTTCCTGTCCGGCGAAGACGAGCTCTCCATAGGGATTGTCGTAACAGACGGCAATGTCGTATTCGCGCGCGAAGGCCACCAGGCTGTTTAAAAACGGCATCGTGGCGCAGGCACCCGTCGGATTGTTGGGATAATTCAAAAACATCGCGGTTGCTTTTTTCGCCACATCCGTCGGGATGTCCTCCAGCACGGGCAGATAGCTGTTTGGCGCCAAAATGGGCACATTATAGGGAATCCCCTCGCCCATCAGGATGCTCGAGCGGTAGGCTGGATAGCCGGGATCGGTCATCAGCACAGTGTCACCGGGGTTGACACGCGCCAGCACGAAATGATGACAGCCTTCTTTGGAACCGATCAGGCCGAGAATTTCATTATCCGGATTCAGGACCACGCCATATCTTTCAGAATACCAGCGAGCAACTTCTTTACGGAAGGCCAGCATGCCTTTCTCTTCGTCGGTAGGATAGCGGTGATTTTGCGGATCGCGGGCGGCCCGGCACAGCTCGCCGATAATAGAATCCGGCGTGGCTTCTACGGGATCGCCGATGGCGAGCGAGATCACGTCCACGCCTTCGGATTTGGCCTGATTAATTTTTTTTCTCAATTCCATGAACAGGTAGGGCGGTATTTTTTGTAATCGTATTGCCGTTTGCAAAATGAACAACCTCCGTTATTTGTAAGCTTCTTCAAAAAGAAGTCCCTGATAAACCATTTTTACTTTCCCTTCAAGATAAATATCCTCAAAACGCCCGTCGCGGTATGAAAAATAGACACGCAGCGTTTCGCCGCTTTGCACCGTCACATCTACGGGCGAATCGACAAGGTTACGCGCGGCGGCCGCCAGTACGGAGGCAACCACGCCGGTGCCGCAGGCGAGCGTTTCATCCTCGACACCGCGCTCGTAGGTCCGCACTTTCATTTTCTGCCGCTCCGTCACGCAGGCGAAATCCGCGTTGGTTCCCTTCGGTGCAAAAGCTTCGTGCCGGCGGATCTTCCGCCCCACATCAAAAACGGCGCAGGAATCCAGATCCTGCGTAAAATAAACGGCGTGCGGCACGCCGGTATCGATGACGTCCAGCAAACAATCCCGGCCATCGAGCACAATCGACCGGTTCGGGTTCAGCGCAGATGGATTGGTAAGCCGGACTTTCACACTGTCGTCATTGACTTCGGCGGTGATGATGCCGACGAGCGTCTCAAAGGACAACTCCCGTCCCGCAACCCCGTTGAGATAAGCCCAGCGCGCCACGCAACGGCTGCCGTTGCCGCACATCTCGGCCAGGCTGCCGTCGGAATTGAAAAACTGCCATTTGAAATCCGCAATGGCGGAAGGTTCGATGATAAACACGCCGTCGGCGCCGACGGAAACTTTGCGCCGGCAGATCCGGCGCACAAACGCCGGCAGATCGATCATCTTCAGCGACGCGTCGCGGTTGTCTATAAGGATAAAATCATTGCCGCTGCCGCTCATCTTGTAGAAGCTGATGAATTCCGATGTCTCTTTTATCACGGCCTCACCCCATGGTCATCATCGTTGAATCGCGACGTCCGTCGCATCAGAAGTCCACCGGTTTGCAGATCACTTCCCGGATCTTCATATCCAGAAACGAACTGGCATTGACTGGTCTTAAGACCAGCGCGGTGTCAATACCTGAAGATGAACCGCCTGTGGAAATCATGTCTTCGTCTGTGCGTACAAAGCCCGCGTCGGCGGCCATCAGCGCCGCTTCCACGGCGACCTTTGTGCCCTGACCAAAAATGCGCAGTGTATAGGCGATGATTTCATCCACCTGATACGAACCGAGCTTCTTGCGCACGGAACGCCCCACGCCGCCGAGCGCATGCGTGGCCGTGACCACGGACATACCCATTTTCAAAAGCTTTTGCAGGGTGGATGCCTTCATCACCTGCGTATCGGGTTTTTCAAAACCGAAAGCGGTGCGCACCACGACAATTTTCACAGGATCGATGAGTCTGGCCGCCAGAAGCGCACTTTCCCCCGTGTAGCTCGGAATGACAACCCGGCTGATGCCCAGCTGGTTTGACCTCTGGCAAACCGCCTCGACGGCTGCCCGCGTGTTGGCGGGACCGGCCTGATCAAAATAGCGGCAGACCTTATCGGTATAGGCGTCTGCTTTTTTCATAACCATCCCCCTTTATCAGGCTTCCTGAACAATGTCTTCTTTGCGGTTGAGCGATCGCGTCACGCGCAGGACTTCCTCGGTGGTGGTGATCCCGGCCAGAACTTTCTGAATGCCGTCTTGTTGCAGGGTAATCATCCCCTGACGGACTGCCAGGTCATTTAGCTGAGTGGCGTCGGATGTCGCCAGCACCAGCCGCTTGATTTTGTCATCCACAACCAGGATTTCGAAGATTGCCGTGCGGCCGCGGAAACCTGTCTGCATGCACCGATTGCATCCTTTTTTCCGGAAGAAGGTGTTGATCTCCAGCGCCGAAAGAGGAAGGCCCAGGTTGGCCAGCTCCTCTTCATCCGGGGAATAGACCTCCTTGCAGTGCGGACAAAGCACCCGGACCAGGCGCTGGGCGATAATCGCCACGACGGAAGAGGTCACTAAGAAAGGCTCTACACCCATGTCGATCAGACGCGTCACGGCGCTCGCGGCATCATTGGTATGCAGTGTGGAAAAAACCAGATGGCCGGTAAGTGACGACTGAATGGCGATTTCGGCGGTTTCGCGGTCGCGGATTTCGCCGATCAAAATCACATCCGGATCCTGACGGACAATGGAACGCAATCCCGCTGCGAATGTCAGATCAATTTTGGGATTGACCTGAATCTGTCCCACGCCGTCCATCTGATATTCAATCGGATCTTCAATCGTGATGATATTGATCTCGGAACGGTTAATCGTGGAGAGCGCCGCGTACAGGGTGGTGGTCTTGCCGCTCCCGGTGGGGCCGGTAACCAGAATGATGCCGTAGGGGGATTTGATCAATTGATCGAGCAGCCGGATGCGTTCATCGTGCATCCCCAGATCGGAAAGCATCAGGATGTGCGCGGATTTGTCCAACAGGCGCAAAACAACGCGCTCGCCAAACGCCGTGGGGAGAACTGAAACGCGCACGTCAACCAGACGGTCTGCGATCTTCAATTCAATGCGCCCGTCCTGCGGAAGACGCTTTTCGGCAATGTTGAGCCTGGCCATGATTTTAATGCGCGACACCAGCGGAGACTGAATCCTCGTCGGCAGACTCAAAATGTCGTACAGAATCCCGTCTATGCGGTAGCGGATTTTCAGTTTGCCGGAATAGGGCTCGACGTGAATATCGCTGGCTCGGTCCTTGATCGCGCCGGAAACCAGCAGGTTGACCAGTTTGATGATCGGCGCGTCGCTGGTTTCATCGAGCAGGTCGGCGGTTTCATTGATTTCGGAAATGAGGTCTCCGGCTGTCTGCTCGCTGATTTCGTCAAAGTAGTCCTTGGCCGAAGAGCGGCTTGTGTCGTAGGCCAGATTGATCGCCGCGGTAATCGCCTCGGACGTGGACAAAACCACGGGCATGTCCTGGTACCCCAGAAGGTGGCGCAGATCGTCCGCCGGCTGAAAGTTGGTCGGATCAAAGAGCGCAACGGCGGCTGTATCAGCCGTGATGATCGGCACCATTTTATTTTTTTTCAGATACTGAATGGAAACCGAGTAGGTGAAATCGATGTTGATGATTTCCACCGGCAGCTCATGCCAGAGAGGCAGGCCGAAGTGATCGGACAAAAGCTCCAGCAGGCGGATTTCATTGATGGCTTTTTTGCGGATGAGCGCCTCAAAGAAGCCCGCCGTGCCTGTCTTGCCTCTGGCACCGTGCGCTTCGGCCAGCGCCTCGGGCGAAACACCGCAGGCAAGCAGCTTTTCATCGAGAGACATCCGGGCGTTTCCCGGAGGCACCGACGCGCCCTGCTGCGCGCCGGATGATGCTTTCAGGGCTGTCAGAATCGTGGACATAAGCAATATCGCCTTGGGATTTATGGGTTGGCCGTAACGCCGTCCGGTTCAGGCTTCCCGGTTGTGGACGGATATTCATCGGACTTTCTTTCGTTGAGCCGGATGATGCCCTCAACTACTTCACCCATGGATTCTCGCTTGGATTCATAAAGAGTTGCCGCCTCCTGCTGAGTGCGGACGATATGCGGCGTCAGAAAAACATACAGATTGGTTTTTTCCCGCTTGGTCGTTTTTGATTTAAACAGCCAGCCCAAAATGGGAATATCGCCGAGCAGGGGCACTCTATTGATGCCGCCCTCTGTGCTGTCCCCGATGAGACCACCGATGACTACCGTTTCTTTGTCTTTGATCACAATGGAGGTTTTCACCGTCCTTTTGAGTGTTGTCGGCGTCGATTTATCCGCGCCGGCGGTGACTTTCGTCACCTCCTGCGATATCCGCAGACGGACAAAATCCTCCTCGTTGATATTCGGCGTGATGTTGAGGACGACGCCGACATCCTTATAGTCATAAGTGTTGTAGTTCACCAGGGTGGTTGTCTGGGCTTCCTGCTGCCGGGTGATGTAAGGGACGTTGGAACCGACACTGATTTCCGCCTCTTCATTGTCCAGTGTCATGAGCTGGGGTGTTGAAAGAATCGACACATCGGAATCATACCTGTAAGCCTGGACCACCGCTCCGATCGTGGGGAAAAGAATATCGCCGATCTTAATCCCCGCGCCGATGATCCCCATGGAAAATCCGGCGGGAAAAGCCAGGGATGCGATGCCGCTGGCTATCGTTGCGCCGGGAATGACGTT
>DDWS01000061.1:30795-68116 GCA_002347685.1 Syntrophaceae bacterium UBA2280
TCCTTGATGCCGCGCCATTCGACACCCAGTTTGAAATCCTTATTGGCATTGACTTCCATGATGAGCGCCTCGATGTAAACCATCGCACGCGGTACGTCGAGCTGCTTGATGATGGTTTCGAGCACCTTGTAATCCTCCCGCTCGGCCATGATCACCAGCGTATTGGTCGCTTTATCCGGTACCACCTGAACATTCCGGGAAACCACCGGAGCGGTCACCCTCTGTCCGGCCGCGGCGGCGCCCGCCGGGGCTGCCGCTGAAGACGCGGATTGCGCGGATTGCGACACGATGCTGGCAAGCACTTTGGCCAGATCCTCGGCCACACTGTTTTGCAGGCGATAAACCTGAATGTTGGATTCGCCGCGGGGAACATCCTTGTCCATAAATTCGATGAGCGACCGGACACTGGACGTGTCGGCAACACTGGCGAAAATAATCACGGAATTCGTCCGGGAATCGGCCACCAGGCGAACCGGCGTGAGGTTGGGACGGCGCTGCTGAAAAATCGTCGTCAGCGACCGGACCACTTCAGACGCGGATGCATTGACCAGCGGCACGTAGGTGATCTGTTCTCCCGCGCCCTCCACATCCAGCGCCTGGATGATCTGCTGCAATCGCCGGATATTGGACAGGTAATCCGTAATGATCAAAATGTTTGCGGGCGGATAGGATAAAACCGAACTGGTCCGGGAAACAATGGGATCCAAAACGCGCTTGACTTCGTCAGGGTTGGCGCGGTCCAGCGCGATGATCTGGGTGACAATCCGGTCGTCCGCATCCTTGCCGCCCTTGCCGCTTCTCGTCTCGACGCTCTTTTCCCTTGCGACCGCTGAAGGAACAATTTTAATGAGATCCCCGACAGGCACTGTGGCAAAACCGTTGATTTCCAGAACGGAAAGAAAAACTTTATAGACGTCGGAAAGCGGAATTTTTTTCGGTGAAAGAATGGTGACTTTGCCCCGGACTTTATCATCGATGATAAAGTTCTTCCCGGTCAGTTCGCTGACAAATTTGACAAACACCTCGATATTGACGTTGTCAAAATCCAGCGTAACATACTGTTCCCCCGGTTTTGCCTTTCGTTTTTCTGCAGAGGATTTTTTTGCCGGAGTTGCAGCGGCGGGCTGTGGCACCGTTCCGCTGTCCGGGCCGACAACCACAAACGGCGCATCTTCCGGAAGCATGCCCGGCCGGTTGTCCGGTTCGCCGGCAGCGCCTTTCTGCTCGACGGCTTTTTGCGCCCCGGCTGCCGCAGGGGCTGCTCTTCTCTCCTGCGCGGCAGACTGGACAGGCGCGGTCAATGAGGGATTTTCTCCCTCGATGCGGGCCGCCGACAGGGTTCCGGCAGTCATCATCAGCGCCACCCACAAAAGGCAGCTCCCAAGCACCGACATTCTAAAAGAACTTTTCAGTATTCTCATTTCAGTTAGACCGTTTCTGCAGCATGTTTTTAAATTCGGGCAAACCGGCCAGGTTTTTGAAATCCTGATCCTCTTCAACCCATTTTCGAACGACCGGATTAAAATCCAGCGCGTTTTTCAGATAAAAAAGACTCCGGTCAACATCGTTCTTCCGCGCGTAAACACAGGCCAGATTGTAGTGCGCCTTTACGTAATCATGCCGGACATGGAGCGCTTCATCGAAACGGGCAATCGCCTGCTGGTATTTTTTCTGCTGCATGTAAACCACACCGAGGTTGTTGATGGCCGCCAGATGGCGCGGAGCGATTTTCAGCACTTGTTTATACAGAGTTTCGGCCTGCGCCAGTTGCCCCTCGTTTTGGAGCCTTAGCGCCTGCGCATAGAGCGCATCCGGATCCTTTGCAACCACCGCCTCTTTTTTTTCCGCGGGCACCTCCGATAGCCGGGGTTGTTCGCGCGCGACAGGTCCGTCTATCATCCCTTCAAGGGCCACTGCGACCGGAAGAACGTCTTTCGCGGCGCCGGGCACAGCCTCCTCCGGCTGCGCCGGTGCCAAAGGTCCCGGTTGTGCGACCACGGCTTCGTCATCCGAAGGAAGCGCCACCGTCAGGCCCGGTGAATGGACGACGGTCCGGGTCTGTTTTTCCCATGGCCAGTAAAGCAGGGCAACCAGCCCGGCCGCGAACAAAAAAATGACCAGAATCCCCACGGCGGAGTGCCATCCCGAAGGCACACGCGTTTTTTGATACGCGTCCGAAAACCAATTGCCGAAACGCCCGGAATCCGTCTTTTTTTCTTTTTGCGCTTTACGAAGCGCATCATTTATGTAGCTCATAACCCCCCTGAGGTCAAGCACTTCCGGCGCCGGTCAGGCCGACAATCTCAACCAGAGTTTCCTTGCGGGACTGACGGTTTTCTGAAAGTAATCCGTCCCGATGTCGCCTGCCGCCCTGCGGACAATCCGGCGGTCGATTTTTGTTTTGTTTTTTGTATAAGCGATCAGCATCGCACGGTCGCAAAGCGCGTTGATCCTTCTGGGAATCCCTTCGGTATAATAATAAATCAGACGGAAGGCACCCGGCGTAATCTTTGTCTTCCCCGGCCCCCCGGCCACTCGCAGCCGATGCCTGATATACCCTTCGCTATCACCGGATGAAAGCGGACGAAGATTGTAGCGCACGGTGATCCGTTCGTTGAGCTGGCGCAGAATCGGCAAACTAAGCGTCGACTTGATCTCCGGCTGCCCGACCAAAATGATCTGCAGAAGTTTTTCATGTTCCGTCTCCAGGTTGGAGAGCATCCGAATCTGCTCGAGCGCCCCATGGGATAGATTCTGCGCTTCATCGATCAGCAGGAGCGCGTTTCGTCCTTCGGTGAAATTGACCAGCAGAAACCCGTTTAATGCGTCCACATAGGTTTTCTTCGTCCTGGGTTCATCCGTCACGGGAACACCGAATTCCCTGCAGATCGTCTCCAGAAGCTCCATGTCGGAAACAGCGGTGTTGAAGACAAGCGCGGTTTCCACCAATCCGTCGAGCGCGGCCAGAAGCACCCGGCAGATGGTCGTTTTGCCCGTTCCGATATCGCCTGAAATCAGCATGAATCCCTTTTTCTCGGCGATTCCGTATATCAGGTAGTTGAGGGCGTCGCGATGCTGCTCGCTTCTGTATAAATAGCCGGGTTCAGGCGACAGATTGAATGGATTTTCCTTTAAACCAAAATGCGCGGCGTACATATTGCGAAACTCCCCCTCTAGTTATCTTCGTTATTGAAAAGAATAATTGATCGTTTCGCTCTTCCCTGCGCGCAGCAGATTCAGGGAGATTTCCCCGCCTGACTGCATCAGGTTGACCAGCTGCAGCACGTCGTCGGCGCTGTCGAGCGACTTGCCGTTGACATCAACGATGATGTCACCGTTTTGCAGTCCGAGCCTTTCATACAGGCTTCCGGGCACGATGTTGGAGACGATATAGCCCTGCTGCGTCCCGTCACTCAAGAAGGGCCGAACCACCGCCTGGCTCATAATGGATTTCAAATCGGAGAGGCTCTCTGTGACCTCCTGCCGGCTGACGGCAATGCCGGACGACATTGAATCGGTGCGCACCCCGCCGAAACGGGGCACGGAAGATCCGTCCGGCGCTTCTTTGACCCGCATGATCAGTTCACGCCCGTCACTCGTTAAAATGGCGGCGTTGCGTGTAATGCGAATGAGCCTGGCCGATCCGATCATCTCGCCTAAGCGGTACAGCTTCTGTTTTCCCTTGCCCTTTTCCTCGACCACAACATAACCGAAGTCGTCATCCACGGCTATCGTGCCTTTCAAATCAAACGCTGTATATTCCTCACCGGCGGAGAAATCACCGCCGGCCGCCGGATCAATAATCGCCTGCTGTGTCGTTGCAAACAGGTTGCGCCTCGCGATGATGCCGTAATCGTCGAGCGCCTTCGGTTCGGCCGTCTGCGCCGCGCCCTGCACAATTACGGGGCCGCCTGCGGAAACGGACCGGTCCGACAGGGCCAGGCCGGCGAATTGATAAATCACGGCTACCGTCAGATAGGAGATAAGTGTGATGACGATCAGCGTCAAAACCGGCCCTGCCGCGCGGACCCTCACAGACGGGTCGGCCGCAAGATTCACCATCCGGTCGAATCCCTTCCTTATCGAATGCCTCACGGTTATCCAGAGATTGCCTGGCATGATCCCCCGATCCTAAGTCTTGTGGAGCCCTGACGTTAAATGTAGCGAAACGACGGACTGGCCAGTGTTCCACCCACCGTCACATTCATTTTCAGTTTGCTTTGCCCGACAATTTCCAGGGAGCCTTTTAAATTCAACACGCTTTTCATCAGATCGTCGGTCAGCCGAATATCCCCGCTTAAAAAACAGTTCATCTGCATCCCGTACATTTCTATTTTATCCAGTTTCAAAACACCGTTTTTCACCGCCCCCTGAATTTCGCCCCGCTCGATCTCGATTCGACTGATCCCCAAAAAGGGTTCGGGAAGCGGATAGGAACCCTTTTCCAGATACACAGACACTGCGCCCTGGGGAAACGGATCGGTCGGCTGCGTGAAGTCATAGGAGACGTCCCCGCGGATCAAACCTGAAAAACCGTTCAGAAACGCAACACCCGGAATACTCATCCGGCTTATATCCATGTTGGAAAACTTCAACCGCCCTTCCTCAGGCGGACGCTTTTGCGAAAAAGAGGAAAGTCTTATCCGACCGTCGAACTTTCCGCCATAGGCCATGCCGCTGAAGCGCAAAGACTTGCGACTGGAAAGAAAGCTCCATAAGCCGGGTTGAATATCCAGGGCCTCACCACGAAACCAGGGCTGCCCGTCCGATTGCGGGGTTGACAGGGAAACGTCTTTTAACATGAGGCCGAAAGGTAAAGAGGGAGAAACGGATGCGGCTTTCAATTCCCAGGCAAACGACCGCGCCGTGTCTTCAATCCTCTGACGAACGAGCTCGGAGGGAAAAAGCATATAGAAAAACAGCGCGGTAATGGCAATCCCGTAGAGCGTAAACCACAAATTCCTTTTTTTCAGCAGACGCATCGGCTCATTGACCTCCCGAACGCCCGGACACAGGCAGATAGGCGGCAATCAGCAGACCGGCGCTCAAATATTCCGGATTTTCCTTCATTTTACTGACGGTGATTCTTTTGACGCGGACCATTTCCGCAGGCGCTTCCACATGATAAAGGAAGTCGGTCAGCTGCTTTGTCGTAATTTTTTCCAGCCTCATCTCCACGAGCGATTCCTCAAAAGAAGCGGACTGGGACCCGCGGACGGAATTCATCTGCCTGATACTGCCTTTCACATTGGCCTGAAGCGCCTTGGTATCCAGATAGGAAAACAGGTTAAACGCGCCGCGCCGCGTCGCGTGCGTTTTTTTGATCTGCTCGATTCTAACCGCCTGCACGGCGAACTGGGCGTCAAGGCGCCTCATCTCCTCGAGCCGAACCGTGTTGGCCGCAATGGTTTTTTTCGTTTTCTCGCCTGCATCCCACAAAGGCACCAGCGCAAACTCGAACAGCAGCGCCAAAACGACGAAAGCCGCCCCCCCCGCAACGAAACGGCGCTGTTTCCGATCGAGATGGTCCCAAAATGAGCGCATCATCGCAATTCCATCCTCAAGTCGAAATTCACTTTTGATCCTTCCGGCCCCATGCTGGTCGACCCCAGGGCCACCTCTTTAAAATGCGGGGATTTCGCCAGCTCCGTTGTCACCGTGGAAACATCTTCCATGGTATTGGCTTCACCCTTGACCAGGATAATTTTATTTTCGTAGTAAAAACTGGTCAGCGTCAGATCGATGGCCGACGGGATGCGCCTCGAAATTTCGCCAAGCAGCTCAACGACCGTCACATCAGGCATCCCCTCATACAGGCCATAGGACTTCTGACTTTCGGCAAGCCTGGTTTTGAGTTGCCCCACCGGATCCACCATGACCGCGCCCTGCCCGACATGCCGGGCAAATATGACACGAATCTGCTCTTTGAGTTGGAAAGCCCGCGATGCCTGTGCATGATAGTCCAGATAAACGCCGGCGGCAAATAGCAGCACGATGACGGCGCCGAGAATCGCGAAGCGCCTGATCTGACCTTTAAAATCGACACGGCCCGGTCCCGCCGCCAGCTCACCCATCCGGAAATTCAGGGATCCACGCGACGATCGGGTGCGTTTCGCCGCGGCCAGCGCCGTATTGAACATTTGCGGCAGGAAGGAGCCCTGAAGCGTCGGATCGATTTCCGACTGGCCTGACCGCGCGATATCCAAAAATTCCGGCTTCAGACTGAAAGCCTCTCCGATCTGTTCTTGCAGGGGCTCAAATAAGGCGCCGCCTCCGGTGAGCGTGATTCGCTCAGGGTTGCGTCGGATGGTTTCGGAAATGCACATATACTCGACGGTGTTTTTCAACTGGTCACAAAATCGACGGCAGACCTCCCGGGCTTCAACACTGTCGCCCGGGTAACGTCCGCTTTGTTTGACCGTCTCGGCCGCCGCCGGATCACAGTCGAGGTCCCGGGCCAGGGCCTCCGTGATCATCTGACCGCCGAAGGCAAATGAACGCACCTGAACGATGGCTCCCTCGTCGTAAAAAACCGCGGTGGTGGCCGACTCTCCCACATCCAGCAGGATGCCGCCTCCGTTGGCACCCCCGGAGTGCATCCACGCCGCGTGAAGCAGCACCCCGGAAACATCGACGGCAAAAACCGGTCCGAAGGCCGCCTCCACCCGCTCAATCCATATCCGCACCTTTTGCCTGACTGCGGCCGCGACAAGCAGCTTTCCGTCGGGCAGCCTCAGATAATCCAGAACGACTTCATCGGCCGGCACCGGCAGCATCGGTTCAATTTCAAACGGAAGCGCTTTCCTGATCCGGCCTTCATCGCGAAACGGCAGGGTCACCTGCCGGAACATGATCTCGGATACCGGAAGGGAAATGACGCAGCGCACAGAGGAAAGCGACATCCTTTCGGCCAGCGTTTTCAACGCCGCGTCCGGATCGACCTCATGCGACAGGCGCACCATTTCGGCCGCCCGCACGCGGACATCCGCCTGGCCTTTCGCTTCAACCGCGACCGCCTTGATGGCTTCGGCGCCGATATCCAGCCCCAAAATGGTTCCCGGCATCAGTCGAGCCTCCAGTTTACGATCTGAAAAGGTGAACGCTGGATAACCCCGGTGATCGTCTGTTCCATATTTCCCGATACTCCGGTGGAATAAATTCTAAAGAAGTTGCTCTTCACGTTTTCAATCAATTCAGGGTTGATGGTCTCAGCTGCCAGACCCGGAACGTTCTTGTACCACAAAACGGAAGACAAATCATTCCCGTGGGCTTTGCGGTACGCATCCATTTTGTCGGCGATTTCAGCGGTAATGTTTTCCGACAGGGCGCGCAGGACCAGTTTCGGCGCCGTGTTGAGATTCATCGCACCCGTGCCGTAGATCGTAACGTATTGGACCAGCCCCGGTTTGTCCCGCGTGCCGGCGTACAGCTCGCTTTCCACTCCTCTTATCATAAGCAATTCCTCAATGCAATCGAGCGGGCCGTTTTTGGCGGTGTAAGGCAACCCCTGCGCCGCGTAATAGGCACTTTCCGCTCCCGATCCGGTCACATCGTCGTTTTCGTCAATCCAGTCGATGATCGCATCGACAATTTCTCCGGCTTGTTTTTCATCCAACTCAAATTCCGGCAGGCTCAAAAGACGCACCAGCAAACCCCGGACATTCTCATTGACGGCGTTACCCTCCACCAGCTTGTTGAGCGGAATTTTTCCTTTTTCATCTTCAACCTTCACAATAAAGCGACTGTTGGTAAATAACTGTGCGGACTGCGCCGAGAGAATTTCCGCATTCGCCCACGGTTCGCGCAACGTATCGTATTCGCCCTGCGCATTGAGAATCAGTGCCGCCGCTCCGTGGAATCCCGATTTGGCCACATAGTTAAGCCGGATGCCGTCACTGGTGTTGGCCGCCTCATGGACATCGAGACGAGACGACCGGTTGAGTTCGAGCGCTGCCGCGACCAGGATACTGACGATCAGGATTACGGTAATCAGCGCAGCACCTTTATCGTTCATTTGCCTGCGGACGTTGGGTTTCATTTTTTCACCGGCAGAAAGATTCGGGTGGTAAACCGGAAAGGCTGTTCCGGATCGCGTGCATTGGCCAGACCCAGCTCAATTTGAACGACCGAGGGCGGTATCCCTTTTTGCTCAGTCAACCGGGCGGACGTGTCCCATTGATCCGACTGGCTGCCGTTTTCGTCAAAATACTTGAATTGAAACCATTGAACATTCCGACAGATCACCAGTCCGCCCGCCTGCGCCGTTCCCGCATCCGGGGCGACGCCCGGCCTGTCTTTGCGCCACAGTGAAAATTTTCCGCCTTCCGCATCTTCGCGGACATCATAGCTGATGGACGCGGGATATCCGGAAAGTTCGTCCTCGCCAAATGCCAGATGCGCTGCCGACCAGAACGTCAGAGAAGCAAAACGCCGGCTGCCGATCGCAGCCTCGTCTCCCGACAGGATGAAATCGCCCTTAAGGGGCTGCAGGGAAGACAAATCCCGGGTCATACGGTCGATGGTGATACGCGCCATTTTGTATGCAGCAGAATCATCTTCGAGCTCTTTGATCGTCGTCAATGTCGAACTGTAGGCGGCATAGACCGTAGAGAGCACAACCCCGAGGATGAAGATCGCGATGAGGATTTCCAGAAGGGTGAAACCGTTTTTTTTGACGTCTGCCGGGATCATAAGCTAACGACCCCCTGTTTTATAAAAAACCAACTCATAGATTCCGCCACGCATGAATCCCTGGTGATGAACAGATACCTCGATCCTCTTGAAGCCCGGAATCATCGTGTCCGTGATCTTCAAACTCCATCCGTAGTCGGGATGTTCGGGCGCGAAATTTCCGCTTTCCTTCCGGTTACTCAAAGACCGGGAAGCCTCCACATCGGTCATTTTGCTTTGGGCCAAAAGCGACGCCGTCGTCCGGAACCGCGCTTCGCTCGCCATGGAGATACTCTGCGACTGCATCTGAAAAACCGCCACCAGCCCAATCGCCAGAATCGCCACCGCGATCATCACCTCCAGAAGCGTGAAGCCGCCTGTCTGTTTTCGCATCTTCATGCCGCCCCCTACGATGTGGAATCCCTGCCCGGGCCCTTCTCCAGGGAGATTTCCACATAACGGTCATACACCGCCGTCACCCCTAAAAATGGATTGACCACCAGCGTCATGTGATTTTCACCTTCGGTGAGGTGCACGACGAATGGCGGGCAGATACCGTTTTTCCCGAACTTCAGCCGGATTTCACCCTGCGTGCGCTTCGTGTTTTTTTCCAAAACGATATCGGCGATCAAAACCTTCGCGGGAAGTCGTCTGGCGCCGGTTTTGACTTCGGCAACCCGCTCCGGGGTCATATCAGCAGTCTCCACCCACCAGACAGCCTCCTGCACGTCCAGGCACAGGATGTAATCCGTCCGGTCGCGCACCGCGTCGGCCCGGAGCTGACGTTCCAGACCGATGATCTGACGCGACGCTTTTTTGAGATTGTCCGCCGTAAAAGCGTCACGCATCGAGGGAACGGACAGCACCAGAATCACTCCGATAAGCGCAATGACGACGAGCAGCTCAACGAGCGTCAGTCCCCGGTTATTCGATTTCCCAGTTGTTGATGTCCGCATCGAAGCCTTCCCCCCCGGGCTCCCCGTCTTTTCCCAGACTGATCAGATCAAAGTCGCTGTGACTGCCGGGATGGATATAGACGAAATCATTGCCCCACGGGTCTTTGGGCACCCTGCCTTTATCCAGGTAACCGCCCTGACGCCAGTTCTTGGGAAGGTTTCCCGCGGTGGGAAGTTCAACTAACGCCTTGAGGCCCTGCTCCGTGGTCGGGTAGTACCCATTGTCGAGCCTGTAGAGCTTAAGCGCGGATTCCAGGCTCGCCATCTGCATTTTCGCTTTGGCCTGACGCGCTTCATCGGGACGCCCCATGACGCGCGGAATGATCAACCCGGCCAGAACGCCGATGATGACAATCACGACCATCAATTCAATCAGCGTAAAACCGGCCTGCCTGCTTTTCTTTCGTATCCGTGTTTTCATGATCAACCCCTTATTTTTATTACGCATGATAACGGTCTTGTCGAACCCGTCACCGCACCAATTGGTTCATTTCAAATATCGGCAGCAGTATCGAAACAACAATAAAGCCCACCGCCAGACCCATGGCCAGAATCATGAGCGGTTCCAGAAGAGACGTCATCACCAGAATATCCGACTGCACCTCCGTTTCATACGCCGTGGCGATGCGGTCGAGCATCCGCTCGAGCGATCCGCTTTGCTCTCCGACGGCGATCATCTCCGTCACCATGGGCGGAAATATTCCGCTTTGCGCCAGGGGCGCCGAAAGGCTCTGACCTTCCTCTACATCCCTGGCCGCGTTCGCGATCGTCCCGGAGATAAACATATTATTCACGACATTGCCTACAATGTCCAGCGCCGGCAGAAGCGGCACACCGCTGTGCAATAGCGTTGAAAGGGTTCTGGCGAACCGGGCAATCGCGATCTTGCGGTTGACCGATCCCCAGACAGGCGCGCTGAGTTTTACGGAATCCCAGAAACGGCGACCGGCCTGCGTATTTGCCGTCAGGTATTTAAAAGCGGCAATCCCGGCAAGAATGAGCAGAAAAATCAGCCACCAGAAGGATTTCAGGAAATGGCTGACCGCAACCAGAATGATCGTGATGAGCGGAAGTGTCTGCTGCATGTCGGTGAATATTTCAGTAATCTGGGGGACCACAAAGGTCATGAGAAGAAAAATCACTAACGTGCCGACCAGCAGCATAATCACCGGGTAGGCGAGAGAAGCGCGGATCTTACTGATCAGCGCCTGCTGGTTTTCACTGAAATCCGCCAGCCTCTCCAAAACCAGATTCAGCGTTCCGGAAGCTTCGCCGGCCTTGACCATGTTGATGTAAAATGGCGGGAAAATGCGCGGATAAGTCTCCAGGCTTGCCGTCAGGCTTTTGCCTTCATTGATGTCGCCGCGAATCTGCGCCAGGATTTTCACGAGACCGGGATTCTTCGCCTGCGCCAGCAGCACGCCGAAGGACGGCACCAGGGGAATGCCCGCACCCAACAGGGTTGCCAGCTGGCGTGTAAACACGGAGACTTCCTTGGTGGAAACCTTCTGCCGCAAAGAAAGATTCATCATGCCGGACACAGACGCGCCTTTTTTCTCCTGTGCCGGTAAAATATTTATCGGGTAGACACCCCGTTCACGCAATTGCTGCCGCGCCGCGGCAACACCTGTTGCGTCCACAAACCCTTTGAGTTCGCGTCCCTTTTCATCCAATGCCACATATTCGTAGACACCCATCTCGCCGCCCCGCCAAAACCAACCATGGAATTTGCTGATTGTTGGTCATTAGCACACTTTCAAAGCGGATTCAATGACTTCCGATCCCCCATGAACGCTCTGAGCAGACCGCTTTGCGCGGCATGGTTTTGAAGACAGAAAACCGGAAAGCACCACCCTGAACGAAAGGCTCGAAATGCCCGGAAATAAAAAAAGGGGGCCGCAAAGCCCCCGCCACCTGCCCGGAGATCGCAAGACAAGCTACTTCATATCCCGAATACGAACCTCAATGCCTTTTTCGTCTTTGAGCAGCGTGGTTAATTTTGACGTGTCCGTCTCGCCGAAGTGGTAGGGATAGAGAATTTTCGGCAAAAAGGTTTTGGCCGCGTCAGCGACCATTTCCGGCGTCATGGTATAGGGCAGATTCATCGGCAGGAAAGCGATGTCGATGTTTTTGAGCTGTTTCATCTCCGGCGTGTTCTCGGTGTCGCCCGCGATATAAACACGTGTGTCACCGAATACCACAATATAGCCGTTGCCGACACCCCTGGGATGAAAGGGTTTACCCGGTTCGCTCACGTGTAAAATGTTGTATGCCGGGACGGCTTCGATCGCGAGACCGTCCACCGTTTGCGTCTCGCCGTTTTTCATGGCGATCGTGCCTTCCACCTGAGATGCGACTTCGGCGTTGCCGACCACTTTGGTGGAGACTTTTGTAAGAAGACCCACTGCTTTTAAATCCAGATGATCGAAATGCCCGTGCGTGATCAGAATCAGATCCGCATCTGGCATTTCTGAATAATCCGCTTCCGCAGATACCGGATCGACATGAATGACTTTCCCGCCGAAGGTCATCATCAGCGTCGCATGTCCTAAAAAAGTGATGACCACATCGCCCTTTGACGTTTGAATTGTATCGGACCGCATATTTCCCTCCTTCGCACCGGCCCCCGCAGGCCGGGCGCCGTTATGGCTCATGATGCTTTTCCTTCGCTTTGAACCGAAAGCGCTGCCATATAACGGGTGCTGATCTCTTCTCCCGGATCCACACACAGATGCTTGAGATAGGCCTTCACAAATCCTTTGAGAAAAACAGGCGCGGGCAGGCGTGATGCTTCCGACGCCTCGATGGCACGCAGATAATCGAGCCGGATTTTGGTTTCATCCGCGATCTGTTCCAGGGTGACGCCCAGTGCTTCGCGGATTTCCTGGAGATCCGCTCCGCAGATATCCGTCTTCTGCGCAATCGCGCCGATGCGGGGACATTGTGCGATTCTGGCTTTCAGCTCAGCCTTCTTCTGACAGACAGGCTGCAACACGCTGCTGCGGCTGATGGAAAAAATGGACACCGGTTTTTTGTCCGCCTTCTCGCGGCAGACGTCTCCTTTCAAGACTCCCCGCCTCACCAATTCAGCATCGTAGCCCTGCCTTTCCTTTCCATTGACGAGAGTGAGATAGGCTTTTTCGATATGCGCAAGGATTTCTTTTCTCTCGTGCTCGGAGAAAAACGAATAGCTCACCAGAGAACCGGGCTCATACATCTGTATTGCGTTTTGGTAGGCGTGGCGAATTTCAAACGGCACCGCGTCCGGCCGGATGTCAAGCATTTCGTAGTAATTCAGATCGGCGAATTTTCCTTGCACCGCCCTTTTTCCTTCCATGTCAGCCATTGCCGTTCTCCTCATTGCTGTCAGGAGTAATTGATGAGCATCTGTTCTCCCGCTGTCTGAACAACCGACTTGCTAAGCTCGCGCAAATCGCCGGCGGTCCTGGTATAGGGATAACGCTCCAGAAAAGACACCCGCGCGCAAATCGCATCATGGACGTGATCGTCATAGGCGACATTGCCTGCAAACTCGATGCGCAACCCGAGATGCTTTTCGATGATCCGGCAGATCTGCTGGCCGAGTCCGGCGTTATCGTGCCGGCGCAGTTGATTGAGCACCAGCTTGAAGCGAAAGCCGTTGAAATCATCTTGAATCTGCGCGTGCGTTTCGGGATATTTCAGGCGAACCACCTCCATCATGCACTCGGGCCTGTTAACCGCTCCCCGGCCGTAGAGTTCGTCGGCGGCTTCTTCCAGCGCCTTGAAATCCGTCACATTGAAACAGTGACGGATCCGGCGAAAGTAAATGGAACGGATCAACCTGTAGACGTTTTCAATGGACGTGGGTTCCGGGGTGGTCACGAAAATGCCGTTATGTGATATCAAAAAGAAATCGAGCGTATTGAAAGACGTGCCCGCCCCCAAATCCAGAAGGATGTGGTCATAATCCAGCCGGGCTATGGCTTTGAGCGTTTTGATCTTCTGTTCGTAGGGGAGATTTGCAATGTCGAGGTTGTCGTGCGCGCCGCTGATGAGGTAGAGATTTTCCACCGGTGTTTCCACTACCGTATCTTCCAGTCGCGGAATCTTCTTGCGGATAAAATCGGAAAAACACTTTGTCGGATATGGCAAGTCCACCAGCGTGTGCAGGTTCGCCGCGCCCAGGTCCAGATCGATCAGCAACGTCTTCTTACCGAGCCCCGCCGACAAACGCCCCAGGGAACTCGTCAGGAAACTCTTGCCGGATCCTCCTTTTCCGCCACCAATGGGCCAGACATACGCCATAAGCTCCATCCGCCATCCGCATTTTTCGACTGCTTTTACACGATAAATCATTAATATTCAAGCCATAAATTCATCGGCATCTGGTGCTTGACTTATCCGGTTTTTGCTTTTACAAGCAACAGGTGCACCAAAGATGACCTTGCGGACGGCAAATGATCCATCACGAACCCGACATCACCGTAGCGCTGATGCAGCAAACGCATACAGCCAGTCTCAACCTGGCCGGTGCCTACCTGCTTCCCGACGGACGTCTTGTTACTGGAGAACTTACCGCCCGTACCGCAGAAAACCGCATCCTTCTTAGCGATGCATCCGGACACATCATCGGGACTGCGCCTGTCCTCTCACTGACACCGGCCGACCCTGCACACGCGTGTTGCACTTTGCACAGCGTCCGCATCGGCATCCAATTTCACTGGCAGCGGTCGCAGACACAAACATTTCGCGGCGGCATCATGATGTCCGCTTCAAACGACGGTTTTTTTTCCGTCTTGAATATCATCGGCCTGGAAGACTACCTTGCCTCCGTGATTTCCTCGGAAATGTCCGCCGAAGCGCCCCTTGAATTTCTCAAAGCACAGGCCCTCACCGCCCGAAGCTGGCTTGTGGCCATGCTCGAAAAAAAGAAAGCGCCGCGTGCCGGGCAGATCAGAAGCAATGATGAAATTTGCGTCTGGCAGGATGTGAACGACCACCACGGCTTCGACGTCTGCGCCGACGACCACTGCCAGCGGTATCAGGGCATCACGAACATTATTTCCGAAACTGTCGCGCAGGCCATGGAAGCCACACGGGGAAAATTCCTGATTGACCGGGATAGCATCTGCGACGCGCGTTACTCCAAATGCTGCGGCGGCCGGACGGACGTTTTTTCGACAGCCTGGGAAGACGCCTCCCCACCCTATCTGGCAAGCATCACCGATCACGATAAGCCGCGCGCGGCGGTTGTCTCGGAAAAAGACGCCGCGCGGTGGTTCGCCTCCAGTCCGTCCTCTTACTGCAACACCGATGATCCGGACATCCTGCGGAGTATTCTGCCTTCGTTTGATCGGGAAACTCTGCATTTTTACCGCTGGCGCGTCGCATACAGCAAAGAAGAGCTCCAGGACATTCTGCTTCGAAAATCGGGGATCGATTTCGGCGAACTGCGGCACATCATTCCCCTGCAGCGGGGACCTTCCGGCAGAATCTACAGGCTCAGGATTGTCGGGGAGAAAAGAGACATGATCGTCGGCAAGGAGCTTGAAATCCGGCGCTGGCTTTCACATACCCATCTGCTTTCGAGCGCCTTTGTTGTGACATCGGAACACGACGCGGACGGAACCATCGAACGATTCATCTTTCACGGCGGCGGCTGGGGACACGGCGTGGGCCTGTGCCAGATCGGCGCGGCGGTCATGGCGGTGAAAGGGTTTCCGGCCGAAGAGATTCTCGCGCACTACTTTCCTGGCGCTCATTTGAGGAAGCTGTATTGAATAAGACCACATCAAAAGCCGATACACCCGGAACCCCCGGACAAAAAAATCCCTGGCTGTGGGTTCCTTCCATCTACCTGGCCGAAGGCGTTCCCTATATGATCGCCATGACGGTCAGTGTGGTGCTTTATAAAAACCTGGGGCTTTCCAATACCGAGATCGCCCTTTATACCAGCTGGCTGTATCTGCCCTGGGTGATCAAGCCTCTGTGGAGCCCGTTTATCGATCTGTTCCGCACAAAAAGGTTCTGGATTGTCCTGATGCAGCTGGCCATCGGCGCGTCTCTGGCCTGCGTTGCTCTGACGCTGCCCGCCAATGATTTTGTCAAATACACGCTCGCGATGTTCTGGATCATGGCGTTTTCATCGGCCACGCATGACGTTGCCGCCGACGGGTATTACATGCTGGCACTCGATACGCCAAGACAGGCGGCCTTCGTCGGTGTGCGTACCCTCTTTTACCGGATCGCCACTATCGCATCAAAGGGCGGACTCGTGGTGCTCGCAGGCTATCTGATGCAAAGCGGCCATTCGGTAAAGTCCGCCTGGTCCATCACGTTTCTTTTCGCCGCCGCTGTTTTTCTGGCATTATGCCTTTATCATTTTTTCATCCTGCCGGCTCCCGAAAGCGACCGCAGCGCGCCTCTGGATAAAAGCCGGGGTGTTGTGAAGGAGTATTTCCGGATCATCACCTTGTTCTTCAGGCGCAAGGACATCCTCATCGTGATCTCTTTCTTTTTGTTTTACCGCTTCGCCGAGGCGCAACTGGTGAAGATGGTCGCACCTTTTCTGCTGGACGCCCGTGAAAAGGGCGGACTGGGTCTTTCCACCGCCGAAGTGGGCGTCATTTACGGCACAGTGGGGGTTGTCGCGCTCATGCTGGGCGGGCTTCTGGGCGGATATGCCATTTATCGCCAAGGTTTGAAGTTCTGGCTGTGGCCGATGGTGTTGATCATGAACGTACCGGATCTGATATTCGTGTACCTGTCGCACGCGCAGCCGGAAAATATATGGCTCATCGGCGCCGCACTGGCGGTAGAACAATTCGGATACGGCTTCGGCTTTACAGCCTACACGATGTATATGATCATGGTGGCACAAGGCGAGCATAAAACGGTTTTTTACGCGATGGGCACCGGAATTATGGCGCTGGGCATGATGCTGCCCGCCATGTCGAGCGGCTGGATTCAGGAAATGCTGGGCTACAAAAACTTCTATTTCTGGATTCTCATTACGACCATTCCCGGCTTCATCGTCGCGGCACTGGTCAAGATCGATCCGGCCTACGGGAAGAAAGCTTAGATTAAAGTTAAAGCTGAAAGTTTAAAGGTACCAATATGGGCAAATCCATTCACACCGCTTTCATTCCGGGCGCGGGGCTGGGAACCAGGCTCCGGCCGCTTACGAACAGTATGCCCAAACCGCTTTTGCCCGTGGGCGGCAGGCCGATCATCACTTACGCGATGGAGCATTTGCGGGCCGCGGGCGTTAAGCGCTTCATCGTCAATACGCATCACTGCGCCGAAAAATATGCCGAAGCGTTTCCTGACAGCCGCTGGCAGGATGTCCCGATCATCTTCCGGCATGAACCTGTCTTGCTCGACACAGCCGGCGGCCTGAAGAATATCGAGGATCTGATTGACCATGATGAGCGGATTATCGTCTGCAACGGCGACATTCTCACGGATCTGCCTCTTTTGCCGCTCCTCCAAAAACATTCTGAAATCAATACACAAGTGACTCTCGCTTTGCGCAGCCGGGGTCCGCTTCTCAACGTCCATATTGACTCCGAAGGCTTTATCTGCGATATGAGAAACATGCTGAACCGCCCCGGCGTGCAAAGTTGTCTTTTCGCCGGCATTTATATTGTGGAAAAAACCTTCTGGCGGGGACTGGAAGCGGGAAAAATCGAATCCGTCGTTTTGCCGATGGTCGAAGGCATAAGGCAAAATCCCCGGTCTGCCGGCGGAGTCATCATCGACGAAGGATTCTGGCATGATCTCGGATCACGCGAGGAGTATGAAAGAATTCAAAGTCTTTTTTCAGGAATACGTTAAGCCATGCCGCTGACTTCACAGGCCATACGAAAATTTCTAGAAGATCATTTAGGAACCGCCGAGTTTCGCCTCAAACCCATTGAAAAAGGCGGATCCGACCGCAGTTTCTACCGTGTGTTCCTGACGGACGGAAGAAGTTTCATTTTCATGCGCTACGGAACCGAGGTGGAGGAAAACGCCTACTGGGCTCAGATCAACCGCTTCTTAAACGAACTGGGCCTGCCGGTGCCCCTGATCATCGCCTATGATTACCGGCAGAGGTTTCTGCTGACGGAAGATCTGGGTGACGAGGATCTATATTCTCAAAGCGGCGCCCCCTGGAGCAAGCGCCGCCGCTACTATCTGACAGCCCTGTCGGAAATCCACCACCTGCACCACCTGCCGCCCTCTGATTTACCGACCGACCTAAAGCTTTGCCCCGGATACGATCCGGCCCTCTACCGTTGGGAACACAACTATTTTATGGAAAATTTCGTAGGCGCTATCTGCTCGCTCGAAGTGACCGATTTTTTCCGCCTCAAGTGGACCCATGAATCCGACGCTCTCATCTCGCGCCTGCAAAAGATTTCGCCTTGCCTGATCCACCGGGATTTCCAGTCTCAGAATATTATTATTAAAAACGAACGCCCTGTTTTTATCGATTTTCAGGGAATGAGGATGGGCAATCCCTTTTATGATCTGGGTTCTCTCATCTGCGACCCCTACGTAAACTTTTCCGATGAAGAGCGGCATGAACTGATTACTTTTTACTATCGCATTGCTGAACCGGATTACGCACTTTCACAATTCACCGTTTATTTCTGGGAAGCCGCGGCCCAGCGTCTGATGCAGGCCCTCGGTGCCTATGGATTCCTCGGACTTCAAAAAAACAAGCCGGATTTCCTGGAGCACATCGACCAGGGCCTGAGGAATCTGACTGTGGCTGCAGCCAACGCGGGTGACCTGCCCGTTTTATCGGAACTGGCCCAGAACTGCCTGGAAAAGCGCAAAACATAAAAAAATGTGAGGCGTCAGGCACTGCCCGGCTTCCCGGGAACCGGCAATGTTCCTCCTTCAACCGGATGTCCTTTCTTTTTTTCTTGCACGAAACAAAAGTTGCTCATATACTGACACAGCCATCTAAACGGGTTTGTTGATCAGGAGGGAAATATGAAAAAAACGCTCATCGTCATCATAGTTGGATTCGTCATGCTGGCCTTCTCCGGCTTCCTGTGCGCGTCCGAACCGTCCGTCCTCGGCGTCTGGTCCGTGCCGGGACTCACAGGCGCGGAAAAAAACAAGGAAAAATGGCAGCTTGAAATCTATGAAAAAGACGGTCGCCTTGAAGGCAGATACGTCAAGCTCTCAACCATGCCCGAAGATTCGATATGCAGGACCTGCAGAGAAGAAAGGCAGAATCAGCCGCTCATGGGTATGGTTATCTTGTGGGATTTGAAAAGAGAGGCAAGAAACGTGTACAAGGGCAGAGTATATGACGTGGAAAAAGGGAAGGATTACAGATGCACCGTTTCTCTGCCCAAAGCCGATATTCTGAAAGTTGAAGCCTGCACTCTTGTGGTCTGCAACAGCCATTACTGGACGAGGGTCAAATAAGTAAGAAAGCTCAAGGATACCGGCGCAAGCAAAACCCCGGTGGACGGCAGCATATGTCCACCGGGGTTTTGCTATATGATTACCGGGAGTAAAAGCCTTTGCCTTCTTTGGCCAGTTTTTCCAGAAGCGGTGCGGGCGTCCAGTATTCAGCGCCGACCAGATCCCTGTATTTCAAAATAGCGTCGTATACTTTTTTCAGGCCGACCGTATCGGCATAGAACATCGGGCCGCCCAGGTAAATCGGGAACCCGTAGCCGTACAGCCATACCACGTCGATATCCAGGGGCCGCGCAGCGATGCCTTCTTCCAGAATCTTCGCGCCTTCGTTGATCATGGAATAAATCGCGCGTTCAATGATTTCCTGATCGCTGATGTTGCGGCGCGTAATGCCCACTTCCTTGGAGTGATTGATAATCAACTCCTCGATCATGGGATCGGGTGTGGCATTTCTTTTTTCATCGTATTTATAGAAACCTGCACCGGTCTTCTGACCGAAGCGCCCCATCTCGCAGATCTTGTCAAGAATCGTGTTCTTCTGCTCGCGCGTTGTGAGCGAATCGAACTTGGCCTTGCGATTGCGCCAGCCGACATCGAGGCCGGCCATATCGCCCATTGCGTAGGGCCCCATCGGGAAGCCGAAATCATAGAGAACCTTGTCGATCCGCCAGGGCAGCGCGCCTTCTTCCATCATGAAACCGCATTCACGGGTGCGCGAGGCCAGCATGCGGTTGCCGACAAAACCGTCGCACACGCCGACAAGCACCGGCACCTTGCCGATGGTCTTGCCGACCTTCATGGCGGTTGCGTAAACTTCCGGGGATGTTTTCGCACCGCGCACATTTTCCAGAAGGCGCATAACATTGGCGGGACTGAAGAAATGCATGCCCATGACGTCCTGCGGACGTTTGGTGATAGCGGCAATGTCATCGATATTTAAATAGGATGTGTTCGAGGCGAGGATTGCGCCCGGTTTGCACACCGCATCGAGTTTGGTGAAGACTTCCTTTTTAATCGCCATGTCTTCAAACACGGCTTCGATGACCAGATCAACATCTTTCAAATCTTCATAAGCCAGCGTGGGTTTGATGAGGGACAGGCGCTTATCCATGACTTCCTGCTTGAGACTGCCTTTAGCCACGGTGTTGGCGTAATTCTTCTTAATGACGGCTACGCCCTTGTCGATATATTCCTGTTTGACGTCCAGAAGGAAAACGGGAATGCCAGCATTGGCAAAGCACATGGCGATCCCGCCGCCCATGGTTCCCGCGCCCAAAATGCCGACGGATTTGATATCGCGCGTGCGCTGATCATCCGGAAGCCCGGGAATACGGACCACTTCGCGTTCGGCAAAGAAGACATGCCGCTGCGCCCTGGACTGATCGGAGGCCTGCAGCTCGAGGAAGATTTCACGTTCGCGTTTCATGCCTTCGGAAAATGGCAGTTCGGTGGCGATTTTGACCGCTTCGATACACTTGAAGGGGGCGATGAACCCGCGCGATTTGCGTGAAATGCTTTTGGCGAAATCTTCAAAAACGGCCGGGGAATCGACTTTCGCGCTCAACTGACTCACTTTCCGGATCGGCAGCTTTTCATCCACAACCCTTTTTGCAAACGCCAGCGCTGCCGCTTTCAGATCGCCCTCAACGACTTCGTCCAGAATCCCCATGGTCCTTGCTTTGGCAGCGGGAACCGGCGTGCCGGAGGTGATCATTTCGAGCGCCGCCTGGACGCCTGCCACACGGGGCAGTCTCTGCGTGCCGCCTGCGCCGGGCAAAAGCCCCAACTTGACTTCCGGCAAACCAACTTTCGCACTTGCAACCGCGATGCGGAAATGACAGCTCAATGGGATTTCAAGACCGCCGCCCAGAGCGGTCCCGTGAATCGCCGCCACGACCGGCTTGGGGCAATCTTCTATAAACTGGCAGACGTCGGGTAAAAAGGGCTCCATCGGCGGTTTGCCAAACTCTCGAATATCCGCGCCGGCAATAAAGGTGCGGCCCTCGCAGATGATAAGCATGACGGCCACATCCGTATCGGCAATACCTTTTTCCACACCCGCTTTAATGCCGGCACGAACAGCCTGTGAAAGGGCATTCACCGGAGGATTGTTGACAGTCAGGACCCCTACACTGCCTTCTTTGCTAAACGAGACGATTTCAGCCATACAATGATCTCCTTTTATTCTATTATTTGAAGAATTGGATCGCACGTTGATTCGCAATTGTCAAGATACCGGCTTGATGTGGTCAAGGGAATGCGATAGTTAAAGGAAGTTCAAAGTTCAGGGTTTGAGGGGAAAGAATGAATATGATGTTTCATAAAAGAAGCGAAGACGGCTATTATTCACGAATCAAAGGAATTGATCAGAAAACACTTGTGTATGGGGCAAAAACGCTGCTTGCGGAATTTCGCCTCGTAAAGGGAGCCGTGGTGCCGAACCACTCCCACCCCCATGAGCAGACGGGATATCTGATCAGCGGCCACATGGTCTTCCTAGTCGGCGGCAGGCGGTATGAAGCGCTACCGGGCGACAGCTGGTGCATACCGGTGGACGTCGAACACGGCGCTGAGGTCATTGAGGACACTGTGGTTGTGGAAGTTTTTTCCCCCGCAAGGGAGGATTATCTGCCCGATAAAAAATACTAGGTCTGACCAAACGAAGGCGACGTCATTTTGGATGTCACCTTCCAGGCCGTAAACCAAAGATGCAAGCAGCCTAATACTGCGTTCCCGCCGCGCGATTGGCCGCGGCAATCGCCTGATGCGCAAGATCAACGGACTGCCCCAGTGTGCTTAGCGCCTGACTTGGATTGTGGAATCCCATGGAATTCTCGGCGGCGATGAAATCCCAGTACCACTGTGATTGACGGATCAACTCGCGCGCTTTCTCCATCTCTTTTTGGTTGACTTTGGGAGCTGAGCCGGCTTTGCCGATCACGTCATGGGCGCGGGCAATGGTCCGGCCGGCCGTGTGCTGAAGCTCCCAGACGTGGTTCTGAACTTTTTTCACTCTTTCCAGAAGCCATTTTTCGTCCTGCGTGTGACAAGTGCGGCAGGAGGCCGAAACGGTTTTCATGGGACTGGTAACCCAGTGTGACGAGTATTTGCGGCCGCCCTCGCGCATGTAAGGCATGTGACAGTCCGCGCAGGAAACACCGGAAGCCGCATGGACGCCACCGCTGAAAAGTTCATAATCGGGATGCTGGGCTTTGAGCATTTTCGCCTGCGAGTCGGGATGCTGCCAGTCCATATCAAACCCGAAGGGAATATCCCTGTAATAGGCGTACATGTCCTGAGGCGAAAGCCCCTTGTCCCACGGAAAGATGACACGGCTTGTCTCCGGCTGGAAATAATACTCCGAGTGACACTGAGCGCACACGTAGCTGCGCATGGCTTCGCGCGGTGCTCCCGCCAGATCGATCCCCCGCCTTTCCATGACTTCAATGAAGGCCGGATTGATCACCCTAAGCGCCATGGTCTGCGGGTCATGGCAGTTGACGCAGTTGACGGCGTGTTTGATTCGGGGCAGCAGTTCAGCCAGAGGCGTTTTAGCGTAGTTCCACCCCATTTCCATGTAGATATCCTTCAGGTTGGCCGTCTTGCAGGTCATGCAGGAACCGGACGTGGCGGGACCTACGCGTTTCGTTTCGATTAAGTCTTCCATGGCATAAGGATGGCCGCGGTCTTCCGTATAATCCTTACTGAAGGCCATTCCCTTGAAGTTCATCAGGATCTCCGGCTCTTTGGCCGATTTCTGAAAATTGACGGAGCCGCCGAACCCTGTGGGGGAAGCCGACATCTCTTTATTCTTCAGGTAACTCTGGTATTGAAGCGGATAAGATTTGCCCCAGACCGCGGGATCATATTCGTTTTCGGCAATGGCGGCCAGTTTTATCACGGCCGCCGGGGGCAGAAGAAACACCCGGATGAGCACAACCATCAGGACAATCAGCAAAAGCGCCGCAAGGACTTTGATGATAATATTTCCCTTACTCAATTTTTATACCTCCCTGGTCTTCTCCCCTGCTGTGAACCAGAAACCGGTGACACTTCAGGCAATCGGCGTCGTTGGCCGCCATCCCGGTGCCGGCGATGGTTGACACATGGCAGCGAACACAATTTCCGTTGACAATCTGTCGGCCTTCTCCGGACATGCCGATACGCGCGGGATAATCGCGCGCCGTTTCATGAATCAGGTCATTTAAACCCGCGCGGGTTTTATACACCACCTTGCCTGCGATATGCGTGTCCGGCAGATGACATTCGGTGCAGTTGAATTGTTGATGGTTGGACGCCTGCCACTGGCTGTGTACACCCTTCATGCTGTGGCAGGACCCGCAGAACCTCGCGTTGCCCGACTGATGATACGCCCCGACGGCGAGGGCCGACACCAAAAAGGCGATCACCACGCAGGAAACGACGATCCCGAAGATAGAGGATTTTCTTTCGCGTTGGAGAATCATAACCGGCACACCGCCTGGGATGAAAAGTAAGTTCTATATCCGCTCGCACGTTGTATTGTTGGCGGAATACTAGTTGGTATCCCCGCGCAAGTCAACGGAAATCCTGCAGGATCAATCGGGATACTCATTCAAAAAGGCATTTTCCGCATCGTAGGTGCCGATCAGAATCAGCTCGTCGTCTTTTTCGATCTGCCGTGACGGTTCCGGATTTATGAATGTCTCGCCTTTGTGGACCAAAGCCACCACAGTGCATCCCGTCTTCTCCCGGATGCCGGACCGGGCCAGCGTCTTTCCTTCGAGGGATCTGGGGGCCTGCAGGTGAAAGAAATTCAATCCTTCCGCCAGCAGCAGCGTTTCCTCATTCATCAGATAATTAAAAATGGCGTTGGAGCCGAGCGACGCGTAGGACATGACGAAATCCGCACCGGCGCGGTGCAGCGTGGTGACGTTGCGATCTTCGCTGGAACGGCTGAGGATCTGCATATCCGGCCGCAGGCTGCGCAGATACTTGGTCAGGTAAATATTCGTGGCATCATCATGCGAAGTGATCAGCGCGGCGGGCGCCTTTTCAAACCAGGCCTTCTCCAGGGTCTGGATATCCGCCGCATCACCGAAGACAAAGTGCGCTTCGTCCTGATTGCGGCGGCGGTTTTTTTCTATGATCAGGTATGGAATGTCCGATTCTTCAAACCGGGCGGCAATGGCCTGCCCAACGCGTCCGCCTCCGACGATGATGACCGGATCGCCGGCCACCTTGCAGATCTGATAGAAGGAATACACTTCATCGTATTTCATCAGCGCGTCTTCCGTACCGGCGAAAACCAGAACGCTGGAACGGTCGATGGCCGTGTCCGGACGCGGGACCAGAAACTTTCCCCGCTTCCAGATACCGACCACGGTCAGGCCGAATGTTTCCCGAAGGGAGCTCTGCGCGATGGTCTGTCCGACCAGGGGCGTTCCGATGACCGGTGACTGGGCAATCACAAGCTGTTGATACCGACCGATGACATTGGATTTGCAGTCGCCGGCCACCGTCCAGGACGCGAGCGAGCGTCCGAGAAGATCATGGAGCTGCAAGACGCGTGAGCTGCCGGCCAGTTGCAGAATGTCCACCGAATGCGGTGAATCCGCCGTCGTAATGATCGGCAGAAACTCATAATCCTCCCGCAGCGTCAGCGTGATGTTGGTGTTCATCTGGTCGGAGTTGGTGGCCACGACCAGCGCGGCGTTTTGCACGCGCAGCCTCGAATAGGTTTCGGGGTCGTCGATGTTGCCCACGGCGGCATGAATGTTTTTGTCATAGAGCTCAAGCGCACGCGGAAATTCTTCCACCACCACCACGTACTGTTTTTTATAGCCTTCGAGTTTTTCAATGAGAGACGCCGTCACGGGATCATAGTGCGTGATGATGACGTGGTTGCGCGTGTCCGACGGCAGTTCCCGCGGGGTACGGCTTCTGGCCTGCGCGTCCATCCAGGGCGCAAGGAAGAATTTAATAAAAATAAAGGGAAGCATGATCAAAAGCAGGACCACGCCGGAGAGCAAGACCAGGATGGAAAAACCGCGTCCCAGGTCGCTTGTGAAGGTGATATCGCCAAAACCGAGTGTGGACATGGTCACGATGGTCCAGTAAAGCCCCGTCACCCAGGAATGCTGCTGGCCTTCCGCCGCCATGATATAGTGAAAAAGAACGCTGTAGAGCGTGATAAGCGCGATAATTAAAATCAGATACTTCACAACCATGCCAATATTGGCTTTTGTGATCTTGCTTGCAAACACAGTGCTGATAACAGCCGGTAAAAATTTCATCGGAGAATAGCCTTTGGTCACTACAGGGATTTGCTTATGCAGATCAATCCGTGCTTTTGGAGGAAGTATAGGAAGATCACCCTGGCCTGTCAATACAAAAGAACACACACGCGGTTTGGAAAGACATGCCTTGATTATTCGATGATATTCGCCAGCGCGTCCTCAATCGCCGGATATTGGAATTGAAACCCGGCGTCGAGCAGAACCCTGGGGACCACACGCTGACCCTTGAGCAATACATTGCCGAATTCGCCCAGAATCAACCTGATCATAAACCCGGGCGCGGGCATGCAAGACGGCCTGTGCAGAATCCTGCCGATGGCCCGGGCCAGTTCCCTGTTGCGGACAGGTTGAGGCGAACACAGATTCACCGCGCCCTGGATGTCCCTGCGCTCCATCAGGAAGGCAAAGGCCGCGGCCAGATCGTCCATATGCACCCATGAGAACCATTGTCGTCCGCTGCCCAGCGGGCCGCCCATAAAATACTTGAATAGCGGAATCATCTGGCCGAGCGCGCCGCCGTTTTTTCCCAGGACAATGCCGAACCGTGTGATGACCACGCGCGCGCCCTTGTCTTGCGCGCGGAGGGCTTCTTTTTCCCAGTCACAGGCCAGCCGGGCGAGAAAATCGCTGCCGGGCGCGGAGCTTTCGGTGAGTTCCTCGTCTTCATGAAAGCCGTAAATCCCCACGGCGGACGTGCTGAAAAAAGTGACGTGCTTTGCGTCGTCCCGCAGGGCTTCGACCAGATGGCGCGTGGTCAGGATGCGGCTCTGACGCAGGAGTTCTTTGTAGGAATCCGTCCAGCGGCTGAAGATGGAAGCCCCGGCCAGATTGATGACAACATCATGCTCCGGCACGGCTTTCTGCCAACGGCCCTTGGCCACCGGATTGCCGGAAATGTAAGACAACCCATTCATTTTCGGTGAAGGCTCTTTTCGTTCATGGGTAAGAATGGTCACCTCGTGGCCTTCGGCAATAAACAGTCGGGTCAGATATGTTCCGACAAACCCCGTGCCGCCCGTCAGGAACACTTTCATACTCCGCCTCCATTTTCTAAATCCGGAAATGAAACCGTTTCATCCCCAAATCAGATCACGATACTGCACTATTATTGACCATCACCGATGAGCGGCAATACCTGATCCAATTTAAAATAGATGAGAAACTTCGATTCTGTTTTATATCGGCCCTCAACTTCCTTGTACTTCTTCCGGCGAATCTCGTCAATCAGCGGCGAATCTTTTTCCTCGCGGATTTTTGTCAGATACAATCTCCTCCCCTCGTAAGTCCCACTTTCCACGAAAAGATAGACGGCGGACGGATTGCCCTCCAAATTAGCATGTGTCAGACGGTCGGCTGCAATAAACGCCACGGTTTGTTCATCCATAAAATGCGGGCGTCCGTAAATCGCCGCATTGACCTTTCCTGCTGCATCGGCGGTGGAAAGCACACCAAGTCCTTTGTTGTTTTCAAAATAGTCGGCAAGCTTCATGATTCCTCCTTTGATTTTAAAACTATTTCGTATAAACTAAAGCACAACGTTGCAATTGTAAAGGGGAAGGACCCTCCAATCATGAAAAAATTCCTTTTGTTTTTAGCTTTGACCTGCACCGGCTGTGTCGGCATCCCCGACGGCCTCACACCGGTGGAAAATTTCCAGTTGGAGAAATACATGGGACGCTGGTACGAAATCGCGAGACTCGATCATTCTTTTGAACGGGGCCTGACAAACGTCACGGCCGAATACAGCCTCCGTCCGGACGGTACTGTCCGCGTGATCAACCGGGGCTATTCGGAAAAAGAAAATAGATGGAAGGAAGCGGAAGGCAAAGCGTCTTTTGTCAACCAGACGGATCAGGGATTTCTGAAAGTGTCATTTTTCGGCCCGTTTTACGGATCCTATATCATTTTTGATCTCGATTACGAAAACTATTCCTACGCGCTGGTGTGCGGCCCGGATCGCTCTTATTTTTGGCTTCTGGCCCGTAACCCGCATATCGACGGCGATTTAAAAAAACGTCTGATCGCTAAAGCCGCCGCTTCCGGATTTGCGACGGATAAACTCATTTCGGTTCAGCACGACGGATATCCTTCTTCAGGGAAATGAAATGACATACAAAATTCTGGGCATCTCCGGCAGTCCCGTTAAAAAAGGGAACGTGGAAACTTTTTTACGCCAGGCGATAGAAGGACTGCCCTCCAAAGGCATCGAACACGACATCGTGAATCTATCCACGTTGAAAATTAAGGATTGCATCCACTGCAATTTCTGCCTGACCCGTCAAACACCGGGAAAATACTGTTCGATCAGGGACGACGCCCAAAATGTGTTTGAAAAGGCGGAGGCGGCGGACATCATCGTTTTGGCCAGTCCGGTTTATTTTATGCGAACCTCAGCCCGGATGGCGTCGATGATCGACCGGCTCCGCGTGTTCACGTTCGGCAATCTAACCGCCGGTCGAATGAAAAACAAGATCGGCGTGAGCATGGCCGTTTCCTGGCTTCGCCAGGGCGGCATCGAAACCACGCACCTTTCTCACCTGCTCGCGTTTCTGGCCCTCGAGATGATTCCGGCCTGCGTCCATCAAGGCGTAAGCCCCCTGGGCGCGTCCGCCTTCGCAAGCCGTGAGGGGTCGGGGACTTTCGATCCTCAGGTAAAATTGGGCATCGAACAAGACGAAACCGGACGCCTCTCGGCGCGGCTGACGATGAAAAGAGCGCTGGAACTCGCCTTTCTGATTCAGAAATAGCCTTATCCTCTCCAATACTTGCGCCATGAAACAGGCCTTGAAATATTTCTTCCAAAATATTTTCTTGACAAACCCCTACCCCTTTCTCTATAACATTGAAGTGCAACTTTAATGTTTGGACTTGACCATGAAAATGAAAATCGGCGAGATCGCCAGAAGAAGCGGGGTAGCGCCTTCCACCATCCGCTATTATGTGCGCGAGGGTCTTTTACCCAAGCCCGAAAAGACCAATGAGAAGATGGCCTTTTATGACGAGTCCTGCATCGCAAGACTCCAGGCCATCGGACACCTTCAGGCAAAGCGCTATTACCCCCTGTATCTGATCAAAAACATTCTGCGCCGCATCGACGAGGGCCTGAGTCCGGCCGAAGCGGAAATGATTGAAACGGCCGTTTTCGGTTCGTCTTCCAAAAGCGGAGACAAACTCCTGACCACAAACGAATTTCTTGCCGCAACCGGCCTGACCAAAAGCCAGTTGGATCAGGCCCGGAAGTTGGGTGTCCTGGTCCCCTTCACCGCCAGCGAGGACAAACCCCGGTATGACCGGCAGGACGTTGCGGCGGGCCGCGACGCGATCAAAAAGCTCATGGCGCTTGGCATGCCCCTCGAAGATCTGGCTTTCGTCGTGGAGTCCGGAAAAAAGATTGTCGATGCGGAAATGAAGCTGCGGCGGAAAATCGTTGCCGGAAAATCAACCCGGGAAAATGTTCTGATCACAGCCGAACTAACCGGAATCGGAGATTTTTACCGGGATTATATTCTCCGCCGCCTCTTTCAGAGGCGGGTGGAACAAAATATTCAAATCAGTCTGGCCGGACCAAAAAAGAAAACCGGACGGAAAAAAATCAGCGAATCATAACTTTGAGGAGGGAACCATGTATCAAACAGCGATTACAAAAATGTTCAATGTGAAATACCCCATCATCTGCGGCGCGATGATGTGGCTTTGTACACCGAAACTCTGCGCAGCGGTTTCCAATGCAGGCGGCATCGGCAACCTGACCGCCGGCAATTATGAAACCGAAGACGATTTTCGCGCGGCCATCCGCGAAACGCGCAAACTGACCGACAAACCTTTTTTTACGGCGATCACGCTTTTGCCGTCGGTGCGGATCACGCCGGAGCATCACAAAATGTATGTCCGGGTCTGCGCGGAGGAAAAAGTGGACGGCATAGAATTTTCCGGCACGCCGCTCGATAAGGTGGCCGGGATGGAAGCAGTCGAGATGCTTAAAAAAGCCGGCGTAAAAATGTTCCACAAAGTCGGCGCCGTGCGCCACGCGCTGCACGCCGAGAAAATCGGATTTGACGGTGTTTACGCGGCTGGCATTGAAGAGGGCGGCCATCCGCTCAATGACGACGTCACCTCCATGGTGCTCACGCCACGCATGGTGTCTTCGGTAAAGATTCCCGTCGTGACGGTCGGCGGCATCGCCGACGGCAGAACCATGGCGGCGGCCCTCGCGCTCGGCGCCCAGGGGGTCATGATGGCCAGCCGTTTTATCGCCACACAAGAATGTGAAGTCCACGATAACATCAAGCAGGAACTGATCCGCAGGCAGGAATTCGACACGATCATCTACGGCAAATCCATCGGCCTGCAGGGGCGAGGACTTAAATCCAAGGTCATCGAGGAAGTTCTGGCCATTGAAGCGAGAAACGGTGGATTTGAAGAGCTTATCCCTCTTTTATCCGGGCAGAAAGTCAAACAGGCGTGGCAAAACGGCGACGTCGATTTCGCGCCTTTGATGGTGGGGCAGTCCATCGGCCTGATTGACGACATCCCCACCTGCAGTGAGCTGCTGGAAAGAATGGCCGCCGAAGCCAAAGACTGCCTGGCCGGCGCGTCAAGGATGTCAGGCAACTGATACGGGAGGTCATTTACAAGGCACACAACATTTGCCCCTTTTTGAACGGGGGGCAGTAGGTTTTTCGAATAGCCACGAAGTTCATTCTCTACTGCCCCCCTCTTCTCAATACGATTAATATTTAATAAAGGAGTCTTTTATGAAAACACGATTAACGGAAATGACAGGCATTCGCTACCCGATTCTCCTGTCCGGCATGAGCTGGATCAGTACGCCGAAGATGGTCGCGGCGGTCTCCAACGCAGGCGGACTGGGCATTCTGGCAACAGGGCCTCTGTCGAGTGCACAGACGCGCGAAGCCATCCGCGAAATTCGAACGCTCACGGACAAGCCCTTCGGCGCGAACGCGTCTTTGATGTTTCCCGGCGCGGCGGATAATGCCAAAGTTCTTTTACAGGAAAAAGTACCCGTGATTAACTTCGCACTGGGCAAGGGCGACTGGATCGTCAAGGAGGCGCACAAATACGGCGGCAAAGTGTTCGCTACCGTCGTCAATCTTAAGCATGCCCAGCGCGCCCAGGATTTCGGCACGGACGCGGTCATCGCCACCGGACAGGAAGCGGCGGCGCACGGTGAAGACGTCACGTCGCTGGTTTTGATTCCGCATCTGGCGGAAAATCTGAAAATCCCCGTGATTGCCGCAGGCGGTTTTGCCGACGGCCGCGGAATCGCTGCAGCACTGGCGTTAGGCGCCGAAGGGGTCGCCATGGGCACCCGGCTGATGACCACCAAAGAAAGCCCGCTTCATGACCACTACAAAACCCTTACACAGGAAAAGGACGTCTACGACACGCTGTTCTCCCCGCGTTTTGACGGCATCTTGTGCCGGGTTATGAAAACTGACGCGGCGAAAAAGGCGATCAAAAATGGATTGAGCTGGCCTGCGGCTTTTATCAATTCTCAGGAAATCGCTAAACAGGTTAATATTCCCTACTTCAAATTGTTTCTGGGCGTCCTGGCTTCCGGCTATCAAAACGCCCGCCAGCTGGCCTTTATGGCGAATGCTTTCAAGGCAATCAAAGTGGCCACCGAAGACGGCGACACCAAAACGGGCGTGCTGCCGGTCGGCCAGGTACAGGGTCTGATCCATGATCAGCCGACTGTCGCCGAACTTTTTGAACGTATTGTCAAAGAAGCCCAAGCCGCGCAGTCCAGGGTCAACGCCGCTCTGTCGTGAAACATAACAACGCAGGTCCTTGCATTTCATTCGGGCTGTGGTAGGGTTTAAAAAATCATATTCAGAAGGGAGAACGCCGTCATGTCAATGGAATCAGTATTGAAAGATATGGAAAAGATCATGGGGAAGGAAATATTCGTTTCCGACTGGACCGAGGTCACCCAAAAGCAGATCAATCAATTCGCAGACGCTACCGGAGATCATCAGTGGATTCACGTGGACGTGGAAAAAGCCGCCAAAGGACCGTTCGGCCAGACCATCGCGCACGGCTTTCTGACGCTTTCTCATCTGCCTTTTTTCAGCTACCAGGTTCCTCTGAAAATGGAGGGATCAAAAATGTCGATCAACTACGGCCTGGATAAGGTGCGCTTCCTCAACCCTGTGGTTTCCGGTGCAAAAATCCGAGACCGTATAGTCATGGCCGCAATGGAAGAAAAACCGGGCAACCGGCTTTTGATGACGCAAACTCACACCATAGAAATTGAAGGACAGGAAAAACCGGCCTGCATCGCCCAGTCACTGGCAATGATCTTTTTCTGATCCTAATGTACAGACAGAAACACCGATCCGCCTGCCCCGCACGGTTCTTAAAAGCCGTCAGCGTCGGTCAGGCGGATCGCTTTTTCATCCATTCATTAAACATGTTGAAATTTTCGAAACAGCCGCTTTTTTTATAATCCGCGGAAGGTCACAACCTCTTGTGCAGTGCTTCGGGAGATTCTGCCTTCGCTCTCCAGATAACGCAGGTGGGCAATGGCCTCACCGGTGGCAAACCACTTCTGGGCAACGGGAAATTCTTCCCATGTATCACAGTCAATATCCCAGGTCATGCCCGCGGCAATTTCATAGGCGTTCAAAGACCGGCTTCCCAGCACAGCCATCACCTCGTCGGCCCGTTCATGGTGATGCGTTTTGATTTCTTCGATCCGGCCTCTCAGATCAGTGAAAAAATTCCTGTGTCCGGGTAAAACAAGCTCCACCGGAAGATCGCGGACCTTGTCGAGACTCGCAAGATAATCGGCCAGCGAATTGACCGAGTAGTCCCAGGATTCAATATGCGGCGTGATGTCGAAGAGAACATGATCGCCGGAAAAAAAGAGTTTTTCATCCGCCTCATACAGGCAGATGTGCCCCTGGGTATGCCCCGGCGTGGCGATGGCGCGCAGGCGGTATCCGCCGTATTCAAGCACGTCTCCATCGTCAATCCGCGTGAAATCGGGCTTTTTTTCAGGGCTGTATTTGAAGCCGGGGTGAGCGTTGAGGGCATTTTGCAGCGCTTCGGCAGGAAAACCGTTGAGCCTGGCAAAGTCAATCAGAGGCTGCCAGCTGTTGTCTTCATCGAAAACCATGGCATCAATCCTGCTGAAAAATATCTTGCTGGCCTCAGTCGCCAGCCGCATCACCAGACCGGTGTGGTCGGCATGCATATGCGTGAGCATGAAATCGGTTTTGTTCAAATCGACATCCAGCTCGGCTAAGCCCTTGAGCATAGCCTCATAGCACACGCTGCGGTTGAATCCAGTGTCGATAATCAAATGGCGGTTTTCGCCTTTTATGACGTATGAATTCAAATCCTTCAGCGGACTGTTGGGAAGGGGCACTTCAATCGCGTACAGACGCTCGCGGATCTGCTTAACCAAAATTTTTCCTCCTGCTGCCCGTTTACTCATCTTCCGGGGTGAAGTCCCCGTCCGGATCGTCGCTTGCCGTGTCTTCCGGGACGGTATCAAACATATTGACGTTTTCCGGTGAGGGGACTGTTGCGGCCGAAACGCGTGTAATACTCAGAGAGGGCGCAAAGTGAACGGGCAAGGCCTCCTCGGGAATCACCACCGGCGCTTTTTCAAACAAGTCCTCAGAAGGGCTTTCGGAAGATGCGCTGCTGTCGGCCGTCGTTTCCGCTGGTTTTCTTTTTCGGTGACGCGGGCGACGACGGCTCTTCCTTTTGGGCGCTTCTTCCACGGCAGCTGGTAACGCTTCACCCGCGGCGCTTTTCACCTCGAGGACTTCCTCGTCTTTGAGCCCCGCTGCTTCACCGTCCTCGTCTTGCGTTTCATCTTCGGCCGGCGCTATCATGGGCATTTCGTGCTGACGCAGGCCGGCTTCCACCTGCTGTTCTTTGATGGACTGCTGGATCTCCAGCTTGTCCCAGGCCATTTCGGGGCGTCCCTCGATATGCAGATGAACATCGAAGGACCTCTCCAGGCTGTCTAATTCATGTCTTTTGTTGTTGAGAATGTAAAAAGCGATTTCGTGCGGCAGCCCGACTCTCAGCTCGCCGTAAAGGCCCTTGACCGCTTCGGATTCAATTTTGCGGAAAGCCGCTAAGGACGCGTATTCCAGGGAGGGACGCAGACCGCTGCCCTTGCAGTGCGGGCATTTCATGTAACTGATTTCCTGAATCGTGGACTGCTTTTTCTGGCGCGACAGCTCCAGCAGGCCGAATTTGGAAATGCGCGAAAGCTGAATCCGCGCACGATCCACGCTGAGTGCTTTTTTAAATGCTTTTTCCACTTCCGCGTTGTGTTTTTTATCGATCATGTCAATGAAATCGATGACGATCAGTCCGCCCAGATCGCGAAGCCTCAGCTGCCTTGCTATTTCGTCGCAGGCCTCTGTATTGGTTTTGAAGGCCGTCTCCTCGATGTTCTTTTTGTTTGAGCCGCGTCCTGAATTGACGTCGATGGTGATCATCGCTTCGGTGGGGTTGATGATGACATACCCGCCGGACTTCAGCTCGACACGTTCCTGGTAGATCAGGCGGATCTGGTCTTCGAGATCAAAACGTTCGAAGATCGGCACTTTCTCCTTATACTGCTTCAGCATTCTTAAATGACGCGGCGCGACGGCTTTCAGGTAGGCGCGCATCTTCCGGAAGGTTTCCAGATCGTCCACCTGGATCTGATCGACATCCGGCGTCAGATAATCCCTCAGCGAACGCACGCCGAAATCCGTTTCCTGGTAAAGGAAATACGGTGCCGCAACGCTTTCGGCTTTCTTCTTGATTTCCTTCCACAGACGCATCAGGAATTGATAGTCGCGCTGAATTTCAGGTTTGGTGCGGTTGATGCCGGCGGTGCGGACAATAAATCCCATGTCTTCGGGAACTTTGATCTGCTCCATCAAGGACTTGATTTTCTTGCGGTCTTCATCACTGTCGATCTTGCGGGATATGCCTCCGCACAGCTTGTTGGGCAGCAAAACGAGATAGCGTCCCGGAAGCGAAATATAGCCGGTCAGCAAAGCACCCTTATTGCCGGTAACCTCGCGGACGACCTGTACAATCAATTCCTGACCGGCCTTGAGCACGGCCCTGCCTGAGCCGTTTTCCTGTTCGGTGAAACAATCGTCACCGACGTCCCGCAGAGGCAGGAACCCGTCTTTGCCGCCCCCGAAATCAACGAAAGCCGCCTGCAGGCCTCTTTCGACTTTCAGAACCTTGCCTTTATAAAGGTTCCCGGTAATCGGCTCCTTCACCGCCATCTGAATATTGAATTCGATGAGCTTGCCCTTGTCGTCAACCGACACCATGCGCATTTGCTCTTTATGCACGGCGTTCACGAGCATTGTGTGTCCCATAATTATCCTTTTCGACCGCCTTCACTCAGAGGTAATACCGCCTCCGGACGATCTGTATCCGGGGGACTCCCTAAAAAACACGCGGTCTTCTGTATTTATGAAAAGGCGCTCACATCGCCTTTACCAATTCGTAAAATCTCGATATTGTCATCCACAAGCGAAATAACACTGGACGGCTCTGGCAGAATCTCTCCGCCGTCAATAATGAGGTCCACAATATTTCCAAAGCATTCATGAATAATCGCGGGATTCCCGAGATCCTCGCCCTGCTGCGTCTGCACACTGGTGCTGATAATGGGCTGCCCCAGTTCGCGGATCAGGGAAAGACATATCTCGTTGGCCGGTACGCGAATGCCTGTGGTCGGCCGTTTCGGCAGAATGATTTTCGGAACCAGACGCGACGCCTCCAGAATGAATGTATAGGGCCCCGGCAAATGCCGTTTCATGGTTTTATAGGCGTAGTCGGTGACGCGGGCGTACTGGCTGATGTGTTTGAGATCGGAACAGACAAAGCTTAAGGGCTGCTTCTTGCTTCGCCTCTTAATGTCATAAATCCGCTCAATGCCTTTTTTATTGGACAAATCACATCCCAAACCGTAAACCGTATCCGTAGGATATATAATGACGCCTCCATCCCTTAACACATCCACCGCTTTCCGGATCAGACGCATCTGCGGATTCTGGCTGTTTATCGACAACACCGCCCAGCCCTCATTTTCCTGTTTCCAATATCATTTATGAGCTTATATCAGCAATTTGCAGATTTGGCAATGGCCGTAAACAATATAAATGATGTCTTAGATCCTGCTTTTTTTGTCCTTGCTGAGCTTGTATTCGATGCTGTCGATGAGCGCCTGCCAACTGGCTTCGATAATATTTTCGGAAACGCCGGTGGTGCTCCAGACCTCCTCACCGTCAGTGGAATCCAGAAGCACCCGCACACCTGCCGCCGTGCCCTCGGAACCCTCCAGCGTACGCACTTTGAAATCGACCAGATGCATTTCGCCGATTGCCGGATAAAATTTTGTCAGCGCCTTGCGCAGCGCGTGGTCAAGGGCGTTAACCGGACCGTTGCCTTCTGCTGCGGTCAGCTCCTCCTCGCCGCCGACTGAAATCTTGATCGTCGCCTGTGAGAGACAAGGATTGTTCAGGGTGCGCGACGTAATCACGCTGAAACATTCCAGGTTGAACGGTTCCACAAATTCCCCGACAGCCTTTTTCATCAGAACAGACAAAGACCCGTCGGCCGCGTCGAACTGATAGCCGCGGTCCTCCATCGTTTTGACTTCAGCGACGATCTTACGCCCCAGGGCGGCGTTTTTCGTCAGATCGATGCCGAGCTCCCTGGCTTTGTATTCAATATTGCTGCGACCCGCCATATCGGACACCAGCACGCGGCGGGAATTGCCAACTTGTTGGGGCTCCATGTGTTCGTAAGCCCGCGCGTTTTTCGTCACCGCGCTGACGTGCACGCCTCCCTTATGCGCGAACGCGCTGCGTCCGACAAAGGGACGCGACGCCAGCGGTGGAATGTTGGCTACATCGCTGACATAAATGGAAAGATTGGTGAGATGCTGCAGGGCTGAGGCAGGCAGACACGGCTTCTTCATTTTAATCTGCAGGTTTGCGATGATGGGGATCAAATCCGCGTTGCCGCAGCGCTCGCCATATCCGTTGATCGTCCCCTGAACCATCCGGACGCCTTCACGCGAAGCAGCCAGCGAATTGGCCACAGCCAGTCCGCAGTCGTTGTGCACATGAATACCCGACTTCTGAAGCGGGATCACCACGCCGGTTTTTCTGATGATGTCGGTGATTTCATGCGTCATGGTCCCGCCGTTGGTATCGCAGAAAACGATGTAATCGGCACCTGCGGCCAGGGCCGTTTTCACCACCCGAATCGCGTAACGGGCGTTGTGCTTGTAGCCGTCGAAAAAGTGCTCCGCGTCAAACAAGACCTCCTTGCCTTTGGATTTCAGATAGACAATGGAGTCGCGGATCATGGCGAGATTCTCGTCGGGATCGATGCCCAGAATATCCGTGACATGCAGATCCCACGCCTTTCCGAAAATCGTCACGGCGGGCGTGCCGGCTTTGATCAGCGCTTTCAAATTCGGGCAATTCTCGGGAAGAATATGCGGTTTGCGGGTCGAAGAAAATGCCGTCAGTTTTGAATGCTTGAATTCCACGGCTTTGGCCATTTCAAAAAAACGCATGTCCTTGGGATTGGAACCGGGCCAGCCGCCTTCGATGTAATGAAAATGCATTTCATCGAGCCTGCGCGCGATGCGCAGTTTCTCTTCGGCGGACAGGGTCACCTGTTCGCCCTGCGTGCCGTCACGCAGGGTGGTATCATAAATCAAAACGTTGTTTTTTGTCATGAACGCCTCTCTTTCAAAAAAAAACCGCTGCCGGTCGATCCTGGCAGCGGTTTGGAATTTCACCTGTTGCGACATGCGGTTATTCCACGGCCAGGCCTCCCCCGGGGAAGCGAATAATAATAGGGCTAATTATAATTTCTGTGTGAATCATCATATCCAAATGCACCAATTCATCGCTGATTTCTCAGCATATTAATTTTTCAACCCCATTTTGTCAATAAAAATTAATAACTTTGTAAGGAGCAAATGATTTGTCC
>DDWS01000067.1 GCA_002347685.1 Syntrophaceae bacterium UBA2280
CTCATACTGATCCTTTCCTGTGCCATCTGTTTCCCCCAATTACTTTTTGGAAAACAGTATGGCTGTAGTCGGTCAATTTGTCAGTATGAGTCTCATTCCGGTATGAAAGCACCTGATTCCGTCATGCCAGCAGGTCATTCCGCTACATTAGAAAAACCTGCTGTTTTGCCCCGGAATAGGGTGCTGTCATGCTCCGGATTGGGGTGCTTTCTTCCACCGGAATCGGGTGCTGCCTTGGAGCGGATTCTCCATTGTCTCGTTTCTAAAGTCTTTCATGACGGGCTTTCAGAAGTCGCTATCGAATTTTCAATAATAGACAGCTTGATCCGTTCAATACGGCGATTGATCCAGTGAATAAAGCCTCAGATCATGCGGCAGTATGGGCGACTTTTGATATTTGATTATAAGAAATTATTCCCAAGGCAAAGATTCGTAATAGTCTTGGACGATTTTGTAAACATCTTTGAAAGGGGGAAGATCGACTTCGATTTCTTGCGCCATCGTTTCATATTCAGCATGCGAACGCCTAATAATGTCCTGGTCTCTTAAGATATGTTGATTTATTAGCACTCCTTTGGAGTCAGCTTTAACCTTCAAAGATCGCAATATTGTGGTTTTTATGTCATCGCTTTTCAAATGACCATTAGCAATCAACCAATATATATCAAAAGCGTCTTGCCTTCTAAATCTGTTGCGCATTTTTTGCTGGATAATGGCTCGATATTTTTCAGCAACAAAATCTGACAAGCTATAAGCTTGAATATTCATTCCTTCAACTAACTCCAAGACTTCGATGTCTTGATTAATCTCATTATAGCTGTAATCCAGCTTTAAAACATTCGTACAATTATTTCTGAGCAAATGCTTATGATCACTGGTCCCCTTATAGGCATAGCCGATGTTAATTTCTAACGTCTGGTGATTTTTTTCCTCACCACGGGGTTTGATTCGCCAAGACTGTATCTTGCAGGCCAAGCCATAGCTGAGAGATTCTGAGGATTCCAGTAAGCTTAGTTCCATCTCTTTTAAAAATGCATCTTCGTCAATGTCCGACCGTTTGTTTGTAGTGGCAAAATCAAGATCTTTGGTATACCGCACACCGCCATATTGAAGGGTGAGCAATAGAGCCCCATGGAAGATCATTTTTGATTTTAGTTCGGGAGATTTTGAAATGGCGAGTAAGACCACATGGACAGCTTGGCGAAACGCCTTTGCAGTATCGTCCGGCGAACTTTTTATCCAATTTTCGATTTCTATGAGTTTCATCCGCTATAAATCCATATTAAGAGACAGGCACCATCGCTCAGAATATATCTCTCGATACGATTGTTTTGGGTCCAATTTTCGAGATCCGCCTCTTTGGACATTATTTGCCCATTCGTCAATTCTACTGTCTTTAATTTTAAGAATTTCTTCCATCAAATAGCCGGCCCTTGCTTTCTCGATATTTGTTCCGTGTCGTTCTATTTCATCAATGATGAGCCTAGAATATTGTTCACCGTTGTTTTTGAATACATCTATAACATGATACATACTGCCGCAATAATCTGGTTTCCTTAACATGTCAAGAAACGTCCTCCCTATGGTTGAAACCCTGAGCATGCGGCCATCGATATGCTTAAAGGCCCCCTGATGGATACTTGAATATCTGAATATTTTATTTTTTCGGATTGTACTAAAGTTTATTCTGGTCAATTTGGGAAGGCCATAATCCAAAAATTCCTTAAAATGACCGCTATAGTCTTTCTCCATTTTCTTGTTGGCAAATTTAATCCAATCTTTAGGTGACGGCGTGGATAAATATATAACCTTGGGCAAGCGGTTGGTCAAACCGTGATAAGCCATGGCGTTTAAATGAGAAATATAGGCAAAAGGATCGATGGTGCAGACGATATCTTCGGTATCCTGCTGCTTGCCTAAAATTTGAAAGACACGTTCATTCGGAAAGTCAGGAAGCGGAAGTATTATCCCCAATTCAATGAGAGGAGCAATTACATTTGTCTTTATGTATTTAAGAGATGGTTTTGCGCTTTTATCGATTTCAATGACGCTCTCACGATACTTCTTTGCCTGAAATAAGTTAAAAAAGACCAGGCACAATTCGTAGTCTGTTATAACAGGCTGTGAAAGTTCACTCAAATAACGAGTCAGGGCTGTGGTGATTTTTATTTGCATAATCTAATAAACCTATCATGTGTTAAATGTCCTTAGGACATTTAACACATGATAGGTAATATTTCAAGTCTTTTTAAGATGATTTTTAACCTTATGGAAGCGAGGTGCATAACGACAAGCGGGGATATATTTAACTTGACACTCTTTCAAGAATGTGATATCTAATGTCCTTAGGACATTAGATATCACATTCTTTTTTTGCTTGCTAATCTACAGGAACGATTGCTAGTCTCAGTATCTTTAAATGATGGAAAGTACCTTTCTTAGCCGCTTGTTAGTCGCTTTGCAAAACGTGATAATTGGGTGCAAAATAGGTGCAAAAAGTGGTCAAAATTAAACAACTACAGTTTGCTAAGTATATGATATTATTAATACATAATATGGCGAATAGGCCTCTCACGCCGGAAACCGGGGTTCAAGTCCCCGTGGGACTACCATAATATCCTCGTATTTCCGACAACATATAAAACACAACATTTTCTTAACAATGCCAATTCAGGAGTTGACGGCTCCTGAGACGGCTTTTTCTTTTTGTGATGCATTTTCTGCCTCGGTCACCTCTCGTGGCCTGAAAGGCAAAACCTTTCCTTTTTGTTGTGAAAATGCCTCCAGTGCTGGACGCACTCCCTCATGCCCCAGTGACCTAATATACTTAGCCGTTGTTGTTGCACTCTCGTGCCGCAAAACGGACTGAATATCGGCAACCACATAACCCAGCTTATACAGGGTTGATGCTGTCAGATGACGGATCGCGTGAAATCCAAAAGGCTTCACCTTCGCCCGTTCACATAAATTCGGCATGAAATGTTGCCTGTGCTTAAAAGGTTTGCCATAGTTTTCAGTGCAGAAGTTTTTCTTTTCAAGACATAAGAAAACATGTGCATCATCCTTTATTGGCCTGTTTTCTTGCCACCAGAAAAGCGATTCTTTCAGCATTTTCGTCATTGGCAACCAATCGAATTCAAGACCACCACCATGGCGCTTCCGTGTCCATAATCGCACCTGGTCGGCCGTAAAATCTACATCATCCCATGTCAATCGGAAAATCTCCCCTCGCCTTGCTGCTAAGTGCAGGAAAGCCAAAAGCATGACCCTGTCCTGTCCTGATGTCAGATTATATACCTTCCAGAAATCTTCTTCCGGGGGCATATATCGCGGGCTTCTATCCTCCGGCATCTTTTTCACCTGACAAGGATTCGGTTTCTGGAGATTGGGGTTCATGTACACCATTCCCCAGTTCCAAGCTGCAACCAAATTCTTCCTGTCTTTGTTTGCCGCATATCCTGACCGTTCCAATTTCTGCTTTGTAATATAAGCCTGAAAATGGCCAGGCGTTAATTCGGAAACCGGAAGCGCAGGGTCTATCTCTTTGAGGAGCCTTTTAAACATGGCCCGCTTCTCATCGTAGGTAACATTAGCAAACTGTGCCTTAGCAAAGTCCAGATATGCATGCGACCAATCAAACAAGGATACCGTGTTTGTCTTCTCCGGCCATATCTCCTCTGGATTTGACCGACTCTCGCTTTCCCACGCTACCGCATCTTTTTTGTTCTGGAAGATTTTTTCCTTCCGCCTCCCGCATACTCGCACTTGAGCCACCCATTTTTGACCTCTTTTGTATGGCATTTATAACCTCCTTTTCAAAAAACAATATCCGGCGACCCAAGCGTATTCCACCTAATTCAAGGTAGTACAACCTGACAGTCTTTTCGTCAAGCCCCAGATAGTCGGCCATATCGGCTGATCTTAATACACGCCCGAGTTGATCATCCATCATTGGGTAGGGCATCCCCCGCGCCCTCTGTAGCTCAATGCCTGTCTGTGTTTTCTTTGCCATGTTCCTACTTTGTAACCGCCAATCAATGTGTTTTTTTACCGGACATCCATTATACTGCTGCATTGCTATCGTTAGAACAAACACACACGCTATAATAAGCGTGCGTGTGTTCTAAATAAGAGATGATAGAAAAAACGTTAGAAGTTCTATTTTTTCTATTCATTCTAAACATCCTCCTTGGCAGATAACTTGGTGATTTGGTCCGGCAGGCCAATGAGCTTAGTGTTGTTCCCTCGCCCCCGCTGCTCATGGATAGCCAACTTTCCGACCGCCGGATCCGTTGCCCAGTCGGCAAATGTCTGCGCTTCGACAACGGTCATTTTCATGTCATGTCTCAACTGATTCTTGAAAACGGAAATGGGCAGTGGCTTATCCTTGACCAATGCCAGCGCAGACATTTCAAATGAGGCGATCGGCAGTTTTGAGTTTATAGATTTCTTCTTACTTAAAGACGTCTCTTTTACTGGGTCCAAATCGCATCTTGGGATAAAACAGGACGATGATGATAAACCATCGATCCATTCGATGCAGAAAGGCCGTCGTGGACGATAATTACGAACCAAGATTTCTACGACAGTAGCGCCTTCCTCTGACCTGTGTGGAGAAAGCGCTATGCAAGCATCGTAATCCCGCCCGAGAACATTCGACCCAGCACCTCGGTCCCTGATATCACGATCTCCAGCAGCACCTTTCGCGTCATGGTGAACATAACATATCGCGGCGCCGGTATCCTCGGCCAGCAAATCAAAAGCATCTAGTACAGGCTTGAATGCTTCAGGAGAGTTCTCGCTGCCGTCCATGAGCTTGTACAGGGGGTCGAAAACAATTATTTCTGCACCATGCTTTTTGGCTACTGCACTTAATTCCGGGATTCCGCCGGTGGAATTAATTCCGAGCCCACGGGCATTAACAATCAGCAAATTGTCTTTTATACTATCCTCATCGATGTCCAACGCATCCGCCATGTTCCGTACACGTTTGTGATAATGAGCTTCCTTAACCTCAAACTGCACAAGGAGCACACGACGTCGAACGGCGTTTTTCCAAATGAGAAAATCAAGACCGGCCGCTAGAGAGATACACATTTGCAGTATGAAAAACGATTTCCTCTGTTTGCTGCTGCCAAGGATGGCAACCTTGTCACCGATATCGAAAGTATCCCTTAATACTTGGACCGGTGTCGGCGGGTCCGTCTGGATATATTTAAGGGCGCTGACCGGTTTTATTTCTTTTCCTGACTGAATCATCCCCTGAATCGTTCCCAGAATCCTCATAAAACCTTCGAAATCACCGTGGTTATATGCCCGATTCATGTCTTCAAAAAGCGCCTTTACAGGTTCATCGGCTGCTTTCACTTGATTCGAAAAAGGATTTAAAGCACCAGCAGATTCAATCATTTGAGATACTCCGACCCACCGACGTCAGCCATAATAGACGTTGCAAGGTTTGTTTTTCAGCGCGGTAATGCCCCGGCACCCGGCTTAAGCGCGCCGGGTTTGAACAATTAGAATCGACCCCCATCGGCGTCAGGTATTGGTCATAAAGGTTTTTTTTAACAACGGTTTCCCATTGCGCGAGAGTTGTGACATCGGCGATTTTTTGAACATCCAGCAGGGCATGGATGCTTTTCCCGCCGGTATCGACGAGGCAGCGGATCGGTAACTTGACAGCCGACCAGAAACGGATTTGTTCTTCACGGGTCAGTGTGTCGAATTCAACCAACGCATATTTGAAAATGCACACACATCTATCACCACGATAGGTCATTCCATCACCCGATTTTTTCGGCATCGACATCCCTGATAATGGATTGATAATAAAAAAAGGCGGATCGTCACTGTCTAACAGTTCATATTGCCTAATCCAATCGGATACCCGCATAATACTCTTACCCATAATCCCGGGCGTGTTTCTTTCACCCATCCAAATAAGGTCATCAGGGTCGTAAAGGGTATCAAGAAAAAGGTCGAGGCTACATTTCCGCATGTCAAGCAGGGATATCGGCGAAAGGCAATAGAGATCATCCTCCTGCGAAATTGTTCCCTGCTTGATGATGTTCTGAAGTGTGATTTTCCCATTGTTAATGATTGGCTTTGGTTTCGGGGGTGTGTATCGACAATACGATTCCCCATTGGGCAGGGTGATTGATTGCCGGTGATCGGAAAAAGCCCTATTAACGGCAGCGAATATTTCCCGATCTGGAACATCGCGACTTCCGATAGGGATAGAATTGCGGATGTCGGAACATATCTGTTCAGCTGTTAATCCGCTCATTGCGCCCAGGTTTGCAGTACCCAAAAGGGCACCGTGACATCCGTTGCCGCCCGGGATCGGTATTTCAGATAGAGATTTTTTATATTTTTGTAGAATATGTTTCGATATCATGCTTATCTCCTGTGAAATGTATTTCAAACAAAAAAAGCCACGGGAACCTTTAACAGGTCTCCGTGGCTTGCTTACACAAATTACGCTTGCTTTTGGCTGGCTACTAGAGCTTACTTATTTATCGTGAGACAATCGTATTTCGTTTGAACAATACGATATATTTTGGTCTCGCCGCGTTTGGTTTTGTAAATTATGTCTCTCGGGAACTTTCCTCCTGCGTTCAGAACTATTCTTTCGGGGGAAATCGATTCAGCTTGAGCTTGAGTTTTGTGATCATCAGATGGATTTTTCATTTTTTTACTTCCTCCTTTAAAATTTTTAATATCTGATTCTTTGCTGTCGAGTGTCAGACGATTTGTCAAGGATAATTTATAAATACTTTTCATAATTATAAATACATGTGTAATATTATGATTTTGTATCATTGAAAACGCGATGATCATGGTTTTGCAGAAAAAGAATAAACTAATTATTTAAAAAAATACCGCGTTTTGTGTATGGGTTTATTATCATAATCATAAACCTGTGATATTTACCCCCACCGGGTCGGCGTCACGGAGAGTATGCACCGACGATATTGGTCTCAGTGACTACGGCATGGACTAAGAAACCCTGAGCCACCTGTCGAACCTTTCTTCACGACCAAATAAATAGGGGGGGGCAAAACCGGTCGCGCTCCTCTAATAGAAAATCTTGCAGGTGGCGGACGAACTGGAAATCCTAGTGAATCAACCCGATGACGCTCGGAGGCTTTGCCTAAATCATTGCGGCCTCATCACCCCTCCCTCGATGTTCCTGGATATCGGACTGGCAGGGATCGGGGCCGGTGGAAAAGAAGATAGTCCTGAATCCCTGCGTTTCAGCTTCTGTTTGCCTTCAAAAATATTCCATCAATCACTAATATCCAAGTAATTCCATATTATTAGGAAAATTAGTGCGTTTCGTAGACGGCATTACTACCCCATATCGAAGATCTGAGATATTTGACCCCCACCGGGTTGCCGTACGGCGCGCTGCCGCCCAGAGCTGCGCGCCCGGCGCCGGGCGCCGGATGTTTTCTGTAGTGTTGCTTTTCAATTCTCCACATCCTATGTTGATTATGATGGCCGATCTGAACTTTTCCGGCGACAATCTGGTGGGAAATAAATACGCTTTTTTGTCAGAAAATACCGCTTGACATGTTTAAAAAACGGCGTTAGCAAGCTACCAAAACATTAAGCCTAAACCATTATAAACAAATGGATACGGGGAACCCAAGTTAATTTGGGGCGCATTTCTTTATTAATAAAGAATAGGACGTATCCCGGTCCGAGCCCGTCAGCTAACCTCGTCAGCATAAAGGGAGACTTAAGAAGAAATGGCTCATTTTCTTCTTTTATCATTTTTTCGGCATTTGCTATGGTCGGGAAATGGTGAACAAAAATATCCTATCTGTCCGATTTTATCGGATGCCCTGATACCTTCCAATTATCCTGAAAATATACGGCCGTTGTCGGTCAATAGATCTTTATGTGGGATATTACAATTTAATTGGACCATTAATCCTTTAGATCAGCGAAAATATTTTATGAATTTAGCGATGTGCGAAAATAATGCAATGCGCTTAAGGGGGCTTCCATGACGACAGGCAACTGGTTGTGTCTTATTTTATTTCCATTGATTTTAACAATCCTGGCTTATCCCATGGGTGTTTATATGGCGCGGGTATTCAGTGGCGAGAGAACATTTCTCACACCAGTTGTGGCGCCAGTGGAAAGATTCCTTTATCGTTTATTTGCAGTAGATCCGAATGAAGAAATGTCTTGGAAAACTTATGCTCTCTGCTTGGTTCTTTTGAATGTCATTGGTATTGTGACACTATTCTGTTTACAACTGATTCAAGGCTGGCTGCCTTTTAATCCGCAGAAATTCGGTTCCGTGCGTTGGGATACGGCACTCAATGCTGCGATCTCCTTCGGCACCAATACGAACTGGCAAAGCTACAGCGGTGAACAGACAATGAGTTACCTGACGCAGATGCTGGGCATTACTGTACAGAACTTTGCTTCCGCGGCTATCGGCATCGTGGCCGTCATTGCCGTTATCCGTGGCTTTGTTCGTAAATCAGCCGCTGTAATCGGCAACTTCTGGGTGGATTTAACCCGCTGTGTTTTGTATGTCCTGCTGCCGCTTGTCATGGTTTTATCGTTAATTCTGGTTTCGCAAGGCGTAGTGCAAACCTTGAGTCCTTCCATTGAAGTCAAGACTCTGGAAGGAAGCAGGCAACTGATTGCCGTTGGCCCCGTTGCCTCGCAGGCAGCAATCAAGCAGATCGGCACAAACGGCGGCGGTTTCTTTAACGCCAATTCCTCTCATCCCTTCGAAAACCCGACGCCGCTGACGGATTTTTTAGAAGTGTTAGGACTTCTGCTTATTGCCGCGGCTCTACCCTTTACACTGGGTGCGATGTCAAAAAAAAGGCGACAGGGTTTCGCTATTTTTGCGGCTATGCTGATCCTCTATCTGGCCGGACTGGGGGTTTTCGCCTGGACGGAAATGCGCGGCAGTCCGCTTCTGGAAAAGGCGGGGATAGCATCCGGAATGAATATGGAAGGCAAGGAAACCCGGTTTGGCGTTGTCAATTCCGTTCTATTTGCCCAGTCAACGACGGCTACGTCCTGCGGAGCCGTCAACAATATGCACGACAGCCTGCTGCCTTTGAGCGGACTGGTTCTGTTATTTAATATGGCCATCGGAGAAGTCATTTTCGGCGGTGTCGGCACCGGCCTAATCGGAATGCTAAGTTATGCCATCCTTACGATGTTTCTGGCGGGATTGATGATCGGGAGGACGCCAGAATTTATGGGTAAAAAGCTGGAGCTTCTGGAAATGGCCATGGCTGTGGTAATTATCGTTACTCCCGCCATTTTGCAACTGATCTTGTCTAGCGTCGCTGTATCCACACAGGCGGGTGTCGCCAGCCTCGGTAATGCCGGTCCGCATGGACTATCCGAAATTATTTATGCTTTTGCTTCGGCCTCCGGCAATAACGGTTCTGCCTTTGCCGGACTCAATGCCAACACAATTTTTTATAATTTGCTGACAGCGCTGGCGATGCTAATCGGACGATTTTCCACTATTATCCCGGCCCTAGTGATTGCAGGAAATCTTGCGGGGAAGAAAATTGTTCCAGAAAGTGTGGCGACTTTCCCGACAGCCAGTCCTCTTTTCACCTTCATGCTGGTTGCGGTTGTTATCGTTGTCGGGGCACTGACTTTTTTCCCCGTCTTCACATTGGGGCCACTGTTGGAACACCTGCTTTTAGCTATCGGCAAGACGTTTTGAGGTAAATGAAAATGAAATCAAAGAAAATCAAGATCTGGCAGACAAAGTTTATCATACCCGCGTTGAAGGAATCGTTTATAAAGCTCAATCCACTGATGATGATTCAAAGTCCCGTGATGTTTATTGTGGAGATGGTGACCATCGCAACGACGTTTATTGTTATATATGATATTTTTACCGGCCACAGGATTACCTTTGATTTGCAGATTACCTTGTGGCTGTGGTTCACGCTTATATTTGCCAATTTTGCCGAAGCCCTTGCCGAAGGCCAAGGACGGGCACAGGCTGATTCTCTCAAGAAAAACCGGTCGGAGGCAAAAGCGAAGCGATTGTTGAACGACGGAAGCACGGAAACTATCCCCGCGCTGCAACTGAAAAAAGAAGATCTGATTCTTCTGGAGGAGGGCGATACGATTCCCGGAGACGGCGAAGTCGCCGTGGGGACGGCGCTAATAGATGAATCGGCCATCACCGGAGAATCCGCACCCGTCATTCGGGAATGTGGCGGAGACCGCAGCGGCGTGACCGGGGGCACCCGCGTGCTTTCGGGACAAATTACCGTTCGCATTACCGCCAATCCCGGAGAAAGTTTTCTCGATCAGATGATCGGCATGGTTGAGGGCGCGAAAAGACAAAAAACACCTAATGAACGGGCGCTCAATCTGCTTTTAATAGCGCTGACTGTTGTATTTATCGTTGTGGTTGTCACTTTGAAATATTTTGCCGCTTATATGGGCGTGCCTGTTTCCGTCGCAATGCTCATTGCACTTCTGGTGTGCTTAATGCCCACAACCATCGGTGGATTATTGCCGGCTATAGGAATAGCGGGCATGGATAGATTGTTACAGTACAATTTTATAGCGACAAGTGGCCGGGCTGTGGAAGCATCGGGAGATGTCGATGTGGTGCTCATGGATAAAACCGGCACGATCACCCTAGGCAATCGAATGGCAACGGAGTTTATTGCTCTCACGGAGGGGAAAGAGAAGGAACTAATCAATGCCGCGTTATTATCTTCTCTTGCCGACGATACGCCGGAAGGACGAAGTATTGTAGTTCTGGCGAAAGAAAAACTGGGAATGCGTGGCAGCGACATTCGCGCTCCCGAAGGCGCCATCTTTTTCCCTTTCAGCGTAGAAGCACGGATGAGCGGCATTGACTGGAATGGGCATCAGATCAGAAAAGGGTCGTTCGATGCCGTGAGGGATTTTGTTTCAGCACAGGACAAGCCATTTCCCCCCAAAGCACAGGATATCGTGGCATCTATCGCTGCGGAAGGTTCAACGCCCCTTTTGATTGCTCAGGATGACCAAATTCTGGGCGCGGTTCGACTCAAAGACATTCTCAAAGAGGGCATTAGCGGTCGGATTGCCAAACTCAGGCAAATGGGGATTAAGTCTATCATGATTACCGGTGATAACCCGATGACCGCGGCCACGATTGCGGCGGAGGCGGGTGTGGATGATTTTGTCGCTGAGGCCAAACCGGCGACAAAATTGGAGCTGATTCGTAACTATCAGGAAAAAGGGCATCTGGTGGCCATGATCGGCGATGGCACAAATGACGCGCCGGCGCTGGCTCAGGCAGATGTCGCCGTGGCGATGAATGCCGGAACTCAGGCAGCCAGAGAAGCCGCCAATATCGTTGACCTGGATTCCAACCCGACCAAGCTTCTGGATCTGGTGGAAATAGGCAAACAGATTCTCATTACCCGCGGCGCGCTGACCACTTTCAGCGTCGCCAACGATGTGGCGAAATATTTTGCCATCATTCCGGCCATCTTTATTGTTGGCTATCCACAGCTCAGGATACTCGACATCATGAATCTTTCGAGTCCCGAAAGTGCTGTTCTTTCTGCGGTGATTTTTAATGCCATCATCATACCCCTGCTTATTCCTTTGGCACTGCGTGGTGTGCGTTATAATCCGGCAAGCGCGTCCGCTCTGTTGAGGCGAAATCTTGGAATTTACGGCATAGGCGGGTTAATACTGCCCTTTGCCGGAATAAAAATCATCGATCTCTTAATATCAACGCTGAAGTTATTATAAAGGAGACACCCATGCTGCAACTCAAACGTACTGTTTTAGTCTTTACGGGATTATCGATCATTTGCGGATTGGTTTATCCGCTCGGGATCACGGCGGTATCACAAGTCCTGTTCCCCCGGCAATCCAACGCAAGTATTATCAAAAATGGAGACATTGCCATTGGATCACAACTGATAGGACAACTATATACGCAACCCGAATACTTTCATGGCCGGCCGTCAGCCATCGATCCCCCTTATGACGCGAGTAATTCAACGGGTAGCAATCTGGCGCCGTCGAGCGCAAAACTTATGGACCTGGTCAACAGGCGCATTGAACTCGTTCGCAAGGAAAACCCCTTGCCTTCGAATATGCCGATCCCCGCCGATCTGGTGCTGGCTTCCGCAAGCGGCCTGGACCCGCATATCAGTGTGGATGCGGCATTACTTCAGGCACCGCGTATTGCCGGACAAAAAACGATTGCCCGGTCTGTCGTTGAGGAAATCATTCAGCAAAATACGGAAAAACCTTTTCTGGGGATTTGGGGCAGTGAGCGGGTCAATGTTCTACAAGCGAATATTGCGCTTGAGAGAATCAACGTTCGGCGGTAAATTGTAAGGGAAAGGTATCTTTATGGAAGAGAGAGATGCAAGGCCCGATCCCGACGCCCTTTTGAAGGAAGTCGAAAAGGACGATGTCAAAAAGGGAAGGTTGAAAATATTTCTGGGCTACGCGCCGGGCGTCGGCAAGACATTTGCGATGCTCAATGATGCCCACGTATTGAAAAAGCGCAGCGTGGATGTCGTCGTCGGCATTGTCGAAACACATAAACGCGCCGATACTGACGCATTACTGTCCGGCCTGGAAATCATACCGCGAAAGTCCATTGAATATAACGGCCTTCTGGTCAGCGAAATGGACCTCGATGCGATTCGGGCGTGTCATCCGGCGGTGGTGCTGGTCGATGAACTCGCCCACACCAATATCGAAGGCAGCCGCCATCCCAAGCGGTATCAGGATATTGAGGAATTGCTGGAACAGGGAATTGACGTACACACCACCGTCAACATCCAACACTTTGAAAGCCTGAATGACGCCGTGGCCAGGATCACCGGTATACACATGCAGGAAACATTGCCCGATACTTTTTTTGACCGCGCAGACGAGGTTCAGGTAGTCGATATTCCCTGGGAGGAGCTGATCCTGCGATTAAAGGAAGGGAAGGTATATTTTCCTCAGCAGGCTAGGCACGCCATTGAAAATTTTTTTCAGAGGGGCAATCTGTTTGCGCTCCGTGAACTCATGTTGACTCTGGTTGCTCGGAAAATGGATAGCGAGCTCATTAATTATATGCGGGCCAAGGCAATCCAGGGGCCCTGGCCTATCACGGAAAAAATGGTTGTCTGCATTGCGGACAGTCCCTATGCTAAACAGCTCATACGGAAGGCTTATGCAATTGCCAAGGATGTTCATGCCGAATGGTATGCTGTCTACGTGTTACCCACCGGGCTTACCGAACCATCGGGCCGGGCAAAAGTATATTTAACGGATGCTCTCAATCTTGCGGAGGAACTGGGCGCAAAGATTATGACGCTTTCCGGCAATGATGTTGCGGACGAAATTATTCGATTTGCCAGGGATAATAATATTACCAGGATTGTCATCGGTAAGCCGCTTCGCCCGACGATTGTTGAATTTTTTAAAAGATCACCCGTTTCCCGCCTTCTTCGCGCCTCAGGGGATTTCGAGCTTCATCTCATTACGCCGACCATGGATAAGAGGGAAGAAGACATCAAGTCTCCCTCTAAAAAAGCGACGTTCAAATTGTCTCACTACTTTATCGTACTGGGCATGATTGGCACAATTACCCTCATTAATCTTGGGCTCCAGCGTGTTGTTGATCCATCCTCGTTAGTTTATATTTATTTGATTGCTACAAGTGTCAGTGCCTTATTATTCGGAATGTGGCCATCATTATTCGCCTCTGCCATCAGTCTTCTAATCTTCAATTTTCTCTTCACCATGCCCCAATACAGTTTTTTGATGAACGATCCCAAGGAAATAGTTAACGTACTGGTTTTCCTTTTTACCGCGATTATTATCGGGCAGCTGGTTAAGATTGTAAAAAAACAAAATATCTCTTTGCAGCTCAGGCTGGAGAGGGTCGCTCTGATCGAAGAGATGAGCAAAGAATACCTGACCCTTCCTCCGCTGGAGCAGTTGGTGGAAGGGCTGGCTGCTTTTTCACAGGAAACCATGAATACGCTGGCCTTCCTGCGGACGACTATCATCAATGACATCAGCAATATTACGATCAAGTATATTCAGAAGGTCATTAATGTTCCGTGCTTCGTTCTATTCAAAGAGAAAAAGGGAGATTTACAGTTGTGGTCGAAGAGCAGCCCGGATTTGGAAATTAGTCAAAATGATCTGGCCGTGGCTAAGTGGACATTTGCTCACGGAAAAATTGCGGGAGCGGGAACGGAAACGCTGCCGAGCATCCCCTACTGCTTTTTGCCGATTAAATCCCAGGATGAAGAGATATTAGGTGTGGTGGGCATTCAATACGAATTTAAAAATCTCCTCCCCGAGCAACGCCGCATTCTGGGCACAATATCGAATCTAACATCACTGACGGCGGCACGCTGGGTCAAAATTTAATCTTTTATGGAAAAAGCCCGACCATTCTGCAACGTTCCGGTTCAACTAAGCGTTGCACCTTTAAATTGTAATTCACAACGTCAAGAATTTTAAGGTTGTTTAGTTGGGTGTAAGTAATTCCCAATTATTGAAAAAAAATGCCGCGCTTCGCAGAGGGGGTTAGTACCCCCATCTCTTAAATCCGGGATATTAACACCACCCCGGGTAGGCGACGCCCCCTGAGCCCGGAAGCCCACGTCTTTGCCTCTATGGCTCACGATGGGGCCTGCTGATACACAAAGTGTCCGCCCTTTCGCCGCTAGGCGGCTCAGGGCTCTGCACCCAGGCACATTGATCCTTTCTTCTTGCTTTCATGAGCATTGCTCAAGCCCCGCTCCGTCACGCCCGTTGCCTGCGCAACGGTCGCGCCGTCGCTGCTCTGTTCAAACTGACCGGCACCATGCTTCGTCACGCCGCCTGCACGAACCCGCAGGCGATCGCGCCGAGCAACGTGCCTACCCTGTCCGTTCTGCCATGGGTGTCGCTTGCGGTGCGGCACCTGGTCGCATGCTCCTCATCCGCTGCGCACACTCTCAAGTGCCCTTCCATTGTTGGACTGTTTCTAAGCGGTACGCAACATACGCCCTGGCGCTTCGCTGTTCGGGCTCAGAGCGTTGCAATCCGGTTGTTTTATTCTATATGGTAGGACAAGTCGTTCGCAGCGGCACATCGCATAAGGCGCCTTATGCAACGTGGTTCTTTTACAAAGAACTTCCCGCCGCTCATTAGACATAACGAAGTTATGTCTCCTTGCCTTTGAATTGTTTCAGAATATTTACTTTACCGGGGTCACAGGCGCTTCTTCGCCCCAGACGCGGGCGAGGGTGGCCTGGATCTTTTGCTCGAAGCGGGTGATCAGTTCGCGGTTGGCGGCCACCAGTGCTTGCTCGGCCTCGATCTCCGCCACTATGGCTTCCTGCGTGGCGAGGGGTGGAAGTGGAATCTTGACCCCGCGAACGATCTCACTGTTGAGGTTGTTGACCACTCCACCCGTCGCAGCTTGCTCGAACTGTGCGAACACGAATGTTGAGCCGAGGACGTTGTAGAGGAAGTCCTTATCCAAGCGGTCCGACTGGTCGCGCAGTAGAAGCCAGCCGTCATGGATACAGCCGTCCGTAGCCATGATGTACGGGCGTCCAAAGCTCATGGAATTGGAGAGCACGAAATCGCCTGGCTTCACACGGCGCGACTTTGCCCCGCCCGCCGGCGTCACCCGCTCTTTCGTTCTGGTGATGTACTTCCCGCCGACCTCCGCGTCGCCGATCTTGATCCAATTCACGCCATCGGGCGCGTCGGTGATGAAATCGTGGATTGGCCGAGGCGACGCGCCTCTTTCAATGATGCACAGATCACCGATCGCCACCATCGGCCAGTCGGGGTGAATGGGGATGTAGGGGCGGTAGTGGTCGAGGACGGCGCGGGCGCCGTTGATGACTTTCTGGTAGCCCTCGATCTCCGCCACGATCTCCTTCTGCACCTCCAGCGGCGGCAGGGGGATTTGGATAGTTTTCAGCGTCCGGAGAACAATGCGTCGTATGGCAACGCCCGTCTTTTGGTCAATTGCGGTCGAGATGAAGCGGTCCGATGACATCACGCAGTAAAGGTATTCAGGCAGCACCAGACTTGTTTTTGGGGTGATGATTGCCAATGAGGACAAGACCACGAAATCGCGATCGAAATCCACTATGGCAGTCTTCCCAACGGTTCCGTCTTTTGAGAAAAGCACATCACCCCGCTTTGGCTTGCATCCGTTTGAGACCAACTGCTGATAGCTTGCCTCGTTGATCTTCTTGCACCCATCAAGGTCAATTCGGCCCTGATCGAGGTCTTTGACGGTCACATAGGGATAGCCAGAATCAGATGTTTCCGGTGAGAAGTGCGAACCGTCCGTAATCTGAAGACAGACACTGCCCAACTCTGCCATCGGCCAACTTAACGTGGCGCTTGACCCTTCACGATACCGCTCGCCGCTGAGGTTGTAGTCGCCATTCGCGGCGATCTTTTCTTTCGGCACGATCTGGGCGGTGGACGTGAGGGCGAAGACGGACTCGGTGGATGCTTTGGAGCGTAGGGCTTGGAGGTAGGCGACGAGTTCTTCCTGTATCTGCGGGAGGTCATTCTTATCGATCGCGCGACGCTGGGCGCCGAGGCCGAAACCGTCGTTCTCCACTTTGAAGAAGGCGATGGTGTCGCTCTGCCGGGCGAGGGATTTGTCGAGGATGAGGATGCTGGTCTTCACCCCGGAGTAGGGATTGAAACAGCCCGCCGGTAGCGACACCACGGCGACGAGGGAGTTTTCGACGAGCATTCTCCGCAGCTCTTTGTAGGCGGTTTGGCTCTGGAAGATGATGCCCTCGGGTACGATGATTGCGGCACGGCCGGACGGCGTGAGGTGCTCGGCCATGTAGTCCACGAAGAGGACTTCGCTGCGCTTGGCCTGGATGGAGAAGCGCTTGTGGGGCTTGATGCCGCCTTTGGGGGACATGAAGGGCGGGTTGGCGAGAATCACGTCGGCGAATTCGTTCCAGCGCTCTTCGGAGGTGAGGGTATCGTATTCGTAGATGTGCGGATCGGTGAAGCCGTGAAGGTACAGGTTCACCAGAGAGAGGCGCACCATATCGGGCGAGATGTCGTAGCCCTTGAAGTTTTTGGCTAGGCGGCCTTTTTCGTCGGGCGTGAGATTGCTGTGCCCTTTGGCGTCGGTGTTCGTGCGGAGGATGTGCTTGTAAGCGGAGATGAGGAAGCCGGCGGTGCCGCAGGCGGGGTCGAGAATGGTCTCGTTTTTCTGCGGCGCGACGACCTCGACCATAAAATCAATGATGTGGCGTGGGGTTCGAAACTGCCCGGCATCGCCCTGACTACCCAGGACGCTGAGGAGATACTCGAAGGCGTCGCCGAGACGTTCACTGTGGTCGTAGCTGAACTCGTCGATAATCTTGAGGAAAGCCTTTAGCGTCTCGGGGTCTCGGTAAGGCAGGTAGGCGTTCTTGAAGATGTCTCGGAAGAGCGCTGGAATGCCGGGGTTCTCGGGCATCTTGGCAATGCCCTCTCCGTAGAGGCCGAGCATCTCGTGGCCGCCGAGCGAGGGTGCCATGAGCTTGGCCCAGCCTTAGCGGGCGTAGTCGCCGGTGAAAAACTTGCGCTTGCCACCGAGTTCCTCGGACTCGGCGTCCATATCGTCCATGAACTTGTAGATCAGTGCGATGGTGATCTGTTCGACCTGGGACTTGGGGTCGGGGACTTTTCCGACGAGGATGTCACGGGCGGTGTCGATGCGGCGTTTGGTATCGGTGTCGAGCATGTGTGAATTCCTTTATGCGGCAAATTGATTCAAGGAGACGTAGTCCTTAATATATTCAGGGACGAGCGTGCGGTAAGGCTGAGGCACGGCTCTGAAATCACGGGTAGTGAAAAACGGGTTGGTAGCCAGGTCGGTGAACTGCTTGCTGTCGATGATGTCCCGCACCCGATTGCTGGTTACATATGCCTTGAAGTACGTCTTTATAGCCGGGATGGCCGATGGCGGCTCGGGCACGTGGTCTGCGACGAACTTGGAGAACTCTTCCTCAAGCAGTTCATCCTTGGACTTGAAGCGCGGGATAAGACCGAAGACCTTCTCCAGGATTTCGCGCAGGGTGATGCGGCGGTCCACAGCGGCGGCCTTGCGCAGCTTGTCGAGGGTGTAGTACTCCTCGGGCTTGTCGAAGACCTCGCGGTTGACATAGTCGATGACGCGGTCCCACTGCCCGGCTTCCACGGCAGAAGTGATGGTGTCGTTGGCGCGGATGACGTCTTCAAACTTCTCGAAGAACATGCGGTCGATCTTCATACCCTCGTAACCGATGGTCTCTTCCTTGACCATTGAGAGGATGTCGGCGCCGAGATGCTCGTAAGTGCCGCTTACGACCACTGGACCTTGGCCGCTGCCCGCTTCGGCGCTGCCCTGGCCTTTGGAGGGCGGGAGTTTCAGCACTTCGTCGTAGTTGAAGTCCTCCTCAAAGTATTTGCAGTTGGCGAAAAAGTCGAAGAGTTTGAAAGCGTTTTTCACTGGCTGCTGGACGCCTTCTCTGATGGTGTCGTCGAAAAGCACTTCGCGGAAGTCGTGCTTGCGGGTGCCGCGTCCCTTGATCTGGATAAAGTCAGTCGGGGAAAAGATAGGACGGAAAAGGCCCAGATTGAGTATGTCGGTGCAGTCGTAGCCAGTGGTCATCATGCCGACGGTAACACAGATGCGTGCCTTGCTGGTCTTGTAGGAGGGGATGAAGTTACCGGAGCCGAGCAGTTTGTTGTTGCTGAAATTGATGGTGAACTGCTGGGCGTCAGGTATCTGGGAGGTGACCTGCACGGCGAAATCGGACTGGTACTTTCCCGGAAACATGCGGTCGGCCATCTGGTTCAGAATCTGAGCCAGTTTGGCGGCGTGGTTCTGACTAACCGCAAAGATGATGGACTTGCCGATTTCACCACTTACCGGGTCACGCAGGGCGTTCTCCAGGAACGTCTTGCACAGGAGCTGGTTGGTGGCGTCCGCGAAGAATCGCTTCTCGAACTCGCGTTGCTTGAAGGCCTGCTGCTGATCCTCGCCGGTATCATCGGTGAACGAGACGACGAAACCCTCTTCGGATAGAAGCGTGGTGGTGACCTCGGTGCGCGCGTCCACCACGGTCGGGTTGATCAGGAAACCCTCTTTCACGCCATCGAGCAGGGTGTAGCGGAAGGTCGGCTGGCTGTTTTCGCAGCCGAAGGTACGGTATGTGTCGAGCAACAGGCGACGTTCAGCCTCGCGCGGGTCGCGGGCGCCAGGCGTTGTGCTGTCGAACCGGCGAAGATAGTCGCGCGGCGTGGCTGTAAGACCCAACTTGTAACCTATGAAGTAATCGAACACGGCGCGGGCGTTGCCGCCGATGGAGCGATGCGCTTCGTCGGAGATGACGAGATCGAAGTCGGTCGGCGAGAAGAGCTTCTGGTATTTGTTGTTGACAAGCAGGGATTGCATGGTGGTAACGACAATCTCCGCGCGTCGCCAGTCGTCGCGGGTTTCCTTGTAGATCACGGTCTGAAAGTCGGCGGAGAGCACCGCGGCGAAGGTCTTCTTGGCCTGATCCTCAAGCTCCAGGCGATCCACGAGAAACAGGACGCGCCGAACGTTGCCCGAGCGAAGAAACAGTTTGATCACGGCGGCAGCGGTCAGGGTCTTCCCGGTGCCGGTGGCCATCTCGAACAGGAAACGGTCCTTGCCTTCGCCGACGGCGGCCTGAAGGCGGTGGATCGCCTTTAGCTGATAGGGACGGAGAAAGCGCAGTTTATTTGCCTGAATGTATGCAGGGCGCTCCATTTCGTTTCGCCAACCGGCCTCTGATTGGTAGTTCGGGCGCTGCGTGCGGACGATATAGTCCTCGCCGACTGGCTCGTCGATGAGTCGCTTCGGATTGGGTGTGACCTTCTGGTAACCGATAACGGAGTCCGGCGTAGGAAACGAGGTGATGACGTATGGGTTGCCGCGCTCTAGGTCCCAGAAATAGTGCAGGTTTCCGTTGGAAAGAATGACGAAGCGACAATTCTGGGACTTGGCATATTTGCGCGCCTGCTCTTTGCCAGTAAGGGGATTCTTGTGCTCGGCTTTGGCTTCGAGGACGATGAGGGGGAAGCCCCTGGCATCAAGGAGCAGGAAGTCGACAAAGCCCCTGTCAGCCTTTTCAAAGTCCGCACCGAGGGCATCGAGAACGAACGACTGGATGGCAATGGATGGCTCCAGCCGGATATTGGCAGGGGCGGTACCGTCCGGGAAGAACCGCCAGCCGGCTGCTTCGAGTAGCTTGTTGATCTTGATGCGGGCCGTGGCTTCTTTATCGGACATTCGGTTCCTCAATCAGTCTTTTTTCTTCGGCGGAACGAAAAAATAACCAGCGCGCGTCAGCTTGATGGTGATGTCAGTGCGGACAAATTATCGATTATCAAGAATATTGTCACGATCAGTATCTAGATTACCTCCAATGTCCTTCTCATCAGCAACCTTGGATTCCTTAAGCATCCTATCGATAATATTTCCTAAATGCCTTTGAACACGAAAATGGCATAAACCTCCGATGTATGCGAATATTACTGATGCCTCACCAGTTAGAGATATCGCTGCGCTTCCTGCTGTTGTGCTAACACTAATTCCTGTTTTTATAAGCAAGAGAAGAATGACCCCTGTTATTCCGCCACCCACGATCAATGTTAAATAGCCGATAAAATCGAAAAAATGAGGTAATAAATTTTTGTCCCTATATACAACTTCTTCGATATCCCTAGACCAGAATTTGGAGCAGTACGTGGTCGACCCTAACAGTCCGACACCATATGACGAAATAATCCATCGCGCATATTCGTTTTCAACAAATGCGAGTGCATTTAGATATTGGACACCGAACGAAAGGAAACCACCTATTATGAATCCAGAAAATAATACCACGATGATAGGGACATAATACCAATAACTCTTATTCATTTATGTCTCCTTGGTTGGCTTTCCGCGATTTTTCGCTTGCAATCCTAGACTACTCTGGACAGAAAGAAAAGTGAAATATCTTTATAAAACATGTTTTGAAACAGTGTATATTCTCAGGAGCTGACGACGTCGCTCTTTCAAATCGCTGCGCATTTCTTCCACTGTTGCGTTCGACATTGACGGCTTATCGGAAAACCTACCGTATTGCTTTGGGCGCCCGGAATCTTTGTACCTGGTTGCCTTGCCCCAAGGCGCAATGTTCCATGCTTCCACAGAACCTGGCGCTTTACGCAAGGGTCCTTACGCCTTGGGGACATAAAACATTACGTTTAAGCCAACGCAGTAATGAGCATATGCTCAATATGACTCGCGATATTTACGCATATTATTTCTTTCACAATGGCTGAGCAGTTGGATCGATAAGTGTTACTAACGGTGTTATGCTATTTTAATATCAGACGGCTTTTTAGACGGCTTTTGGTTCCCATAAACGGCTTTAAATGACCTTAAAAGCATGTAAAATCAGGTGGAATACGCTCTTAATCGGCCTCTCACGCCGGAAACCGGGGTTAAAGTCCCTGTGGGCTGCCAAAAAATTCAATTACTTACAGGTTCATATAACCCGAATTTGTGTTTGTGTGTCCCGTTGAGTGTCCCTTTCATAACTTCTACCCTCATCGGTCAAACTGATTGAAGAGGCAATAGGTGGGTTTTTTTCGATTTTGTTACAGGATCGGAAATTCAATCGGGGCGGGAATACGTATAGAGTTGATAGGATTGATTGTAGTGGTTCCAACTGCGCATCTTGTCCCGTACAGGATCCAGATTTGTCCTGACAAGTTTCAGGGACTGCTTTGCAGCAATCAGAAACTTCATGTGATGCCTGTACATGTCGTTGATGTTGGCGGCACTGAAGAAACCACGGTCCAGGACCACCTTGATCTTCTCATACCCCATGGTGTTCATGTCATCCAGCAGTTTCCTCAGGGTTTTCACGTCGGGTATGTTTCCCGCCAGTTTGCGGTAATAAAAAGGCAAGCGGGACTGCTGACCGAATAACAGGCTTAGATTGATCTGCGCCAGATGCTCATGATCTTTGTTCCCTGCCGTAGCGGACCTGTCTGAGGCATTTTGAATAACTCGAGACAGACGTGCTGTCACCGGGAACTCATGATATACTCGTCTGACCAGACTTCCAAGCACACCATTTCAAGTCGTTCTATTAGCCTTAAATCATGTTTTTGGTAGGTAAAAATCTTAAGTGGGGAGAAAGTGGGGAGAGAAAGAGGCGTAATGAAAAAACAAACGGGCTTTCATTTAAATAAAAAGCCCGTAAGTATTTGTTTTTATTTTGGTGCCGGAGCTCGGAATCGAACCGAGATGCCCTTGCGAGCGGGGGATTTTGAGTCCCCTGCGTCTACCAGTTTCACCACTCCGGCACGGGCGCGATTATATAGACGGAGAACAAAATGTCAAGCTAAAAACTGTTGACAATCAACAAATGCCCATGTTAAAGGAGCCACTCGATTCAGAAAAAGCCTTGCTTGGGGGTGTAGCTCAGCTGGGAGAGCATCTGCCTTGCACGCAGAGGGTCA
>DDWS01000065.1 GCA_002347685.1 Syntrophaceae bacterium UBA2280
ACTGGCGGAGAGAAAAAATGGAAACTCATGGAAGCATTGCCATCGTCATCATGAATCTTATCATGCCTGCAAGGGGAGGCTTAATAGCTTTCGATAACTCAAAGAAATTAATCCCGATGTTAAAATTCTTTTATCAACTGGATGCAACCTAACCGAAGAGGCAAAGGTTTTGATGACAAATGACCGGTTGGCGCACCTGAAAAAACCGTATCGGATGGAAGATATGTCAAAGAAAATCAGGGATATTATTGACAAGCCGTATAACAGGAAAGCAGAAGATGGTTTGCCCGGAAGTTCATGTAAGCAGGTATCTAAAGAGGTGGAGTGAAATCATGAAGTCGCTGATTTGCTCAGTTAGTCCGGATAACTATATTCCAGAGGTAGCTGCTGAGAAGCGGTTGGTGTTGCTATTTTTTATGCTTGCTGACGACGTATATCCTGGGCAACTCAAGATTGTAGAGCATGTAGCGAACAAATATCATGATTGTTTGAAGGTATGCATACCGTCTGGAGAAACGATGGAAATGTTTAAGCGTAAATTCAGAATTGTTGGGACTCCCACTTTTCTATTAATGATGAAGAACAAGGAAATTTGCAGGATCTATGGTGTTGTCGAGCAGGCTGCTCTGGAAGATGCCATAAATCAGCATTTAAGTGCCACGCAATAACTGCCTGTTTCGGAGATTAATGATGCGTTTGGCTGACCGTGTAATCTCAAGAAAATATGATGTTCAAAGCCAATCAATAAAAGTTTCAGAAAATTAATGACCTCAAATATAGGGATGAAAGGAATATGTTTATGAAGGAATGTGTAGTTATTGACGGTGTAAGAAGCGCGAATGCACGGGCTCACAATGAAAAAGGCTGGTTTCGGAAAGTCCGGCCGGATCAGGCGTTGATAAAAATTTATGAAGCGCTTTTCAGAAGAAATCCCAAGGTAAAACCGGAAGACGTCGAAGCGGTATTCTGCGGATCGGCCAATCAGGCGGGCATGCAGAATGACATTGCCCGTCTGGCGTGGCTGGCCGGCGGTTTCCCGGATTGTGTGGCAAGCAATGGAATTAATCAACAGTGCCCGTCGGGCATGTCGGCTACGGAACATGCCGCCCGCGCGATCATGTGCGGCGAAGGCGACATTTACATCGCTTCAGGCGTTGAAGATATGGAGAAAGTTCCTATGGGTTACGCCATGGATTTTTCACCCAGGCTCTGGGAACGGTATAATCCTGCCGAGATTCCAATGGGCAACACAGCTGAAAAGGTTGCCGAACTGTGGAAAGTGAACCGGAAGGACGCGGAAGTGATGGCATACTGGAGCAATAAAAAGGCAGCGGCGGCGCGCGATGCAGGCAAGTTTGACAAAGAAATTGTTCCGATCGAAGGAGAAAAGGAAGATGGCTCAAAGTTCATGGTTAAAGCGGATCAATGGATTCGGGACGATGTGTCTCTTGATCAAATGGCAACAATGAAGACACCGTTTAAGGAAAACGGCGTCGTATCCGCCGCGGTGTCGTCTCCCCTGACTGCAGGGGCGGCGGCGCTTCTGCTCATGAACCGGGAAAAAGCCGATGAACTGAGTCTGGAGTATCACATTAAATATGCCGGCGGCGCAATGGCCGGGTGCGACCCGACGATTATGGGCGTCGGTCCGATCTATGCCGCACGGAAATTGTTGAAGCGCGCGGGCCTCACGGCAAAAGATATCGGTGTCTGGGAACTCAATGAGGCATTCGGAAGTCAGGCGCTGGCCTGTCTGCGCGACCTCGGCATTGCGCAAAACGCGCCATTTGACCATGTGAACGTCTGGGGCGGGGCGCTGGCGCTTGGTCATCCCTTGGGTGAATCGGGATGCCGGATCATTGTAACGCTCAACAATATTATGAAAACGGATTTCAAGCATGCCAAATACGGCGTAGCGATGCTGTGCGGTGGTTTCGGAAACGGTAATGCCACCCTATGGCAAAGAGTCGGCAAATAAATTGCTCTAGGCTTCCGCTGTGCCTGGCAGCCCGTCGTGTTTAACTGCACCGACCGGGGCTTTATGCAATGTGCTTTCGTGAATTATCTGCATTTGGCGCATGCCATGAAAATTAAATTATAGGAGGAATTTATGTCGTTAAACCAGTTGGTGGACTCTCGTGACGTCCGTTTTACTTTGTTCGAAATGCTGGAATTAGAAAAGCTCAACCGGTTCGATCGTTTTAAGGATTTTGACCGGTCGGTTTATGAAGATACGCTTGAGCTTGCCGAACAAATTGCCGTCGAACAGTTTTATCCTTCCAACCGCGATGGAGATGCCATTGGCCTGAAATTTGATCCGAAGAAAAACGAAGTGAAGGTTCCCGAATCCTTCCACAGAGGATTTCGGGCTTTTGTTGATGCGGGTTTCCATAGCTTGCCGTTTCCTGCTGAATCCGGAGGTTCGGGACTCCCTTCCACAATATCCATGGCGGCGTCGGAATATTTCAATGCCGGGAATACTTCACTCAACATGTATTGCGGTGGAATTCAGGGAGTGATCGCCGTTCTTGGTCTCTTTGGTTCAGACGAGTTGCAGCGAATGTTTGTTCCCAAATTGATGGCAGGGAAATGGGGAGGAACGATGTGTCTTACGGAACCCGGCGCCGGCTCCGATGTCGGAGCTCTCAAAACCAAGGCGGTCAGGCAGGCGGACGGCACTTATTTAATCACCGGTCAGAAGATTTTCATATCCAGCGGTGAGCATGATTTGACGGAGAACATCATCCATCCGGTGCTTGCCCGCATCGAAGGCGATCCGGAAGGAACCAGGGGCATTTCTATCTTTATTGTTCCGAAATATCTGGTGAATAAAGACGGGTCGCCGGGCACCCGCAACGACGTGATCTGCACAGGCGTTGAACATAAAATGGGACTCAAAGGGCAGGCTACGTCGACTTTGAATTTCGGCGATAACGGCAAATGTATCGGTTATCTTCTGGGCAGGGAACAAGAAGGCATGAAAGTGATGTTCCTGATAATGAACGGCGCGCGCATTCACACCGGTGTTCAGGCGGAAGCGCTTTCCAGCGCAGCCTACATGCATGCAATCACCTACGCCCGCAACCGAATTCAGGGTTCCCATGTTACCCAGTCTATGAACTCCGCTGCGCCGAAAGTACCGATCATTGAACATCCGGATGTCAAGCGGATGCTGCTGTATATGAAAAGCACCGTTGAAGGCATGCGGATGCTCTGTTTGTTTCTGGCCTATCACGAAGACATTGAGCGAGTCTCGTCCTCAGCCGAAGAAGTTAAAGAATCGACCGGTATCGTGGAAATCCTGACGCCGATTGTTAAAGCCGGTATTTCGGATGCAGCATGGCTGGTAACGGCTGAAGCCATACAGGTTTATGGCGGTTATGGCTACTGCCAGGAGTATCCTGTGGAACAGTATGCCCGTGATTGTAAAATTCTGTCCATTTATGAAGGGACAAACGCCATTCAGTCGCTGGATTTACAGATGCGCAAGATTCTGCTGAATCCGGAAATGTTCAACTACCAGATGCTCAAAAAGCACATTACCGATACAATCGTCAGAGCTAGAGGTGTTGTGGATGAGCGCTATATCGCCCCGGTCGAACGGGGAATGGCTAAATTCGATGAAGTCATCGGCATGATGATCGAGCAGCTTCAGGAAGGCAAATTTATCGCCCTGGTGGCGAATGCCACACCGCTGCAGCAGGCGATGTTCCCGCTGATCATGGCTTGGCTGCATCTGTGGAGTCTGGTGATTACTGTTCCGAAATCCAGGGAACTGCTAGGCGACGCCAAGGGCGAAAGAAAGCTGCACATTCTCAACGACAATCCCGAAGCCGCTTACTACAACGGACGCGTCCTGTCGTCCCAGTTTTACATCGGCGCCGAGTTTCCGAAATTCTTCGGCCGGATGGAGTGCATTATGAACAATGAAGGCGCGGCCATTAAGGCCGAATCGGTAAACTTTACCGGGGCGCTGAAGGAATAATCAATTCCCCGGTCGCGACGTGGAGTGGCGACCAAGGAATTGATTTAACATGAAAGGATTTTATTATGGAATCACGTTTTTGGGTAAACAATTACGACTACAGCGTACCTGAAACCATTCGCTATCCAAAAATTCCCGTTCAGGAATTTGTGAATCTGGCGGCGGCTTTTCAACCACACAAAGCCGCAACGGACTTTTACGGTTCGACAATCTCTTTTCGGGAGATGCGCAGCCGGATTCTTCGCATGGCCAATGCCCTGGTTTGTCATGGTATTCATAAAGGTGATAGAATTGGCATTGCCCTGCCGAACTGCCCACAGTATATCATCGCTTATTACGCCATTTTATATGCTGGCGGCGTTGTAGTCAATATGAATCCTCTGTATACCCATGACGAACTTTCGTTCATGATCAAAAATACACAGATGGATTATCTCTTTACCTTTGACTCCGTTCTGCCCACCATGCAGGGCCTGGCTAAAGAATTGCGCCTGAGATTGATTGTAACCAGAGTGACGGATTTTATCGATGGCTTTGGCGTCAGTAACGGCCGAGACATGGGGTTGGAAGCCGACTGGCTGCACTTTTCAGAGATGCTGGAGGGCTGTCGCGAAGAAAGCTTGCCGGATGTGCCCTTCGTCTACAACGATCCGGCCGTCATCCAATTCACCGGAGGCACAACGGGGATACCCAAGGGTGCGGTTCTCACGCATGCGAATATTGTCGCCGCTACATTGCAAGCTGTGGTCTGGGGGAACTCAACAGCGGTGGCATATTTACCGGTGGATAAGGGAACCATTTTATCCCTTATTCCTTTTTTTCACGTATATGGCAACATCACCTGTCTGAACAATGGCTTTTTCACCTGTTCAACTCAAATGTTGCTTCCCCGTTTCGACATGAGCGAGCTTTTTGCCGTCATTGCACGATGCGAATACATTTCATATTTCCCCTCCGTTCCCACAATGATTACGGCAATCGTCAATCATCCCCAAATTCAGGAGATAAATCTGGCCTCCAAAATCGGCCTGTTCAATTCCGGTGGTGCGCCAATGCCGAAAGAGTTGATCAGGAAGGTCAAGGATATGGGAATTTACTTCAATGAAGGGTGGGGAATGAGTGAAACGGCGTCTATGGGTATTACGAATCCGATTATGACAGGGAAACCCGGTTCCATCGGCGTTCCATGCCCGGACAACGATGTCCGACTGGTCGATATTGAAGATGGCGTGACAGACGTCAAACGGGGAGAACCGGGTGAAATTGTCATCAAAGGCCCAACGGTGATGAAAGAATACTGGAATAATCCCGAAGAAACAAGCCAGCAATTAAAAGATGGATGGCTTTATACCGGCGATATTGCTCAGATGGACGAAGACGGATATCTGACCATTGTTGACCGCAAAAAAGATATGATCATTGCGGGCGGATTCAATATTTATCCTCGCGAAGTCGATGAAGTGCTCTATCAGTATCCCAAAGTTGAGGAAGCCGTAACGGTTGGTGTTCCAGACGACTACCGTGGCGAAACGGTAAAGGTGTTTATTGTTTTGAAGCAGGGACAGCAGGCGACTGCGGATGAAATTATCGCTTTCTGTAAGGAAAAACTGGTTGCGTATAAAGTTCCAAAGCTCATCGAATTCAGGGAATCCATTCCCAAATCGGCAGTCGGCAAAATACTGCGTAAAACTCTGCGTGACGAAGAAATTGCCGGGAAAAAGAAATGATCGAACCGCAGGGAACGGCCTTGTACGCCTATACTCCCTAATAGGTCATGCGAATACACAAGGCTGTTCTCTATGATGGCAATATTTTTTCAGAAGGAGACGATATGGAATTACAGACTTTACTGTTCAAGAAAGAAAATCACATTTTAGTAATTACGCTTAATCGACCGCCAGCAAATTCGTTTAATCTTGCTGCGATTGTCGACATGGAGAAAGCTATTGATGAAGCAGCGATGGACAATGATGTCCGTGTTATCGTTATAACCGGCGCCGGAAGCAAAGGTTTTTCCGCCGGTTTTGATGTGAGTGATTCTGCTAACAGCGCCGTTACGGGCCCTCGTGGACGCGCGCTCTGGACACGGATCGATCGTCTTTCCAAGCCGACCATTGCCGCTATCAATGGATATGCGTTTGGCGGCGGATGCGAACTGGCCATGGCCTGTACGTTTAGATTTATGCAGGAGATGGCGAAAATCAGACTGCCTGAGCTTAATCTGGGAATCATTCCCGGCTGGGGCGGCACGCAACGCATGCCCAGGATTATCGGTAAATCGAAGGCGTTGGACATGATCCTTTTCAGCAAACGAATTTCTGCTCAGGAAGCCATGGACATCGGTCTGGTTGACCGGGTTTCGAAAGAAAATGAGTTGATGAACGATGTTATGGAAATGGCCGCGATTCTAGCCAAACGCCCGCCTCTGGCGGTGCGGGCAGTTTTGAATGCAGTATCAGCCGGTCTGTACGAAGGATTTGAAGAGGGTAATCGACTTGAGGCTATCGGCACAGAAGAGGTGTCCGGGTCGCTGGATGCGATAGAAGGATTCACGGCGTTTATGCAGAAAAGAGAGCCCGACTTCAATGGTTTATAACTAATAATAAAACAAGGAGAAAATGATGAGAGCAGAAGACGTTAAAAAGATAGCCATGATCGGCGCGGGGGATATGGGACACGGGATTGCAGCGTGCTGCCTGATGGGAGGATACACCGTTGTGCTTCGCGACATTGAACAGAAGTTCGTGGATCGGGGCGTAGCCGGCATTAAAGGCAGCTTCGATAAATTCAAGGCCAAAGGCAAGATGAGTCAGGAAGTTTACGATTCCGCCCTGGCGCGTTTGATCCCGATGGTGGATCTGAAAGAAGCCGTCAAGGACGCGGACTTCATCATTGAAGCCGTTCCGGAAAAACTGGAACTCAAGCAGAGTGTGTTTGCCGAAATCGATAAATACGCGCCCCAGCATGCCATTCTGGCCTCCAACACCTCCAACATGAGCATTTCCGAAATCGCCAAGGCCACGGGCCGTCCCGACAAAATGATCGGCTATCACTTTTTCAATCCTGCCATTCTGATGAAACTGGTGGAAGTGATTAAGGGTGAGAAATCCAGTGACGAATCGATCCAGATCGGCTACGAGATCGCTAAGAAGATCAACAAGGCCCCGGTTATCGTCAAGAAAGACTCTCCGGGATTCATTTACAACCGCGTCAACATCCCCGCCGGCGCCTTCCTGTCCAAGATTCTGGAAGCCGGACATCCGACGCCGGAAGAATTGGACGCCGCCTTCAAACCGTTTATGCCCATGGCCCCGTTTGAATTAATGGATTACGTCGGCATCGACGTCAATGTTCATGGCCTGGAATACATGTCCAGGGTTCTTTCCCCCGACTACAGACCGCCGCAGGTCCTGGTTGATCTGATGAAATCAGGCAACCTGGGCAAGAAGACAGGCAGGGGGTTCTATGACTGGTCTGCGGGACGCCCCAACATCGATCCGGCCAAAGCCACCAAAGAATTCGATCTCAACCACATGATCGCTCTGCAGGTTAATGAAGCCACGAAGATTCTCGAAGAAGGCGTCTGCGATGATCCGAAAGAAGTCGATCTGGCGATGGCCAACGGTGGAGGTTCGCCTTTCGGACCTTTTGCCATGGCGCAGAGCATCGGCTATCCACTGTTGAATGCCAAACTCGAAGAACTTTACGGTAAATTCAAGCTCGAGATTTTCAAGCCCACCAAGACCATGAAAGAAGGCAAGATCAAAGTGTGATGCGGATGATCTGTAGGAATATAAATATTCAAATAAACATTCAAAGGAGTATGTCATATGACACGATTTAAGTTGCTCAGCCTGCTGATGTTTATCATGATGGCGGCTTTTCTAATTCCTTCCGGGATGGCCGCAGAATACAGAAATTCCGAATATGGGTTTTCAATTACATATCCGGATTCATGGGAAATTAAAAATTCTAAGAAGCCCGTCATCTTTTATGCTGCCGCTCCCAGCTTAACGCCATGGATTCTTATCAACATGGAAGATAACGCCTCATTTCAAGATGCGCTTGAGGCAGCTTCAAGAAGTTGGCGTGCGGATAATTTCATGGTTATGCCGGCAACTGAAACCACTACGGAAAATGGTTTAAAGGTTTTTACAACAAATGTGACTTTCAAAACACATACGGGATATGAGGCTGAAGGATTTGTTCTTGGTGTTAAGAGAGATAAAATCCCGTGGATCATTATACATGTCGCAACAGTACCGATAGCTTCTGTTTACGATGAGAATGAATTTTCAGCAATAGCCAAGTCTCTAAAATTTACAGACGGCGCGTCAACTCGGGAATAGTCTGCAATACCCGCCTCTTCTTTTTTCTTCCTTCCTTTCTTTTAAGAAGAGGCGGGTATTGACAGCAAGAATGTCTGTTGACGGCTGTAAGGCTTTTTTATGAAATCGGGAAGACATCCAAACTCGATGAATTTAATCAATAAATGCGGCTTGTCCACGCCTCTCATGAGCATTTCTGTTCAAGCCGCTGGTTATTCGCTTCAGTGCTTATAGCGACCGACATGATGCGATGCGAAATCACAGGAGCGAGGAGATTGATGTCGGGAATATTTCGGGTGCGGTATTTTCTAGCGACGGAATAATTGCAGGGTGATGTGCTTGGATGAGTTCAGCGGATGACGAATCCATGAGGGGATCGGCTATAAAAAACTGCAAACAAATTGTGCAAGGAGGAAAATCAATGAGTTGGAAAAGTCTATTTCGTTCTATGATTGTTTTGATGGCGCTGATGTGGAGTAGCTTAAGTATCGCCGGTGAAATCGTAATCGGATATACAGGACCGCTCAGCGGGCCGGCAGCTGAATATGGGCAGGATATCTTTAACGGGATTGATATGGCTGTCAAAGAAATCAATTCGGCAGGGGGTATTGCTGTTGCCGGGGAAAAATATACATTCAAACTGGAAAAACTGGATGACAAAGCCGATCCTACGCTAACTGTCAATAATGCGCGCCGTTTCAGCGGAAATAAAGCAATTGCCGTATTTAACGGCGTTTTTAACACCATCGTTCCCCTGATGAAGATTAACCGTGAGAAAAACAACGAATTTATAGTGATGGCTTACACCAGCACCCCGAAGATCGATGCCATGGGCAATGAATTGGTGATAAATTCAGCCCCCGCTTTTACCACCTATGTTGAATTGTTTGCCGACTGGGCTTTTAAGAATGGATGGAAGAAATGTGCCATGGTCGTTTCGTTTGGTACCTATGGTGACGAATGGAGACAGGCCTTCAAGGAATACTGGGTAAGCCACGGCGGCGCTATTTCGGTGGATAAACCGGCAAATTACTATACGGAAACTGATTTTTCATCACAGCTGACGGCAGCTATTGCATCAGCCCCGGACGTTATGCTGATAGGCGGGCCTTCCGCCACAACAGCATTGGTGGTCGAACAGGCTCGCTCAATGGGATACAAGGGTGGTTTCATTTTAATTGATCAGGCAAAACTGGACTACATCGCCAGATTGCTCAACGGGACCAAACTGATGGGCAATCTGATCGGTGTGGCAGGTGTGTTGAGTCTGCCCCCCTCTGAAGGTAATCCAAACCTTTTTGATGAAGCCTATACAAGGGCTTATAAAAGGATGACAACATGGGAATGCGCTCTCAGCTATACGGCCATGTATGCGCTGTCAAGAGCCATAGTTTCCGCCGGGACAGTCAATGATCCCTACAGGATTCGGGCTGCATTTCCCAATGTTTTTCCTTTGCTGGCCGATAGATTTCCGACCGAAGCATTTGGTATCAATAAAGACGGCCGAATGCTTATTTTAGCTTCGGTCCAGACGGTAACCGACGGGAAATTAAACCGGGCGGAGCTTTATGCTCCATGGCCGACAAGCCAGCGTGAGTTTGACCAATTTAAGAAAACTAGTAAAACGGACAAAAAAATCCCTCTGACGTGGATGAAGAAAGAATAATAAATTCAGCTCATATTGACGACGACAGCAAGCATCCTCCCCTGCAAACCTTCTCTTAACTCCCTTCAGACGGAGGCGCCGGGGAGGATGCTTGCTGGACCGTTATCCTGGTTATGTAAGGCCTGACCGGCTTCATTTACCAAGGACCCGCTGGCCTTCCGCCGGAAGTTCCTGGAGCAGCAGGAATAGAAGGATGGCTGATATGAGGGACGACTTTTGATGACAGTCATGTCGAAAATGCATTGAACGAATAGTGATGAGGAGCATTCTAAATGATCAGATTCTTCAATAATCTGAAACTTGGGAAAAAGATACTTCTGGCGCCCGTTGTTGTTGTGATTTTTTTGTTCATTTTGGGCGGCACAACGTTCATCAGTCTTTCCATGCAGCAGGCTGCGCTCAGTGATATTTATAACGTGCGATTCAAAGGGTATCAAGTGAGCGCAAAACTCCTCAATGATCTTTCAACGGTTCAGGGCAGTATTGCAAGGGTGATTAACTGGATTGCCGTTGGACATGACATGACGGAGGTTGAATATTTAATTAAGAAACAATTTGCGACGATGGAAGAGGATATTCTGGTTACCCGCGAGAAGCTCAAAAGCGAGAAAATGGGGACTAATGAAAAAGCGCTTTATAATACGGTGCTTGAAAAGCTGCTTGAGTATCAGAAAGCCGCGGGCAAGGTTTTGGAACTGGCTCCTAGTGGGGCCGGAAACGTTTATGTGCATGTTGCGGATCAAAAATATGACGCTTTAAACAAAATCGTCTCGGAACTCCATGCGCTGGAAAACAAGCTCAGTCAGGAAAGCTATGATCAATCGGTGGCCAACTTTAAAAATACCATAACGCTGTTTTTAATGGTCTTTATTCTGGCGGTTGTTCTGGCCATCGTGGTCAGTATTTTTGTGAAACGCCTTGTCCTGAAACCGATTCATGAAACTATCCTCGTATTGCGGGATCTGGCGGAAGGCGATCTGACGCGAAATATTGACATGGAGTCGCGTGATGAAATCGGAGAACTGGTGGAATCCGTCAACACGATGCGCGTCAAGATGGGACGGGCGGTCGGGAAGGCCTTATCCATTGCCGGGACCCTGACGGATGCAACATCCGAAGAAGTAGCCTCCATTGAGGAAACCTCGGCGTCGCTCGATGAAATTTCGTCGATGACCCGCCGCAACGCTGACAACACCAGCGAAGCGGAGAAGTTGATGAAGTCGGCCAAAGATGCCATTAAAAAAGTCGGCGATTCCATGAGTGAACTGACAAAATCCATGAAGGATATTGCCCAGGCCAGCCAGCAGACACAGAAAGTGATTAAAAGCATTGATGAAATCGCGTTTCAAACAAATCTGCTTGCCCTTAATGCCTCCGTTGAAGCGGCGAGGGCGGGTGATGCGGGCGCCGGATTTGCCGTCGTTGCCGACGAAGTGCGCAATCTGGCGATACGAGCAACGGAAGCCGCGCGCGGATCATCGACCTTCATTACGGATATTGTCAATAAAGTGAAATGGGGCGAAGAACTCGTCACGATAACCAACACAGTCTTTAGTGACGTGGCGTCCAGTTCCGACAAAGTGGTGTCGATCATGAAAGAAATCGCTGCCGCCTCCCATGAGCAGTCTCAGGGGATTGAGCAGATTAACAGCGCAATTGCGGAAATTAATTTGGCCACTCAGCAAAACGCCGCCAATGCGGGAAACCTGTTCTCGGCCATGTCCATCTTTAAGGTGGAGGACGTTCGGGACGAAGATGAACCGGCAGATGAATTTGATGACGGGGGCGCTTCGCCATCGTCTGCTCGCCTGCTGCCGCGTGATAAATAGAAAGGTAAGACCAGGTGGATATGGCCGGCGCGTCTTCCAGGTCCTCGATTGCCATCATTTTAGCGATTCGTTTTTCATGCCGTAGGTAGCCAGCGCCATATTCCGGGTAATCCACCGCCGTATCCCCTTGTGTTCCCATATCATTGACGTCGTCAGGACTTTTTTGTTTGTTGCGAACAGGGCAACTGGGCATTATTATGATGAAAGAGTACTAGCTGGACCGTTTAGCCTTGCGAGGCAAAACTTCTGCATAGTGCAGAAATAGTAAAAATCCATCGCTATGACCCGGATATGCCAGAGACTAATATGAGGCAAAAAGCTGGAGAAATCTGGACAGAAAAAACATCATCAAAAGACCTGTTGAACAAAATACGGAAATGATTTAGTCAACAACAACAAACGAAGCAACATAATCGGCAATAAGAAGCTAGGCCAACCGGATGCTCAAATCGCGAATAAAAGGTTTTCTACAGTCGTTATATGGTGAAAACGCATGATCCTCTATAAATACCTTTCTCCAGAACGCGTCGATGTCCTCGAGCACCGAAGAATACGGTACAGCCAGCCCAATGCTTTCAATGACCCATTTGAGGTGAAGCCTTATATTTCGCACATCAGCGATGACGCGCAAATAGAGGCGAATATTGATCAATTGTTAGATGACGAGACAAGAAAGCTATACGAAATACTGCCCCCTGAGGCATGCGCAATCTTATCTTATGAACAAATAGCCAGTTTGGTGATGCAACGCCGCGAGTCTTTGCGTGGGCGATTTGGTATATTGATTAATAAATTTACTCCAAAAGTGCGTGAGATTATGGAGAATAAATTTAATGAAATACTCGGGATACTATCTCTTAGTGAGAGCCCAACTAACATACTGATGTGGTCTCATTATGCGCGACATCATGAAGGTTTCGTAATTGGTTTTGACGTTACCCACAATCACTTCAACGAAAAGCGTTCAGAAAAAGATGAGTTTGGTTATGCTAGGAAAGTTGAGTATCGCCCAAAGCGTCCAAATGCTGCACTTTCAGCGATGGATGGAGTAGATGTATTCCTAGTAAAGGCGGCGGATTGGTCCTATGAACGTGAATGGAGGGTGTTTCGTCCACTGCCGAATGCCGGTCAGAGGATCGAAACAGGAGGAATTCCCATCTGTCTATTTTCGTTTCCGCCTGAATGCGTCGTAGAGGTTATAATTGGCGCCCGAACAAATACTAACGAACGTAGTTCCCTAGTTAATTTGGCAACTATTCTATCACGTACCCAAAGTCTCCACGTTTATAATGCAAAGCTATCTGATGCTGAGTTCAAAATTAAACTTGAAGAAATAGCTATATAAGGCGTTAAAGTCGATCGCCGCTCCGGTGCAAAGTTCTCAAAAACAGTCTTGGACACCCCTTTCAAAGCGTCATTTTCACCTCCTGTTTGGGGCTAACATTCTGCCCTTTTTGAGGCAGTCGTTTTTGTTGTTGTGGAGTCGGTTGAACAGTCCGGTAACTTTGTTTTCCATCCAGGACAACTTTGTAAGCAGTTCTTTTTGAAAGCTACTACAAAATCAAATCAGACCCATTTGTTGACTTCAATAAATAACTGTCAGACAGGATCAATACCTCCCGCTAAGGACTAGGTAGATGAAAGAGATAAAAAGTACGCATCAACCGGATGGACCATAATAAAGACCAAAAGCCAAACGAGGTTATTTACAGGAAACGTGTCCAGTGTAATCCGTCATTAATTAGTATTGTTTGAAATAGAACGTACCAGAGGAAAATAATCAAACCCTCGCTTACTGCAGGAAGCTACGCAAGAAGCGGATGAACCAAAAACATTTTTCAACATATATTCAACATATATGCGCAAACCCCAATCCAACCTTTTTTCAGTAACATGGTGCTGAATTTTCTGGACATCTGAAGAAATTATCATTATAATTGAATGATTGTAATGATAATATCAAATATGAGGCATTTTATATGACACAAACAGAGAGGATAACTTTTTTAGCGAGTAAGGAGTTCAAAAAATGGTTGCAGGCGGAAGCAAAAAAATCAGGCATGAGCATATCGGAAATGATCCGTTTGCGTTGCGAGAGTGGATCGAGCGAAGATGAAATAGATCTAAAAGCATTGGCTCACGAAGTTAAAGAAGCCGCTATTAGAGCGAACAAGGCTTTGGACGAAGGGCTGAAAGAAGCTGATAGAGTAATTAATAAAATTCGGAGAGATAGAGAACTCCGAAAAAAGTCCCCAAAATAAGCCGGGACATGGAACAATGGTGACTCTTGCATCAATTCAGGAAAATATTAAAACCTTGTTTTTCATTTATGAGCGTTACTCCATAATTGATACACATAACGTATCTTAGGTATAGCTATTAATGCATTTTAGGGATGAAAACATGGGAAATGATCTTCAGAAGTCTGACCAAAAAGCTACACCTAATGATTCGAGCCTGGTCGCGATCCCCCAAAATGTCTCGGATGATCTCCGAACCTGGTCACGCTGGTACTTCGACCATGCCGTGACAACCGTGGCCCGGTCCCAAAAAGAACAGGTACGTGATCTGAACCAGTTCATCCAGTACATGGAGTTGACCGAGAAAACGGATGAGCGTTCGAGATGGACTCCCAGGCTCTCTGAGTCCTTCAAGGACCACATGAAGCGTTCGCTCCACGAAGACGGTTCCCGTCACTGGTCTGACAGGACAATAAACCGGGTGCTGACCCACATGAAGACTTTCGCCAAATGGATACACGGACTGAGACCGTTTCCTCTAGGGAATCCCATGGCGAAAGTCAAGGCACTTCCCTTAACCAACTCCCTTGAGATCGAGCGGGCTCTTTCGGCCGGCGAACGCCGTCGGCTTCTGGATGCCGCAGATCTTCTCCCGGTCGTGGGCGGACTGAGCAGAAACCGGCGGAAGCACGCTGTCGAAGCACGACCGAGGAGAAAAGGCTACCGGTCCTACCGGAACAGAGCGATGATTTACTGTCTTACCGAGACAGGGATGAGGCGGAAGGCGGTAACGGCAATCAACCTGTCCGACGTGGACTTTGTGAAAAAGAGAATCACCGTCGAGGAAAAAGGAGGGATGCGGCACACGTATCAGATAAATAAAGAGGGGCTCGCGGCAATCCGGGACTATATTAAAACCGAACGAGATGCCGACTTTGAAAAGTGGCAGTCTCCTGCCCTGTTCCTGTCGCCTTGCACGAATCCCAACGGAAATGGGCGCCTGACGGTCAAGGTGATTAACGACGTTTGGAATGATGTCTCCAAGGTCGCCGGCATCGAGGGCAAAACACCCCACAGTGCCCGCCATGCGATGGGACGTTACATCATCGAGAAGACTGGCAATGTGGCGGCGGTCCAGAGGCAACTTGGCCACAAGAACGCCGCTTATTCACTTCAGTATTCACGTATTACCGATGAAGAGTTGAATCTAGTGCTCGATGAACGGTGACATTTCGCGCATCAATTGTACCTGCTGTCCCGTTTTTGCCTTAGTCATTTGAAATGGCTACTTCAACTTTCTTCCAAGCCGCATAAAAGCCTGCTCGATATTTATTGTTTTTGCCCCGCCAGAAGGATTTGAATTCATTGTCTGTCCCTCGCTTACTGCGAAAGAATGTCGAAATGTCCATTGCCTTCGCTCCCTCACCCCGGTTCTTTTTCCAATAGGCAATGGCTGCCTTATATGTTTTATCGACCGACATAAACAAGTTAAATTCTGTCTTAAACATTCATGAAAACCAATTCATTCCACAATGCAGTCTCATATCCATGTCTTGCAATAAGATCAAAATCACTTTCTCGCATACGAGCAAGCGTGGTTTTATATCCGGTGGCCTTTGATACTTCTTTTTCTGACATCCAGCTATGTAAATGATTAGAGGTTATAGCGCCACTGCTATGCTCATATTGTTTAATACATTCGATAGGATTTGAACCTATTTGCAAGTACATTCCCATCGAGAGGTTATTCTTTAAAAAATTAACAAAAGAACGTACTCGTAGAGATCGTACTTGATCAAATGCCACATCAGCAAGTCTTCTAAGCCTTAAGGGATTCAATGGACCGGGAATTCTGTTTCTTGGAAAAGGTGCACCCGCATCTGATACGATTATGAAGTCAATCGGTACTTCATTATTTTGTTTGAGTATCTGCTTGCCCATATCGAAAAGAGATTCTAAACCAAGGTTATCATAGACTCCACCATCGTAAAGATGAATTTTTTTCAACTTAGGAGTTACCATAGCAACCGAGTCCATTGAATCCCAATTTTCCTGTTTTCGCCATTGGTAATTTGTTGTGTTCAACATTAGCGGACCAATACCTCCAGGAAATGCTGCTGATACAGCCATCGCAATAGCTAGCTTGTAATTAGTCGTGTCTGCATAACCGATTTCATAATCTCCAATTTTGCTACCTTTAAATCGAAAGCGCTTTCCATTTTCTGCTGTAGTTCCATTGATCGACCAAACGGGCCATTGTGGAAGTTGATCAAGTGTTGCTGTAACGCCCCAACAATATTCAATGCTTTGCCTCAAAATGTTTGCTCTTGAGAGGATAAAATGCCAATTAAATGGGTTAAAAATAAGGCGACATAAAGCGTCCGTCTGCAACGATTTACTCGTCAATAGATTACGAACGTGTGGTAACGTATGGTTGAGATACTGTGCTGATGTCGGCCAGCAATTATTTGTTGTTTGAAACAATAGACCAGCGAAAAGACTGCCACCGGATACGGAAGAAATATGTCCAATTCTTTCGAGCCATCCATTCTCCGCCATCCTTTGCAATACACCTGCATGAAAAGCAATGGCCCGAACGCCTCCTCCTGACAAAGCAATTCCAATGTTTCTTTGTAATAAATCGCAAGAAAGCATGTGTTTAAGCCTCTTTTACAGATGAAGAAATTTCACCAGAAGCACCTACGATAATCATTAACGCAGGTTGACCATCAAGGTACAATTGATCGGCAAGGTGTTTTAATAGTTCACGATCAATGGCACTTGGATAGGCGGAAGCAAATTCCGGGTGTGAATGCCATTCTCCTATATAGCCGACTATATTAGCTGTGCAACGAGCAATGTCCTCTAGCGCGGCTTTCAAGCCTTCAATCCCTCTGGTGAAGCCTGTTCGATCTGCATCACTATCAGGTGGAGCTTTCAGTACATCTACTACGTATATATGTTTCAGCTTCTGGTCAACATATCCCAAAATAACGCCGCCAGTTTCATTTGGAAGACGAGACATTCTAATCCTAATAAGTTTTTCTCTTAGGCCAGCATCCATTATCACATCCCAATCTCCGCATTTGAAAAGTGAGGACTCGTAAACGTGAATTTCATCAGCATTGAGAGCGCCTGTTTCAAAATCGCCGGACCATACCCGTATGTAAGCCGCAGGCTTATCCCGCAATAATCTGATCTGACGCGATAACATAGCGGCATGAAATTGAATGGTTTCATATGAAATAATGGCTGAAGCGTCCCGGCAACCAGCCCCGACTCTTATGTTTCCTCTGTGCCCCACCAAATGATCTTTCCCCCATTCTGCGTTGATAATCGCTCGATAATACTGTGCCTCCAGTGCGTCTAGTCTCAGCGATTTATCTGCTGGTTCCATTAGGAGCGCAGATCCACCTCCCGAAGGAGTTAAGAAAACAGATACCGAACGAGGAACATCCTCCCTCTGTGATAGGTCACGTGGGATCTCGATAGTCGTTGTGGCGTCCACAAGAATATCAGCTTTTGAGATAGCGTCTTTAACAGCTTCTGAATTGAAATCATTCGCGCTTTTGGAAATAGAGGCGGCATGGTAATAATCATCTTGATAGTTGAACTCCACCATGTCTTTCACAACATCGGTCTTAAAGGCGCCGACGTGAAAATTCTTGGCAATATGGCGTATGAGATTGTGTGATTTTACCATATCCGGATCAATGAAGCTCCAGGCCCCCCAGTGCTCCTTTGACCACATCTCCGCCAAGGATCCGCCCAGTGCACCTACACCTGCAAGTACCCCCTTGAAATCTGCGGTCTGTAGATCAACATCAGATGCGAAACGGGCTAAATCCCTTGTAACGGCTAACTTGACATCGACCGGCCATATCTTGATTTCACGCCAGTCCTCTTTATTCTCCGTTGTTCCTCCGCCGATTATCTCTATCGGATACCACTTACCGTCAGAACTTGCCGATAAAACGTCCATTTTGTCGCCTAGCCCAGCAAGATCTGAGACGATTTCAAATGCCTGCTTGTAATTATTTTCAGGAGGTGAATCAACTGACCGTTGCAGTTGCATTGAAAGGATGAGTAAGCATTCGCTTGAATCCTCATGGGCTATTCCACCAATGGCTTTCTCTTTTATGACATTTTTTAGCTTATTTAAGATTGCGCCTTCCCGAGCATTCATTTGATCATGAAGTTCCCCTAGCGTCCGAGGATACTGCTCGATAATGCCGTGCACCATAGAAGGAATCGTAACTGCCAAGATTGTGAAATTCGAAGGCCGCTTATTTTCATGATGCTCCTGTGGAACCAGCAAAGCGCCGGCAGTTCTGTATTTCCCGGAGGGGATACCGATTAATGGTATTTTGGACACCTTGTTCTTCGAAGTTTCTTGTGTCGTAATCGATCTTTTATCTTGGAAAAAGCATCGAACCACCTTGAAGTTCAAGGGAGGTCGATCAATCCTTATGGCTTGAGGCATTAAAACAAGATTTGGGTTTTCCGACTTTTCATCAAAATCAGGGGGAAGGACGATCTCGAAGGGGCTTTCGAAGTAAAGGGGCTCTAAAGACTGGTCATCCCGATGGAGAGTTCCTTTGGCCGATTCGCTGAGCCACCACAGAATTCGTTTAAGATGTTTCTGTGGTGTCCAGGTTCTTTCTAATGATTGCCATGTATCTGCATATAGACACAGTGATGCGGGTTCACCTGGTGGAACATGATTCATGTGTGGGAGGGTTGGAAAGTTACTTCTGAGCGCCCTAACCTCGGGAAGTCTGTCCGGAGTGAAGACCAGTGCGAGTCTTTCGCGAACTTTAATGCCGGAAGGATTGCGGGAAGGTACCTGATCATTAACACATTCGACGATTATCAGATCGGAGGTTTCGTTGTTTCGGGTCAGATGCCGAAGCTCAACAACCTCAAAATCTTTGCTTTCCCCACATAGCTTCAAAATCTTTTTCGATACGTTCTGCCTCAGGTTATCGGGGGCAAGGTCAGCATATTGTTCGCCAAAAGGAATAAATTCATTTATCATTTAACACCAGCCCTCGGCGAAGGCTTTGACGTTATAATGGATATTCCCGAACCAAATACTTTACCGCCGCGACTGATGCCGCTGCTACCGATCTCGAATATGATGGGTTCCGGGTTTTTCTCGTTCGGCTCCTCCATAGTAACCAGAAATTTTGCACCGTTCACCTTCTTGAGATAACGCTCATAACATTTCTTGGTCTGGATATGCGGAGGTTCCTTTTGGTCACGCCCTTCTTTTGTGTCTCTAATAGGATTGCTGGAGCTGACAACGTAAGCGCTCTCTTTGCCCAGCAACAGCAACTCTTTTATTAAGGGCTTTGGTATTGTTTCCGGGTCGCCTTTCTCCTCACTCAGGGTTTTGTAACTGCAGTGATGGGGTAGGCTATAGATATCCCATTCCAAGCGATCCATTTTTTTGTGATATTTTGTCGCTTCAATAATTTCTTCCAATACTTCCCATTTGGAGTCGCCACTCGCCAAATAGTCAAATGTGTTGCTTCCCACTTTGAACCGGACATTGAAAATGAGAGCTGCTTCGTTCCGCAAATCGTCACCCTCGTCAACATGCTTGATGAAAGGAGAGTGGCAGAAAAATTCGACGCCATCCTTATCGAGGGTATAGCTTGGTACAGTCTGTCCGGCATCCGTGATCATATGCCGGCGGGAATCGACAGTGAGATTGTTTTCTTTTAACCAATCTTTAAGCTTTTCCGGCTTGGAGAAGACACGGATGGCTTTTCCTTCTTTCAGCCGGTAGCGTGCTTCCTGCCGCCAAATCACAAACTCCGCGCTCTGTTCATCGTTGGTTGCGGTATCCAGAATCATCGCAGCGGGCACCCAGAGTTCATCTATTTTTATTCGGCCATCGCCCTGATACTTCTTGGCATGGAGCAGTTCAAAGAATTCTGTGCTATTCTCAATATGGTCAGAATCCCCGTGGGTAAAAGCGACAACATCAAATGAAGTTTTTTTGCTATCTTTCAATTCTTCTTTGAGTCGCTTTTTCAGATCAATTTCCGGGATTTCTCCATTTTCTGCTTTTTTCAGGTGCCTGAAATCAAATAGCAGCCGTTTGCCATTTTCCAAAATTATTTGGCTAGTGTCACCATTGCCGACAGGATAAAAAATAATTTGATGCATAGGATCCTCCTCTAACCTTTTATAAAATATTATATGAAATAGGTTATCTTCCTCTCTCAACTCATAACGAATTATTAATCGCTCCTGGTTCTGGATAGTCATTTTTTTAAAGACTGCTGTTTATATAATCGTCAGTAATAAAAAATATTTATTATTCGCACAATTTGTCACCTAAAATTATCAATTAATGTTTATGCCGCTTCTGTTCCAAATAACCTGAAATTGTCTGCATAGAGGATTTCCGCTTGTTGCATGATCCGTATCATAAATGGTTCGAAATCCTCCTCTTTCACGCCCCTTCGGCGCAGCACTCTTTTTACTGCTGACCGCACAGCGGCCTTCACATCCTCACGGTGTGGTTCTGTCCAATCTACTTTCAGGTTCTTCTTGATAGTTAATACGACATCATGGATCAGTTCACACAGAAATTGCTGATCATAGATCGTAGCGTAGTTTTCGGCTACTGCATCATAGAAGGCCAATTCGTCAGACTGCAAATGCAGCTCTTTTGCCCGTGATTCATCGGCATCCATATCTTTTTTGATTTCCAACATAGCTTTGACTACTGCAGCCGCATCAATCAGGCGATTGTGGTATTTCTGAAGTGTCTCCTCCAGCATTTTTCGAAATGACTTGGCCTTGGAAATGTTTTTGCGCTGTTGTAACTGGATGGCATCATCAAGAATTTTATTGAGCAGCTTTAATCGCAGATCTTCATGGGGTTTGTCTTTAAAAGTCAGAAGGAATTGATCGTCAATAATCGAGATGTCCGCTTTTTCAAGCCCAGCTGCCGCAAAAATATCTACAACACCTTCCGATGCGACATTGTCGTCCACCAGATCGCGAACGGCCTTGTCCAGCTCATGCTCCTTCTTTTTTCCACCCGGCGTTAGCTTTTTAATCTGTTTGCGAACGCGCTGGTAAAAAATTATTTCGTCAGCAAAGACACGGCAATCATCCAGGTGTTTAACCAGGAGAAAGGCCATCGTCAACCGTAGCTCGGCTTGGAGGAACTGCTCACATCGTTCATCATTATCAGTCAGTGCGCCATAAACCAGAGAATACATATCCTCCATTTCAATCCAGGACATACGCCGCCAGCTTCCGTAGTTCCGGCCTTCAGGTAGAATTTCTCCGACTTTTGACAGACAATCGAAGAAGAGGGGTTTTGCGGTATCTTCGATGTCGGGGGCAGGTTCGCCTCTGCCACCACCCTGGCTGTACTTGGCGGTTGCCTCCCGAAGTTCGTCGCCGATGCCAATATAATCTACAATCAAACCGTGGGGCTTGTCCCTGAAAACCCGGTTTACGCGGGAAATAGCCTGGATCATGTTATGCCCCTGCATGGGTTTATCCACATACAGGGTGTGGAGACAAGGGATGTCGGTGTGGACCACTCCCCAAAGTCAAGAC
>DDWS01000057.1 GCA_002347685.1 Syntrophaceae bacterium UBA2280
CGGACAAATCATTTGCTCCTTACACAGGGGCCGATAAGACTTGAACAATGCGGAATTAGACGCTACAATGCAAGCCGAATGAACGAAAAGGGGGATCGATGAAAGGAATTGTCTGTATTTGCGCGGGGATACTGCTGTGGGGAACGGTGTCTTTCGCGTCCGGAAGCGAATGTCCCCGGACCTTTGTTGAGGGCTTACTCATCGCCGAAGGTCTGGATCAGTCCCGTGCGAAAAGGATCAGTCAGGATCTGCGCATTGACGTTCGCCCGGATATTGTCATAAAAAACCTGTTTCATTCAAGCCCCAAAGGGACGGCCGCCCGGCCCGACGTCATGCGTGTGGATCCCCGTGAAATCGAGCGGGGCAGAGCTTTTATCCGCCAGCATGCCGAGATCCTGGCCCGGGTGGAGGAGCGTTTCGGTGCATCGCCCCAGATCATTACGGCCATCCTGATGATCGAATCGAGGCTGGGGACCTACCCGATGCCCTATAATGTAGCGACGGCATATGTCAATCTCGCCTTCCTGCTGGATCCGGAGTATTTCAGGCAGATTCAGACCCTTTATTCGGATGCCTATCCACAGCTTTTTGAAGAAGCCACGGTTGCCCGGGCGCATCGACGTGCTCGCTGGGCGGTCACTGAACTGTATTATCTTTCCGCCATTGCCGATCACCTCGACATGGATCCGGTCAGTATTTCCGGATCGTTTGCCGGCGCGCTCGGGCCGGCCCAGTTTATCCCCTCATCCTTCTGGACTTACGGCATTGACGGGGACGGGGACGGTATTGCCGATCCTTTCAACATGGCGGACGCCAAACTCAGCATGGGGCAGTACCTGAGAAAATTCGGCTGGCGGGAGAACGCGCCCGTCGAGCAGAAGCGCAAGGCAGTCTGGTACTACAACCGCAGCACCGTTTATGTGAACACCATCATGATGCTCTACGAAGAGCTCAAGAAACCATAAGCATACCGGGAGAAAAGAAAAGATCGAAAGAAAGCCCCGGCCTTTTTTATCAGGCAAGCAGTGTTTTCGTTTTAACCAGTTTGATCCCGGTGGCCTGGTCGGCATCGAAACCAAGAACGTGGGTGATGATGTCTATCGGACGGGCGGAGCCGGTTTGCACATGACGCAAGACGGTCGTCACCACTTTTTCTTCCGTGTTCAGGGCCAGGTCATCGACGAAGGGGCGGATGTTCCTTTTGACGATTTTCCCCTTGGATGGACGTTCAATGACGTAATCCGGCGATGCCAGAAACGCTGTAATTGCGTTTTGAATACCGGAAAGCCTGTCCGTGTCCAGATCGGCGGGCAGATGGATTTCATAGGCAAACCCCTGCAGAGTGCGGGCCAGGTCTTTGGCCGCGTACGACAGCAGACGGATTTCTTCAAGGGTCACGCCGCGGGGCAGGGCCGCGTTGATTTCCATTTTCAGCGCCGGAAGCTCCCCCGGATATTCAACAGCTGTCACGTCCATGAATTCTTCGAGGCTTTCCATGCCCACCGAGGTGGCGGTGGCAAAAGAGATTTTGGGATGCGGATGAAAGCCGGACGAGTGGGCGAGCGAAAGCCCGCTTCGTCGCAGGGCGCGCGTGAGCGCCATGGCCAGTTCCAGGTGGGATAAATACCGCGCGCGGCCGGATTTGGAAAAGGTCATGCGGTAGACCTTGTCCAGGGTCACCGCGACCGGGGGGGGCGGCTGCGTGTCGGCGATGCGGCAGTCTTTGTCGGAAAAAATATTCTTTGTGCCTTCAATGTCGCAGACGCCACAGTTCTGGCAGGCTTCGTAACGGCAATCCGGCGTGGCGCTTTGCGTCTCGCTTTTTATTTTCTCTGCCAGCAGGAAATCCCGGCTTACGCCGCAGTCGATGCGGTCCCAGGCCAACGGCCCCGCGAGGTCGCGTTCGCTTAAGTAATCGTCAATACGGATACCGCATTCCCGGATGGCTTCCTCCCACAAGTCAAAGCGCAAAAGGTCGCTCCAGCCATCGAAGCGGCAGCCCTTGCGGTAAGCGCGCTCCAGAAGCAAGGCCAGCTTTTCGTCCCCGCGGGAAAAGAGGCCTTCCAGAAGGCTCATGCGGGCGTCGTGCCATTTGACCTGAAGGTTCCGGTGGCGGATGCGTTCGCGGATGAAATCCTGCTTAATTCTGGTTTCTTCAGGGGTGATCTGACGGGCCCACTGAAACGGCGTGTGCGGTTTGGGCACGAAGGTGGAGAGGCTCACCGTGACCTGGCCGCGGTTTCGTGCGGCACGCAACGCCTGATACGCCAGATCAACGATGCCTTCAAGGTCTTCTGCTTCTTCCCCCGGAAGCCCGATCATGAAATAGAGTTTGACGGATTTCCAGCCCGCGGCGAAGACCTGATCCACGGTGGTCAACAGGTCCTGCGCAGTGTTGCCTTTGTTGATGACCTTGCGCATTTTATCTGTACCCGCTTCCGGGGCCAGCGTGAAGCTGGTCTTGCGTGTTCGCTGGATTTCATCCATCAGTGTCCGGCTGAGCGACTCGACGCGCAGCGACGGCAGCGCGAGAGCGATTCGTTGTGCGCAGTATTTCCGCATCAGGTTCTGAATCAGCGCCTCGATGCCACTGTAGTCCCCCGAGCTCAAAGACAGCAGGGATATTTCGTCATGCCCCGTGTTTTTGAGCGCCCGGTCGGCCATCTCGCATATCGCGGACGCGTTGCGTTCACGGTAGGGTCGCCAGATCATGCCGGCCTGGCAGAAGCGGCAGCCGCGCGTACAGCCGCGGGCGATCTCGAGGATGACCCGGTCGTGTATCGTCTGCATCAGCGGCACCACCGGCGCCACCGGATGAAGCCAGGTGTTGAGATCCACCGGCCTGCGTTTGGCAATCCTTTTGGAAGGGTCGCAGACGGCCGGAACGTAGACCCCGTCGATGCCGGAAAGTATTTCGATGATGTCGGCGCGCGAGCGGTTCTGTTTTTTGCCGTCCGCGACTGCGGCGGCCACTTCGGTGATAGCTTCTTCTCCCTCGCCGATGACGAATGCGTCGATAAAAGCGGCAATCGGCGCGGGATGAAAGCAGCAGGGGCCTCCGGCGATGATGATCGGATGCCCCTCCGAGCGGTCGGCCGAGTAAAGCGGGATGTTGGCCAGATCCAGCATGGACAGGACGTTGGTGTAGGACAATTCATATTGCAGCGAAAAGCCGACCACGTCGAAATCGATCAGCGGTGTTTGCGATTCGAGCGACGTCAGAGGCAGCGACGCTTTACGAAGTTCGGCTTCGCGGTCCGGCCAGGGCGCAAAGCAGCGCTCCGCCGCCGTATCGCGAAGCGCGTTGAGCACTCCGTAGAGAATTTGCAGGCCCAGGTGGGACATGCCGACTTCGTAGGTGTCGGGAAAGGCCAGCGCAAAACGTACCGCGGCGTTTTCCTTCACGATGGCGTTGACTTCTGCGCCGATATAGCGGCTGGGTTTTTCGGCGCGCGGCAGCAGCGCGTCTTGCCGGTCTTTGGTCATGATGTCCTTTCCGTTTTTCGGGGGTGCCGCCGGCTATTCTTCCGGCTCGCCGTCAGGTCTGCCCTGGTATTTGTACGGGTTGGCTTTGATGTCGCGAAGCAGGGACAGCGCCATTTTTTTCGCGAATTCCGGGTGGGAAAGGTACTGCAGAGAGTTTTCTTTAAACGCGAGGATCAACTCTTCCCGGGCGGCCTGCACCCCGGAGGCGTTTACAAAGGTTCTTTCCATGGTGTGCTCGTAGGTCAGTATATCTCCGAAGATATCTCTGACCTGAAGGTAGTCTCGCTCGTCGGTAAAGAAGGCCTGCTGCAAATCCATCTTCATCTGAAAAGCAATTTCGACCTTCACGGTGTCTGCGGCAATGGTGCGCGACAGATCCGATACTTCCACCCTCAGGCCGTTATTCAATGCGATTTCATCAATCCGTTTCATGGCATGACATCCTGTTTCTTCTTTCAGAGGGGCTGTGCTTAACATTTTTACTCTTGACCTGCAACGCCAATCCTTCTATAAGCGACAAGATTGTCCCTGCGGACGAGAAAGAGTGAAGATGATGCAAGATTCCAACGCGATTTTACTGCTATCCTGTCCCGATCGCAAGGGTTTGGTGGCGCGGCTTTCCAATTTCATTTTTCAAAACAACGGCAATATCGTTCATGCCGATCAATACACATCCAAGCAGGGCAAGTATTTTTTCATGCGCATCGAATGGGAACTGGGTGGCTTCGCGCTCAGTCGCGAGGAAATTCCCGTGGTATTCGCGCCTCTGGCCCGGCAATACGAGATGAGGTGGGAGCTGCATTTCACCGATTACGTGCCGAGAGTGGCGATTTTTGTCTCCCGGCATCTGCACTGCCTGCATGATCTGATTTTAAGGCGGCACATGGGAGAGCTCGACGCCAGTGTCGAGGCGGTGATCAGCAATCATGAAGATGCGCGCGAACTCGTGGAGCAGTTCGGCATGAAATTCTTCCACTTCCCGGTTACGCCGGACAACAAGGACTCTCAGGAGGATCGGCAGCTCGTGCTCCTGAAGGAACTGAAGGTTGACCTGGTGGTGCTGGCGCGCTACATGCAGATCCTGTCCGGAAAGTTTATCGGGCAGTACGTCAACCGGATCATCAATATTCATCATTCGTTTTTACCCGCGTTTGCCGGCAGCAACCCCTATCAGCAGGCCTATAACCGGGGCGTGAAGATCATCGGGGCCACGGCGCATTTTGCCACCGAACAACTCGACGAGGGGCCGATCATCGCGCAGGACGTCATCAAGATCAGTCACCGCGACACGATTGCCGATATTCAGACCAAGAGCAAGGATCTGGAGCGGATCGTTCTGGCACGGGCGCTGCGTCTGCGACTGGAAGACAAGATTCTGGTACATGGCGCCAAGACGGTGGTTTTTGAATGAGCAAAGCCGGATTTGATTCGAATTTTTCGCTTAGATAGAAGGGTGTTCCATGGCCGCGAATTCCTCTATCGTGGTTTTGTGCCAGCCGGACGAAGGCAAGTCCTGCGGCGCCTGCTGCGGTTTATATAATTATGTCGACAGCTCGCGCGAGTCGCTCATAAAAAGGCTCGGCGCCCGCACGAAGCGCTTCCGTGAGATAGTAGCACTGCCCGGGGATCTGGAGCGATACGCCGCCGCCACGTTTGCCGCGGAAGACTTCCGAAAACGATACGAGGTCATTTACTGCTGCGAATATCTCGGTTTTCTTGATCGCGAAGAAAAGAAAGTCGGTTGCCTTCTCCATCCGATGCAAAACAACGGTATCGACATGCGCGATCAGTCCTTCTACGGGCAGGAAGTCTGCGCCGGACATCTGTGTCCCAGTCACCATTTTATTCCCCGTCCCCAGCAGATCATCCTGCAAAATATCATCGATGACTGGTATCTGTACGGTCTTTGTCTGACGGATATCGATCTGGTCACGAACTATTTCCGCCTGATTGCCGACCGGGTCGGCGAGGCTATCAAACCCGGGGTTTTCGTAAACGCCGCATTGAAACGCGTCGCGCTCGAGTATTTTAACTGGAAAATCACCTGGCCGTTTCGTTCGCGCGAGGCCAACCGTCTGGGCAAGTATTACTTCGACGGTTCGCAGTACATGATCAGCCACATCGACTATGAAGGATTCGGTCTTGAGCTTTCCCCCTTCAACGCCATTTTTCTGAGTCTGTCGTCGGAATTTGCCGATGGAAGAGCCGTCCGCGACGCCGAGGCCCTGATCGAGAAAAATATTGAAACATTTGTGTCGCTGTACACGGATTTCCTTTGATTTTGATTGACACGACGAGTCGTTGTTGAGTAATATCGCGCTCAATTCGACCCATCATACAAGGAGTTGCGACATGGAGACAACGTCCCGGAAAATTCTGTTTGCCCGATCCGACATCGACAAAAGGGTGCGGGAAATGGCCGATCAGATTTCCCGTGATTACGCCGGAGGAGAACTCATCATGATCGGCGTACTGAAAGGTGCGTTTGTTTTCATGGCGGATCTGATGCGGGCGCTGAGCGTTCCGTGTCGGACGGATTTTATCCGCGCGGCCAGTTACGGGGCGGGAACTGAAAGTTCCGGCGAGATTGTGATCACCAAGGATATCGAGCTTGTGATTGAAGGATGCGATGTGCTGGTTGTGGATGATATCGTCGATACGGGGCTGACCCTCCGACACATCGTCGATTCGCTCAGGGGGCGGCGTCCCCGGTCCCTTCGCGTATGCGCGTTTCTCGATAAGCGCCTCAGAAGAAGAATTCCGTTTGAGGCCGACTATGTCGGATTTTCCATTGATGACGGTTTTGTGGTCGGTTACGGTCTGGATTTTGGAGAGCAGTATCGTTTTTTGCCCGATGTGTATGTGATTGAGGCAGGCATCTTGAAGGGATCAGAGGATAACCCATGATTATACAGTGTCGTCAATGCCGGACGAAGTTTCGTTTTGATGATTCGCAGTTGCAAGGTGACGGCATATGGCTGCGCTGCGGCCGCTGCCAGCATGTCTTTTTTCAGGAGAATCGCCGACCGACGGGCGAAAGAAGGCCAGCCGGGGACGTTCTTCCAATCGTTTTCGCGCCGCCGGAGCCGGCCCGGGCGGCAGGCAACGTCCACCGTGATGACGATGTGGAGCGCTTCCTCGACTCAGTGATGGAAACAAGAAAGCCGCCGGAGGAAAATCAAAAGACGCCGGGAAAGACCGGCGGGAAAATCAGTGTCAGGGATATTGAACTGAACGGGAATCCTCCGGACGAAGAGTTTCCGGAAGAGGAGTTTCCGGAAGAGGATCTTTCGGAAGATTCCCCTGCCCGGGAGAAAAAGCCGGGAATATTCTGGAAAGCCCTGCTGTGGAGTATTCTGGTGATGGTGCTGATTCCGGTCGTCGTCTTTTTTTTCGTTTTGCCGGATATCGGGGATCGCTATGTGCAACTGATCCGGCAATCCATCGGGGATCCCACACCGCCGAAGGCGGAAGCCGTCACCGGCCATGTCAGACTTGAGCAGATCCGCCAGCGGATCGTCAACCATTACATTCTGGGCAATATCCGCATAATCGAAGGAACGGCCGTCAATCAGGCGGACTATCCCATCTCCCGTGTATTGGTCAAAGGTGAAATCGTTGATGCCTACGCGGTCGTGCTGGGTGAAAGGCAAAGCTACGCCGGCAACATCCTGACAGACGAGGATTTGATCAATCTGTCCGAAGACATGATGATGAGGCGCCTATCTCAGCCGGAAGGCTTGAACAACGCTAATGAAAAAATTGCGCCCGGCGGACAGATCCCTTTCATGATTGTCTTCACCCGTGAGCCGCCCGGGTCGATTAAAACCACCGTGACGGTCATCGGCGCGGAGAGGCTGCTTCAATGAAGATGCCTGTTCGAAACGTTGATCATGGGTGGTCGTGTCTCAGGGAGGTGATCTCCCGTGAGATATGAAGGCAACATCTTCCGGCCGTTTAGCGAGGCCAACAGCTATCTGCTCCAGTGCACCGTCGGCTGCTCGCATAATGCCTGCACCTTCTGCGGCATGTACAAGGACAAGCAATACCGTGTGCGGCCGCTGGTCGATATTCTGGCTGATATTCGCATGGCAAAGGATCACTACGGTGATCTGGAAAAAGTATTTCTGTGTGACGGCGACGCGATTGCCATCGAAACCGATATGCTCCTGGAAGTGATCCATGAGCTCTACGCGGCGTTTCCCTCTCTGCGTCATGTGGCCAGTTACGTGGGGCCGCAAAGCACGCTTTCGAAATCACCGGATCAACTGCGTGCCTTGAGAAGCGCCGGTCTGACGAAAGCCTATATCGGCGTGGAAACGGGCGACGACGAGCTTTTGCGGAAAGTCAAAAAAGGCGTGGGTTATGATGAAATGCTCAAAGCGGGCCTTGCGCTGGTAGATGCGGACATCAATCTATCCGTGATGGTGCTTCTGGGGCTTGCCGGTCCGGGTGAAGCCTCTGCGCGGCACGCACTGGCCACCGCGAAAATCTGCAATGAAATGAAACCCCAGTATCTGGCAGCCCTGACCGTCACGCCCGTGCCGGGAACCGTCTTGTACCGTCAGGTGCAGCAGGGTGAATTTCAGCTTTTGGATCCCTTTGAAACACTCGCGGAGATGAAGCAGATCTTTGAGAACATCACGATAGACCACCTGAAATTTATCGGTACGCACGTGTCGAATTACCTGCCGATCACCGGGGAGCTTCAGAAAGACAAACCCAAAATGATCGCGCTGGTTGATGAGGTGCTGAAAAGCCGCGACACTCGATTATTGCGGCCCGGCCATCTGCGAGGCTTGTAAGCAGCAGACGCTGGCATGATCACCGGTACGCCCGTTTTCTAAACGGTCTTTGACGTCCTTTGAACCTTTGAAAAAAACGTCACGGTCTGCGTTGGATCTTCAATCCCGTTTTGGCTTCGATTTCTTCGTATGTAATGATGCCGGATCTTAACAGGACCGGTGTTTCAGCCGTTGCATCGATAATGGTCGAACCGGTTTTGCCGCCTTTTACTCCCAGGTCGATGACTGCATCAATGCTGCTTCCGATCTGATCCATCACCGCCTGCGCATCCGCGCACTCCGGCGCGCCGGAGAGGTTGGCGCTCGTTGCGGTGATCGGTTTGCCGGTTTGGAGCGTCAGGCGCCTGGCAAACTCATGGCTTGAAAGGCGTACGCCGATTTTTCCGGTTTGGGCCGTCAGAAGCGTGGAGACACTGCTGGCTGCTTCAAAGACGATGGTCAGAGGACCGGGCCAGAATGTATTGATGAGGTTTTGCGCTGCGTTTGTGACGGTGTGAACAAGCGGGGGTAAATGATCCACGTCGCCGATGATAACGGAAACGGGGTTTTTGAAGTCACGGCCCTTGATATCGAATATTTTACGGATGGCCGCTTCGTTGGAAGCGTCCACCCCCAGTCCGTAGAAGGTTTCCGTAGGATAGGCAATCGCGCTGCCCGCATCTATGATTGCGGCGGCGCGAGCGACAATCGTGTCAAACGAAAGATCCGGCGCAAGCCTCAGGACAAGGGCCATTTGAGTTTTTCCTGCTTTTTTTCCACGTCTCTCGCCATCTGCGCGATGTAGTCTTCCAGCTTTTTGGCCAGACGCTTGTCCGAAAGCGACAGCATGCGTATGGCAAAGAGCGCCGCGTTTTTCGCGCCCGGCTTGCCGATGGCCATCGTCGCCACGGGAATGCCGCCCGGCATCTGCACGGTCGCCAGAAGCGCGTCCATGCCTTTGAGCGGGGTCGCGTCGATGGGCACGCCGATCACCGGAAGCGGTGTGTGCGAGGCGAGTACGCCCGCCAGATGGGCGGCTGCGCCCGCGCCTGCGATGATGACCTGGACGCCCCGGTCCTTCGCCTGGGAGGCGAATTTGGCTGAGCGCACAGGCGCGCGATGCGCCGAAGTTAAAATGAGCTCAAAACCCACGCCGAACTCGTCGAGCACTTTGGCGGCCTCGGCCATGACGGGAAGATCTGAATCACTGCCCATCACCACACTGACGAGGACTTTCTTCTGGTTATTTCCGGTTTTCATGTGGCCTCCTTACGTTTACCTGCAAACAGGTTGCTGTAAATAGAATTTTTCGTCCTTAACGCATCGGGCTTTGCTTTGCAAGATGGTTTTTATCCTGATTGGACAGCCGGTAATTGTTAAGGATTGTCGCATTTTCGCCGGCAAATCGGACATTTTCAACCAAATCCGGTTGACAGACGAAAGTTCTCTTCATATACTCCCGCAGCAAAAAATAGATGCCTTACCCAGGACAAGGAGAAATATCGAAAATGAAAGAAAATTTATACGAGTATCTGTCCGGCAATGAATATCCGGGACGCGGTATCTGCGTCGGAAAGACCCCGACGGGCAGTAAGGCCATGATCGCCTACTTTATCATGGGCCGCAGCGTCAACAGCCGCAACCGCGTGTTCGATCCCATTGACGGTGGCATCCGCACCCTGGCTGCCGATCCGTCCAAAATGACGGACCCGCACCTGATTATTTACAACCCCGTTCTGACTTTCGGCAAAACAACGATTGTGACCAACGGCGACCAGACGAACACCATCTACGATTTTATGTCCAGCAACGATAACCCGGTCTATCCCTTTGAAGCGGCGCTCAATACCCGCACTTTTGAGGACGACGGCCCCAACTGGACGCCCCGTATTTCCGGTTTGGTGGACATGGGCACAGGCGCCTGTAAACTCAGTATTTTGAAAAGCGACTGTGGCAATGAGCAGAGCGTACAGCGCTTTACCTTCGATTATCCGCAGCCGCTGGCGGGTGAGGGACACTTCATCAGCACCTACAAGTGCAACGGTAACCCGATTCCCAGCTTTGCGGGCGAACCGATCCGCGTCGCCATCGACGAAGAGGACCCCAGCGAATACGCGGGGAAACTTTGGGAGGCCTTAAACGAGGACAACAAGGTGAGCCTGTTTGTGCGCGCCATCGATTTGAAAACGCAGGACTACGAAGACGTCATCATCAACAAATACAAAACGGTGGAGGAATAAGCAATGAACGAACTCGAGCTGAAATACGGCTGCAACCCCAATCAGAAGCCCGCCCGGATTTTTATGGCGGACGGCAGCTCTCTGCCGGTGGTTGTCTTAAACGGAAAGCCCGGATACATCAATTTTCTGGATGCTTTCAACAGCTGGCAACTGGTGAAAGAACTCAAAGAAAATACCGGCATGGTCGCCGCGGCCTCGTTTAAACATGTTTCCCCTGCCGGGGCCGCTCTGGGTTTTCCGCTGGACGACGTTTTGCGCAAGATGTATCACATCGATCCGGCCATGCAGCTTTCACCTTTGGCCTGCGCCTACGCGCGCGCTCGTGGCGCTGACCGCATGAGCAGTTTCGGCGACTGGATCGCACTTTCCGACGTGTGCGATGTGCCCACGGCAAAGATTATTAAAAATGAAGTCACCGACGGTATCATTGCCCCCGGTTATGAACCGGAAGCGCTGGAGATTTTAAAATCCAAAAAGGGCGGTAACTACAACGTGGTGCAGATCGCCCCCGATTACATGCCCGTTTCCCTGGAGCATAAACAGGTTTACGGCATCACCTTCGAGCAGGGCCGAAACGATTTGAAAATCGACGCCCGGATGCTGGAAAACATCGTAACGGAAAACAAGACACTTTCCGACGCCCAGAAGCGCGATCTGATTGTCGCGCTCATAACGCTCAAATACACGCAGTCCAACAGCGTGTGCTATGTGCAGGACGGACAGGTTATCGGCGTGGGTGCGGGCCAGCAAAGCCGCATTCACTGCACAAGGCTTGCCGGTCAGAAGGCCGATCTGTGGCAGTTGAGGCATATGCCCAAAGTGCTGGACCTTCCATTCCGCGCCGATGTGGTCAAGCCCAACCGCGACAACGCCGTCGATGTTTACCTGGGGGATACCCCCGAGGATGTCATCGGCGATAACGTATGGACTGAAACGTTTACCCGTCAGCCCGAGCCTTTGACGGCAGACGAAAAGAAGGCATGGCTCAGCAAAGTCACAGGCGTTTGTCTGGGCAGCGACGCGTTTTTCCCCTTCGGCGACAACATTGAGCGTGCGCACCGCAGCGGGGTTTCCGCCATCGTCGAGGCGGGTGGTTCCATCCGTGACCAGCAGGTGATCGATACCTGCAACAAATACGGTATGGTCATGGCCTTTTGCGGCCTGAGGCTGTTTCATCACTAGACAAGAGTCTGTCAGGGGGGTGTGCCTGCCGAAGGACACGTCCTTAAAGGGGATATGCCGGTTTGACGTGCGGCATCTTCCGGCCCATTGAGCGTTATGATTATGAATGACACACTGGAAAATATAATGAAAAACAGCTTGCAGGGTTGTTCGCAAAACTGCAGAATCGGGCAGGTCATCAAGGATCTTGCGCATGCAGACCCGGCGGCTGTTGCCGTCGTATCGTCAAAATATAATCCACTTACGTATTCACAATTGGCCTGGCAGATTGACCACGTTGCCTATATACTGGGTAAATCAGGACTGGGAGATTCCGCCCGAATCGCGATTGCCGTAAAGGACACCGCGCCCGCCGCATTGGCCATCGTCGCTGTTGCGTGTTTTTCGGCGGCGGTGCCCCTGGACCCGAATCTGGCGCCGGCGGAAATCGCGTTGCGGCTCAAGCTGCTGGATGTCGATGCGGTTTTGGTCCTTGCCGGTGAACAGACTGTATGCGGAACCCTAGCCAAAGAGCAGGGGATCGCGATGATCGAATTTGCGCAAAAAGAGCATCGCGATCTTTTATTTTCAATGTCCGCCCCGAAAATTCAAAGTAAAATCAGACTTGATGATGTTCCAATGGATCATGTGGCCGTTATCTTTCAAACCTCCGGAACTTCAGCAGAGCCAAAGTTCGTTCCATGCACGCACGCCGGTTTGCTGGCCGCTGCGAAACAGGCGGCGTCGTGGTTTGGTCTCGATAAGAAAGACCGTTGCCTGAGCATTGCGCCCCCTTATTACAGTCACGGTCTGACGTTTACCATTCTGGCCCCGCTCCTTTCCGGCGGCAGCGTGGCTTTCCCCTCGAGACTGACGGATTTGAACTTATCTGAATGGTTTGAGGCGTTGAACCCGACATGGTATTCAACGTCCCCGACTATCCATCTGGCCATTTCTGAAAAGCTGTCCGCATCCTCATCAGGGCTTACACATCGACTCAGACTGGCCGGCTCCGGCGGGGCGCCGCTGCCGGAAAGTGTGCGATCATGTCTCGAGCAGGCTCTGGGGATTCCTGTCCTGGAGCATTACGGTATGACCGAAGCCAGTCAGATTACCACCAACCTGCCGCCTCCGGGGCCATTCAAACCCGGAACGGTCGGGATTCCACCTGCCGATACGATGATGATCGCCACGCCTGATGGGAAAGGTTTGCCTTCCGGACAGAGAGGCGAAATCTGGGTTCGGGGCGCAAATGTCACGACAGGGTACCTCAATGGTCATCGGTTGGATCAGTCGGCATTCGTCGATGGATGGTTCAGGACCGGAGACATCGGGAGTTTTGACGAAGAGGGCTTCTTGACGCTTCACGGGAGAATCAAGGAGCTCATCAACCGCGGGGGTGAAAAAATCTCGCCGTTCGAGGTTGAAGCCGCCATTATGAAGCACCCCGCGGTAGAGGAGGCTGTGGCTTTTGCTCTGCCGCATCCGCGTCTGGGCGAGGACGTGGGGCTTGCCCTGGTCCTGCGGCCGGGAGCGATGCTGGATATCGCTGAATTCCGGCGGTTCATGAGTGACTCTATATCTTGGAATAAAATACCCAGACGGATTCATGCTCTGGAAAGCATTCCAAAGGGTCTGGGCGGTAAGGCCTTGCGAAGAAAATTACGGGAACGATACGCATGAGCGATCCATTACGAAAAAAATTGGATGGGGCTGCGCTGGAAGAAAAGGCTCTGGAGATCTGGCGGCGCGCGCTGAAAATAGAAGACCTGACGGTGGACGACGACTTTTTTGAATGCGGCGGAGATTCATTGCTCGCAGCGGAAGTGGTGTTTGAGCTGGAGGACCTGACGGGCCGATCCCTGGAACCATCCATTGTGTTTGAAACGGGAACCATCCGGCAACTGCTCAAAAAAATGATGGTCGACTATGAGAGAGACTCTCAAGATTTATTGCCTGAAACCCGGGGGCATGACAATAAAACGCAGACCGTCGGTGAGACACAAACCCGGGTGACTCTGCCCGGGTTTTCCTCCTCCGAGTCTATGATCTGGCGGATTAAAGACATGCTGCATAAAATAAAATCGTCCATTATTGCCAGGTCACCGGCGCTGGCACCGGTGGTTCCGTCCTATGAAACGTTCTTAAGCTTTCAAAAATTCTGGATATCTCTGCCGACAGTTCGCTTTCATATTTTGCTGCGGAAAAAAATTAGAATATTTGAACAATGGCTATTGCTGACCGGTCAGACGGATGACGCCGTCGGCCTGATGACCCGGAATCTGATGGCCAATACCTGGTTTGCTGTTCGGGAATTTTTTATGGCCCAGCCGGGTACGTTTGAGCGGTGGGTCACCCTGAAGGGGGTGGATCATGTGCTTCGGGCTGCGGCTGCGAAGCGAGGCGTTATTCTGGTGATTCCTCATACCCGGGCGCTGTTTCCGTCAATGCACGAACAAATTGCGGCTGCTTTATTTGACGAAAATATTTATCTGGGATTGGCCTGTCTTCCTACCGGCGTGGCCAGGATGATTTTCATGACGCAGCGCTTTGCGGAGTGTCGTGATGTCCTGTCCAGAGGCGGAGCGGTCTGGGTGGCCGGCGACGGCATGACCGGGAAGGAAAAAGTCGCGCCGGTGAGATACGGGAGGCGTTTCCCGTTTCGTGCAGGCGCCGCGGAACTGGCCATGCAAACGGGCGCGCCGCTGGTTCCCGTGTTTCCCTATCTGTATACAGACGGAAGAATTGAGGTGGAGTTTCTCGAGCCATTGATACCCTGTCTGGACCAGCCGAGAAAGGAAGGTGTGGATGACATCCTCCGCGGCTACGCCGAAATGTACATGGATCGCTGGCCGGGGCTGCTGCCGGGTGTGACCTTTCGCTGGCAGCAAAACCGACTCAATGATGCGACGCTGAAAAATGGCGCAGGCGGTGCCGGATGATCAACAACCTTTCCAGCAACCCGGTCTATGATCTGTGCCTTTCTTATCAAAAGACGGCGGCTCTGCAGGCCGCAATTCGATTGGATATTTTCACAACAATCGGCGATCAATCCTTGAGCGCCGACGATATCGCTAAACAATCAGACGCATCACCGCGCGGTGTCCGCATCCTTTGCGATTTCCTGTGCGTCATCGGGCTTCTGCAAAAAGAGTCGAATATTTATTTTCTGTCAGCGGATGCCAAAAGGCTCCTGGACCGGAAATCCCCTTACTGTCTGGCCGATATCATTGACTTCTATGCAGCGCCGGAGATTGTCTCCCGGGTCATGAATGATCCTTCGGCTTATGTGCGGACAGGCGGCGCTGCTGGTATGGCCAACGTGTCGCCGGATAATCCCGTCTGGGTCAGGTTTGCTCAGGCTATGGTCCCTTTCGCATCGGTTACGGCCAAAAGAACCGCGGCGTATATCGTCAGAAGAGCCATGAACCCCCGCAGAATACTGGATGTCGCAGCGGGCCACGGACTGTATGGCATTGAAGCGGCCGCTGCCGTGCAGGAGGCGGTGGTGACGGCCATGGATTGGGCCTCCGTTCTGGATGTGGCAAAAAGAAATGCCGCTTCGGCGGGGGTGGCCGACCGGTATCGAACGATCATCGGCAACGCGTTTGAGATCGACTGGGGTGAAAACTATGATTTGATCCTTCTGCCCAATATTCTTCATCACTTTGACCGGCCGGGTTGCGTTCAATTGTTGGGCAGGGCGAAGAAGTCGTTGAATCCCGACGGTTCCTTGTTTGTGATTGACATGATGCCCAATCCGGACCGCGTATCACCGCCGGAGCAGGCAGCCTTTGCTTTCATCATGCTGGCCACCACGCCCCAAGGCGATGCGTACACCTGCGAAGATTATGAAGCAATGGCCAAAGAGGCCGGACTGGTCCTCGTGGAATCCAGAGCGCTTCCGCCGACACCGCAAACGCTGATGGTGTTCGGACTTTAAATGATGGAGAGCATATATTGTGAAATCCAGAGTCGTTGTAGTTCACGTCGATGAAGATCCCGTCAAGGGAATTGTCCGGCCGGGACCTCACCAGAGATACAAACATCCCCGGATACTGGTGGAGGACAGAACCTTACCGGCGCTTCCTCCGGATGAAATCCGGGTCAAGATGCTTTATGCGGGGGTGTGCGGTACGGATGTGCATCTCGTGACCACGCATCCGGAGACCGGTTATATCCGGTGTTCTGCTCCGGCGCAAATCAGCGACGCGGGTCGGGTGATCGGCCACGAGGGAATCGGCAGGGTTCTTGAGGTGGGTTCCCGTGTACGCCACGTGCATCCCGGTGCTTGCGTCACATTTGAGTCCATTATTGTGTGTCATTACTGCGATGAGTGCAGAAGAGGCGATTTTAATCAATGCCGTCACGCTCTTTTGCTGGGATTGGAAAAAGATGGACTTTTCGGGAGTGTTGTTGACGTTCCGTCCATGCTGACTCACGATGTCAGTGATCTGGCGGAAAGCGAAGAAGGACGACGGGCGGCGGCCTGTGTGGAGCCGGCGGGTGTTGCCTATGTAGCCTGTCAGAACACGCGTCTGACAGCCGGCGATGTCGTTGCTGTTTTTGGCGCCGGTCCCATCGGCCTGTTTGCCGCTATGCTCAGCAAGCTTATTTTCGGCGCCTCACAGGTTCACATGATTGAGCCTGTTTCGTTCCGGCGAAAGCTGGCCGAAACATGGAGTGACGAAATCTATGATGTCGATGAATTTTTTAATCATGGCCCACCCGCAATTGACGTGGTGGTCGAGGCATCTGGAAACATGAACAACATCAACAGGGTATTTAGTAGATTAAAAGCCAACGGACGCGTCGCTGTTCTTGGCAGGAGCGGTCAATCTTTGTCCTTGGATGCGGTGGACCATATGATCACCCATGCGGTTTCTATAATAGGGTCGAGAGGTCATCTCGGCGGAGCGTTTGCCAGAATTCTGACTTTATGCCGCCATGGAAGGATATCCCTGGGTGATGCTGTCACCGCCATTGTCAGTGGTCCGCAAGAGGTTTGTGATTTTTTAAGTTCCCCGGAAAAGCTTCTGGAGGAAAACTGCAAAGTGCTGGTGAACTTCGATAGCAGCAGCTGAAAACTTTACCGTTTCTCAACTTTATAAAAAAGAGGGCAGTCATGGGCGTAAAAATATTCAGGGGCGTTGAGAGCACGTTCTATACCGACGCATTATCAGGCATTCAGGGAATCCTGAGGCATTCATTTCTGGATAAGGATGACATAAATGGAAAGTCATTTCACATTGCATCGCACATCATAGATGATTCTTATGTTTATAGGAAAGGAGAATGGATTTATTCACAGCCGCATCAACACGATTTTGATGAGATTAATATGTTCCTGTCAGAAAGTTCATCTCTGGAATATAAACTGGAGTTGGACGGGAAAGAGGAAAAAATCGTTTCGCCCTCACTGATTTTTATCCCGGCGGGCATAACACACCGCGCCGAGCCGATAAGTGGCACCGGGATCTTTTTATGCATCTATCTTGACACTGATGGTAAGCCTGCAAATCGCCCATAATCAGCAGGTGATCGACACCTGCAACAAATACGGCATCGTCATGGCCTTTTGCGGACTGAGGCTGTTTCATCATTAGGCTGTTAGGCCATCCTTTAACATATCGGGTTGCTCTGCGACGATGTGTTTTTTGCCGGTGGCATGAATAACCAATTGACAGTCCTGTTAGTTGTTTCTATACTGGCCCCGCAAGAAGGCGTTTGATCATTACGTCATATCAATAAGGAGCCGTTTCATGGACATCGAAGTGACGCAGGATTCAGAAATATCGGTTTTTGTCCTCCGCGGCAGACTCGACGCCGTATCCGCCCCGCAACTGGAAGACCGGATCGGCCTGTGGTTTGAGCAGCCGGGCACAAGGCTGATTTTTAATCTCGAAGGCCTCGATTACGTCAGCAGCGCGGGCCTGCGGGTGTTTCTCACCAGCGCGAAAAAGATGAAAACGCGCGACGGGAAACTGTGTATGGCCGGGCTTCGACCAAATGTGAAAGAGGTTTTTACCATTTCCGGCTTTATTACCCTGATCCCCGCGTACGATACCCTGGGAGCGGCCAAAGACGCCATCCGCTGACGTCTTAGCCGACGGAATCCTCTATGCTGATCAAAAAAATGTCCGCCCGGATAGACAGCCTGCATGAACTCCTGGCATTCCTTGCGAATCTGGCGAAAAAAAATGGATTCTCCAAAGACACGCAAAACCGCATCGAACTGGTTGCAGAAGAGGTGCTGGTCAACGTGTTTTCGCATGCCTACAAGGATGCATCAGGAGAGGTCGAAGTGCGTTGTTTTGACCCCGATGGATCGTCGCTCACCTTTGAAATCCGCGATGCAGGCGTTTCGTTCAATCCGCTCGAACGGATTGAGCCGGACGTCAAAGCCGGTCTTGACGAACGCCGGGTCGGCGGTATGGGGGTGCTCCTCATCCGCAGGATGGCCGATGCGGTGGCTTACCGGCGGGAAGGAAACACCAACATCCTGACGCTGACGTTTGCAAACCGTTGACCGCGTCGCTTAGGAAAACGCGGCAAATAAAAAAAGGGGTTCGATGGTTTTGAATATGTTCAATGACAGGCGCGACACTTGCCCGGGAGGCGATCCTGTCCGTCCGGGCCGGGGCATCGCTTTTCGGCTGAGCTTCTGGATTTTGCTTTCCGTCATCGGGATTTTCACGCTGGTTTTCGGCTATTATTACATGCTGTCACGCGACCTGATCGTGAAGAAAATCGAAAAGCAGGCGGGTGAGCAGGCGCGGGGCACCGCGGCGCGTATTGACACGGTTCTGGCCGCCACGCAGAAAATTCCGGAAAATCTCTCCGTCGTGCTTTCCGATTTGCCGTTTCAGGAGGAAAAGAAGCTCTTCGGGCTGATGAAGGCGATCCTGGCGCGCAATCCCGAGATCTATGGTATGGCTGTGGCTTTTGAACCTTATTTCCGGGCCCGGAACGTCCGTCATTTTTCTCCGTATGTTTACAAAGAAAACGGGGGCATCGCCTCCACGAGGATTGCCTATGATTATTTTTCCTGGGACTGGTATCGGCTGCCTCGAGAAAGCCTGTCTCCGGTCTGGGTGGAGCCCTATTTCGATGAAGGCGCGGGCAATATTGTCATGTCCACGTATTCCGTGCCTTTTTATCGGAGCGTCGGCAAGAGAAGGGAAATTTCCGGCATTGTCACGGTGGATATCTCGCTTGCCTGGCTGCAGAAACTCGTGTCGGACATCCGGATCGGCGAGACCGGCTACGCTTTTTTAATCTCGCAGAAAGGAACGCTGGTTACGCATCCGGACACCTCGCTGATGATGAATCAAACCATTTTTGATCTGGCGGATGAACGGAGTGATTCGAGCCTGCGCGACATCGGTTCACGGATGACCCGCGGCGAGGCGGGCTTTGTCGAGTCGCGCGATGTGCTGGACGGCGGGGAACCCTGCTGGCTGGCTTTTGCGCCGCTTTCCACCACCGGCTGGTCTCTGGGGCTGGTTTTCCCGCGCGGTGAACTGATGGCCGATGTCTCCCGGCTTCACCGTTTGACGCTGTTCTTTGGCGCCTTCGGGCTGGTCGTTTTGTTTTGCGTCATCATCTGGATTGCCCGCTCCATCATCCATCCTTTGAGGCTGCTCACTGCGGCTACGCAGACCATGGCCGGAGGTGGTCTCAACGCGCAGATTCCGGCGGTCCGGCGTCACGACGAGGTGGGCCGCCTGGCCGCATCTTTTGCCGCTATGCGTGAATCGCTTCAGACGTACATCAGCGATTTGACGGAGACCACAGCCGCGAAAGAAAAGATCGAAAGCGAGCTGAAAATTGCGCACGATATCCAGATGGACATGTTGCCCCGGACTTTTCCGCCTTTCCCCCAGAGAGAGGAGATGGACGTCTTCGCGATGCTGAAACCCGCGCGTGAGGTGGGCGGCGACCTGTATGATTTCTTTTTCCTGGACGACGATCATTTCTGTTTTACCGTCGGCGATGTTTCCGGTAAAGGCGTGCCTGCCGCCCTGCACATGGCGATCACCAAAATACTGCTTAAAACCAAAGCCCAGCAAGGCCTGCCGACCGAAACCATTCTGGCGCGCGTCAACGAAGACCTTGCGCTGGATAACCCGTCCATGATGTTTGTCACCCTGTTTTTAGGCATACTGAATGTCCGCACCGGTGAGCTTACGTATTGCAGCGCGGGTCATCCGTCCCCCTATCTTCTTCGCGCGGGTGAAAGGGTGAATCCTCTGCCGGCGGAAAACGGAATGGCGCTGGGTGTGGTGGATGATTTTGTGTATCGTTTCCGGACGGAGATGCTCAAGAAAAACGACTGTCTGTTTCTCTACACGGACGGGGTGACCGAAGCTGCCGATGTGCACTGTGAACTGTTCGAAGAAGAGAGGCTCGTACAGGCGCTCATGGAATTGAAGGATAAGGATTTGAAATCCATCATCGAAGGGGTGCTGGAGCGCATCGAAGACTTTGCCGGCAATGCACCCCAGGCCGATGATATCACCATGATGGTGGTCAGGTATAAAGGATGAAAGGGCCGGGAAACCGGATATCGCCGATTAGCTGCCTGGAAGGCTTCAAGAATAACCGGCCCATGGCTGACAGAGAAGGGTCACCGGGAGCGCACCGGACTTGCTGCGGACAACGCACCTGTTATGAATGATCGGCGTAGGGGCAGGGTTGATTGTTTTTGACATAGGCGCAGTTACGGTCGCAGGGTTCGACATGCACCGTTACCTCGCTTTCGGAAATCGTCTCGGTGATGTCTTGCTTCAACGCGCTGGTGATCTGATGAGCGTGTCTGACGGAGACGTGTTCCGGCATGACCAGGTGAATATCCACAAACTGTTTTCGCCCCGCAGATCTCGTTCGAATCTGTTTAAAGTCGCAGTACCGTTCAAAGTGGTGAGCCAGCGCCTTGACGACGTCCATCTGGCTTTCCTCTCCGATGGAGGCGTCCAGCAGTTTCATGTAGGCTTCCTTGAGCAGGCGGACGGAAGGGATTGTAATGGCCGCGCTCACGATCAGCGTCGCGATCGGGTCGACATACCGCGACAGGGCAAGAAAGCCCGTGTATTGCAGAAACAGCACCACGGCAAAGGACAGGGTAATGGTGAGCGAGATATATCCTTCCAGGCGGAAGTGAAGGCCTTCGGCCTTCAGCGCGGGCGAGGCAGATTGGTTCGCGAGTTTCATAATAAAGCCCGCACCCCAGAAATTGATGATAACCCCCAGGAAACTGCCGATCATGCCGATGGCCGGAGAATGTATTTCTCCGGGCCGGACCAGGTGCATCATGGCCTGGACGGACATGGCCAGCGCCAGGCCGATTAACACAATGCCCTCAATGGCCTCGGTCACGTTTTCAATTTTGCCGTATCCGTAATTATGGAAAGGGTCCGCCGGCTTATCCGACATTTTGATCGCGTAATAAAGAATGCCGGACACGCAAAGGGCGATGGCCGAGATTCCCAGGTCCGCCGCCACGGCCAGTGAATGCACGATCACGAGCGTAACGGCCTTGATCGTGAAAAGCACAATGTTGCAAATCAGGCTGACCTTGACGGCCAGCATCATGCCTTCGTTGTTTTTCATGATTCGTCCTTTACTGCGAATCCGGTTTTAAGACAAATAGAAATTTGCAGGCGGGCCGCAAGCGCAGATCATCTGGTGGTATGGGTCTGGAAAGGATTCCTGTCGTCCGGGCTCTGTTATTTTTCGGGCTTCTCCCGACAGGCGCCCCGGAATATTGATTCTCTAAGTATTTGATTTATGTTTGTTTGTGCTGCTGGAAAAAATAACCGCAAATAAGTGAAATTATTTCTTGACAGTTTCAGGAAGAGGGAGTAGAAGCCATCTTCTGTTCGTCAGAGATGTGCTTGATGGTGGGTTGAAGTTTTCAACAAGTTTACCGATAGTATGACTCTTCATTTCAGATGATTTCAGGGTACTGACGAAATTTAAAAAATTTGAAAATTTAGCTTGACAGAAAAATCGAACTGATTTATATGTTGATGCTCGTTTCAAAGGCTCTTTGGAAATTGAATAGTGGGAAAATGAATTTGTGGGTCCTATAAATTTATTGAAGTATCACGCGAGTTTATAAGGAAGAGAAATCTTCCTTTACAGGATTAAAACTGGAGAGTTTGATCCTGGCTCAGAACGGACGCTGGCGGCGTGCTTAACACATGCAAGTCGAACGCGAAAGGGACTTCGGTC